>NZ_BAAGVB010000002.1:0-468748 GCF_054781095.1 Frigoribacterium salinisoli
TGACGAGGCCGAGCACCGTACCGATGGTCCACAACACCCAGTCGATGCCGACCGCCAGGGGCGTACCGAGGACGTCTCTGCCCAAGAGCAGGGTGCCCGCGCCGACGGTCAGCAGCGCCATGGGCGGTGCCCCGTAGAAGTGCGCCATCACCGGATTGAGTCGATGCCCCCGCGCGGTGGCTCGGTAACGCACCCAGTGCATGACGGTCGCCGTGCTGAGAGCGACCAACAACACGCTGGCCAGTGCCCAGACGATGGTCGCGGCAGGGCGCAGCCCCGGGAACTGCAACGGCAGGGTCGCCGCGGCGTTGGCGACGATGCCGGTCCCCATGATCGACGCGAACCAGTTCGGGGTCAGGTTCGACACGATCTGCCCGCGGTGCTCGAGCTGGCGGAACAGACCGTGCGTGCGGGGAGGGGCGACAGTCGGTGTGATCGCGGCAGGCATGCCTCGATCTTCGTACGTGCGTCCGGCTGCCGATACGGGCGGATGCTTGTGGTGTCACAATCGATCCTTGTGACCGGACTCCCTGTTGATCTCGAGACGCTCCGACTGCTGGAGGCGATCTCGAGATCGGGCAGTCTGGGCCGGGCCGCGACATCGGTGGGCATCAGCCAGCAGGCGGCGTCGTCTCGCATCACGGGCGCCGAGCGGCGGCTGGGTCGTACGTTGCTCGTCCGCTCTCGGGCGGGCTCGGCGCTGACCGAGCACGGACTCCTGGTGTGCGAGTGGGGCCGACCCCTGCTCGAGGCGGCGACCACCTTCGAACGATCGCTGCACACCCTGATGACCGGCGCCTCCGACGCTCTCCTCGTCGCGGCGAGTCAGACGGTGTCAGAGGCGCTGATGCCACGCTGGATGACAGCGGCAGCGGATCGTGTCCGGGTACGCCTGGAATCGGGCAACAGCGACTGGGTCGTCGACGAGGTCCGTTCGGGGCGCGCGCACCTCGGGTTCACGGAGACCCCTGATGAGGCCGACGGGCTCGCCACGACCGTCCTGGGTGTCGACGAACTGCTCGTCGTCGTCTCGCCGAGGCACGCATGGGCATCGAAGTCCGAACCCGTGACGGCAGCGGATCTCGCATCCACACCGCTCGTGTCTCGGGAGTCGGGCTCGGGCACCCGCCGGACCCTCGAGCTCGCCCTGGGGATCGACCCTGCCCTGATGGCAGAACCCGCTGCGCAGTTGTCGTCGACGGGCGCCATCCGGGCGGCCATCGCCGGCGGTGTGGGTCCGGGAGTCATCAGCTCGTTGCTGGTCGAGGACGACCTCCGTGCCGGGCGCCTCGTCACCGTCCCGGCAGCCGTCGACCTGAGGCGCCCGTTCCGCGCCGTGTGGTCGGCCGGTCTGAGCGCCGGGGCGCAGGATCTCCTGGCCGTGATCGCCGCGTCGCAGCACAGCCCCGACTCCTCGCCGAGATGATCAGAGAAGCGAAGCGTGCCGTAGGGCCGTGACGGCCCGCAGGTGCTTCTCGCCGGCGCGGGTGGCGTTCGCCGGCGACAGATGGGGTGCCGCGAGCACGGGCACGACCCTCGCACGCGGTTCCAGGGTGAAGTACCTCATCACGCCCGTCAGGGCCGGAGTGCCGAAGGTCACGATCGCCCGCAGCTGCGGCAGAGAAACGAGCAGCTGAGCCAGGGCAGGGCGTGCCTCGTCGAGATCGGTGACGGTCGGCGCCCGACCAAGGGCCCACGGGACGATGTTCCATCGCAGGTAGACGTTCCTGCCCAGACCCGACTCGATCCGTGCTCGCCTGAACGCAGACGCCGTCGGCCCCGGGTTGTCCTCACTGCTGATCGCGTCCTCGCCCTGCTTGATCGTGGCAGGACCGGGTGATTCCATCAGCACGAGAACTGTCGCCGCTGCTCCTCCACCTGATGGGTCGAAGCCCGGCACGAAGCGCGCACGTCCTGGTCCGGAGCTCCGCCATTCCGATACGAGCTGATCGAGGCCCCTGGGCTGCTGCATCCCTAGACGCTACGACGTTAGGGACCGTTTCCGCCCACGCTCACCGACGACACGGAACGACCACGACGGCGTCCTCTCCGAGTGCGCTCGCCCCACAGCAAGTGATCCAGTGGGGGACCGTCTAACGAGACGGTCGCTCACCGGTGCATTCATCAATTGCTCGCCCATCACGAATCGAACCTAGTAAAACGGGAATATACCCTGGGGGGGTATATGGTTGGGTCCGGTGATGGCCATGCAAATGGCATGGTGGTAGGCCGCGAGTGCCCATCTGTGGGCACGCAGGGAGGCACGCTCATGGCGCAGTCCAAACACCAGCACACTCACGGCACTCTCGAGGCCAACGATGCAGGTTCCGAGGAGTCGGGGCACACCTCCGGTCATGACCACGGCTCAGGTCATGGTGGGCACGGCGACCATGTGGCGCAGTTCCGCCGACTGTTCTGGATCATGCTCGTCATCGCAGTCCCAGTCGTGGGGTTCTCGAGCATGTTCTCGATGCTCTTGGGCTATGGCCTCCCCGACGCAGGTTGGGTTCCCTGGGTCTCGCCGCTCCTGGGAGCCGTGATGTACGTGTGGGGCGGGAAGCCGTTCCTCGTCGGGGCAGTGTCGGAGCTGCGGGCACGGAAACCGGGGATGATGCTCCTCATCGGGTTGGCGATCACGGTGGCGTTCATCGCATCCCTTGGGGCAAGCCTGTCGCTTCTGGATGCGGCGCTCGATTTCTGGTGGGAGCTGGCGCTCCTGATCGTGATCATGCTCCTGGGTCACTGGGTCGAGATGCGCTCCCTTGCCCAGACCACGTCAGCCCTTGACTCTCTCGCCGCCCTCCTCCCCGACGAAGCCGAACGTGTCACTGGGGACACCACCGAAACCGTGCCGCCGGAATCTCTTGTCGTAGGGGATGTGATCGTCGTCCGTCCTGGGGGCCGAGTGCCCGCTGACGGGGTCATCACGGACGGATCGGCGAGCATGGATGAGTCGATGATCACCGGGGAATCTCGCCCCGTTCGCCGGGCGGCTGGCGACCAGGTCATCGCGGGAACCGTGGCCACCGATTCCGGTATCCGAGTCACCGTCGCCGCAGTCGGGCACGACACCGCCCTGGCCGGCATTCAACGCCTCGTCACAGACGCACAGAACTCTTCCTCCCGCGCGCAGAGGATCGCCGACACCGCGGCGGGCTGGTTGTTCTGGTTCGCCCTGGGTGCGGGAATCATCACCGCGATCGTGTGGAGCTTGGTGGGACAACCCGACGAGGCCGTCATTCGGACGATCACCGTGCTGGTGATCGCGTGCCCTCACGCGTTGGGATTGGCGATTCCCCTGGTCGTGTCGATCGCGACCGAGCGCGCCGCCCGGGGCGGGGTACTCGTCAAGGACCGCCTGGCGTTGGAGAGCATGCGGACCGTCAGCGTTGTCCTGTTCGACAAGACCGGCACCCTGACCCGAGGCACCCCGGCCGTGACCGCCATCGAACCTGTTGGCACGATGTCCGCGGACGAACTCCTCGCCCTCGCGGCGTCCGCGGAGAACGATTCCGAGCATCCCCTCGCGAAAGCGATCGTGACTGCCGCCCGCGAACGACACCTGGCCCTGACGCCAGCAACTGACTTCACCTCCTCCCCCGCGGTCGGTGTCAGCGCCACGGTGACCGGCCGGCACGTGCAGGTGGGTGGCCCTGCCCTGCTGACCCAGGAACACGGGACCGAACTTGAGATCGCGAACACGTGGCGGGAGGACGGTTCGATCATTCTGCACATCGTGATCGACGGGCATGTGGCGGGCGCGCTTGCGCTGGCTGATGAGGTGCGCCCGGAGTCCCGCGACGCGATCGACGCGCTAAAAGCGCTCGGTGTGGAGCCGGTGATGATCACCGGCGACGCCGACGCTGTCGCCTCGACCGTTGCCCGGGAGCTGGGCATCAGCCGGTACTTCGCCGGCATCCGCCCCGAGGACAAATCCTCCAAGGTCAAACAGCTCCAGACGGAGGGTCACAAAGTGGCGATGGTGGGTGACGGGGTGAACGATGCCCCGGCCCTCGCGCAGGCCGACGTCGGGATTGCGATCGGTGCGGGAACAGACGTCGCCATTGCCTCCGCAGGGGTGATCCTGGCCTCGGATGACCCACGGTCGGTGCTGTCCGTCATCGAACTGTCCCGCAGCAGCTATCGGAAGATGACCCAGAACCTCTGGTGGGCTGCTGGCTACAACTTGCTCTCCGTGCCTCTCGCTGCCGGGGTGCTCGCCCCTGTCGGGTTCATCCTCCCCATGTCGATCGGCGCGCTCCTGATGTCGGTGTCCACGATCGTTGTCGCCCTCAATGCTCAACTGCTTCGACGCTTGGATCTCAGCCCCAAAGCGAGCGTCGAGACGGTCCTGCACCGCCACCGCTGACCGGCGTCTCACCTCAGCTCGCGACGCCCGGAACCCACTGGGTGCACTCGTCTTCGACTTGTACACTCTGACCGACTACACCAAAGGAGAGTCATGACCGGCCACCCGACGCGCATCCCTACGGGGTTGGGGCGTCTGGCGACCGCGGTGGTGCTGATTCTTCTTCTGGTCGGTAGTGCCCTGTTAATGCACACGCTCGCCGGTCACACCGGAACCCACACGGCCACCACAACCGCCAGTCACGAACACGACGCCGCAACAGCCCACGACACCACCGCGACCACCACGGCGTTCTCGGCTGCGCCTGCGGGCACAGGCGACGTCACCGTGGCGGGCGCTGATGATTGCGGCGGGCTCTGCGCGATGCTCTGCGCGATCATGGGCATGGCCTGCCTGATGGTGTTGATCGTGTCCACCTGGGCGCTCCTGCGACGCCGGGGAGCCCGCGCCTTGTTCATCCTGTCTAAGACCCTGGGCGCGATGCCGGCACTGCCGACAATCACCGTCCTGCGCCCTGCTCCGAATCTGGCGCAGCTCAGCATTCTCCGCGTCTAAACCTGCCCCTTGGGGACCAGCTCCCCGATACGAGACCCGCGGCCGTTCAGCGTGCCGCACACTTTCTCACCCCAAGGGACACACACCATGAACCGCACCAAAACTTTCTTCGTTGGCGCCACCGCCGTCATCGCCGCGCTGGCCCTCGCTGGCTGCGCCGACACTTCCACCTCCGACACGTCCTCGGGATCGTCCGCTGCCTCTGAGGCGGCGGTGTTCAACGACCAGGACGTCATGTTCGCCCAGATGATGCTGCCCCACCACGAGCAGGCCGTCGAGATGAGCGACACCCTCATCAGCAAGGGCGACACCGTCGACTCCGACGTCCTCGCGCTGGCAGAAACCATCAAGGACGAGCAGGGGCCTGAGATCGATCAGCTCACCACGTGGCTGGGTGACTGGGGTCAGGACACGTCTGCGTCGATGGATCACTCCATGGACGGCATGATGAGCGAATCCGACATGACCTCCCTCGAGGATGCCTCGGGCACGGAGGCGTCACGCCTGTTCTTGGAGCAGATGACCGAGCACCACAAGGGCGCCGTGGACATGGCGCAGCAGGAAGTCGACGGCGGGGAAAACCCCGACGCAGTCGAGATGGCGAAGAACATCGTCGAATCTCAGACGGCACAGATCGACCAGATGGACAGCCTTCTCAGCTCCCTCTGACCCTTCCACGGGGCGAGGCACCCAGCCGGTGCCTTGCCCCTGGGCGGTGCCCTGTGCCCGCGCACCCGTCGTACTTCTCACACCATCGAAAGCTTCCTGGTGCCCCAAAATCTTTCTGCCCCCGTGCCTCCTGCCGCCCTCACTCGCCGGGAAGCGCTCGCCCGCGAACGCACCGCCGGCCCCTCCTCCTCACCGTCGGCCCCCCGCCGACGCACCTACCAAGCAGCAGAACCGCTCCCATCCACCGCCCGAACCAAGCTTCGAGCAACACTTCCCGGAGCAGCACCTCGAGCCCGGCCGTGGGCTGTGGAGCAGCTCCCCGAGAGCGCCTGGTCGGTACCGGCTCGTCCCCGCAAGCTCCGCACCCTGGGTCCTGTTATCGGGGCGCTGGCGGTGGCGATGTTCTTCACCGCAAACACGACCCCGGCTACTGCCTCTGATCTGGCGGGCGGGGCCACCCCGACGAGTGTTGTTGCCCCGATCAGTGGACAATCCCTTGCCGCCTCCGTGGTGGCATTGTCCGTTGACGGTCGAGACGGCTACGCCGTGACCGAGCAAGCACTCGCCACCACACAAAGTGCTACCTCGGGAGGTGCCGGAGCAGCAGCCCAGGTCAATACCGGGACCGGGGACATTCGGTGGCCCTTCCCTGGGGTAACCCCCCTCAGCTCGGACTTCGGGCCCCGGGCGCGGCCGTGCGGTGCGTGTTCGGCCATGCACGAGGGAATCGACATGGTCCCGGGCAAGAACACCCCCATCGGGGCGATCGCTGCCGGCACCGTTCGTGTGTCGGGGATGGGCGGGGCGTACGGGCAGTACGCCATCATCGACCACCAGATCGATGGCCAGACCGTCAGCAGCCTCTACGCCCACATGGTCCTCGGTTCCAGCCCCCTGCGGGTCGGAGACCGTGTCAATGTCGGGGACCTGGTGGGCCGGGTAGGCAACAGCGGGGTCAGCACCGGTGCGCACCTGCACCTGAGCATCTTGCTTGGCGGCACACTTCAGATCGACCCGCAGCTGTGGCTCGAAACCAACGCCGGCCGGGTGCTCTGACATGACGCCCGCACAACAGCCACCCGGTCGTGGCCACATCATCCGTCCCTTCCGGGTGAGGCTCGTTCTGGGGAGCATCACGGTGGTGGCGATGGTTGTTGCCGTCCTCACCCCGGTGGGGCAGGCGTCCGCAGTTGAGTACCCGACGTGGGCCGAGGTCGAAGCAGCTCGTGCCTCCGAAACGGAAGGCCAGGCCCTCGTGGCGCAGATCACGACGCAGATCGCAGAACTCGACTCCGCGGCCACTGCCAGCGCTGAGCTCGCTCTGACCCGTGGCGCCGAGTACGAGGAAGCAGACGCTCAGTTCCTCGACGCGGCGTACCAAGCAGACACACTCCAGGAGCAGGCCCGCACAGCCGAGGCCACCGCCACCCAGTCTCGAGACCGGGCAGCTCAGATCATCGCGTCGCAAGCACGCAGCGGCGGCCAGGACTTGACCAGCACCCTGCTCACCGGCGCCCAGGACCCGGACGATTTTCTCTCTCAGCTGGGGTTTGCCGACAAGCTCGCTGAAACAAGCCAAGGCATCTACGTCGACGCAAGCCAGGATCAGAACATCGCTCAGGGCCTCGGCGATCAGGCGGCCCTCGCCCGGGACGCCCGCGACGCTCTCCGCCAGGAAGCCGATGACGCCCGCCGGGACGCCGAGGCTGCCTCCGCGGCAGCCGATGAGGCACTGGCAGTGCAAGTCGACAAGCAAGCTGAGCTGCAAGCGCAGCTTGCCGTGCTCACGGATCAGCGTGCCGCGACCGAGCAGGACTTCGCCGCCGGCGAAGCTGCCCGGGCCGCAGAACGGGCACGCATCCAGGCGGAAGCAGCCGCCCGGGCTGCCGCTGCGGCCGCGGCTGCAACGTCTGCCGGTCAAGTAGCCGGGAGCGGATGGGCCAACCCCACCACCGGTCGAATGGTCAGCGCCTACGGGTACCGAATTCACCCCATTCAACGGGTCTGGAAGTTGCACTCCGGGATCGACATCGCTGGGGGATGCGGGGTACCGATCTACGCCGCTTCGGCCGGCACCGTGGCCTACTCAGGGGTCTACGGCAGCTACGGCAACTGGATCCTCCTCGAACACGCTAACGGCATTCAGACCGGCTACGCCCACATCGAAAACGGTGGGCTGCTCGTCAGCCGCGGCCAGCGGGTCGAAGCCGGGCAACTGATCGCTCGTGCCGGTTCGACAGGCGGGTCCACCGGCTGCCATCTGCACTACGAAGTGCGACCAGGAGGTACCTCCACGGACCCCGCGCCCTTCATGTCCGCCCGCGGCATTCGACTCGGCTGACCGCCCGCCCGACAGGAAATCACCATCACCACGTCACACATGCGCCCCACGAAAGCCCTCGCCGGACTCGCCGCTACGACTGCAGTGATCCTCGGCATGGCCGCGTGCACGAACGCCACCACCGCCCCTCCGACGGCTGACGCATCCCTGGAACACGTCCACGCGTTTGCTCACGTGGACAACTCCCCCGTTGTCCTCGTGGGCACACACACCGGCCTGTGGAAGTTCGCCCTGACCGCGGTCGACCCTGATCGCCCCCGAGAGGCACCGTTGATCCCGGTCGGTGACGACCGGTTCGACGTCATGGGGCTCACGACCACGCCGCAAGACGTACTCATCGCCTCAGGCCACCCCGCAGTCACCGCTCCGACGACAGCGCCGTCCAACCGGGGGCTGCTTCGCAGTGAGGACTCGGGGACAACGTGGCAGACCATCAGCCTGGAGGGCAAAGCCGACTTTCACGACCTGACGACGGCCGCCGATAGCGTCCTTGGGCTGAACTCGACCACCCAGGCCATCCTTCGGAGCGACGATGACGGTGCGACCTGGACAACGGAAGCAACAACAACGGCCCTGTCACTGGCCGTCGACTCGGCCAACCCCGAGATCCTTTGGGCCGCAGGTCCCGATGGTCTGGAACGCAGCACCGACCGCGGCGCCACCCTGACCCCTAGCCCCGAGGCGCCGCCACTTGTGCACGTCGCCTCATCTGCATATTCGATCGCTGGCGCAACCATTGACGGCACCGTATGGTCTCTCGATCCAGGGAGCGCAACCTGGTCACAGGTCGGACAGCTCGAAGGCCAACCGCAAGCCTTCGACATCATCGACATAGGCGACAAGACCGTTCAATTCGCCGTCGATGATCGAGCCATTGTCGTCAGTCACGACAACGGCCGCACCTGGACCCCCGTGCCTTTGACGCTCAAGCAGAACGAGTAGAGAAGCGGCTTAGCGATCGTCAACCGGACGATCGCCAACCTCGACCATTTCCTCAGAGCTGCACTGATCCGACTGTCGCAGATAGGTGGTCCGAAACAGATTCCGGTGACGGGCCCCTATGTGACACTGCCGAAATGACCTCGTCGCCCCTCCTCGAATGCGCCTGTTCGCCGATCGTCGCTCCCTACCTCACAGCCCCGCATGACGCCCAGGCAGGTCTTGGAGGGTCGGCCCAGCCGATGCAGAAAAGCGAGGGCGGGCCAGGAAGAAACCTGGCCACCCGGTCGGCTCCTGGGCACCTATCGCCAGTCAAGCCGTTGACGGTCACCCCGTTAGCATCGGTGCCCGCCTCCCTCGGAGCTGATGCATGATCGAGCGCCCCTCTCCCGAACACCGTGCCCGAGTACGCGCCACCAGCCTCGATCGAGAGCACCTGGTCGCGATGGGCGAGGTCGCGTACTGGTCTGCTCGATTGGAGCGCACGCTGGCGTTCACAGTCATGGCCCTCGTCAGCGACGATGACCGCGAGACAAACGAAATAGGAATTGTGGTGACTCGGGGAGCCTCCTTCAGCGGCCTGCTCGAGTTGGGCGCAAAGCTCGTGAAGCTGCACCGCTTCGAGGGGCAGGTCCGCGACATGTTCACGCGATTGTCCGCCGACTCGAGGGTTGCGATGGAGAGCCGGAACCACCTGCTGCACGGGGCGTGGACCACACCGGGTAAAGGACCAGCTTCGGCGAGCCGGGTCAGGGCCAAAGGGACGGTGGACCGCCCATTGACCGTGGCACAGGTGGAAGACGTCGCCTATGACCTGGCAGTGCTCGCAGAACAGCTATTCATGCTGTTTCTCGTCATCGAAGGCGCAGTCGACTACGAGGAGTGATCACCTTGGGCCGATGCTCTGCGAAGGGTTCTGGGCTCACCGCGCCACCCCCCGAGTGGCAATCAATCGGGATGCCTCGGACCGATCGGCACGAGGTTCGAAGCGGCCCTCAGTGAGCCTTCTGCGACAGTTCCAGCGACGATTGCAAGCCCGATCTGCGCGTACGCGGCCATCAGCGTGCCGACACGGTGCCGAGCATCTCGCTCGAGGCGCTCACCCTCCGCCGCAAAGCTCCGATCCGTGACGAAGCACTGCAACTGGTCGTACACGTGGTCCCACCGGACAGCGACCCGAGCGCGGCGCGATCCGTCAACCGCCTCGAAGTGGAGAGACCCGAAGGGCCTCCCGTCCCTCATTCCCAGATCGACTCCAACAAGTCGCCAGCCTGGAGCCTCGCGCGAGACATCCGCCCCCCACACGACCACGCGCGGCGGGCTCGCGCCTAATCCGACAATCGCGTGTTGCCCTCCAGCCTGCTCGCCCTCGGCCACCCCGCCACCTTCTAACTTTTCGTGATCCTGGACCCTTCGCATGGATGGTGGTAATAGTAATGACCATGAATGCAGGCAAACAAGCGAAGCCGACCTCGGGGCAGCGCAAGGCCTTCGGCATCATCACCATTCAAGGGCTAGTCCTGGACCTGAGCGACTCGCTCCTAGCCCGGCCAAGCAGCAGCGTCACATGGAGAGCTCATCCTGCCGGCCCACTCTCGGGCCTCACAGCAGCCACAGATGAGCACGAGGCGTCGATCAGCTGGGCACCGACGTCGGACGTGCTCCGCGAGACGAGTACCGAAGATGCCCCCGACGAGCTCTTGGCCCATGTGCGACAGACCTATCTGACCTATCTCGAGCTGTGCCTCAGGCTCGGCGAGTTCCAACTCGAGGCAACTCCGGTCACTGACGCCGCAGAGAACATCACCGGAACGTCACTTCGAGCCCGGCTGGTAGAGCGAGGAGCAGTCTGGCTCGACGAACTTCCCACTGCCGACCAGCAACGGTTCGCACCAATCCCCAGGGCCGACGAGGTGACCATGGTGGACGTTCCCGACAGAGCCTCGCCGCAGACAGCCCCCGGGGGCGGGCAAAGGCCTGATGAATCGACATGACCGAGACCGCCACGTTGGAACGATCAGCTGTGGCGCGGCCAGAGGGATACGCCGAGCCCCCGCTCGAGCTTCGCGATCGTTTCGAGGTCCGGCCACACCTGGCCCGCAAGGACGCTCAGCAGGGTCGTATGGGTGACACCTGAAGCTTCGGCTACCGACCGGATGCTGCGACTGCCGACGGCCTGACGAAGGTTCTGCGCGAATCTGCGAGCCACTTCCCCGATCGGGTCGTTCGAGCGAACGTCTGGCCACGGGGACGGGGCCAACGCGGCTGGTTTCGCGCGCGCAGTTCTACCCATGCCGCAAGGCTAGGCGCGCCAGCTCGCACGCACGGCCGCCCCGTCGAACGTATCACAAATTGGTCATTGTAATGACCACCTTCGAGCTTGGAGATGAGCGCTGGTGAGCGATGAAGCTGACGAACGCCGCGAACGGCAGCTCGACGCGGTGAGGCGCATGGCCGAGAGGGAGCCTGAGGTGCCGGCTGCGGCTCATTACCAGTACACGCCGAAGATGCCTGCTGATCAGTGGGCCGCCATCCGCCCCTACGTGCAGCGCGTCGTCCGAGACACAGCCCACAGAACGCCGTACTCCGAGAAGGAGCTCTACCCGGCCGTTTCCCGTCTCGCTTTATTCGCCTGGGCGACAGCGAGCGTTCCCCTCGAAGATGACAACGTCTTCGACCCGCGGTTCATCAACCGCTTCGTGCAACATCACCTCGGGCAGTACAGCAGGGCCGGCAAGAACACCCTGCGCGCTCGGTTGAGACGCACGTCGGAGGCGCTCCTGGGCGACGAAGCTGCGGGTACATTCCGGGCCCTGGGCAAGGCTGAGGCGTCACGTCCGTACACCCCGAGCGAGGTGGCTTCGTTGTTGTCGTGGGCCGGTAGCCAGCACGACGAGGAACGGACGACCAGCGCCGGCGCACTCCTCGCGCTCGGACTCGGGGCAGGACTGACGGGGCGGGAGATCATCGATCTAGAACTCGTGGACATCACCTCAGATAGTCGGGGCGTCATGGTGCGCGTGTCGGGTGACGATGCGAGAGACGTCCCGGTTCTTGCCCAGTGGGCCCCCCTCCTGCAGTGCCGAACGGCGTCCAAGGCAGCCTCCCGGTGGGCATTCCGGAGCGGTCAGCGAGGCGGGAACATCAATCTCGTCACTGACTTCGTCAGTCGGAATCCGCGCCCCACGGTCGAGCTGCAGTCCCGACGCATGCGAGCGACCTGGATCGTGGAACACCTCCGGCGGGGGACGCCCCTCGACCTATTGCTGGAGGTCGCCGGCTTGCAGTCAGCCGAAGCGCTCGACCGGCTCTTGCCCTACGTCGCCAGAGCGGACGACGACCCCCGGCGGGACTCACTTCGGTGATAGCTACCACCCCGGCGCGAGCCGAGGCTGCGGCCATGACGTCCGTATAGGGACAGGACGATCACTTCCCGCGTCGGCCAGGTTCCCTCAGACGCCCAAATGGCGACGGGCATTTGCCACGTCTTCCAGACGCATCACGACCTCACCCCTGAGCAGACGCCCCAGCCGCTCAGGACTCTGCCCAGAGGCAGCCGCGTACGTCCCGACCGAGCGGAACCGTCTCGCTATCTCGACTCGGATGCTGCACGCCAGCCGATGCTGAATGCGTGCAGCACCCCACTGGTCGAGCTGGCCTGACGAGAACGACACCGCCGAGACCCACTGAGCTTCGGGGTCGCGACCGAAGCGGCCTGGCTCACGTAGGTAGGAGCGCGGCTCGAAACGTGGATCAGGCACCTCCGCAGTCTAGATGTGCGCTGAAAGCGCACCAGACCGCGTGATGGCCTTGTCTTGTCGCATGTCCATCTCTCGTGACCACCCCTGACGAGACACAACCTCCGACCTCCCCCTCTTCCCAACTCGAGCGTGCCGTAGCACACTTTGGTCAATCTAATGACCACGCCACGCTGGAGCTTCAGGAGGCGATCTTGCGCTACCACCCGCGCCGTATCGCCCCGACCAAGTGGTTGCCTGTGCGGGACTTCACGCTCGCGTGCATCCTCGACGCCAAACCCCACGACATGCTCTACACGAGGATCCTCCTGACCTTCGCGAGTCGGTACGTCGTGTGGGCGTTCCACGACGCCGGTGCGGAGCTGCGCCGCGATGACCTCTTCTACCCGTCCATGATCTACCGCTTCGCCCGCACCTACCCCAGTGCCAAGACGCAGCAGCTTGCCGAGACCAGACTCCTGAACCTCGCTGAAGCGCTCGGTTACGAACCGTCTCCTCACCGCCTCAACAAGCAGAGCCGGGAGATACGACCCTTCTCGCACGCCGAGCTTCCCGCTTTCGAGAGCTGGGCCGCGTCGAGGTCCACCGACCGAGCCCGCCGGGATTCTTACGGGCTTCTCGCGCTTGCCGGTGGTGCAGGCCTCGGCGCAACCGAGATCGCCGCGGTCCGTGGCCGCGACTTGACGCGCACTCCGGCTGGCTGGGTCGTCCGTGTGACCGGAAAGGCGCCGCGAAGCATCCCCATCCGTGTCGGGTGGGATTCGTACGCAGACATCGCCTTCGAGGGACTCGGCGACGATGACTACGCGGTCATCCCCCACCGCAAGGAGTCCTCCCGGGAGATCGCGCTCATGCACTACGGCGCCCGATACGACGGTCCTGCTATTCGCCGCCTCCGCATCACCTGGATCGTGGACCAGATCAACGTTTTGCCCCTGGCGAGCATCGTCTACGCGGCTGGCTTCAAGAACGTCTCGTCCCTCCTTCGCTACGCGCCCTTGGCCAAGGTCATGCCCGAGGTTGAGCTTCACGCGCTTCTCCGCTCAACGGGAGCGACTCAGTGACCGGCAAGCCCTCGTTCCACGACGAGGAGTTCTTCAATGGCATCTACACAGCCGACCGGATCGTCAGCGGGTCGACCAAGACCACCAGGTTCCGCGGCGCCGACGCCCGTGAGTGGATGACCTTCCTCCGTTCATCGGGCGTCATCGAGCTCCTCGCGACCTGGCGCGCGGAGGACCGCGAGAAGAAAGCCCCGGGCGGTGTCAAACCGAAGATCGACGACCTGGCCATCCTGACCGTGGTGATGATGCTCCTATCGGAGCAGTCCATGATCTTCGTGCGCGAGATGGGCCGCGTCTTCGAACACCGTCTCGACGATGAAGCCCGTCGCGAGCTCGGCATCGCTCACCTGTACGACAACGACAAGCCCAACGACTGGTACTTCCTGGCATGGCGGGCGATGCACCGCATCATCGACCTCTGGGATGCCTGGCCGGCGCCCCGCCGCCTGCTCACCCGCGACGAGCGGAGCAGCCTTGACGCGCTCCGGGACAAGAACATCGAACGCCGGGCACACGAGCGCAGCATGACCTTCACGAACACGCTGCTGGAAGCCACGGCCCAGAACCTGCCTCGAGCCGTGCGACGTCAGCGTCTCGCGCTCTCCGTCGACCAGACAGTGCTGCGTGCACCGAGCCAGAAGAACCGTTGGCCGCGGGAGAACGGCGTCGAGCAGCCCATGTTCATCGCGGGCACGGACAAGGAACAGCCGAAGTACGCGATGGAGCTTGAAGCTGACCTCTACCCGATCGACAAGGGAGAGAAGGAACGCGTCTTCAGCAAGCACACCAAGGAGAACGGCAAGGCGAGCGTCAAGCAGGCACGGAGCCGGTGGCTGCTCGCCTACACGGCTAACCTCATCATCGACGTCAACGAGGACCCGACAGGTGACCCCACCGAAGCACCGCAGCTGATCCGCGGGGCGAGCCTGACGACGCCCAACAAGGGCATCGGCTTCCACACCGTCGAGCTCGTGAAGAACATCCAGGAACGCGGCTACGACATCGCGCGCCTGTCGTCCGACCTTGGGTACTCCGCGGGTCTCACGATGGAGGACTTCCACCGTCCGATGAGAGAGCTCGGCGTCGGCCTCGTCTTCGACTACAACCGCGCGAACCAGACCGGTGTGCGGGGCCAGGTCGGCGGAGCCAAGCTCGTCGAAGGCGGTCAGTTCTGCCCCGGTACACCGAAGCGGCTCCTCGATGCAACGGTGCGGCGCAACAACAAGGAGATCGACAACGTCGAGTGGTCCCAGCAGATCGACGAGCGTGACGCATACCGACTTCACAAGAAGGAGGGTCCCGACGCCAACGGCAACGTGAAGATGCGCTGCCCAGCCCTCGGCCCGAGTGCGACGGTCGAGTGCCCGCTCCGCAAGCTCGACAAGCGTGCATCGCCTGACAAGGAACGCCGGCAGGTGCTGCGCGCCAACGTCCCCAAGCAGACAGACAAGGTCTGCTGCCAGACCTCGATCACGGTGCGCCCGGAGGACGGCGAGAAGATGAACCAGATGCTGCCTTATGGCAGCAAGGAGTGGTCCAAGACCTACCGCCGCGACCGCAACAGCATCGAGAGCTTCAACGCCTTCATCAAGACCGGTCCCGAGCGCATCGCCGACTCCAGCGCACGGCGCCTGCGCGGTCTCGCCGCTCAGCAGTTCCTTCTCGCCATGCTCACGACGGCCGCGAACATCCGCAAGATCGTCACCTTCCTCGCCGCCAAGCACCGAGCGCCGAAGGACCGCGACCGCCGCGTCGCGAAGGGCCTGACGCCGGTGCCTGCACAGCGCACCCGCCGTCGTGATGCCGAAGGCATGAGCAACTACCGCGCCGACTACGTTCGGCCCGAACTGTCCCCGTTCCCGACGAGTGGACCCGCTGTCGATCCGCCTCCGCGAACGTAGGCCCACGCCCGTTCCAAGACACGACACGCGAGCTTCCTGCTCTCCCCCAACGCTCACGAGTCAATTCGGCGCGCCCAGACGGGCGGGCCGCTTCGTCGTTTAAGCCGACTGTGCAGCCGGTGGCCCCGAAGGAGCTGCCAAGAGATCCCGAACCCCTCGCCGGGAAGCGATTCTCGGCCCTCAAACGGAAGAAAGCCCCCGAACTACTCGGGGGCTTTCTTCTTGGGCTGCGTTCCGCAAACGGATTCCGATTGATGCGCAAACAACCCGCTGGCGGTACCGGTGGGATTTGAACCCACGGTGGAGTTGCCCCCACACATGTTTTCGAGACATGATCCTTCGGCCGCTCGGACACGGTACCGGGATCGAGTGTAGACCATGCGCCGGGCCGGGTCCAAAAGCGCCCGAACGGGCGCCAAGCGACCCGGCCAGCTCTCCTACACAGGAGGGACTGGCGGACCTCAGGGCACGCTCCCGGGCCGCGCGCGCCTCCTGCGCTGGCGACCGGCGTAGCGTCGCTCGCATGAGCACCCGCACCACCCTCGCCTTCCTCTCGGGCGTCGGCACCGGGCTCGCCCTCGTGGGGGCGGCCGGGGTCGGCGTCCGTCGCTTCGTCGTCCAGCGCAACGCGGCCGCCGCGACGCTGAACGGCCTCCTGCCCGTGCACTCCGCTTGGTGGCGGCAGCGCTTCGACAAGCAGGGGTCGCTCCTCTACGTCGCGCTCGGCGACTCCACCGCGCAGGGCATCGGCGCCACCAACCCCGGCAGGAGCTACGTGGGCCGCCTCGCAGGCCGCATCCGCTCCGCCACGCACGGCTCCGTCCGCGTCGTGAACCTCAGCGTCAGCGGCGCCACCACCTGGCTCTGCCGCAAGGACCAGCTGCCCAAGCTCGCGAAGATCGACCGCGAGCCCGACGTCGTCACCGTCGGCATCGGCGCCAACGACATCATCGACTTCGAGCCCGAGCGCTTCGAGCGCAACCTACGGCACATCTACTCGGCGCTCCCCTCGCACGCGATCGTCGGAGACGTGCCCGCCATGTTCCTGCCCGACCGCGAGAAGAAGATCGCCGTCGCCAACGAGATCGTCCACCGCGTCGCCGCCGAGCACAGCCTCACCGTCGCCCCCGTCTACGACACCACCCGCCGACGGGGCTTCCTCCGCACCTGGCGCAACTCGGCCGGAGATCTCTTCCACCCCAACGACCGCGGCTACCGCGTCTGGGCCTCCGCCTTCGAACCGGCCGTCGCCGCCCGCGTCGCCCGCTTCGCGGCCGACCGCGCCTCCGCCGACCACACGGCGAGCGCCGCGGACTCGCATGCCGCCGACGCCACCGCGAGCGCCACCAAGCAGGTCGCCGACCAGGCGCGCGCGGCCGGCCCGCAGCACGCCGCCTGAGCGGCAGGAGGCGCGTCCCACCGGGTCAGGTCCGTCCCGTCCCGAGCAGCGCGCCCTGGTCCGCGCCACACCACCGCTCGCGGGGACGAGATGCCCCTTCGTGCGGGTGTGGCGGCTCGCGACCTGCACCAAGGGGTATGTCGTCTCCCAGCCGGTGGCTGGCGGCCCAGCCGCCCGCCAGGGGTCAGCCCCAGTGCGACGGACGCTCGAACCCGCTCGGCAGCACCGTCGCCGCGTCACCCCGCGCGGCGTTCACCTGCATCTGCGTCAGGTAGATCGCCTCCCCCAGGTCCGCACCACGGAGGTCGGCGTCGCGCAGGTCCACCCCGAGCAGGTCGCACCGCCGGAGGTCCGCGCCCGACAGGTCCGCCGCGATCGCGACGCTCCCCCGCAGCGTGGCACCCCGGAGGTCCGCCCCCGACAGGTCGGCGCCCAGCAGGTCGCTCCCCGGGCCCGGCACGGTCCGGCCCCCACCGCCGCGGCCGCCCCTGCCACCCTTGCCGCCTCTGCCGCTCGAGCCGGTCCTGCCCTGGGCGCCATGCGCCGCACGCCCCTCCCCGGCAGCGGCCTCAGCGCCTCGGCCACCGCGACCACCGCGGCCCCGAGCACCACGACCAGCAGCACCCTCATCACCGCCCGGCCCCACCCCTCCCCGGGCGATCTCGCTCGCGCGGAGCAGGAGGTCCCGGGCCGCGCCGTACTCGGCGTCCACGTCCAGGGTGACCAGCGCCTCCTGCGTTCCGTCGCTCAGGGCGCGCACGTGCTCGAACGCGTCCCGCCACTCGGACGCGTCGGCGTGCGGCTCGACGAGCGTGATCGCCTCGTCGAGGTAGCGCAGGAGCTCGTGCAGCCGTCGCACCACGGGGAACGTCGCGAACATCGCGCGCTGCGTCTCGGCGTCGTCGCGCCACGAGCGTCCGGCGAACGTGTGCCGCGACACCTTCTGCCCCGCCCCGGAGCAGTCGAACACCGTGCAGCCCTTCCAGCCGCGGTCGCGCAGCTCGGGGTGGATCCGACAGGCGTCGTGCGGGTCGAGGTTCGTGCACGGCTCCCCCGCCGGCTTGTCGACCGGGAAGTCCACCGACCGCGAGAACGCCAACGCCACGCAGCACAGCCCGAAGCAGTTCGCGCAGTCCGCGCCGAGGTCCTCCCGGCGGCCCAGCTGCACCCGCGTCCGCCCACCCATGCCGGCGACCCTACCCGGCCGGCCACCAGCCCCCTCACCCCTCGAGGGTGTCCACGACACGCGGACCGCAGCCCGCGACTCCTGCCGATCGTGGGCACCGTCCCGGCGAGGGTGTCCACGATCAGCGGGTGGCCGGCGGGCGGCTCCGCGTGTCGTGGACACCCCCGGGAGGTGCGGGGCCCCCTCGGAGCGATCCCCGGGTCGCCCCCTCCTCCACCAACGAAGTGACCCGAAGTGCTCCCTCCCGGCCGGGGAGGCAGCACTTCGGGTCACATCGATGGATCTGAGCAGCAGGGCCAGCAGCACCAGCAGCACCAGCAGGGCCAGCAGCACGAGCCAGCGGGGCGGGCTGCCGCCCGCGGCTACTCCTGGGCCGCCTGGCGGCGGCGCAACAGCACGGCTCCGAGTCCGGCGGCGAGGAGCAGCGCGGCGGCCGCACCTCCGGCGAGCACCGACCAGGGGCCGGTGAACGCGAGCTCACCGTCCGCCGAGGCGACGGGCTCCGGCGTCGAGCCGGCAGGGCCCGTCCCGGCACCCGCCCCAGCACCAGGCGCACCAGCGCCGGCACCCGCGCCAGCACCAGGCGCACCCGCGCCGTCACCCGCGCCGGGAGCACCGGCCCCAGGCGCACCCGCACCCGGCTCACCCGGCGTGCCAGGGTCACCCGGCACCTCAGGCTCCCCCGGAACCTCCACCGCAGCCGTCACCACGTCGAACCCGACGGGCTCCGCAGCCCTCGTCCCAAGCGCCTGCGTCGCGGTGGCGCTCAGCGTCCCCGCGGCCGCGGGCGCTGAGACGTCGACAGCCCAGGTGCCGTCCTCGGCGACGACCGTCGTCCCCGAGACCGCCCCTGCGAGGGTGACCGAGGCACCAGCGAAGCCGGTCCCGGTGACGGTGGTCGTGCCTCCTGCGCTCGCGTCGTCAGCCACGGCGGTGAGACCGGTGAGGTCGGCGCGCGCGGTGAGCCACTCGGCGGCGGCGGTGGGGTGGTCGATCACGCGGGTCTCGCCGATGCAGCCGGCCCAGCCGTTGGTGCCGCGGTCGTCGACCCAGTCGCTGCCGAAGAGCCAGGGCATGCCCTCCTGGATCGACTGCCCGGCCGTGTCGGTCGTGTTGCGCAGCACGGGGGCGCCGTCGACGTACATGGTCGTCGTCGAGCTGGCGGGGTCGTTGACCAGGGCGACGTGCATCCAGCGGTCGAAGACGATCTCGCCCGACCACGCGGTGCGGTCGCCCTTGGTGGCGTCGGTCGGGACCTCGGTCCACTGCAGCTCCCTCAGGTTCGAGAGGCCGAGCGCGGCGGGCGACGCCGTCCAGTCCCAGCGGGTCTCGGGCACGCCGATCTGCGAGCGGTTGCCCGAGCGGACGATGGCCTTGGCCCAGCTGTTGGCGTCCTCCGTCCAACCGGCGTCGACCTTGAGGAACGTCTCGATCGTGTAGCCGTCCTCGAAGCGCGCACGGTCGACGGCCGTGTCACCGGAGGTCGTGAGGTAGCTGAAACGGCCCTCGCGCTTGTCGCTGTCGACGAAGCACATGCCGGCCCCGGCCGACGAGAGCGGGGCGGCGTCGGCGCTGACGACGACGTCGTCCACCCGGGCCGTGGTCGACCCCGACTCGGCGAGCGTCGCGCGGCGCAGGTCGGCACCGGCGACGACGTCGACGACGGCCTCGCCCTCCGCGACGACGCCCTGCGCCGCCTCGGGGCGCCAGTGCGCCAGCGTGCCGTCGACCCGCGCGTAGTCGGCGGTCGAACCGGGAGCCTCGGTCGTCGCAGGAGGCGCGCCCTCGAAGCCGTCCAGGAGCAGGTCGCGAGCGGCCTGGCCCAGCGAGCCCCGGACCTCCTGCCCCGGACCGAAGTCGGGGTCGAAGGCGGCGAAGCGCTCCGCGAAGTCGAGCTCGAGGGTGAACTGCTGCTGCGGCCCCTCGAGGAACGGCTGGTCGAAGCTGGTCAGCGACTCCTGCGGCTTCGACGTCACCCACGGCGAGGCCGTCTGCACGTCGATGCGGTCGTTCGTGAGGTCGAACTCGACGAGGCCGAGGTAGCCGTTGCCGCCCTCGTACGCCATCTGGTGGTCCATGAGCACCTGCGTCACCTCGTGGCCCGCGGCGTTGACCTTCGTGTCGCGGGTCGTGCCGTGGAAGTGCCCGTTGAAGGTGAGGAAGATCTGGTCGTTCGGGCTGATCAGCTGGTCCCAGAGGCGGTCGCCGTAGTCGGTGTCCTCGGGGCTGACCGCGTCGTTCGCGACGTTGATCAGCTGGTGCGTCGTGAGGATCGTCGGCAGCGTCGGGTGGTCGGCCATCACCTGGTCCGCCCAGGCGAGCGTCTCGTCGCTGGCCCGCCAGGCCAGCGCCAGCACCAAGAACTGCTGCCCCTCGGCCTCGAACACGTGGAACTGGTTCATGCCCGTCGGGTCGCTGCCCTTCTCGAGGCTCGTCTGCTGCGCGACCCGCTCGGGGCCGAACCAGCGCGGGAACGGCTCGGCGGCGAGGTCGTACGACGTGTCGTACAGGTCGTCGGACGAGTCCAGCACGTCGTGGTTGCCGGGCAGGACCGAGTACGGCAGGCCCGCCTCCTCGAGGTTCGCCATCGCGCGGTCGGCGGCGACCCACTCGCGCTCGGTGCCGGCACGGTCGACGACGTCGCCCAGGTGCGCCACGAACGGCACGCCCAGCTCGTCGGCGTGCTCGGCCAGCCACGCGGTCTGCGTCTCGAACGGGTCGACGCCGTAGCGCGGCACGAACTGGTCCGACGAGTAGCGCGAGTAGAACTGCGTGTCGGGGAGGACCGCGAGCGTGAAGCGCGACGCGTCGCCCGGGGCGCCGGGGGCGGGGGTGGGTGCTGCTGCTGCGGTGGGGGCTGCTGTCGCTGCGGGGGCGGCTGCGGGGGCAGGAGTCGCGGCGAACGCGGCAGGGACGGGGGCCAGCAGCGCGCCGGTCGCCGCCACGAGGGCGACGAGACGGCGGCGAGGGGTCCTCGTCGGGGTGCGGGTGGGCACGGGTGGTGGTCCTTCTGTGGAGGAGGGGTCGCGCCGGCTGGTCAGGCGGGGACGCTGGTCAGGCGCTCGACGCGGAGGGTCGCTCCGACCTTCGCGGGGCACGGTGGCCCCGCAGTGGAGGACCGGTGGAGCCCCCGTGAACACGCGGCGACCGTGCCCCCCCCCCCCCCGGGCGGGGGTGGGCGCCCGGCCTGCCGGCCCACCCACCGCTCCCACTCGCGCTCTGGTCGGAAAAGGCGACAGGCGGACGGGCAGGAGGCGCGTGTCGGTGCCCCCGGACGGCGCGTCGCCCGGACGTCGTCGCGTTCGGCAGGGTCCGAGGATCCCCAGCTGAGGTGCGTTCCGGCGGGTCGAGGTGGCCGCGGGCCCGCCCTGGCCGGCACAGCCCGTCGGCCCGTTCGGCGGAGGTCATGCTGCCCGACTCCTCCTCCCCAGGAGGGGGCGGGGGTGACGGGCCCTGCCGGGGCGGGGCGGGCCTCCTGCGCTGTCGGACGTCGCACCTAGGCTGCCTGCATGGCCCGCACCACGACCCCTCCGTACCGCTGCACCGAGTGCGGGTGGACGTCGCTCAAGTGGGTCGGCCGCTGCGGCGAGTGCCAGCGCTGGGGCACCGTCGTCGAGACGGCCTCGGCCACCGCGTCGACGGTCGGCACCCGCGGCACCTCCGCTGTGTCGGTGAGCGCCGACCGCGCCGCGAAGCCGATCACCGAGGTCGAGACCGACGCCGTGTCGCACTGGCCGAGCGGCATCGACGAGTTCGACCGCGTGCTCGGCGGCGGCATCGTGCCGGGCGCGGCGATCCTGCTCTCGGGCGAGCCCGGCGTCGGCAAGTCGACCCTGCTGCTCGAGGTCGCCTCGCGGGCGGCGGCGGGCGGGGCGCGCGTGCTCTACGTCACCGCCGAGGAGAGCGCCTCGCAGGTGCGGCTCCGCGCCCAGCGCACCGGAGCCTTGCAGCCGACCCTCTACCTCGCCGCCGAGGTCGACCTGGGCGTGATCCTCGGCCAGATCGAGCAGGTCGACCCGCAGCTCGTCATCGTCGACTCGGTGCAGACGGTCTCGTCGTCGGCGACGGACGGCATCGCAGGAGGCCCGTCCCAGGTCCGCGAGGTCGCCTCCACCCTGATCCGCGTCTCGAAGAGCCGCAACGTGCCCGTGCTGCTCGTCGGCCACGTCACGAAGGACGGTTCGATCGCCGGCCCGCGCCTGCTCGAGCACCTCGTCGACGTGGTCTGCCAGTTCGAGGGCGACCGCCAGACGGCGCTGCGCTTCGTCCGCGCCCACAAGAACCGCTTCGGCCCTACCGACGAGGTCGGCTGCTTCGAGATGACCGGCGACGGCATCGCCGAGGTCGCCGACCCCAGCGGCCTGTTCATGTCGCGCAACGGCGCCCCCGTCAGCGGCACCTGCATCACCATCGCCATGGAGGGCCGACGCGCCCTGCCCGTCGAGGTGCAGGCACTCATCGTCGCGAGCTCGACGCCGCAGCCGCGACGGGTCGTCAACGGGGTCGACTCGTCCCGCGTCGCCATGCTCCTGGCCGTGCTCGAACGCCGCGCGGGCATCCGGCTCGGCGACGCCGACGTGTACGTTTCGACCGTCGGGGGGATCAAGATCACCGAGCCCGGGGCCGACCTCGCCATCGCCCTCGCCCTCGCGAGCGCCAGCCGCGACAAGAGCTACCCGCACACCATGGCCGCCGTCGGCGAGATCAGCCTCGCGGGCGAGATCCGTCCGGTGTCGTCACCCAAGCAGCGGGCCAGCGAGGCCCGGAGGCTCGGCTTCACGCACCTCGTCGACTCCGGCGCCACCGACCTGCGCGAAGCCCTGCGCCGCGCCTTCAGCATCGCCAGCAGCCCCCGCGACCGCGAGCTCGACGCCGCGTTCTGAGCCGCGCCGCGCCTCCGCTGCGTGCGACACCCGCCAGCGGCTGCGACACCCCGCCTAGGCCCAGCGTCCGAGCCGCGAGCGGGTGCCGCGCACCGGGAGCACGCGGCACGCCGCGCACGCCGCGCGCGCCACGGTGCGCCGTGGCGCGGCACCTACCGCAGGGCCTTGAGCAGGTCCTCCGCCTCGGCGGCCATCGTGTGCGGCCCGGCGATGTCGAAGAACACCTGCTCGAGCACCTCGAGGTGCGCCTCGAGGAACTGCCGCAGAGACGACGCCTCGTAGAGCATCACCTCTCGGGTGTCGTCGTCGGGCACCATCGCCGCGTAGGCATCGGCCGACGAGAACAGCAGCAGGATGCGCCGGTCGGTGCCCTCGCGGCCGAAGACGCGCACCTGGTCGCCCGCGAACGGGTCGTCGGTGACGAGCTTCGGCACGACAACCACGCCGTGGCGCAAGGCGAACGCGACGGCCGCGACGTCTTGCGCGGCGAGGGCGTCCTCGAGCTGGGGGGAACGGGGGGCGATGTCGGTCACGATGTGTGCGCTCAGTTCAGGATCATCTGGCGGGTGTCCGTCGACGTGACGTCGCCGACGGAGACGGACAGGCGGTACGAGGCGCCGTCGGCGGGCACCGGGTCGAGGGCGACGTCGTCGCAGGTCTCGGGCGACGAGCGGGTGCGGTCCCAGGTGATGGGCGGCGTGCTCAGCGTCTGGCCGGCGTCGACGACGACGAGCTGGTCGGTGCCGTTGACCTGGCAGTCCTTCGAGGACCAGTAGCGGTCCTCACCGCTGCTCACCACGAGCTCCTGCTGGGCCGACCCGAGGTCGATCGCGCACGCGTCGCGCCCCGAGTTCGTGATCGACATCGAGATCTGCGGCAGCTCGTCGGGCGCGTAGTTCGCCCCGTCGGTGACCGGCTCGAGCACGATCTGCCCCTCGGCGCAGGCCGGGGCGTCGGCGGAGGCCGCGGGCGCCCCGGCGGCCTCGGTCGCGTCGGCCGCGGGCGCGGTCGCAGGAGGCGCGCTCGCCTCCGCCGCGGGCGTCGCGGTGGGCGTCGCCGTCACGGCCGTCTCGCTGCCCTCGTCGCCGGCCCCGGGCCGCGCCACGATCAGCACGACCACCAGGACCACGGCGAGCAGCACCGCGATGACGAGTGCACGACGGCGCCAGTACACCTGGGGCGGTTGGGGCCCGACGGGATGGCGGAGCGACGACATGGCCACACCTTAAGCGCTGGTCGGCGGGTCCTGGGTGAGGCGACCGGGCGTGTGCGGTGCGAGTCCGCTGGGAGCCCCTGTGCGGGAGGGGACGCACCCGGTCCCCCGCCACGCGGGCCTCCTGCCCGCTCGCGGGAGCAGGTGAGCGCCGGTCAGCTCGCGGGAGCAGGCGGGCGCCGGTCAGCCGCGGGAGCAGGCGGGCGGGCGGGCGCCGGTCAGCCGCGGGACGGCAGCTGCTTCAGCATGCGGGTGTTGCCGAGCGTGTTCGGCTTGACCCGGGCGAGGTCGAGGAACTCCGCGACGCCCTCGTCGGTCGAGCGCACCAGCTCGGCGTACACGTCGGGCGGCACGAGGCCGTCGTCGCCGACCGCGAGGTAGCCGTGCTGCTCGAAGAAGTCGACCTCGAACGTGAGGCAGAACAGGCGGCGGATCTCGAGCTCGGCCGCGGCCCCCTCGAGCGCCTCGAGCAGGCGGTGGCCAACTCCCTTGCGGATCCACGCCGGGTCGAGGGCGAGCGTGCGCACCTCGGCGAGGTCGTCCCACATGACGTGCAGGGCGCCGCAGCCGATGGGGACCCCGTCGGGTCCGACGGCGACCTGGAACTCCTGGATCGCCCCGTAGAGCGTGACGAGGTCCTTGCCGAGCAGGATCCGCTTCTGCACGAACGGCTCGCACAGGCGCTGCACGTGCGGCACGTCCGACACGACGGCCGACCTCACGGTGATCCCGTGCAGGTCGCGTTGCTCGTCGTCGCCCACGGTGCTCCTCGTCGCTCGTGCGCCGGTCGGGCGGGCACGCGGGGCGCGCACCGTGCCGGAGGCGCGATCGGCACCCAGCCTAGCCACGGCCTCCTGCACGCCCCGCACCCGACGCGGTCCGCGCCTCCTGCACGCCCCGCGCCCGCACCCCCGCCACGACCCGCGGACCGCTCCTCCTCACCGCCCCGCGCACGCCGGAGGGGCGGCCCGACCTTACGGTCGGACCGCCCCTCGACGGTGCTGCTGGTGCTGCCGGACGACTACGCCTCGAGCTCGGGGGCGTCGCCCACGAGGACCTCCTCGCGACCCGGCTGACGCGAGGTCGTGAAGGTGAACTCCCCGTCGACGAAGTCGACGTAGACGTGGCTGCCGGCCGTGAGCTCACCCTGCAGGATGCGCTCGGACAGCTGGTCCTCGACCTCGCTCTGCATGGCGCGACGCAGCGGGCGTGCACCGAGCGAGGGGTCGAAGCCGACCTTGATGAGCTGCTCCTTGGCGGGCAGCGTGAGCTCGATCGTCATGTCGCGGTCGAGCATGCGGTCGCTGAGGCGCTTGCCGAACAGGTCGACGATCTGCAGCAGCTCGTCCTGGTTCAGCTGCGGGAACACGATGGTGTCGTCCACGCGGTTGAGGAACTCGGGCTTGAAGTGCTTCTTGAGCTCTTCGGTCACCTTGGCACGCATCCGGGTGTACGAGGTCGCGGTGTCGCCCTCGACCTGGAACCCGACGGGGCCACCCGTGATGTCCTTCGTGCCGAGGTTGGTCGTCATGATGATGACCGTGTTCTTGAAGTCGACGACGCGGCCCTGACCGTCGGTCAGGCGACCCTCTTCGAGCACCTGCAGCAGCGAGTTGAAGATGTCGGGGTGGGCCTTCTCGATCTCGTCGAACAGGACCACGGAGAACGGCTTGCGACGCACCTTCTCGGTGAGCTGGCCGCCCTCCTCGAAGCCGACGAACCCGGGAGGGGCACCGAACAGGCGCGAGACGGTGTGCTTCTCGCCGTACTCCGACATGTCGAGCGAGATGAGCGCGCCCTCGTCGTCGAAGAGGAACTCGGCGAGCGCCTTGGCCAGCTCGGTCTTGCCGACGCCCGTGGGCCCGGCGAAGATGAACGAGCCGGAGGGGCGCTTCGGGTCCTTGAGGCCGGCCCGCGTGCGGCGGATCGTCTTGGACAGGGCCGCGATGGCCTGCTCCTGGCCGATGACGCGCTGGTGCAGCGCCTTCTCCATGAAGACGAGGCGCGAGGTCTCCTCCTCGGTGAGCTTGAACACCGGGATGCCCGTGGCCTGGGCCAGGACCTCGGCGATGATGCCCTCGTCGACGGTGCCGCCGGCTCCGGCCTCACCGCTCCTCCACTGCTTCTCGAGGCGCAGGCGCTCACCGAGCAGCTTCTTCTCCTCGTCGCGGAGCGAGGCGGCCTTCTCGAAGTCCTGGTCCTCGATCGCGCCCTCCTTCTGGCCGCGGACGTCGGCGATGCGGTCGTCGAACTCCCGCAGCTCGGGCGGCGCGGACAGGATCGACAGTCGCAGGCGGGCGCCGGCCTCGTCGATCAGGTCGATGGCCTTGTCGGGCAGGAACCGGTCGCTGACGTAACGGTCGGCGAGGTTCGCCGCCGCCGCGATGGCGCCGTCGGTGATCGACACCTTATGGAACGCCTCGTACTTGTCGCGCAGGCCCTTGAGGATGTTGATCGCGTGCGGCAGCGACGGCTCGGCGACCTGCACCGGCTGGAAGCGGCGCTCGAGCGCGGCGTCCTTCTCGAAGTGCTTGCGGTACTCGTCGAGCGTGGTCGCACCGATGGTCTGCAGCTCGCCGCGGGCGAGCAGCGGCTTGAGGATCGACGCGGCGTCGATGGCGCCCTCGGCGGCACCCGCACCCACGAGGGTGTGGATCTCGTCGATGAAGACGATGATGTCGCCGCGCGTGCGGATCTCCTTCGTCACCTTCTTGAGGCGCTCCTCGAAGTCGCCGCGGTACCGGCTGCCGGCGATGAGCGAGCCGAGGTCGAGCGAGTAGAGCTGCTTGTCCTTGAGCGTCTCGGGCACCTCGCCCTTGACGATGGCCTGCGCGAGGCCCTCGACGACGGCGGTCTTGCCGACGCCGGGCTCGCCGATCAGCACGGGGTTGTTCTTCGAGCGGCGGGAGAGGATCTGCATGACCCGCTCCATCTCCTTCTCGCGCCCGATGACCGGGTCGAGCTTGTTGTCGCGCGCCGCCTGCGTGAGGTTGCGGCCGAACTGGTCGAGGACCTGGCTGCCACCCTGCGCACCCTGCTGCTGCTCGCCTCCCACGGCCACCGCCTCCTTGCCCTGGTAGCCGGACAGGAGCTGGATGACCTGCTGGCGCACGCGGTTGAGGTCGGCGCCGAGCTTGACGAGGACCTGGGCGGCGACGCCCTCGCCCTCGCGGATGAGGCCGAGCAGGATGTGCTCGGTGCCGATGTAGTTGTGGCCGAGCTGCAGCGCCTCGCGCAGGGACAGCTCGAGCACCTTCTTGGCACGCGGCGTGAAGGGGATGTGGCCGGTGGGCTGCTGCTGGCCCTGGCCGATGATGTCCTGGACCTGCTCGCGCACGGCGTCGAGCGAGATGCCCAGCGACTCGAGGGCCTTGGCGGCGACGCCCTCGCCCTCGTGGATGAGCCCGAGCAGGATGTGCTCGGTGCCGATGTAGTTGTGGTTCAGCATCTTCGCCTCTTCTTGGGCGAGGACGACGACCCGACGGGCACGGTCGGTGAATCTCTCGAACATCTTCTTTGCTCCCTTGGTGGCGGGGTGGGAGGGTCGCCACCGATGCGTCCTGCGGCACCCGCAGGTACGGCACCGCTGTTGTCACCGAGACTAACCACGGGCCCCCGCCAGGTCTGCCCCTGTTCGCTGGGGGCATAGCGGAGCTCGCGGGCGCGCCCGCGCGCGGAGCGCAGGAGGCGCGGGCCGACCGGCGCAGGAGGCCGCGGCCCGGCAGCGCGCCCGGCCACCGACCGCGGCGCAGGAGGCTCGGGCCCGGCCACGGGGCGGGCCCGGCCCGGTGCGTCCCCCGAACCAGCGCCTCCTGCACCGCAGCGTCTACCGTGAGCCCATGGGCACGTTCACCGTGGGCCTCGTCCCCCACCCCACCAAGTCGGTCGCCGAGTCGATCGCGATCCTGCGCGAGTGGGTGGTGGGCAGCGGCGCCCACCTCATCGCCATGCGCGATGACGCCGACCGGATCGGCGACGGGGTGCCGCTCGTGTCCGAGGCGGAGCTCTGCGACCGGGTCGACGTGCTCGTCTCGCTCGGCGGCGACGGCACCATGCTCGGCGCCATGCGGCTCGTCGCCGGCCGACCCGTGCCCGTGCTCGGCGTGAACTACGGCAACGTGGGGTTCCTCGTCGAGGTGGAGCCGCGCGACCTGCCCGCCGCCCTCGACCGGCTCACCCAGAAGCGGTACTCGCTCGAGCCGCACCACGCGCTCGAGATCACGCACACGACGCAGGGCACCGAGGACCACTACCTCGCCTTCAACGACGTCTCGGTCGCCCGGCACCCCGGCCAGGGCGTCGTCTCGGCCGACCTCGTCGTCGACGACACCCCGTACGGCTTCTACAAGGCCGACGGCGTCGTGGTCGCCACGGCGACCGGCTCCACCGCCTACAACCACGCGGCAGGAGGCCCGATCATGTCGCCCGCGCTGGCCGCGACCGTCGTCACCCCGGTCGCGCCCATGGCCGGGATCGACCGCTCCATCGTGCTCGCCCCCGACGAGCAGCTCCGGTTCGAGATCGTCGACGGCACCCGCTCGGCGGCCCTCGAGGTCGACGGGCTGGTCGTCTCGGACGTCAGCTCCGGCTGCGTGCTCGAGCTGCGGGTGCGGCGCGACGCCGGGCAGGTCATCCGCTTCGACGCCGGGCAGCACGCCCGCAAGGGCCGCCTCAAGCTCAGCCTGCTCGACCTGCCCCTGCGCGAGGACCAGCTGCTCGAGCTCGTGCCGCCCGAGGTGCGCGCGCGGGTCCGCGGCCGCGCCCTCGACGAGCGGGCGTAGCCGGCCTGGCCGGGGCGGGCCCCGGCCAGCCGGGCTCTCCAGGGCCGGCGCGGGCCGGGCAGGGCAGCCGGCCGGGCCTCCTGCCCTTCGGCCCTCCGACCCTCCGACCCTCCGACCCTCCGCCACTCCGACCCTCCGACCCTCCGACCCAACGGACGGTGTCCACTACACGCGGAGCCAGCGCTCCCGCACCCGCCGATCGTGGACACCGTCCGAAGGAGGGTGTCCACGATCGGCGCTTTCCGTGTCCGGCGTTCCGCGTGTCGTGGACACCGTCAGGAGCGGGAGCGGGAGCGGGAGCAGGAGCAGGAGGCAGGAGGCAGGCAGGCAGGAGCCCCCGCCCGGTGCAACGGGGGGGTCAGTGCACGCGCGCGAACCTCCGGCGGACGCGGGCGACGAGCTCCACGTCGCCGGGAGGCACGAGGTGCGGGGCGATGGCTCGAACGACGGACCAGCCGTGGTCCTCGAAGCGCTCCCGACGGTCGATGTCCTGTGCGAACACCTCGGGGTCGTCGCGGTGGTGCCGGCCCTCGTACTCCAGGACGACTCGGTGTTCCGCCCACCGCAGGTCGGGGCGTCCCAGGTACGTGCCCTGCGCACCGTACGTCGGCACGTTCAGTTCGGGCTCGGGAAGGCCAGCCCTCACGAGCAGCAGGCGCACCTCCGTCTCCTTCGGAGACTCGACGCCGGTACGGACCCAGTCGGCGGCCTCGCGCAGGCGTGCGGCCCCGGGGCGGCGGGGGTCGCGCACCGCGGCGGACCGGAGCTGCTCGACGGGGACGCCCCGCGCCTCCTGCCGGTCGGACCAGCGGCCCGCGAGAGCGTCGCCGACGACGACGAGCTCGTCGAGCGACAACAGGGGCGCCGACTGCACCCAGGCGAGCACGGGCGGCACCAGAGCGGGAGGCGTGCCCGGCACCGGCAGGAGCTGCGGGCTGAGCCGGTGACCGATCACCCCCGGCCGTCGCGGCTCCCGACGGCCGACGGCCCCGACGTGCAGGGGCACCCCCGGCGCGAGGTGCCTCGCGGGCAAGGGCAGGCCCCACAGGGCGAGGGCGGTCACGTGCGAGAAGACGTGCCCCTCGCAGAGGGCGGGGACCAGTTCGAGGCAACGCTCCATCAGCGTGCTCGGGGCGCCTCCCCGAGCACGAACCCCGTGGTGGGGGCTGCGGAGGTCGACGGCCCGCAGGAGCCCGTGGGTGGCGCCAGCGTGGAGCGCCTCCGTCACGGTGAAGCACCGAGCCAGGTCTGGGGGTAGGGGTCGTCGTCGCACGGGGACAGGCTGGCCACCCCCGGAGGGGCCCGGGCCCGTCCGACGCTCAGCCTGTGCAGGGGTGGGACCGGACCGCGGCCGGGGAGGAGCCGTCGTCCACCGCAAGGGTGTCCACGACACGCGGGGTCAACTCCCGGGGGGTCACCGAACGTGGACACCGCTGCCCTGAGGGTGTCCACGAGTGGTGGAAGGGAGTGCCCGGGCTCCGCGTGTCGTGGACACCGTCGAAGGGGCAGGAGGCAGGAAGCAGGAGGCAGGAGGCAGGAGGCGCGCCCGCGCGCAGCGAGGGCCGCCTCCCTAGCGGGAGGCGGCCCTCGGCTGCGGTGCGGCTCGGACCTACTGCAGGTAGAGCTGCAGGTCCTGACTGACGGCCTTCGCGAACATGCGGAGGCGGGCGCGGCTCTCGACGCGCGAGACGGCCTGGCGCGAGGAGTGCACGCGCTTCGAGATCTCGTCGAGGGTCATCGGCTGGTCGTCGTCCAGGCCGAAGCGCATGCGGATCACGCGGGCCTCGTCCTCGGGCAGCGTGGCGACGAGGGCGTGGATGTCACGGTTGAGCAGCGTGCTCTCGGTGGCGTCCGTGGGCGACGGCGTCTCCTCGTCCTCGATGAAGTCGCCGAGCTCGCTGTCCTCGGCGTCGCCGACGACGGTGTGGATCGAGACGGGCTCGTGCGAGCGGCTCTTGAGGTCGACGAGGTCGGCGACCTCCATGGCGACCTCCTCGGCGACCTCCTCGACGGTGGGCGCGCGGCCCAGGTCGACGGTGAGGTCGCGCTCGGCGCGCGAGATGCGGTTGATGCGCTCGACCGTGTGCACGGGGATGCGGATGGCGCGGGCCTTGTCGGCGAGGCCGCGGGCGATGGCCTGGCGGATCCACCACGTGGCGTAGGTCGAGAACTTGTAGCCCTGCGTGTAGTCGAACTTCTCGACGGCACGGACCAGGCCGAGGTTGCCCTCCTGGATGACGTCCATGAAGGGGAGGCCGCGCTGCGTGTAGCGCTTGGCGATGCTGACCACGAGGCGGAGGTTCGCCGTGATCATCTTGTCCTTGGCGCGCTCACCGTCGTGGATCAGCCACTTGAGGTCGCGCTTCATCTCGGCGGTGCCCGAGGCGGTGCCGGACTCGATGTCCTTGAGCTTCTCGCCGGCGAACAGGCCGACCTCGATGCGGCGGGCGATCTCGGTCTCCTCCGCGGCGTCGAGGAGGGGCATGCGGCCGATGTGGCGGAGGTAGTCGCCGACCTGGTCGGTCGAGGCGCCTCGCACCTGTGCCAGCACCTCGACCTCGGTGTCGTCGGTAGTGGTGGTCTTCGTGTCGTGAGGGGCGACGGTGGTGGTAGCCATTGGGTACTCCCTGCTCGATGTCGTGCGCGGTGTCGAATAGTTCGTGAAGCTCTTCGGCGTAGTACGAGTCTGTCGGAGCAGAGAAATGACACTGGTGTCGTTCAGGGGGTCCCCGGGGCTGTTCGGAGAGAGCCCACAGGAACACCCGTCGGACGGGGTACGGCTGGATCGACTTCTTGACGCGTGATCGTTCTGGGTGTACGGCCCTGTCGACCAGGAGAGGGGTACAGTCCGCCGGCCCGTTCACGTGGCGTTCACCAGGACGACGAGGGTGCAGGAGGCGCGGGGGGCGCCGGACGTACCCCTCCCGGGGTACGCGGGGCGGGCCTCCTGACGGCCGGGGTCGATCGTCGAGGGGTCGCCGGACGGCCGCGGCGCGCCCCTGCCGGACGGCTCAGCGGTCGAGCGTGGCGGTGCGGTCGGCCTCGGCGGCCGCGGCGCGCTCCTCGGCGTCGATGCGCTCGAAGACGGCACGCTCGGTGCGGTCGGCCCTGATGATGGCCCGCACGATGAACCAGAAGATGAGGCCCACGACGATGGTCGGGGTCACCGAGAAGAGGGCGGCCGCCCAGATGTTGTCAGGCACGTCGACCAGGGTACGTCGCCGACCTGGGGAACGGAGGAGCGATCGTCACTTGACCAGGGGGAAGAGGATCGTCTCGCGGATGCCCAGGCCGGTGATGGCCATGAGCAGGCGGTCGATGCCCATGCCCATGCCGCCGCTCGGGGGCATGCCGTGCTCGAGGGCGCGGAGGAAGTCCTCGTCGAGCCGCATGGCCTCGACGTCGCCGCGGGCGGCCAGGGCCGCCTGCTCGACGAAGCGCTCGCGCTGGACGACCGGGTCGACGAGCTCGGAGTAGGCGGTGGCGAGCTCGAAGCCGCGCACGTAGAGGTCCCACTTCTCCACCACACCCGGCTTGCTGCGGTGCTGCCTCACCAGGGGGCTGGTGTCGACCGGGAAGTCCGTCACGAACGTGGGACGGTCGAGCGTGCCCTTGACGAAGTGTTCCCAGAGTTCTTCGACCAGCTTGCCGTGCGTCTCGTGCGGCACGACGAGGTCGACCGACGCCGCGAGCCGCTGCAGCTCGTCGACCGACGTGTCGGGCGTGATCTCGACGCCGGCGGCGGCGCTCAGCGACTCGTACATCGGCAGGCGGTCCCAGTCGCCGCCGAGGTCGTACTCGGTGCCGTCGGCCAGGGTGACGACGTGAGTGCCGGCGACGGCGAGCGCAGCGTTCTGGATGAGCTCCTGCGTGAGCCGGGCCATCTGGTCGTAGTCGCCGTAGGCCTGGTAGGCCTCGACCATCGCGAACTCGGGCGAGTGCGTGGAGTCGGCGCCCTCGTTGCGGAAGTTGCGGTTGATCTCGAAGACCCGGTCGATGCCGCCGACGACGGCGCGCTTGAGGTACAGCTCGGGGGCGATGCGGAGGAACAGCTCGGTGTCGAACGCGTTGCTGTGCGTGACGAAGGGGCGGGCCGCGGCGCCGCCGTGCATCGTCTGCAGCATCGGGGTCTCGACCTCGAGGTAGTCGTACGAGTCGAAGGTCGCGCGCAGGCTGGCGACGGCCTTCGCGCGGGCACGGACGGTGCTGCGGGCCTGCTCGCGCACGATGAGGTCGAGGTAGCGGCTGCGGACGCGGCTCTCCTCGCTCAGCTCGGAGTGCAGGTTCGGCAGCGGCAGGATCGCCTTGGCGGCGATCTGCCACTCGGCCACCATGATCGACAGCTCGCCGCGACGCGACGAGATCACCTCTCCGCGCACGAAGACGTGGTCGCCGAGGTCGACGAGGTCCTTCCACGCCGCGAGCGACTCGTCGCCGACCTCGGCGAGCGAGACCATCGCCTGCACGCGCGAGCCGTCACCGGCCTGCAGCGAGGCGAAGCACAGCTTGCCCGTGTTGCGCGAGTGCACGACGCGGCCGGCCAGGCCCACGACCTCACCGGACGACTCGCCCGCCTCGAGGCCCGCGTGGCGCTCGCGCACCGCGGCGATGGAGTCGGTGACGGGCACGCCCACCGGGTAGGCCTCGCCGCCCTCGAGCAGGCGCTCGCGCTTGGCGAGGCGGACGGCCTTCTGCTCGCTCATCTCCTGCTCGGCGACGGCCTGCGCGGCGGCGTCGTCGGCGGCGGGGACGGACTCGACGTGCTCGGTCATGCGAGGGGGCTCCTGAGGTGGCGGCGGGCGCGGGCGCGGCGGGGCGCTCCCGAGAGGAGGGGGACGACGTCAGCGCGACAGGCCGTCGAGGCCGTCGGACCGGTCGTCGAACGAGGTCACGTCGATGGTACCGGGGCCCGTGCCCGCCGCGCTGCCGAGGGCCGCGTCGACGGCGGAGCGCACGAGCGGCGCGAGCACCCGGCCGGCGTCGGGCACCCCGATCTCGCCCAGCATGCCGACGACCTGGTGCACGATCGCGGTCGAGAACTGGGTCGCGGTGGCCACGGCCTCGGCGTAGCGCGGGCGGTCGGCGTCGGCGACGAGCACCGGCTCGGCACCCATCTCGACCACGAGCGCCTGACCGATCGGCTGCACGGGCGTCGCGGCCGTCACCGCGCACCAGGCGTCGCGCAGGCGCACGAGGTCGACGGTCGTGCCGGTGAACGACAGGGCCGGGTGGATCGCCAGCGGGATCGCCCCGGCCCGTTGCGCGGGCGCGAGGACCGCGAGCCCGTGGACCGCCGAGGTGTGCACGACGAGCTGACCCGGCTGCCAGGCCCCCGTCGCCGCGAGCCCCTCGACGAGGTCGGCGAGCTGGTCGTCGGGCACCGCGACGAGCACGAGCTCGGCCCGCTCGACGACCTCGGGCACCGGCAGCACGGGCACGCCCGGCAGCACGGCCTCGGCCCGGTCGCGGCTGCGCTCGGACACGGCCGAGATGCCGACGAGGGCGTGGCCCGCCGCGGCCAGGGCGGCTCCGAGCACGGGCCCGACATGGCCGGCCCCGATGATGCCGACGCCGAGGCGTCCGCTCTGCTGCGGGCTCATCGCCCCTCCTCCCGGCCGGAGGCGCGCTCCAGCCACCGGTGCGTCCGGTCGGCCTGGGCGGCCTCCACGGCGAGCCGGGCGACGTCCTCGAAGAACGTGCGGGCGTCGTCCTCGTCGATCGCCCCGACCTCGGCCGTGATCGGACCCTGGACCGTGTGCACCTGCACGCGTGCGAGGCGCAGGCGGCGGAGCAGCGGCCCCTGCCCGATCGCCACGCTCTGCACCCGCGGCAGCGGCACGATCACGAGCGTGCGCCACACCGCACCCGTGCGCAGGAGGACCGCGCCGGGCGCCGTCCGGAACCCGTTGCGGCGCCACGAGAACCAGCGCAGCACCGCCGCGCGGCGGGGCGACGTGGTGAAGCCGCCCTCGGCGCCCGAGCTGGCCAGGCCGGCGTGCACGAGCGCGAGCGTGCGCTCGGCCTGCTCCTCCGCCTCGCGGTCGCGCCGGGCGGCGACGGCCGCCACGGCCGCGGGGTCGGCGGCGGCGATGTCGTCGCCGGCAGGCGCCCCCGAGACGACGGGGTCGAGGTCGTGACCTCCGACGGTGGGAGCGGTCGCGCCCTCGGCTCCCTCCGCGAGAGGCGCCTCGGGCGGCACGACTTCGGACGCCCCCGCGACCAGTCGCGCCTCCGCCGCGGCGACGCCCACCAGCTCGGGCAACACGAGCTCGAGCACGCGGCGCACGTCGGTCTCGTCGCCGACCGGCAGGATGCTCGTGCCGGCCTGGCCGTCGGCGCCCTTCGTGCTCGAGCGCGAGGCCCTGTTGATGCTGACCTGCCACCAGCCGAACGGACGCCAGAGCAGCGGCTGACTCACCTTGAGGCTGTGGATCCGGCCCGGGGGCAGGGTCTCGTTCGTGGTCGAGAGCAGGCCGTACCCGATGCGGATGCCGTCGCGCGTCGAGGCGAGGCTGAAGCGCAACGACTTCGTGACGCGGGAGACGTAGAAGCCGCTCGAGCCGAGCACAGCCGGCAGCAGGGCGAACGCGATGATCCACTCCCCCGTGACGGCCACGCTCACGGCGACGGCGACGACCGCCGCGACGATGAAGAGCGTCGTGCCGCTGAGCACGACCGAGCCGATCAGGCGCCCGAGGGGCATCGAGACGACCGACTCGGCGGGGGCCTCGTCGGGGTCGAGCTCGGGGGCGACGAACTCGCGGGCGCGCTGCTCGAGCAGCCCGCCGAGCCCGGGTCGTGCGGCCTGCCCGCCGGAGGCCCGCTCGCGGGCGCGGTCCTCGGCGGCCTGCTGCGCGCCTCCTGCCCGGCGCAGCACCTCGCGGCGCAGGTCGTCGGCCGCCGCCGAGCGCAGGTAGGCGAGGTCGACGTTGGCGTCGTCGCCGGCCTGGCTGACCTGCAGCTTCGCGGCGCCGAAGAGCCGCGCGAGGAACGGCCGCTGCACGTTGATGCCCTGGATCCGGTCGAGCGGGGCACGGCGTTCCCGGCGGAACAGCACGCCGCTGCGGACCTCGACCACCTCGGCGGTGACGCGGAACGTGTGCAGGCGCCACGAGACCCAGAACAGCAGCACCATGACCAGGAGCACGCCGACGATCCCGCCGACGACCGCCCACAACCAGCCGCTCTCCACGACCGCGGACACCAGGTCGCCCTCGTCGTCCCCGCGCCGACCGCCGGGCAGGAACGACTCGACGAGCAGCTCGCGCGCGTTGTTGAGCACGATGCCGAGCAGCACGACGAACGCGATGCCGCCCTTGAGCAGCGGGGTGGCCGGGTGCAGGCGGTGCCACTCCCCGTCCGTGAGGGCGGCGGCGAGGCGCGGGCCCTCGGCGGGCGGGCCGGGGGCGTCGGGGCCGGGCTCGGGGGCGTCGGGGGCGGGCTCGGTCACAGTCCCGCCCGGCGCGACTCGGCCAGCTCCACGAGGCGGTCGCGCAGTCGCTCCGCCTCGGCGAGCGGCAGGCCGGGCAGCGCGACCGAGGACGACGCGGCCGCGGTGACCAGCTTCAGGTCGCTGAGCCCGAGGGCGCGCACGATCGGTCCGCGGTCGAGGTCGACGAGCTGCATGCGCCCGTACGGCACCGCGACCGTGCGCGTGAAGAGGATCCCGCGTCGCACGAGCAGGTCGTCGTCGCGCAGCTGGTACCCGATCGACCGCACGCGGCGCGGGGTGAGGGCGCAGGCGACGACGAAACCGAGGCCGACGACCACGGTGACGGCGTACGCCCACCAGGTGCCGAAGAACCAGAGGAACGCCGTGAGGCCGGTGACGACGAGCGCCGTGACGACGCCGCCCGCGAGCTCGGCCCACACGTACCGGGGCGAGACGCGCGACCAGGCCGCGTCGGGGGTGGTGTCTGTCGTCATGCGGGCGGACCTCCGGTCGTCGCGGTGGGCCGACCCGGGTGGTCCGGCCCCGTGCTGGCCCAGCTCAGGCCGCTCGGGCTCCGGGGCCTGCCGTGTCGTCGCCGTCGGGCGGCACGGTGCACATGCGCTCGGCGACGATGCCGCCCACGAGCAGTGCGAGGCCCCCCACGACGGCCACGACCGTCGGCACGAAGGAGCCTATCGCCAGGCCCACGCCGCGCGTCAGCACGAAGGCGAGCACGCCCCCGGCGAGGCCGCCGAAGAGGGCGCCGCTCAGGCTGGAGGCCTTCGCGAGGAGCAGCACGCGGGTCGCGTACCAGGGGTCGACGCGGTCCGAGCCGTCGCCGCGGGCCGCGCGCCGGACGGGCAGCGCGAGGCTCACCACGACGCCGCCGAGGGCGAGCAGCACGAGGCCGAGCGCGATCGGCGGCACGAGGGCCGGGGCCCGCGACGCGACGAGCGCGGAGTCGACGAGGTAGCCGGCGATGAGCGACAGCACGCCGATGCCGACGAGCGTGCTCGGGCGGGTGTGCTTCACGGCGTGCCTCCATCGGTCGTCGCATCGGTCGGATCGGTGGGCGCAGGAGGCCCGGGCTCGGTGGGCGCAGGAGGCCCGGGCTCGGTCAGCGGCCCCTCGCCCGGCAGGCGACGCACCCGGTCCGGCAGCTGCGCCAGCAGGTCGGCGACGGCTCCCCTGCCCGTCAGCCGGGCCTCCGGGTCGACCTCGAGCCACGGCTCGAGCACGAACGACCGCTCGGCGGCACGCGGGTGCGGGAGGACCAGGCGCTCCCCGTCGCCGGCGTCGCCCTCGAGCTCGACGAGGTCGAGGTCGAGCGTGCGATCACCCCAGCGCTCGACGCGGACGCGGCCGTGGCGGTCCTCGACGGCGTGCAGTGCCGCGAGCAGGGCGGCGCCGCTCAGGGTGACCTCGACGAGCGCGACGGCGTTGAGGTACGCGGGCCGGGAGGCGTCGAGCCCGTCGAGCGTCAGCGCCACCGACTCGACCGGGGTCGACGCCGCGACCACCCGCACGCCGTCTAGCTCGTCGAGCTCGCGGACCGCCGCCCGCAACGTCGCGACCCGGTCGCCCAGGTTCGCCCCCAGCGCGACGACGCCGCGACGGGGACGGCCGACCGCGTCGTCGGCGGTCACGTCGTCCGTGGTCACGTCGTCGGCGGTCACGGTGTCAGCCGTCACGGCGCGAGCGCACGATCGTGATCGAGACGTCGGCGAAGGGCACCGTGATCGGCGCCGAGGGCTTGTGCACCGTGATCTCGGTGACGACGGCCGCGGGGTGGGCGAGCACGACGGCCGCGAGCCGTTCGGCGAGCGTCTCGACGAGGTCGACGGGGTCGCGCTCGACGGCCGCGACGAGCTCCTCGGCGAGGACCCCGTAGTGCACGGTCGCGGCCAGGTCGTCCCCATCGGCCGCGGGTCGGGCGTCGAGGTGGACGACGGCGTCGACGACGAACTCCTGGCCGTCGCGACGCTCGTGCTCGAAGACGCCGTGGTGCCCCACGGCCCGCAGGCCCGTGAGCCTCAGCACGTCGAGCGGCAGGCCTCCGGGCCCACGGGTCGCGCCGCCGGTCACGCGTGCCTCGCCCGACGGGAGCCGGAGGGCTGCCGGGCGCCCTCGCGCCACGCGCCGAGGACGTCGAGCGCGGCGCGCGTGCCCGCCACGTCGTGCACGCGCACGCCCCAGGCACCGGCCTGCGCCGCCAGCACGCTGACCACGGCGGTGGCGGGATCGCGATCGGCCACGGGCGCGCCGCCGGGGAGCAGGTCCGCGAGGAACCTCTTGCGCGACGCCCCGACGAGGACGGGCAGGCCGAGGCCCGCGATCTCGTGCAGCCCCGCGAGCACCTGCCAGTTCTGCAAGCCGCCCTTCGAGAAGCCGACGCCCGGGTCGAGCACGAGCGCCTCGCGGGCCACCCCCGCGTCGACCAGCGCCTCGACGCGACGTTCGAGCTCGGCACGGACGTCGGCGACCACGTCGTCGTACCGGGACCTCGACGGCCCCGCCTCGAGGAACCCGCGCCAGTGCATCGCCACGAACGTGCGGCCGCCCTCCGCCGCCACGCGGGGCATGTCGGGGTCGGCCAGGCCGCCCGAGACGTCGTTGACGATGTCGGCACCGGCCTCGAGGGCGGCCGCCGCGGTGGCGGCGTTCATCGTGTCCACGCTCACGCGCACGCCCTCGGCGGCCAGCTCGCGGACGACGGGCAGCACGCGGCGGCGCTCCTCGTCCGCCGGCACGCGGGCGGCGCCCGGACGGGTCGACTCGCCGCCGACGTCGACGATGTCGGCCCCGGCCGCGACGAGCGCCCGGGCGTGCTCGAGGGCCGCGTCGACGCCGGTCCACCGGCCGCCGTCGCTGAACGAGTCCGGCGTGACGTTGAGCACGCCCATCACGAGCGTGCCGCCGACGACGGGCGCGGCGGCCGCTCGACGGCCGGCGCGGCCCGCGGCTCGACGTGCACCGTGCTGCACGGTGAGGGACCTCGTGACGGTGGGCGGCTCACGACGCTCGTCGCCCGAGGTCAGCGGACGCTCGTACCGCCCCGACGCGATGAGGCGACGCCCGCCCGGCGTCGTCGATGCCGGCGCCGGCGCCGACGCAGGAGACGCAGGAGACGCCGCAGCTGCAGCCGGAGACGCCGCCGACGCAGGAGTGGTCCCGGACGCAGCGGACGCCGGAGACGCGACGGAGACGGCGGACGTGGCCGACGCAGCGGCCACGGCGGACGCCGCCAGCGGTGCAGAAGGAGCCGCAGCCGCACCGGCAGCGGGAGCCGACGCGGTCCCGGTCGGGGCGAGCACCGGCGTGGGGGCCACGCGCGGCAGCTGGGCCGGGGGTCGCACGGCCTCCGTCTCGTGGGGCGAGAGCACCAGGCGGCGCCGCCCGGCCTCGGGCGCGGACCCGGGGTGGCGCACCGACGAGGGGGCGTCGAGGACGACCTCCTGGCCCGCGTACCGGTCGCGGCCCCGGGGGCGCTTCGGGACCGGGCGCGGGGCGGACGCGCGGTCGTCGCCCGCGGGGGTCGAGCCTCCTGCACCCGCCGCCGCCGCCTCCGCCGCGCGGGCGGCCCAGCGCGGACGCGAGGGGGGCTGGTCGGTCACGGGACGGTTCCTCCGATCGGGGCCGCGGCAGGCGGCCAGGAGCTCGCTCCAGGGTACAGAACAGGCGACCGCACGAGGTCCGTGCGATCGCCTGATCGGTGCTGGTGGCCTACGCGGGCGCGATGCCCGGCGCGGTGCGCGGGGGCCGCTCGCGCGTGCTGCCCGCGGTCGGCTCGCTGTCCACGCCGCCGTCGACCGCGGCCGGGTCGACCGGCGCCTTCTCGGGCAGCGTGATCGCCGGACGGTCCGAGACGGGACGCGCCGTGCTCGAGAGCCACTGCGGGCGCGGGGGCAGCTTGCGGACGTCCTTGAACATCTCGGCGAGCTCCTCGTGGTCGAGGGTCTCCTTCTCGAGCAGCACGCGGGCCAGCTCGTCGAGCACGTCGCGGTTGTCGTTGATGACCTGCCACGCCTCGTCGTGCGCCTGCTCGAGCAGCACGCGCACCTCGGCGTCGATCGTCTGCGCGATGTTCTCGGAGTAGTCGCGCGAGCCGCCGTCGCGACCCATGAGCGGCTCGCCGGACCCCTGGCCGAGCTTGACCGAGCCGACCTTGTCGCTCATGCCGTACTCGGTCACCATCTTGCGGGCCGTGGCCGTGGCCTTCTCGATGTCGTTCGACGCGCCCGTGGTCGGGTCGTGGAAGACGAGCTCCTCTGCGACGCGACCGCCCATGGCGTAGGTGAGCTGGTCGAGCAGCTCGTTGCGCGTCACCGAGTACTTGTCCTCCAGGGGGAGCACCATCGTGTAGCCGAGGGCACGGCCACGGGGCAGGATCGTGATCTTCGTCACCGGGTCGGTGTGCCGCATGGCCGCCGCCGCCAGGGCGTGGCCGCCCTCGTGGTAGGCGGTGATGAGCTTCTCGTGGTCGTTCATGATCCGGCTGCGACGCTGCGGGCCCGCCATGACGCGGTCCACGGCCTCGTCGAGGGCACGGTTGTCGATGAGCTGAGCGTTCGAGCGCGCCGTGAGCAGCGCGGCCTCGTTGAGCACGTTCGCCAGGTCGGCACCCGTGAAGCCGGGCGTCTTGCGCGCCAGCACGCCGAGGTCGACCGACGCGGCGAGGGGCTTGCCCTTGCCGTGCACCTCGAGGATCTGCTTGCGGCCGTCGAGCCCGGGAGCGTCGACGCCGATCTGCCGGTCGAAGCGGCCCGGGCGCAGCAGCGCCGGGTCGAGCACGTCGGGGCGGTTCGTCGCCGCGATGAGGATCACGTTGGTCTTGACGTCGAAGCCGTCCATCTCGACCAGCAGCTGGTTGAGGGTCTGCTCGCGCTCGTCGTTGCCGCCGCCGATGCCGGCGCCGCGGTGGCGCCCGACCGCGTCGATCTCGTCGACGAAGATGATGGCGGGCGAGTTCTGCTTCGCCTGCTCGAAGAGGTCGCGGACGCGGCTCGCACCGACGCCGACGAACATCTCGACGAAGTCGGAGCCCGAGATCGAGAAGAACGGCACGCCCGCCTCGCCGGCCACGGCCCGCGCGAGCAGGGTCTTGCCGGTGCCGGGAGGGCCGTAGAGCAGCACGCCCTTGGGGATCCGCGCACCGACCGCCTGGAACTTCGCGGGCTCCTTGAGGAACTCCTTGATCTCGTGCAGCTCTTCGATGGCCTCGTCGGCGCCGGCCACGTCGGTGAACATGACCTGCGGCGTCTCCTTCGACGCCAGCTTCGCCTTCGACTTGCCGAACTGCATGACCTTGCTGCCGCCGCCCTGCATCGACGAGAGCAGGAACCAGAAGATGACGCCGATGATGAGGAACGGCAGCAGGATCCCCAGCAGCGAGAGCAGCCAGTTCGACTGCGTGACCTCGTCGTCGTAGCCCTCGGCGAGGTCGGCGTCGTTGATCGCCTGGACGACCTCCTCGCCGCGCGGGGTGGCGTAGTAGAACTGCTCCTGCTTGTCGCCGTCGCGGAGCACGAGGTCGACGCGCTGCTCGTTGCTGTGGATCGTGGCCTCGGACACCTTGCCGTCGGCCAGGGTCTCGAGGCCCTGCTGGGTCGACACCCGGGTCGTGCCGGAGGCGCTGATGAAGCTCCAGCCGATGCCGATGCCGATCACGGCGATCACGATGTAGATGATCGGGCCGCGGAACAAGCGCTTGAGGTTCATGTCAGTACGGGCGGACCCGACCCTTTCTGCGGGAAGAACGTGATCGAGAGGCTACAGCGGGCCGCCCCGGGCTCCGATGTGCGTTCGCCGAGGGCCGAACGAGAGCGAGCTGAGCGACAGGTGTCAGCTATAGACGTGGGGTGCGAGCACCCCGATGCCGCGCAGGTTGCGGTACTTCTCGGCGAAGTCGAGCCCGTAGCCGACGACGAAGTCGTTGGGGATCTCGAAGCCGACGTACGTCACGTCGACGTGCACCTTCGCGGCCTCGGGCTTGCGCAGCAGGGCGAAGATCTCGACCGACGCGGCACCACGGCTCTTGAGGTTCTCGAGCAGCCACGACAACGTCAGGCCCGAGTCGATGATGTCCTCGACGATGAGGACGTGACGGCCGTGGAGGTCGGTGTCGAGGTCCTTGAGGATCCGCACGACGCCCGACGACTTCGTGCCCGAGCCGTACGACGAGACCGCCATCCAGTCCATCGTCGCGTGCAGCTTGAGCTCGCGCGCGAAGTCGGCCATGACCATGACGGCGCCCTTGAGCACGCCGACGAGCAGCGGCTCGCGGTCGGCGTAGTCGACCTCGACCCGGCGGGCCACCTCGGCGATCTTCGCGTCGATCTCGTCCTGCGTGTAGAGGACCGACTGCAGGTCGCCGTCGATGTCGTGCAGCTCCATGGCCGGGTGGCCTCCTCGGGGTGCGGCCCTGTCGTGCGGGTGGGGCACGGCGGGCGGGGTGGTCAGCGTCCGTCGACGGCGGCGAAGTGCAGTCGCCCGGCGGTGCGTACCACTGTAACGCCCGGCAGGTGCACCGCTCCCTGGCCGTGCCAGTCGGTGACGAGCCGTGCCACCTCGAGGGTCTGCGAGCGCGACAGCGAGACCCCGAACTCCCCCTGCACCGCGAGCCTGATGAGCCGCTGCCGCAGGGCCGGCGGGTTGACGGCCAGGCCGCCGACGTCGAGCGAGATGCCCGCCTCGGCGTGGTCGGCGAGCTCCTCCGCGACCTCGTCGGCGAAGAGGTCGAGCGCCTCGTCGTCCTCGCGCAGGGCGTCGGCCGTGCGCGCGAGGGCCTCCGTGACGCCCGGCCCGAGCTCGGCCTCGAGCACGGGCAGCACGCGCGAGCGCACGCGCGCCCGGGCGTACGCGCCGTCGGCGTTGTGCGGGTCCGTCCACGCGTCGAGGCCCGCGTCGGTGCAGGCCGCGTGCGTCGTGGCCCGCCGCACCCCGAGCAGGGGGCGCGCGTACCGTCCCGACCGGGCCGCCATGCCGCGCAGGCTGCCCGCCCCGCTGCCGCGGGCCAGCCCGAGCAGCACCGTCTCGGCCTGGTCGTCGAGCGTGTGCCCCAGCAGCACGCTGCGGGCACCGGAGGCGGTGGCCACCTCGTCGAGCGCGGCGTACCTCGCGGACCGGGCCGCGGCCTCCGGACCGCCCTCGGTGCCGACCTCGACGCGGCGCACCACGACCGGGTCGAGCCCGAGCCCGCGCGCCTGGGCGGCGGCGCGATCGGCGATCTCGGTCGAGCCGACCTGCAGGCCGTGGTCGACGACGACCGCTCCTGCCCGGAGGCCGGCCCGCGGCGCCTCGAAGGCCGTCGCCACCGCGAGCGCGAGGCTGTCGGGCCCGCCGCTGAGCGCCACGAGCACCAGGTCGTCGGGCGCGTGGCCCTCGAGCGCGCCGCGCACCGCGCGCCTCACATCGGCCGTCGCCGGGGTCAGTCGTGGTCGATCGGGCATCTTGTAACGTTAGCGGCGCCGTCGGCCCGACCGGGTCGTTCCGCCCGCCACCAGCACACGAGGAGCACCCATGGCCGCGTACGACGCCGTGATCGAGATCCCCAAGGGAAGCCGCAACAAGTACGAGGTCGACCACGAGACCGGTCGCGTCTACCTCGACCGCGTCCTCTTCACGGGCTTCGTCTACCCGACCGACTACGGCTACTTCGAGGGCACCCTCGGCCTCGACGGCGACCCCGTCGACGTGCTCGTGCTGCTCGACTACCCGCTGTTCCCCGGCGTCGGCGTGAAGGTGCGCCCCGTCGGCGTCTTCAACATGACCGACGACGGCGGCAGCGACGCCAAGGTCATCGCGGTCCCCGCCAAGGACCCGCGCTGGGAGCACATCCAGGACGTGGACGACATCCCGGTGTACACCCGCAAGGAGATCGAGCACTTCTTCGAGCACTACAAGGACCTCGAGCCCGGCAAGTGGGTCAAGACCGAGGGCTGGGGCGACGCCGCCGAGGCCGACCAGATCGTCCGCGACGGCATCGAGAAGCTCGCCGCCGAGGGCGGTCACTGACCTCTCCGCGCGAGGTCACCGACCTCTCTGCGCTCCTTGTCGCGAAAAGGCGACCGACCGCGTCCGACACGCCGACCAGGGCCCCTGCCCTGGCCGGTCCGGGCACCGGGAGGTCGCCTTTTCCGCACCCCGGGTGAGGCGGACGGCAGGAGGCGCGGGCCGGGCAGGAGGCGCCCGACGGCAGGAGGCGCGGGCCGGGCTAGAGCCGGATGCCCCGCGCGCCCATGAACCCGGCCGGGTCGGTGGCGACGCCGTTCACCCGGGTCTCAAAGTGCAGGTGGCACCCGGTGGAGTTGCCGGTGGTGCCGACGTGGCCGATCTGCTGGCCGGCGGCGACGCGCTGGCCGACGCCGACGACGATGCCGTTGTTCGGCTGGTGGCCGTAGGCGGTGGTGACGCCGCCGCCGTGGTCGACGATGACGAAGTTTCCGTAGCCGCCCATCCAGCCCGCGTACGTCACGGTGCCGGCGGTGGCGGCGACGATGGGGGCGTTGCAGCCGGGGGCGAGGTCGATGCCGCCGTGGAGGATGTACCGGTGCGAGACCGGGTTGACGCGCATGCCGAAGTTGCTCGAGACGTTGCCGCCCGACGGGCGGGTCCAGCCCTGCGACGAGATCTCGCCGAGGGGCGTGCCGCTCGTCGCCGCCGAGGCCGCCGCGGCGGCGAGGCGGGCCTCCTCGACGCCCTTGGCGTACTCCTCCTCGGTGTGGTCCTTGTCGGTGCGCAGCGTCTCGAGCTGCGCCCGCAGGCGCGCCTGGTTCTCGGCCTGCTCGTCGACGGCGTCGCTGGCGGCCTCGGCGGCCGCGGTGGCCTCGTCGAGGGCGACCTGGGCGGCGTCGGCGAGGTCGCCCAGCGCCTCCTGCGCCACGGCGGCCTGGTCGGTGAGCGACTGGGCCGTGTTGCGGTCCTGCGTGGCCTGGGCGTAGATGCCGTCGGCCTGCTCGGTGAGCTTGGTCATGGCGCCGAGCTTGTAGAGCAGCTCGCCCGCCTCGCCCGGGTCGGCGATGAGGCTGCCGCTGACGCCGTTGGTGCCGCCCGAGCGCCCGAGCTGCGCGGCGAGCTGGCCCGCGCGCTCCTCGCTGGCGGCGGCGGTCTCGGCGGCGGCGTCGGCCTGGGCCTGCAGCTGCGCGGTGCGGTACTGCTGGTCGTCGTACTCCTGTTGGGCGTCGGCGAGGGCCTCGCCGCGCTGCACCGCCGCCTCCTGCTTGGCGTCGAGGTCGTCCTGGAGGTCCTCGAGCAGGTCCTCGAGCTTGGTGATCTCCGCCTCCTTGGCGGCCTCGTTCGCGCGGGCCGCCTGGACGTCGTCCCACGAGGGGTAGCCGGCGGCCGACGCGGGCTGCGCGGGCAGGCCGACGACGCCCGCGGTGACGAGCAGGGCGAGGGCGGCGGCGACGGCGGTGAGGCGACGACGGGACGCCACGGCACGAGCGGGCAGGAGGCCCGGTGCGGCGGGGCGACGGAGGAGGGTCATCTGGGTCCAGGATCGGTCGACGCCGGGTCCCCCACCGGGCCGAGCGGCGCCGGGCGACGGAGATCTCCGGTCAGGCTCGAACCTAATCGCAGGAGGCGCGGGGCGCGACCAGCGACACGTCGCGACACGCCGACGGAGAGCGCTGCAGGACCCGGATTTGCGCTCGGGCCACATCGTCCGTATGCTCGACTCTCGGTTGCTGTGGCTCCACACCACGGCCCCATCGTTTAGTGGCCTAGGACACCGCCCTTTCACGGCGGCAGCACGGGTTCGAATCCCGTTGGGGTCACCAGACACACGAACACCAGGCACACAAGAACACAGCACCACAGTTTGGCCCTGTAGCGCAGTTGGTTAGCGCGCCGCCCTGTCACGGCGGAGGTCGCCGGTTCAAGTCCGGTCAGGGTCGCCAAGGCGACACGTGCGCCTGATGTCACCTCCGGGTGACGTCATGGCTGGGTAGCTCAGTTGGTAGAGCGTTCGACTGAAAATCGAAAGGTCCGCGGATCGACGCCGCGTCCAGCCACAGGATGAAGCCCCCGCTCCGGCGGGGGCTCTTCCTTTTCCACCGCGCCGTGTCCGCAGCGACCGCGCCTCCTGCCGCCGGGCCCGACCCGCGACTCCTGCCGTTCTCGGCGCGGCCCCTGCGCGCACCCAGGCCCGCACGGCAGTCTGGTGCGGTGAACGCGTCGACCGGGAGTCCCCGCTCGGCCCGGGGGCGCCGGTGAGCATCGGCCACGACCCCGCGGTCGTGCCGCGGCGCGCGCCCTGGCTCGACCCGCTGCTGGTCGGTGCGGTCGCGCTCGTCGTCGGCCTCGCGGGAGCGTGGATCCCGAGCTACTGGAGCGACGAGGCCACCACGCTGCGGGCCGTGCGCCTGCCGCTGCCCGAGCTGCTCGAGTTCGTGGGCCGGCGGGACGGGATCCACAGCGCCTACTACCTGTGGCTGCACGCGTGGACGCAGCTGGTCGGCGACGGCGAGCTCGCCACCCGCCTGCCGAGCGCGGTCGCGGTGGCCCTCGCGGCCGTGGGCGTCTTCGTCGTCGGCCGCATGCTCACGACCCGGCGCACGGCGGTGCTCGCCGCGATCGCGTTCACGGTGCTGCCCCGCGTCACCCTCGAGGCGACCGAGGCCCGCCCCTACGCCCTCACGACGGCCTTCGCCGTCTGGCTCACGATCGCCCTGCTCGTGGCGTCGCGTCGGCACCGGCGACGCTGGTGGGTGCTGTACGGCGCCGGGCTGGCCGCGTCGATCTGGTTCTTCGTGCCCCTGGGGCTGCTCGTGCTCGTGCACGGGGTGTTCCTCGCGCTCGCGCCGGCCCAGCGCCGCCGTCGCGGCGCACGGCACCGGCTGCTGGGCTGGGGCATCTCGACGGTGCTCGCGCTCCTGGCGTCGCTGCCGATGATCGTGCACGTCCTGGGCGAGCGCGCCCGCCTGCTCGTCACCGCCGACCCGTCGACCGGCGACTCGGTGACCTGGTGGACGGTCCTCGTGGAGCCCTGGTTCGCGACCTCCGCGGCCGTGACGGTCGTGGCCGCGGCCCTCCTGATCGTCCTGGGCACGCGCCTCCGGGACCGCGCCCGCACGCCGGGCAGCCTCGTGCTGCTCGGGGCGCTCTGGGTCGTGCTGCCCACGGCGGTGCTGCTGCTGCTCGGCCTGCTGGTCGGGCCGGTCTACGTGCCGCGCCTGCTCACCTTCGTCACGCCGGGCATGGCCCTGCTGCTGGGCGCGGCGCTGTCCACGGGCAGGAGGCGCTGGATCGGCATCGTCCTGACCGTCCTGCTGGTCCTCGCCTCGGCCCCGACGTACGTGCTGCAGCGCACGCCCACGGGCAAGGGCGGCGGCAGCGACCTCGCCAGCGTGGCCGGGTACGTCGAACGGCACGCCCGCCCCGGCGACGCGTTCTACCTGGACGCGCAGGGCACCGTGTCGACGCGGCCGCGGCAGGCCCTCTACGCGTACCCGGACGCCTTCGCGGGCCTCGACGACGTCGCCCTGCTGCGCCTCGGCCCGCAGGACGGCCGCTTCACCGACCGGACGCTCAGCGTCGAGGACGACGCCGAGGCGCAGCTGCTGGCCCGGCGCCTCGCCGACCACGACCGACTGTGGGTCGTGCGGCTCGCCACCGACGAGCTCACGGGCAGCGACCTGGAGCGGCTCCGCGCCGACGGGTACGAGGTCGCCCAGGAGCACGCGACGGGCCGCAGCATCGTCTACCTGCTGGTCCGGCGCGAGCAGGGCTGACCCCGCCCGGGCCGGGCCGGGCGTCGCCCCCGGCCCCGCGCCTCCTGGGACCCGCCGGTCAGCGACGCAGGTCGAGCGTGCAGCACTTCACGCCGCCGCCGCCGCGCAGCAGCTCGCTGAGGTCGACGCCGATCGGCTCGTAGCCGCGCTCGCGCAGCTGTCGCCCGAAGCCCTCCGCCCGGGCGGCGATGACGACGTGCAGGCCGTCGGACCACGAGTTGAGCCCCAGGATCGCGGCGTCCTCGTCGGCCACCAGCACCGCGTCGGGGAACCGCTCGCGCAGCACGGCCCGCGACGGCTCGTCGAAGGCACGCTCGAGGTAGGCGATGTTCACGACGCCGTCGACGGGCTCGCGGTCGAGCACCGAGATCGCGGTGTCGAGGTGGTAGAAGCGCGGGTCGACGAGGGTGAGGCCGACCACCTCGCGGTCGAAGGTCCGGGCGACCTCGTCGTGCGAGGCGGGGTCGGTGCGGAAGCCCGTGCCGGCGAGCACGACGTCGCCCACGACCAGGAAGTCGCCCTCGCCCTCGTTCGTCACCTGCGGCTCGACGACACGGAACCCCGCCGAGCGGAACCAGTCCATGTAGGCCGGCCCCTCGGGCTGGCGCTGCGGGTAGGTGAAGCGCGCGCCGTAGGCGGTGCCGTCGAGCACGAAGCCGCCGTTCGCGGCGTAGACCATGTCGGGCAGCCCGGGGAGCGGGTCGATCAGCTGCACGTCGTGGCCCAGCCCGACGTAGGTGTCGTGCAGCACCTGCCACTGGCGGAGGGCGAGCGCGGTGTCGACGGGCTGCTCGGGGTCCATCCAGGGGTTGATCCGGTAGTCGACGGTGAAGTGGTCCGGCCGGCACAGGAGCACGCTGCGGCGCTCGGCGCGGCGGGCGGGGCCGGAGGCGGTGGTGGGTTCCGTGGCGAGGGTCACGGCCGTCAGTCTCACACGCCGGCGGCGCACGGGGGCGGTCCTCCACGCTCGGAGCGTGCGCCTCCTGCCGATCGACGCAAGGATCGTGCGTACGATCATGGTGTGGACGATCTCGACCTGCGCATCATCGACCTCCTGCGGCAGAACGCCCGCGCCTCGTACGGCGCGCTCGGCAGCACCGTGGGGCTGAGCCCCTCCGCCGTCAAGCGGCGCATCGACCGCCTCGTCGCCGACGGCGTCATCACCGGCTTCACGGTGCAGGTCGACCCCTCCGTCGAGGGCAGGGGCACCGAGGCCTACGTCGAGCTGTTCTGCCGCGGCACCGTCGCGCCCGAGGAGCTGCAGCGCCTGCTCAGCACCGTGCCCGAGGTCGTCGACGCGGGCACCGTCACCGGCAGCGCCGACGCCGTCGTGCGCATGCGCAGCCGCGACATCGCCTCGCTCGAGCGCGCGCTCGAGAAGGTGCGCAACGCCCCCAACGTCGACCACACCCGCAGCGCCATCGTGCTGTCGAAGCTCGTCGACCGCCCCCGGGGCTGACCGTCGGCGCCCGGTGCCGGGCCGCCCCTCGGGCACGAGCGACGGGCGACGAGCGCCGAGCGCCGAGCCCCGTCAGAGCCGCAGGCGCGCCACGGCCGGGTCGACGACCCCGTGCCGGTGGGCGGTCACCGACACGGACTGCTCGGCCAGGAACGGCAGCAGCTCGACCTGCCCCTCCTCCGTGACGTCGCCCGACCAGACGGTCACGTCGACGCTGCCGTGGACGGCGCGCGCGAGGGAGCGGGGGTCGCCGCCGACGAGGCGCACCCGCAGGTCGCGGTAGGCCGCGACCCCGGCCGCCGACGCCACCGGCAGCGCCGCGTCGGCACGACCCTCGGCGTCGTCCGGCGGCGCCGACAGGTCGACGACGCCCGTGGCGCGGCGGAGCTGGTCGACGGCGTCCTCCTCGACGGGCTCCGTCGGCTGCAGCTGCCCGGCGGCGAGCCGGGCCAGGAACGACTCGTCGTTCTCGACGACGACCTCCTCCACCCGCACGGGCGGGTTCGGGGACCGCACGGCGAGCACGAGGGCCGACGGCACGGGCACCGCCGAGCTGACGACCAGGCGGGCGCCGGCCCGGGCGCCCGCGGCCACGAGGCGCACGAGGTCGGCCAGGTCGGCACCCTCGGCGAGGCGCAGCACGACCCGCTGCGGACGGTGCCGCAGCACGTTCCGCTCGAGGCCGAGGTCGGACACGTCGAGGGCGGCGCCGAACTGGTCCTCCCAGGCGCGCTGGTCGCTGAGCGCACCGGCCCGCACGTGGTCGAACTGCTCGAACGTGAGCGACGACCGCGAGGCGTCGATGACGGTGACGACCAGGTCGGGCACGCCCGTGAGCCGCAGCGACGGGCGGGGCTCGTGAGGGAGGGCTGCCCAGGTGCCCTGCGCGACCACGGTGCTCGGGCCTCCTGCCGCGACCACGGGCCCGATGCCGGCGCGACCCCGCAGCGCGGCCGGGCGACGGCGGGTCATCGTGCCCGTCGTGGGGCGGCGCACCGAGAGCTGGCCGGCGTCGACGGACCACAGCCACGCCTCGACCTCGGCCGGGTCGAGCGAGTGCAGCCCCGCGACCGCCCGGGACTCGGCCCCGGACTGCAGGGCGATCGCCTCGTCGAGCGTCGCGACCGCGACCAGCCCCAGCACGGGGCCCGCGGGGGCGTCGCCGACCCTCGCGGGGTCGACCCCGGTCTTGAGACCGGGCTGCCAGAGCCGGCCCTCGGCGTCGAGCCGGCGCGGCTCGACCAGCCAGGACTCGCCCGGCGCGAGGGTCGTGAGCTCGTCGAGCAGGGGCCCGGCGGCGGGCTCGCGCAGGGGGCCGACCTGCGTCGTCACCTCGTGCGCGGGCCCGGCGCGCAGGCTGCCGACCGCGTCGACGAGCTGGCGACGGAAGCGCTCGCTCGTGGCCGCCGAGCCCACGAGCAGCACGTGCGCGATCGCCGAGGGGTGTCCGCCGGCGCCCGCGAAGGCGCTGGCGACGACGTCGGCCACGGCCGCGTCGACGTCGGCGCCGGGGGTCACGACGATCGAGCCGGGCGTCGTCGCCCGGGCCCGCAGGGGCAGGTCGTGCCGCCAGCGGCGCAGCTCGCGCGCGTCGGCGAGGGAGCCGGTGAGCACGACCGCGTCGACCGCCGGGTGCTCGACGAGACGGCGCCGGAGGTCCGCGGCCGCGCCCGGCACGTCGGGCACCTCGGTCGCGAGCACGAGGAGCGACCGGGGCACGCCGGCCCGGCGCAGCACGTCGGCCACGACGGCCGCGCACCGCACGGCCGTCGGCGACGGCACGAGCACGACGGCCCCGCCCGCGGCGAGCGCCGCGAGCACGTCGCCCACGGGCGTCGACAGCGGGAGCCCGCCCGGCGTGAGCACGACCGTCGCCCGGGGCGGCACGGGGCGCACGGAGCCCTGGACGGCCGCGAGCCGCCGCGTGAGCACGGCCTGCCAGCGGGCGACGTCGACGGCGTCGCTGACGTCGCGGTCGGCCTCGGCGAGCGTGGCGCCGGTCTCGGAGACGGCGACCTCGACGAGCTCGCCGCGGCGCGAGGCGAGCCCCTCGGCCACCATGTCGAGCAGCTCGGCGCGGGTCGCGGGCCCCTCGCGGCCCCAGGCCACGGCGGCGCGGGCGGCGTCGGTGACGGCCTCGTCGAGCGCGGCGCCGTCGTCGACCACGGCCTGCAGCGCGCCCTCGGCGCCGGTGCGGGAGTCGCGGGCGGCGTCGAGCACGCGGCGCACCCAGGCGCGGTTGCGGTCGAGGGCGGGGTCGGTGTCGGCGGTGTGCACGAACACGGGCGAGGCGTCGTGCTCGGCGGCCAGCTCGAGGGCCTCGCCGGGTCGCGAGCGGTCCTGGCGACGGTGCGGCGACGGCGGGGCCCCGCCCGCGGCGCGGGCCGCCCGGCCGGCAGCCGAGAGGTGCCGCTGCGCTGCGCGCTCGAAGGCGTCGCCGTCGAGCGCCGCGCGCGTGCCGCCGGTCGCGAGGTCGTCGCCCGCGGCCGCGTCGAGCACGCGACGGGCCAGGTGGTCGGCCGCCACCGGGAACTCGCTCGCCCGCACGACGGGCACCCGCAGCACGACCCGCCCCGCGTCGGCCCGGACCGCCTCGACCAGGGCGGGCGCGGTGCCGAGCGGGAGCTCGACGTCGAGCTGGTCGGCGAGCCCGCGCTCGCGCGCCGTGCCCAGCGCCGCGGCGACGGCGAAGAGGTCGGCCGTCGCCAGGCCCACGCGCAGGGAGCCCTCGTGCTCGGGTCGCAGGGCCTCGTCGACGAGCCGCAGGAGGGCGGCGTCGGACTCGGCACGGTCGTCGTGGGCCGCGGAGGGCCAGTCGTGCAGCAGCGCCTCGGCCCGGTCGTCGGGCACCGGGCGGCCCTGCTCGAGGCGCACCCTGACCGGCGCCCCGCCCCGGGCGACGCGCTGCCGCGCCCAGTCGGCGAGCAGCCGCAACGACGAGACGGAGTCGGGCAGCGCCGCCTGCAGGGTGACGCCCGCCTCGAGCCCGGCGAGCTCGGGCAGGTCGAGCAACCGCGTCACCACGTCGATCGCGAGGTCGAGGTCGCGGTAGCGCACGGCGTCGAGGTGCACCACGCGGCCGCGCTCGGCGGCCGAGGCGAAGAGGGGCCGCAGGCGCTCCACGAGCAGGTCGCTCGTCGCGTCGAAGGCCCAGGCCGAGGCCGGCGGCACGACGTCGGACACCGCGACGGTGAGCCTCTCGACGTCGTCGCGGCTGAGCAGGTCGTGCACGGCGCGGAGGCGCTGGTCGGCCTCGGCCGCGCCCAGGACCTGCTCGCCGAGCAGGTGCAGGTCGAGGACGGCCCCGCCCGCCGCGAGCTGCGCGAGGGAGGCGCCGAGCTTGTCGGGGGTCGACTCGAGCACCAGGTGCCCGGCGATGCGCCGCACCGCCGCGTGGGCCGTGGGACCGACCGCGCGGGGCAGGAGGGGCGCGAACCCGCCGCTGAGGACGGCCGCGCCCTTGACCCACCAGGGCAGCGGCCCGGGCGTGCGGCGGCTCAGGGCCTCCAGCTCGCGCCCCGCGACGCGGGCGTCGTCGGCGCGGAGCACCCGGTCGACGAGGCCGAGCGTGAAGGCCAGCCCGTCGGGGTCGCGCAGCAGCGCGGCGAGCCGGTCGGCCGGCGCCTCGCCCCCCGCCGCCGCCGCCGCGGCGAACCAGCCCCGCACGGTCTCGACGGCGTCGCTGGCGGGATCGGCTCGCACGTCGGACATGGACCCGAGGATAGGCCGGGCCACCGTCCCTAGACTGGGCGAATGGCCGACGAGCTGACGGACGACGAGTGGGCGACGTGGGACGCCTTCTACTCGATGCGCCGACGGCTCGACCGGGCCCTCGAGCTCGCGCTGCAGGGCGCCTCCGGCATCTCCGCGCCCGAGTTCGAGATCCTCGTCGGGCTCGGTCGCAGCGGTGACCGACGCCTCCGGGTCCGCGACATCGCCGACGTCATCGGCTGGGAGAAGAGCAGGGTCAGCCACCAGGTGACGCGCATGGAGCGCCGCGGGCTCGTCCGCCGCTCCGACTGCGCGAGCGACGCCCGCGGCACCTGGGTCGAGCTGACCCCCGAGGGGCGCCGCGCCGTGCTCACCGCCATGCGCGGGCACACCGCCGCCATCAAGAGGTACTTCGTCGACGCGCTCGACGACGACGGTCCCGCGCTGCACGCGTTCTCGGAGCGCGTGCTCGACGCGATCGGCGGCGACGCCTCGCCCGACGCGCCCGTGACCGCGCGCAGCGGGGCCCGGAGCGGAGCCGGGGCTCGCACCGGGGCCGGGGTCGCGGCCTCCTGACCGACGGCCAGGGCTGCCGCCTCAGTGGCCGCGGTGGTCCTGGATCGTCATCCGGGGCCCGAAGCGCGGCTTGGCGAAGCCGCTGCCCGTGATGAGCCGCACCACCCGGTGGCGGTGCCCCCGCCACGGCTCGAGCAGCTCGAGCATGCCGTCGTCGTCGACGGGCCGCCCGACCAGGGCCCAGCCGACGTGCGCGGCCAGGTGGTAGTCGCCCACGCTCGGCGAGTCGGGGTCGCCGTGCGCGCGCTGGCTCGTCTCGGCGGCCGTCCACGGCCCCACCCCCGCGACCGAACGGAGCCGCCGCGCCACCTCGTCGCCGCCCTGCCCGAGGGCGAGGGTGCGCTCGAGGCCGTCGGCCACGGCGCAGGCCCGCATCACGGTCGCCGAGCGCTGGGGGCCCACGCCGGCCCGGTGCCACTCCCAGCTGGGCACCCGACGCCAGCCGGCCGCGTCGGGCGGCACGACCATGCCCTCGGGCGCGGGCCCCGGGGCCACCTCGCCGTGCCGGCGCACGAGGTACCTCCAGGCGCGGAACGCCTCGGTGCTCGTCACCTTCTGCTCGAGCACGGCGGGCACGAGCACCTGCAGCACCTGCTCGGTCCGCGTGAGGCGCAGGCCGCGCAGGCGGCGGCGCGCCTCGGCCAGGAACGGCACGGCCGACACGTCGAGCCCGGACCAGTCGTCGTCGCGACCGAGCAGCGACGGCGCGGTGGCCACCGCCCAGGAGGCGCCCGCCCCCCAGGCCGCGACGTGGACGCCGCCACGGTGCCCCTCGTAGCGGACGGACGCCGTGCCCTCGGGGGTGCGCACCGCGCGCCACACCGCCCCCGCGACCACCCGCTGCGCGGGGTCGCCGGCACCGCGGGCGAGGCAGCCGAGGGTCTGGCGGAGGTGCACCGGCTCGGTCGGTCGGTACCAGGTCTCGACGGCGGGGGCCGTGCGCTCCGTCGCCGACGGGCCCTCGGGGCCGTCGGTCCGGTGCGCTGCGCTCGTCGTCACCGGGGGATGGTATCCCGCGCCACCGACGCACCGTCGTGCCATCATCGGCGGGGAGACATGCGACATTCCACCGACGCCCTGGAGGCGAGATGCCCGTCCCCGACCACCCGGTCCCCCGACCTGCCCGCCGCCTCCTGCGCGACGTCACCTACGACCACCTGCTCGGGGCGATCCTGGACGGCGACCTCGTCCCCGGCGAGCGGCTCTCCGACGACGAGCTCGCCGGCTGGCTGCAGGTCTCGAAGACGCCCGTGAAGGAGGCCGTGGCACGCCTCGCCGACCAGGGCCTCGTCGAGATCCGGGCCAACAGGTACACGCGCGTGGCCGAGGTCTCGCCCGACGACCTCGTCGACGTGCTCGAGCTGCTGGGGGCCCTCCTCGCCACCTCGCTGCGCGACCTGCCCGCGGGCTCGACCGACGCGGCGGCGGTCGCCGACCGCGTCGTCGAGCGGGCACGACGCGGGTCGTGCCTGGACGTCGTGCTCGAGGCCCAGGCCTTCGCGCCGCTCAGCACCAACCACCTCGTCGCCGGGTCGGCCGAGCCCCTCGTGCACCGCCTCCGCTTCTCGTCGCGGCACCTGCGGCTCGACCTCGACGACCGCCGGGTCGCCCCCGCCCTCCGCGAGGCCCTGGACGCCCTCGCGGGCCGGCGCTGGGCCGACGCGGCCGACGCCTTCGGGGTCGCGTTCTCGCGCTCCGCCCTGCGCGACGTCGTCGCGCCCCTCCCCTAGGTGGCGGTGGCGAGCACGCGCTCGAGCAGCCGCGTCACGGCCGTCGAGGCCGCCGACGCGTCGCGCGCGCCGAGGGCCCCGGCGAGGGCGGCGGCATAGGCGGTCCAGGCCTCGCCCGGCACGCGGCAACCCCGTGCCGTGAGACCCAGCGCGAGACGGGCCGACACCTCGTCGAAGGCCGCGCCCAGGGGGGCGCTCCCGGCGTGCCGGGCCAGCACGAGCGGCACGGCCGCGATCGTGCCCAGCTCGGTGATCTCGAGGGGCGCGTCGGCACGCACCGAGACGAGGTCGGCACCGCGCCGCAGCAGCGCCGCGAGGACGGGCGACCGGTGGTCGACGACCGGCACCACACGACGGAGGAGCGGGACGAGCAGCCCGGACCACACCTCGGCGTCGCGGACCACCTCGGTCGCCGAGGGGAGCGCCACGCGCGTCCACCGGTTGGCCGACAGCTCGACGAGCCCGGCGTCGCGGAGGTCGTCGAGCGCGCTGCGGATCGGCGTGCGCGAGACCCCGAGCCAGTCGATGAGGTCGGCGTCGCTGAGCTGCTCGCCCGGCCGGAGGGTGCCGTCGAGGACCGCGCGGCGCAGGATGCTCCGGGCCGCGTCGCTGAGGAGGGGTCGCGCCCGCAGCTCGTCGGGCTCCCTCCCCGCTCCGGCCCCGGTCGCTCCTCCTGCCCCGGTCGCTCCTCCTGCCCCTGCGACGCGTGACGTCGCGACCGTCACCGGTCGCGCTCCCGGGCGGGGGTCGGATCGGCAGGGCCGTGCGGGTCGGCGGGCCGCCCGCCGAGCTCGAGGAGGACCTTCTCCCCCTCCGCCTCGTCGTGCCGACGGAGGGCAGCGTCGACGCGCTCCACCGCCTGCTCGGCGGCTCCGGCTCGCCCTCGGGCCCCGCAGAGCCTCAACTGGTGCCGCAGCGGGACCCACGCGAGGTCGGTGGTGGCCGCGAGCAGCCCGCCCTGGGGCGTGACGAGGCCGTCGACGAGCACCGACCAGCACGCGATCGTGCGCTGCGCCTCGTCGTCGGACGGCACCCGCCGCACCGCCGGCAGGCCGGCGGAGCCACCGCCCTGCGCCAGGGTGCGCCGCCAGCCCACGACGAGCAGGGCCGCCAGCATCTCGGTGAACAGCGGCACGAGCGACGGATCGGGCTCGGCGACCCGCACCACGCGGGACCCCGACGACGACACGACCCGGAGCCGCTCGAGCCTGGTGAGGGCCATGCGCACGGGGGTCCGGGACACCCCGAGGCGTTGCTCCAGCTCGTGGTCCCGCAACCGGGAGCCCGCGGGCAACGTCCCGTCCAGGACGGCGGCCAGCAGGCGCTCGTAGACCTCGTCCTTCTGCAGCCGCCTGCGGATCACGGCTCCGTCCGTCGTCGGCACCGGCACGACGCACCCCCTCCTGGTCGGTGGAACATGCATGTGAGCATAGTGCATGTGAGCACTGGTGTTCCAGGCCCGGAGCGAGCGGTCCCGGGCGGGACGGCCGGGCCGGGCCCCGCGCCTCCGGCGTACCGTGCGCCCCATGACCGACACGAACGAACTCGCCCACGTCGCCGAGGTGCTCGACGGCGCCCGCATCGCGATCCTCACCACGCAGAGCGCCCGCAGCCACCTCGTGAGCCGCCCCCTCGCCCTCGTGCAGCGCGACTTCGACGGCTCGCTGTACTTCTTCACCCAGGACCCGTCGCCCAAGGTCGACGACGTCAGGGCGCACCCGCAGGTCAACGTCGCCGTCGACTCGAAGGGCGGCTACCTGTCGCTCTCGGGCAAGGCCGAGGTCGTCAAGGACCCCGCGACGATCGACGAGCTGTGGACCGCGAGCGCCGAGGCCTGGTTCGACCAGGGCCGCGAGGACCCGACCGTGGCCCTGCTGCACGTCGACGTCGAGACCGCCGAGTACTGGACCAGCGACGAGCCCCGCGCCGTCACCCTGCTCAAGTACGCCAGGGCCGCCGTGTCCGGCGGGCACCCGAAGGACGTCGGCGAGAACGGCACCGTCACGCTCTGACCGGCCCGGTCGCCCGGGCGCGGCTCACGAGCAGGTGACGGTCGACCCGTCGCCCGTGAGGTAGTCGCCCGGGCCGACGCGCCGGCAGGCCGCCGCGAGGCGCACGACGTGGTCGAGCCACGCGACGCCCCAGACGACGCTCACCACGATCACGACGCAGGCCAGCACGATGCCGATCGCCGCGAGGCGCGTCGAGGCTCCGGCCCGCCGGGCCCGCGCCGCCGCCACGAGGCCCAGCACGAGGCCCACGGGGGCGGCGAAGACCGCGAAGACGACCGAGGCGATCGCCAGCGACCGGCCCGAGGCCTCGTCCGCCGCTCGCGAGGGCTCCGGCCAGTCGTCGTCGCCCCAGCGGTCGAACGGCGAGCCCGCCGACGCCGTCGCCGGGCCCGGGGCGACGTGGGGGCCGACGACGTGGCCGCCGTCGCTCGCGGCCGACCAGGTCCCGGCGCGGTCGTTCCGGGCCTCCTGCTCGTCACGGACCTCGGGCGCAGGAGGAGCGCCCACGAGGGCAGGACGGCCCACGCCCGGCACCCCCGCGTCGGGCGCCGCGCGCAGCGGCCGGGGCGGCTCCACGGGGGCCGCGGGGCGCTCCTCGCCGGGAGCGGGCCGGGCGAAGCGCGCCCAGCGGGACGCCGGTCGCGCCTCGTGCTCGTCGGTGGCCATGCGCTCGCTCCCTGCCGTGCCGGTGGACCGGACCAGCATCGCACCTCGCGACCGGGACGCGCCCGACCCGGACGCGCCTCCTGCCCCCTCGCGCGGGGCGTGCGCCATGATGGGAGCGACCCCCCGGGCGACCCGGCAGCCCGGCCAGAGCGACGGAGCTGACCCATGCGCATCGGAATCCTCACCAGCGGCGGCGACTGCCCCGGCCTCAACGCGGTCATCCGCGGGGCCGTGCTCAAGGGCACGACGATCCACGGGCAGGAGTTCGTCGGGTTCCGCGACGGCTGGCGCGGGGTCGTCGACGCCGACGTGGTGCCGCTCGGCCGGAAGGAGATCCAGGGCATCGCCAAGCAGGGCGGCACGATCCTCGGCACGAGCCGCACGAACCCCTTCGAGGGGCCCCACGGCGGCGTCGAGTCGATCCAGCGCAACCTCGAGCGGCACGGCATCGACGCCGTGATCGCGATCGGCGGCGAGGGCACCCTCGCGGCCGCCAAGCGGCTCACCGACGAGGGCCTCAAGATCGTCGGCGTGCCGAAGACGGTCGACAACGACCTCGGCGCCACCGACTACACCTTCGGCTTCGACACCGCGGTGCAGATCGCGACCGAGGCGATGGACCGCCTGCGCACCACGGGCGAGTCGCACAGCCGCTGCATGGTCGCCGAGGTCATGGGCCGCCACGTCGGCTGGATCGCCCTGCACTCGGGCATGGCGGCCGGCGCGCACGCGATCCTCATCCCCGAGCAGGCGACGAGCATGGACGAGATCGCGGCCTGGGTGCGGTCCGCCTACGACCGCGGCCGCGCCCCGCTCGTCGTCGTGGCCGAGGGCTTCGTGCTCGACCACGAGAGCGACGCGCACTCCGAGCGCGGCCTCGACGCCTTCGGCAGGCCCCGCCTCGGCGGCATCGGCGAGCGCCTCGCGCCCATGATCGAGGAGCGCACGGGCGTCGAGACGCGCGCCACGACCCTCGGCCACATCCAGCGCGGCGGCACCCCCACGTCGTACGACCGGGTGCTCGCCACCCGCCTCGGCCTGGCCGCCAGCGACTCCGTGCAGGAGGGCCGCTGGGGCCGCATGGTCGCCCTGCGCGGCACCGACATCGTGCACGTGTCGTTCGAGGAGGCCCTCGACTCGCTCAAGGTCGTGCCGCAGAGCCGGTACGACGAGGCGGCGATCCTCTTCGGCTGAGCCGGGACTGCCGGGTCGGGCCGGCTGCGGGGCTGCCGGGTCGGGCCGGCGGCAGGGCGGCGGGTCGGGACGGCGGGCCCTCGTCGACCCGTCCTCCCCCGGCGACCGGGACGGGACTCCGTCCACGGCTCCCCCGTGCGCCCTAGGTGGACGGGCCTGCCTGCTGCCAGGATCGATCTCGTGGCACCCTTCCTCGTCGTCGGCTGCGTCGGCCTCCTCCTGCTCGTCGCGAGCATCGTCGTCGGCGACCTGCTCGACCTCGTCGGGCTGGGCGACGGCCTCGTCAGCGGCGTCGCGCTCGGCGCCGCGCTCTCCGTGCTCGGGCTGGCCGGCATCGTCACCACGCAGGCCGACCTGCCGCCGTGGGCGACCTGGCTCGTGGCCGTGCTGCTCGCCGCCCTCGTGCTCTTCCTCGTGCAGCTGCTCGTCCGTCGGCTCACGCGCCGCGAGAGCGGTGGCCACTGGTCGCCCGTGGGGCTCGTCGGCGTCGTCACGAGCGACACCACGCCCAGGGGCGGCGAGGTCGCGCTCGAGGGCGAGCGCGAGCTCGAGCGGCGCCTGGCCGTGAGCGACGAACGGCTGCCGCGCGGCACCCGCGTGCGCGTCGTCGCCGAGCGGGAGTTCCGCGTCGAGGTGGAGCGTGACGCCGCGGGCGCGGGCACCGACGACGCCGTCGGTCCGAGCGGCGACCCGGGCCCCGCCCCGGCCCGACCGCGCCCCCGCTGAGTCCCCACCACCGACCGACCCCACCCCGGGCTCCGCCCGGGCCCCACCGAGAGAGAAGGAGCCCCTGCGTGGACTTCGTCACCGCCAACGTCACCATCGTCGCCGTGCTCGTCGCCGTCGTCATCGCCCTGGCACTGCTCGCGTTCGTCGCGAGCCGGATCCGCCGCGTGCCGCCGAACGAGGCGCTCATCGTCGTCGGGCGGGGCTCCGAGAAGACGCAGGCCGGCATCTCGAGCCCCCAGAAGGTCATCATCGGCGGCCGCACCTTCATCTGGCCCGTCTTCCAGGAGGGCTTCCGCCTCTCGCTCGAGCAGTACCAGACGCCCGTCGAGGTCCAGGCGATCGACAGCAACTACATCCGCACGGCCATCAAGGCCACGGTCAACTTCAAGGTGACCGGCACGGAGGACGGCGTGCGCCGCGCCGCCCAGCGGTACCTGCTGCAGCAGGGCCAGCTGCCGGTCATCGTGCAGCAGTCGCTCGAGGGCTCGCTCCGCGGCCTCGTCGGCGGTCAGCCCGTCGACGACCTCGTCAAGAACTTCTCGCGCCTCGCCGCCGACGCCGTCAACGAGACGAAGGGCGAGCTCGCCGAGCTCGGCCTGCAGATCGAGACGATGAACATCCGCGAGATCGAGACCCCCGGCAGCACCTACCTCGCCGACCGCGGCCGCGCGGAGGCCGCCCAGGCCCGCCAGAACGCCGAGGTGCGCGAGGCCGAGGCCGAGCGCACGGCCGCGCTCGCCCGCATCGAGAACACGCAGCAGACCGCCGAGCGCCAGCTGCAGCTCGACCTGCGCCAGGCGCAGATCAAGGCCGAGACCGACCGCGCCAACGCCGAGGCCCTCGCGGCCGGCGAGCTCGCCCGCGCCGAGCAGGACCGCCTCGTCGCCGAACAGGAGAGCATCGCCGTCAAGGAGCAGGCCCGCGTCGCCGACGAGCGGCTCAACATCGAGGTGCGCCAGCCGGCCGCCGCCCAGAAGTACGTGGCGATCCAGCAGGCCGAGGCCGACCGCGACACGCAGAAGGCCACCGTCGAGGCCGACGTCTTCCGGCGCACCGAGACCGCCCGCGCCGCCCGCGAGGCCGCCGAGAACGAGGCCGCCGCGGTCGAGGCCGCCGGCCGCGCCGAGGCCGCCGCCATCAGCGCCAAGGGCCTCGCCGAGGCCGAGGCCGTCGACGCCCTCGCCGTCGCCCAGGGCAAGTACGGCCAGGCGGCGCTCGCCTCGCAGGTCATCACCGCACTGCCCGACATCGCGCGCGAGATGGCGGCACCGCTCGGCAACATCGAGCACCTCTCGGTGGTCTCGACCGACGGGGCGAACGACCTCACGAAGGGCGTCGCGAACAACATCACGCAGCTGCAGGACGTCGTCAAGGCCAGCACGGGCCTCGACCTCGTGACCCTCCTGGGCGGTTACCTCGGCGGCAAGGCCGGTGCGACCGGCTCGGGCCTCGCCGGGCCCGGCGTCGGCGGCGGCAGCGCACCCCACCAGGAGCAGCCCGCCGGTCAGGCGTAACGTGCCGGGCATGGTGCACGCGATCGTCGTCGAGAAGGGCCGTCCGACCGAGCTGCGCGAGGTCGACGAGGCCGTGCTCGGCCAGGGCGACGTCGAGGTCGACGTCGCCTGGTCGAGCCTCAACTACAAGGACGCCCTGGCGATGGCCGGCGAGCCCGGCGTCGCGCGCACCAGCCCGCTCGTGCCCGGCATCGACGTGGTGGGCACCGTCACGACGAGCCGCGACGACCGCTTCGCACCCGGCGACGAGGTCGTGCTGACGGGCGCCGGCGCCGGCGAGACCCGGGCCGGCGGCTACGCCGAGCGGGCCCACCTCGACGGCGCCTCGCTCGTGCACCTGCCCGCGGGCCTCACCGCCCGCCGGGCCGCCGCGATCGGCACCGCCGGCCTCACGGCGATGCTCAGCGTCCTGCGCCTCGAGCGCGACGTCGCACCCGGCGACGGTCCCGTGGTCGTCACGGGCGCGGCAGGAGGCGTCGGCTCGGTGGCCGTCGCCCTCCTGGCCCGCCTCGGCCACGAGGTCGTCGCCTCCACCGGTCGGCCCGACGAGGCCGGCCGGCTCCGCGACCTCGGAGCGCGCGAGGTCGTCGACCGCGCCGAGCTCTCCGGCGCCGAGGGCTCGCTCCAGCGGGCCCGCTGGGCCGGCGGCGTCGACTCGGTCGGCAGCACGACCCTCGCCTCCGTCCTCGCCCAGACGCGCTGGGGCGGCACCGTCACGGCCTGCGGGCTCGCCCAGGGCAGCGACCTGCCCACGACCGTGCTGCCCTTCATCCTCCGGGGCGTGACCCTCGCGGGCGTCGACTCGGTGCAGGCGCCCCTGCCGCTCCGGCAGCGGGCCTGGGACCGCCTCGCCACCGACCTCGACCCCGACCTGCTCGACGCGACGACCGCCGAGGTGCCGCTCGACGGGGTGCTCCCGCTCGGGCCCGAGATCCTCGCCGGCCGCGTGCGGGGCCGCACCGTCGTGCGCGTGGGGGCCTGATCACGGCGACGCGCGCCTCCTGACCTCGACGCCCGGCACGTGTTGCACTAATGTTCCGGATGCGTGATCTGATCACGGAGGGGCGATCCGTGGCCCCCCGGGCGGCGCAGGGCCGCCCGCGACCCGAGAGCAGGAGGTCCCGTGCCCGTCACCAGGCCCGACCGGTCCGGCGGCACCCCGTGCCGCCTCCTGCGCGGCGCCCGCGAGACCGTGCACGCCGCCGGCCTCCGTCCCGACCACGGCTGACCGCCGACCACGATCGACCCCGACACCAGGAGGAACCCCGTGCCCGTCCCCACCCCCACCGTCGCCCCCGAGCCACGCCGACTTCTCCGCGACGTCGTCTTCGACAAGATGCTCACGGCCATCTCCGACGGCACCCTCGAGCTCGGCGAGCGCCTCAACGACGACGACCTCGTCGCCTGGCTCGGCGTGAGCCGCACGCCCGTCCGCGAGGCCATCGCCAAGCTCGCCGACTACGGCCTCGTCGAGATCGAGGCCAACCGCTACACGCGCATCATCCAGCCCACCGAGGACGAGATCGAGGACACCCTCCGGTCCTCCACCGAGCTCCGCGCCGTCATCGCGCGCCGGGCCGTGCGCGTCATGACCGCCGCCCAGCGCAAGGAGTTCGCCAAGCTCGCCAAGGAGGTCCGCGCCACGTTCGCGAAGGACGCCACCGCGTACCCCCTCGAGTTCCAGCGCATCATCGCGTTCCTCGTCGCGGCCGCCGGGTCCCCCGCGCTCACCCGCATGGAGCAGACCGTCGGGGCGCGCGCCGCGCTCATGCTCCGCCTGCTGTCCGGCAAGGCCGGCTGGCCCGACGGCGACGTGTTCACCGACCGCCTCGCCGAGGCCGTCGCCGCCGGGGACGCCGACGCCGCCTTCTCCGTGTTCGACCGCGCCGCCTTCGACGACGTCGACGCCTACCTCGCCCGGGCCAAGGGCTGAGCCCGCTGCCCGACGGCCCGTCGGCCGGGGGCGCGTCCGGCCCTGAGGACGGGGCCGCCCCCGCCCGCGACCCCGAGGGGCCCGCCCGCGACGGCGGAGGGACCCACGCCGTCCCCGCACGGGGCACGGGTCAGGAGGCCGTGGTCGCGACCGGCGACGGACGCCCGCCGGGAGCGCTGGCCCCGACCGCGCCTCCTGCCGCCCTCGCCGTGCGCGGCGTCGGCGTCGTCCGACGCGGCCGCGCCCTGCTGACCGATGTCGATCTCGTCGTGCGACCCGGCGAGCACTGGGCGCTGCTCGGCCCCAACGGGGCCGGCAAGACCACGCTGCTGACCCTCCTGGGCGCCGCCGGGCACCCCACGACGGGCACGGTCGACGTGCTCGGGCACCGCCTCGGGCGGGTCGACCTGCGCGAGCTCCGCCGACGCATCGGCCACGTCGACCCCCGGCACCGCATGCTCGGCGACCACGTGCTGCGCGACGTCGTGCTCACCGGGTTCACCGGCAGCAGCGACCTGCCCGCCCGGTGGGAGCCCACCGTCGACGAGGCGGCCCGGGCCGACGCGCTCGTCGCCACCGTGGGGCTCGCGCCCCGTGCCGGGGCCAGGTGGAGCGTGCTCTCGCAGGGCGAGCGCGGGAGGGCCCTCCTGGCGCGCGCCCTCGTCGCCGCACCGGACCTCCTGCTCCTCGACGAGCCCGCCACCGGGCTCGACGTCGCCGCCCGCGAGCTGCTGCTCGACGTCGTCGACGACCTCCGCGCCTCGCGTCCCGACCACGCCTCCGTGACGGTGACGCACCACCTCGAGGACCTCCCCGCGTCGACCAGCCACGCCGTGCTGCTGCGCGGCGGGGCCGTGCTCGCCCGAGGGCCCGCCGACGAGGTCGTCACCGGCGAGCTCGTGTCGCGCGCGTTCGGGCACCCGCTCGCGGTCTCCCGCGCAGGAGGCCGCTGGAGCGCCCGCAGCGCCCGCCTGCGCTGACCGCGCGCGCCGCCCGGGCCGCGAGCCGCTCCCGCTCAGCCCGAGCTACCGGACCCCCGGACGTGCACCGCACCCCCGCGCGACGGGGCGCAGTGCACGCCACGGGGTGACCGACCCGGTCGGGCCGGCCCGGCCCGTCAGGCGGGCTGTGCCTCCGCGGCGGCCTTCGCGGCAGCGGGCAGCGCGTCGAGCACGCGCGAGACGGCACGCTCGTCGTGCGCCGCGGTCACGAACCAGGCCTCGAACACCGACGGCGGCAGCGAGACGCCCGCGTCGAGCATGGCGTGGAAGAACGGCGGGTAGCGCCAGGTGTCGGCGGCGCGGACGTCGTCGTAGTCCTTCGGGGCGTCCTCGGAGAAGACGAACGAGAAGAGCGAGCCCGCTCGCTGCAGGCTGTGGGCGACGCCCTCGGCGCTGAGCGCGGCACTGGTGGCGGTCGCGATCTCGTCGGCGACCCGGTCGAGCGTCGCGTAGACCTCGGGGGTGGCCAGGCGCAGGGTCGCCGTGCCGGCGGCGACGGCGACCGGGTTGCCGCTCAGCGTGCCCGCCTGGTAGACGGGGCCGAGGGGTGCCAGGTGGTCCATGACGTCGGCCCGTCCGCCGAGCGCGGCGAGCGGCATGCCGCCGCCGACGACCTTGCCGAAGGTGACGAGGTCGGGGCTCCAACCCTGGCCGTCGGGCACGACGGCGCCGGCCTCGAGGCCCCACCAGCCCGCGCGGCCGACGCGGAACCCGGTGAGCACCTCGTCGACGATGAGCAGGGCACCGTGCCGGCGGGTGACGTCGGCGAGGCTGCGGTTGAAGCCGCGCTGCGGCGGGACGACGCCCATGTTGGCGGCGGCGGCCTCGACGATGACGGCGGCGATGCGGTCGCCGTGCTCGTCGAAGGCGCGGCGCACGGCCTCGAGGTCGTTGTAGGGCAGCACGAGGGTCTGCGCGGCGGTCTCGGCGGTGATGCCGGCCGAGCCGGGCATCGACAGCGTGGCCACGCCCGAGCCCGCCTCGGCGAGGAGCGAGTCGGAGTGCCCGTGGTAGTGCCCGGCGAACTTCACGAGCAGGTCGCGACCGGTGTAGCCACGGGCGAGGCGGATGGCGGTCATGGTCGCCTCCGTGCCCGTCGACACCATGCGCAGCTTCTCGATCGGGTGCACGTCGCCCACGGCGACGCGTTCCCGGACGAGCTCGGCGAGCTCGGTCTCGGCCGGCGTCGAGGCACCGAAGCTGAGGCCGCGCGCTGCGGCCTGCTGGACCGCTGCGACGACCTCGGGGTGGGCGTGGCCCAGGATCGCGGGCCCCCACGACGCCACGAGGTCGACGTACTCGCGACCCTCGGCGTCGGTGACGTGCGGGCCCTTCGCGCCGACGAGGAACCGCGGCGTGCCGCCGACGCTGCCGTAGGCGCGCACGGGCGAGTTGACGCCACCGGGGATGGACCGCTTGGCGCGGGTGAAGTACCGCTCGTTGTCGTGCTCGCCCATCAGACGCGCCCCTCTCGCAGTCGCTCGGCCAGCTCGGTGGCCCAGTAGGTCAGGATCGCGTCGGCTCCGGCGCGCTTGATCGACAGGACGCTCTCGTACGAGGCGGCGTCGAGGTCGATCCAGCCGTTCGCGGCGGCGGCCTGGATCATCGCGTACTCGCCGCTGATCTGGTACGCCCAGACCGGCACGGGGCTCGACGCCGCCGTCTCGGCGAGCACGTCGAGGTAGCTCATGGCCGGCTTGACCATGACGATGTCGGCGCCCTCCTGCACGTCGAGCTCGACCTCCCGGAGGCCCTCCCGACCGTTGGCGGCGTCCATCTGGTAGGTGCGACGGTCGCCCTGCAGGGTCGACTGCACGGCCTCGCGGAACGGCCCGTAGAAGGCGGACGCGTACTTGGCCGCGTAGGCGAGCAGGGCGGTGCCGCCGTGGCCGGCCTCGTCGAGGGCCTCGCGGGCGGAGCCGATCTGGCCGTCCATCATGCCGCTCATGCCGATGAGCTGCGAGCCTGCCTCGGCCTGCACGACGGCCATCTCGTCGTAGCGCGCGAGCGTGGCGTCGTTGTCGACCGAGCCGTCGGCGGCGAGCACGCCGCAGTGGCCGTGGTCGGTGAACTCGTCGAGGCAGAGGTCGGTCTGCACGACGAGGGCGCCCTGGGCCGCGTCGACGGCCACGCGCGTGGCGACGTTGAGGATCCCCTCGGGGTCGGTCGCGCCGCTGCCGACGGCGTCCTTCTCGAGGGGGACGCCGAAGAGCATGACCCCGCCGACGCCGGCCGCGGCCGCGCGCTCGACGGCGTGCGGGAGGGTCGCCAGGCTGTGCTGGACGACGCCCGGCATCGAGCTGATCGGGGTGTCGCCGGTGGCGCCCTCGCGGACGAACATCGGCAGGACGAGGTCGGAGGGGTGCAGGCGCGTCTCGGCGGTCAGGCGGCGCATGGCGGGGGTGGCGCGCAGCCTTCGGGGGCGCACGCGGGGGAACTGGGACATCAGTCGCTCTCGATCGGGGGGTGCTGTGCCGTCGCGTGGTCGACGACGGCCTCGACGAGGGCCGCCGCGGATCGCGTCTCGGCGATGAGGTGCACGGGGAGCCCGGCGGCGCGGGCGTCGTAGGCCGTGCGGGGACCGATGCACGCGACGATCGTGCTCGGCGGGAGGGGGGCGAGCTGCGCGGCCATCTGGCGCGCGACGCTGCCGGAGGTGACGAGCACGACGCCGATGGCACCGGCGCGGACGTCGTCGACGACCGCGGGGGCGACGGGCACGCCCACCGTGCGGTAGGCGGCGACGAACTCGGCGTCCATGCCCCGCGCCGAGAGGCCGGCGACGAGGGTCGGCTCGGCGATGTCGGACTGCGGCACGAGCACGCGCCCGGTCACCGAGTCGGCGGGCCACTCCTTGACGAGCCCGCGCGCCGAGTTGTCGCCCTCGGGCACGAAGTCGACGCGGTAGCCGGCGAGCGTCAGCGACGACGAGGTCGTCTCGCCCACCGCGGCGATGCGCGTGCTCGCGGGGGGCCGGATGCCGTGGCCGACGAGCACGTCGACGGTCGTCGCGCTCGTCACGACGAGCCACTCGTACACGCCCTGCTCGAGGCGCGCCAGGGCGGCGCGCAACAGCTCGGGGGTCTCGGCGGGGGCGAAGTTGATCATGGGCGCCACGACGGGCGAGGCCCCGTGGCGCCGGAGGCTGCCCGCGACGTCGTCGCCCCACGTGCCACCGCGGGGCACGAGCACCCGCACGCCCTTGAGGGGCCGGTCGCCGGTCACGAGGCGCTCGCCATGGCGTCGCCGCCCGAGGGACCACCGCCGAGGGGCGCGAGCTCGGCCGCGCCGAGCTCGAGCAGCTCGGTGACCACGCGGTCGGACACGGCGTCGACGTCCTCCAGGCGGGCGGGCAGGCCGGAGTCGTCGTCGAGGCCCACCGCGTGCGACGAGCTGAGGCGGCGGTCGCCGGCGGGGCTGTAGACGGTAGCGCTGAGCAGCAGGAGGCCGGCGTCGATGACGGCGGTGGCGCCGATGGGCGCGGCACAGCCCGCCTCGAGGCCCGCGAGCACCATGCGCTCGGCGGTGACGACGAGGCGCGTGTCGTCGTGCTGCACGGCCGCGAGGGCCGTCGCGAGCTCGGCGGAGCGCTCGCCCTCGCGGACCTCGACCGCGAGCGAGCCCTGCCCGGGTGCGCTCGGCCACCAGCCGAGGCCGAGCAGCTCGGTGGCGGCAGCGAGGCGGCCGAGGCGACCGAGGCCGGCCGCGGAGAGCACGACGGCATCGAGGTCGACGCCGACGCGGCCGAGGCGCGTGTCGACGTTGCCCCGGATGTCGAGCACCTCGAGGTCGGGGCGGCGGGCCCGGAGCTGGGCCATCCGCCGGGGCGAGCCCGTGCCGACGCGCGCACCCTGCGGCAGGGTCTCGAGCGTGAGGCCGTCGCGCGCGCACAGCGCGTCGCGGGCGTCGGCCCTGGCGGGCGTCGCCGCGATGACGAGCCCGGGGTGCTTGGCCGTGGGGAGGTCCTTGAGCGAGTGCACGAGCGCGTCGCACTCGCCCGCGAGCAGCGACTCGCGCAGGGCGCTGGCGAAGACGCCCGTGCCGCCGAGGCTGGAGAGCGACTCGCCCGTGCCCTGCGAGCGGTCGCCCTCGGTGTGCACGCGCACGAGCTCGACCTGCTCGCCGGTCGCGGCCGCCATCTGCTCGGCGATCGTCGTCGACTGGGCGACGGCGAGCGCGCTGCCGCGGGTGCCGATGCGGAGCGTCACGCCTACGGCACCAGCCCGGAGACGGCCGGCTTGAAGCCGAGGCGCACGTTCTCGCAGCAGCCCGGGCGGCACACGTCGTACCAGGGGCCGAGGTCGGTGAGGTGCGGGCGCTCCTCGACGGGCGTGCCGTCGCGGCGCTCGAGGACGAGGTCGACCAGGCCGCTGACGTAGGCGGGGTCGACGCCCGGCGTCTGCGTCCGCACGGCCCAGAAGCCCTGCTGCTCGCAGGACTCGAGCGCCTCGTTGTCGAGGTCCCACATGACCTCCATGTGGTCGCTGACGAAGCCCAGCGGCACGATCAGGACCGCGCGCGTCGGGCCTCCTGCCAGGGCCTCGATGGCGTCGTTGATGTCGGGCTCGAGCCACGGCTGCGTCGGGGGGCCGCTGCGCGACTGGTAGACGAGCTGCCACGGCACGGTCGTGCCGCCGTCGGGCGAGGTGATGCCCAGCTCGGTCTCGACGGCGTGCATGACGACGTCGGCCACGGCCTTGTGCTGCGCGGCGTAGGCGCCCTCGTCGTCGAAGCCGCGCTCGCCCGGGCCGCTCTTCGCGGCGTCGGTCGAGGGGATCGAGTGCGTGGAGAAGAGCACCTGCACCTCGGTCGCGAGGTCGAGGCCCTCGTTCGCGGCGAGCGCCTTCTCGAGGCCGTCGCGCACGCCGTCGATGAAGGGCGTGACGAAGCCGGGGTGGTCGAAGAACTGGCGCACCTTGTCGATCTGCACGGTGCCGGTGAGGCCCGTGGCGTCGAGGGCCATCGCGAAGTCCTCGCGGTACTGGCGGCAGGAGCTGTACGACGAGTACGCGCTCGTGGCGACCGCGATGAGCTTCGTGAAGCCGCGCTCGTGGGCCTCGCGCACGGCGTCGGGCATGTAGGGCTCCCAGTTGCGGTTGCCCCAGATCACGGGCAGGTCGATGCCCCGCCGCGCGAGCTCGGCCTCGAGGGCCGCCTTGAGCTCGCGGTTGTGCTCGTTGATGGGGCTGACGCCGCCGAAGTGCCGGTAGTGGTGCGCGACCTCTTCGAGGCGCTCGTCGGGGATCCCGCGCCCGCGGGTGACGTTGCGCAGGAACGGGATGACGTCGTCCTGGCCCTCGGGGCCGCCGAAGCCGGCCAGGAGGATCGCGTCGTAGTCGGTGGGCTCGCTCACGTGCTGGGGGCCGGAGGCGGCGGCGGGCGTGGCTGCGAGGACGTACGCCCCGTTGGTGATGTTGCTGGTGTCGGTCACGACAGCACCTCGACGATCTGGGCCGGGCTGATGCGACGACCGGTGTAGAAGGGGACCTCTTCGCGCACGTGGCGACGGGCCTCGGTGTAGCGGAGGTCGCGCATGAGGTCGACGAGCTGCACGAGCTCGGGCGCCTCGAGCGCGAGGATCCACTCGTAGTCGCCGAGCGAGAAGCTGGCGACGGTGTTGGTGAGCACGGCGCGGTGGGCGGCCCCCTGCTTGCCGTGGTCGGCGAGCATCTGGCGGCGCTCGGGCTCGGGCAGCAGGTACCACTCGTAGCTGCGCACGAACGGGTACACCGTGAGCCACGCCTCGGGCTCCTTGCCGCGCATGAAGGCGGGGCTGTGGTTCTTGGCGAACTCGGCGTCGCGGTGCATGCCCATGGCGTTCCAGGTGGGCAGGAGGCCCGCCAGCAGCCCGGTGCGCAGCAGGCGCCGGTAGCCGGCCTGGATGGCCTCGGGGACCTCGCCGTGCAGCCAGACCATGAGGTCGGCGTCGGCGCGGAGCGCGCTGACGTCGTAGAAGCCGCGGACCACGACGCCCTCGGCGGCGAGCTCGTCGACGAGCCGCTCCAGCTCGGCGACGGAGGCGTCGGAGCCAGCGTCGTCGACGGCGGCGGTCGACCCGGTCGAGGTGCCCGCGTGGTCACGGCGCAGCACGGCCCAGAGCGTGTAGCCGAGCCGCTCGGCACCGGCGTCGCCCTCGGTGGGGGCGGGTGCGGCCGCGGGGGCCGGGGGTGCGGGGAGGGCGGCGGTCGAGTCGGCCGAGGGCAGATCGGGTACGGGCGCGTCGGCGCTGGTGGTCATGGTCTCCATTGTCTCTCGCCCCGCGGGCGCGGTCGAACCAGGACGACGAGCCTGAGCAGACTGTCAGCCTGGGGAGGAGGGGCGGTGCTCCGGCACCTCTGCCGGGCCGCCGAGAGGGTCAGCGCGAGCGGACGACCGCCACGACGATGCCGACGACGGCGAGCACGGCGACGCCGGCGCCCGCGATCCACGGCACGGGGTCGCGGTCGTAGCTCTCCTTCGCGCGCGACGACGCGATGCCGAGCTGCTTCGGCACGTTGAGCTTGTCCTCGATCTCGTTGAGGGTCGCCGCCAGGTCGGCGCGGGTGCGGTCGATGGAGGCCTGCAGGTCGTCGGGGTCGGACACGTGTGCTCCGTTCAGCGGGTCGCCGCGCTCAGCGGCGGTCGAGGTCGAGGTCGGACGCGGGGATGCTGCCCACGCCCTTGACGGCGCGCAGGTCGCGCTGCAGGCCGGCGAGCGTGCGCTCGGGCAGCAGCGGCAGGCCCTTGGCCTTGATGTGGCGGTAGCCGAGGAACGCCAGGAGCAGCGCCAGCAGCAGCAGGACGCCCGCGACGATCAGCGCGGCGGCCCAGCCGGGCAGCACGATCGCCAGCGCCAGCACGGCAGCCGTGAGCAGCACGCCGAGCATGCCGAAGATCAGGACGATCGCGCCGACGAAGAACCCGGCGCCCACGCCGAGCGCCTTGAGCGTGCGCACGAGCTCGAGCTTGAGCATCGCGATCTCGCCCTTGACGAGGTCGGTGACGAGCGAGGGGACGTCCTGCACGAGCGCGAACAGCGAACGGGGCCGCCCGTCGCTGCGCACCCGCGAGCTGCGGGTCGAGCCGGAGGCCCCGGTCATCGCTTGCCGCCGCGGAACACCAGGCGGAAGAGCCCGCCGATGCCGCGGATGACCGCGTCGACCAGGTCGGCGACCTTCTCGCCGGCGAAGTCCTCGGCCTTGACGACCTGACGCTGCACCGCACGCGAGTGCCAGACCTTCGAGCTGCGCTCGGTGATCTGCTCGTAGCGCTCGTGGCCGGCCCGGGCGCCCAGGACGAATCCGGCGGCTGCTCCGGCGACGAAGATCAATTTGCCTCGCATGGCGGTGGCTCCCGTTCGTGGTGGTCCGCGACGGTCGTCCGGCGCGCGTCCGTCCCAATGTAGCCCGGAGCGGGGCCGGTGTTCCGATCAGGCCTCGGCGAGCAGGCCGGAGGCGGTGGCGCGGGCCTGCGCGACGACGGCGGCGAGCCCGCGGCCCGCGACGGCACCGCCCACGCGGGCGACGCCCTCGGGGGCGGTGACCCGGGCCTCCTGGCCGCGCAGCGGGGCGTCCCAGGTGACGCGAGCGGTGCCCTCGACGCGGCGGCCGTCGAGCGGCACGCCGAGCAGCGTGCCGGCGTCGGCGAGCGCCGCGGCGCGCAGCTCGTCGTCGGGCGTGGCCGCGTCGACGGCGGGCGAGTCGTAGCTGAGGCGCAGCACGTGGCGGCCGGCGGCGGCCTCGGCCAGCCACGCCCACTTCGCGGTGCCGTGCGTGAGCGCCTTCGCGCGCACGCCCGGCGTGCCGGGCGCGACGAGCACGCCCGTGCCCCGGGGCGCGGCGTCGAGGCGGGGCTCGTCGACGACGATCGTGGCGAGGGTGATGAGGCCGGAGGCCGGCACCGGGTGGCCGAGGACGCCGTGCGCCGCGCGTGCCCCCACGCCCAGGACGACCCGCCCCGCGTCGGTCCGCTCCCCCGCGACGACGACCCCGTCCGCGTCGAGGGACTCGACGGGGCTGCCCGTCCGCACGTCGACGCCGAGCCGGTCGAGGTCGGCGGCCAGCGCCGCGACGAGGCGCCAGTTGCCGCCGCGCAGCCCCTGCACGGCGGTCCCCGCGGGGGCGAGCGCCCGCAGGGCCGAGACCGCGCCCGACAGCGAGCCCTCGCGCCGCAGCGCCGCGCGCACGCCCGGCGCGACGACGTCGAGGTCGAGCTCGTCGGGGTGCACCGAGTGGACCCCCGTGACGACCGGCCCGACGAGCCGGTCGACGACGGCGTCGCCGAGCCGGGCGCGCACGAGGCCACCGAGGCTGCGCGCGTCGGCACCGACCGCGGGGTCGAGCTCGAGGTCGCGCCGGGCGCGCTCGGCGCCCTCCGCCCCGAGCACGGCGACGACGCCCGGGTCGTCGAGCCGCCCGGGGATGCCCAGGAGGCCCGTGGACGGCAGCGGGAACGCCGCCCCGTCGGCCTCCTGCACCCAGGCGCCCAGGGGCTCGGGGGCGACGACGTCGTCGGCCAGCCCCAGCTCGCCCAGCAGCGCGGCGACCGTGCCCGCCCTCGTCGCGAAGCTCTCGGCGCCGCCGTCGAGCACGAGCCCGGCGACCTCGAGGCGCATCACCTCGCCGCCGAGGCGGTCCCCCGCCTCGAGCAGCACGACGCTGCGACCCGCCAGCGCGAGCTCGCGGGCGGCCACGAGCGAGCCCACGCCGCCGCCGACCACGACGACGTCGGGCCCGGCGGGGTGCGAGGAGGTGCTCACGGGCGACGGATCAGAGCGAGTGGGCGAGCTCGACGAGCCGCGTGAGCACGTCGGGGTCGGTCTCGGGCGGCACGCCGTGACCGAGGTTGAGCACGTGCGCCGGTGCGGCGCGACCACGCTCGACGACGTCGCGCACGTGCGCCTCGAGCACCTCCCACGGCGCCTGCAGCATCGCGGGGTCGACGTTGCCCTGCACGGGCACGCCGCCGCCGAGCCGGCGCGAGGCCTCGTCGAGGGGCACGCGCCAGTCGACGCCGACCGCGTCGACGCCCACCCGGTGCATGGCCGCGAGGACCTCGCCGCTGCCCACGCCGAAGTGGATGCGCGGCACGTCGAGGTCGGTCACGTGCGACAGCGCGCGCGCGGACCAGGGGGCCACGTGCGCCTCGTAGTCGGCGAGGGACAGCGAGCCCACCCAGGAGTCGAACAGCTGCGCGGCGCTCGTGCCGGCCAGCACCTGCGCCCGGAGGAACGCCCCCGTCACGTCGGCCGCCCAGGCCATGAGCGCGGCCCACGTCCCGGGATCGGAATGCATCAGGGCGCGGGCGCGCAGGTGGTCCTTCGAGGGGCCGCCCTCGACGAGGTACGCGGCCAGCGTGAACGGCGCACCGGCGAAGCCGATCAGCGGCGTCGTGCCCAGCTCGGCCACGGTGCGGGCGACGCCCTCCGCGATCGGGGCCAGGGCCTCCTGCTCGAGCGGGCGGAGCGCCGCGACGTCGGCCGCCGTGCGGATCGGCTGCTCGAGCACCGGGCCGCGACCGGGCACGATGTCGACCGCGACGCCCGCGAGCTTGATCGGCACCACGATGTCGCTGAAGAAGATGCCCGCGTCGACGCCGTGTCGGCGCACCGGCTGGAGCGTGATCTCGCTCGACAGCTCGGGCGTGAGGCAGGCGTCGAGCATCGCCGTGCCCACCCGCAGCTCGCGGTACTCGGGCAGGGAGCGGCCGGCCTGGCGCATGAACCAGACCGGCAGGGTCTCGGGGCGGTCGCCGCGCAGGGCCCGCACCAGGCGGGACGAGGCGGTGGCGCCGGTGGCGAGGGGGTGCGAGTCGGGCAGGTCCACCGCTCCATCCTCGCACCCGCTCGCTGGGCGACGGGTGCCGGTCAGCTCAGACGCGGACGACCATCTTGCCGACGTTGCGGCCGCGCATCATGCCCGTGAAGGCGTCGAAGGCGCTGTCGATGCCCTCGGTGACGGTCTCGTCCCAGACGAGGTCGCCGGCGGCGAGCCAGGGGCCGAGCTCCTCGCGGAACGCCGGGGCCAGGTGCGCGTAGTTGCCGAGCGTGAAGCCCTGCAGCATCAGCCCGCGCGTGACGATGTTCGTCGTGCCGGTCACGCCGACGGGCTCGCCCGTGGCGTTGTAGCCCGCGATGGCACCGCAGAGCGCGGCACGACCGCCGTCGCGGAACGCGCCGAGGGCCGCCGACAGGTGCTCCCCGCCGACGTTGTCGAAGTAGACGTCGATGCCCTCGGGCGCCGCGGCCGCGAGCTGGCCGGCCACGTCGCCCTGCTTGTAGTCGAAGGCCGCGTCGAAGCCGTACTTCGAGGTGAGCAGCTCGACCTTCTCGGCGCTGCCCGCGCTGCCGACGACGCGCGACGCGCCCTTGAGGCGGGCGATCTGGCCGACCATCGTGCCCACGGCGCCCGCGGCGCCCGACACGAAGACGACGTCGCCCTCGCGGATGCGCGCGATCTCGGTGAGGCCGACGTACGCGGTGAGGCCCGTGAGGCCCAGCGCGCCGAGGTAGGCCGACAGCTCCACGCCCGGGGCGGGCTGCACGGTCCGGAAGGCACCGGCCGGGCCCTGCGCGACGTCGCGCCAGCCCAGGTCGTGCTGCACGACGGTGCCCACGGCGAGGTCCTCGCTGCGCGACCCGACGACGGTGCCGATCGCGCCTCCGGTCATCGCCTCGCCGAGCCGGAACGGCGGCACGTACGACGGCACGTCGTTCATGCGCCCGCGCATGTAGGGGTCGACCGAGAGGAACGCGTTCTCGACGCGGACCTCGCCCTCGGCCAGCTCGGGGAGGTCGACCACGACCTCCCTCACGTCGTCGGTCGTCGGCTCGCCGGTCGGGCGGGCGACGAGGTGCCACTGGGTGCTCTGCTGCGGGGTGCCCTGCTGCGGGGTGCTCTGCTGAACGGTCATGCTGTCCTTCTTCCTCATCGCGGCGGCCGCTCGTGGCGGCCGGTCCGTCGCTCGTGGCGACCCGGGGGACAAGGCTCGACAGCCGTCGTGCATTCCCCAGCAGACCCCCACGGAGGGGCGTTACCCTGTCTCGGTGCTCATCTGCCTCACGGCGTCCCACCAGAACGCCAGCTTCGACCTCCTCGAGAAGTTGAGCATCGGCGCACCCTCGGCGGCGAGCACCCTGGTCGATGGCAGCGACTTCGTGAGCGGGGCCGTCGTGCTCGCCACCTGCAACCGCTTCGAGGCCTACCTCGACGTCGACGAGCCCCTCACCGCCGCCAGCGCGGTGGCGGTCGAGGCGACCATCGAGACCATGAGCGACGCCAGCGGCGTCGACCCCGACGCCCTGCGCTCCAGCGTCCGCGTCATCACCGGCGACGAGGTCGTCGAGCACCTCTTCGCCGTGAGCGCCGGGCTCGAGTCGGTCGTCGTCGGCGAGGACGAGATCTCGGGCCAGGTGCGCCGCTCCCTCGAGCAGGCCCGCACCCGCGGCACCACCTCGTCCGACCTCGAACGGCTCTTCCAGAAGGCCTCGCACACGTCGCGCGGCGTGAAGAACCGCACCAACGTCGGTGGCGCGGGCCGCTCCCTCGTGCGCCTCGCGCTCGAGCTGGCCAGCTCGCGCGTCACCGACTGGGCGCAGGCCAAGGTGCTCATCGTGGGCACCGGCCAGTACGCCGCCACGACCGTGGCCGCCCTCCGTGACCGCGGCGCCACCGACCTCGGCGTCTGGTCGCGCTCCGGTCGTGCGCCCTGGTTCGGCCTCAAGCACGACCTCGCGGCGCACGACGACCTGGCCGAGGCGATCGCCTGGTCCGACGTGCTCATCACCTGCACCTCGACGACCGAGGCCGTCGTCACGCCCGACGTCGTCGACGCGCGACGCCGCCTCGTCATCGACCTCGGGCTGCCCCGCAACGTCGACCCGCTCGTGGCCGAGGTCGACGGGGTCGAGCTGCTCGACCTCGAGACGATCAGCCTGCACGCCCCGCTCACCGAGCTCACCGCCGCCGACGACGCCCGCGCGCTCGTCAGCAGCGCGGCGGCCGAGTTCCAGGCGACCGTGAGCGAGCAGTCGCTCACGCCCGCCGTCGTCGCCCTCCGCCGGCACGTCTTCGACCTGCTCGACGCCGAGATCGAGCGGGCGCGCTCCCGCGGCGACTCGTCCGAGCGCACCGAGGCCGCCCTGCGCCACCTCGCCGGTGTGCTGCTGCACACGCCGTCCGTCCGGGCGCGCGAGCTGGCCAGGGAGGGCCGCGGCGAGGAGTTCCGCGACGGCCTCGAGGCCCTCTTCGGGATCACCGGGACCCGCCGGGCCGACCCGGTGCGCCTCCTGCCGGCGGTCGACGACGAGCCCCACGCCTCCGCGGGCTGACGCCGCGAGCGCCCCGGCGCCCCGGGCGGGCTGACGCCGCGCGCGATCCGGCGCCCCGGGCGGGCCGCCGCCACCGAGGCCCCCGCCCGAGCCCCGTGCCGCGTACCCCGCCCCACCCGCGGCGAGTACACCTGACGAGTGACCCCGCTCGTCCTCGCCGGCCTGGCCGGCCTCCTGTCCGGTCTCGCCCTCGTCGTGGGCGCGCTCGTCGCCTGGTTCGTGTCGGTTCCCCGCACGACCGTCGCGCTCGTGATGGCCTTCGGCGCCGGCGTGCTCATCTCGGCGCTCGCCTTCGACCTCGTCGACGAGGCGACGGCCGAGGGCGGCTTCGTGCCGACGGTCGTCGGGTTCCTGGCCGGCGCCGTGGTCTACGTGGTGGCCGACCAGCTGCTCGAGCACGGCGGGTTCCGCCGCAAGCAGCACCGGCACGGGGGCGCAGGAGGCGGCACCGGGCTCGGCATCGCCCTGGGCGCCCTGCTCGACGGCGTGCCCGAGACGGCCGTGCAGGGCGTCAGCCTCACCGGGGGCGGCTCGCTGAGCGTCGCCGTGCTGGTCGCCGTCGTCATCTCGAACCTGCCGGAGGGCATGTCGAGCACCGCCGACCTCAAGTCGTCGGGGCGGGGCGCACGCTACGTCTTCGGCCTGTGGTCCGGCATCGCCGTCGTCTGCGCCCTCTCCGCCCTGGGCGGTTACGCCCTGCTGGGCGGCGTGCCCGCCGCCGGCCAGTCCTTCGTCATGGCCTTCGCGGCCGGGGCGATCCTCGCGATGATCTGCGACACGATGATCCCCGAGGCGTTCCGCACGACGCAGACCGCGACGGGCTTCGTCGTCGTGCTGGGCTTCGTCGCGAGCTACGCGGTGCACCAGGTCGCCTGAGCGCGACCGCCCCCGTTCTGGGCCGAGCCGTGCGGCCCCGGGCTCCCTACGCTGTCGGAGCGACCCCGGGCCGAGGCCCTCGACGGGCCGCGTACCCCACCCGCCCCGAAGGGACACCCTGCGCCGTGCCGCTCCGCCTGCCCGCCCTCCGTCGCGACCTCGTCGCGCGCACGGCCGCCGCGCTCGCCCTCGCCGCCCTCGTGGGTGCCGGAGCGCCGCCGGCGACCGCCGCCGACCGCTCGCCCGTCGGCGCGCTGGACGCCGCCTCCGCGACGGGCGCCACCTCCGCGTCGGGCGTCGGGTCCGTGGCGGTGCGCGGCTGGGCCCTCGACCCCGACACGACGGCGCCGATCCGGGTCCGCGTGCTCGTCGACGGCGTGGCGGCGACGACCGTGACGGCCGACCGCGTGCGCCGCGACGTCGCCCGGGCCCGCCCCGGCCACGGTGCACGGCACGGCGTCGTGGCCACCGTGACCGGGGTCGCGGCGGGCCAGCGGTCGGTCTGCCTGGTCGGCGTGGACGTCGGTCCCGGCGACGACCGCCGGGTCGGCTGCCGCACGGTCACCGTGCCGCCCGCCGCCCGGCGGACCCCCTCCCCCGCTCCGCCCGTCACTCCGCCGAGGAGCCCCGTGCCGCGTCCGGACCCGAACCCCCTCGCCGCCGGCCCGGCCGTGCCCACCTGGACGGCCGCGGCCGAGGCGCGCGACGCGGCCCGTGCCTCCGGCCGTCGTGCCGTCGCCGACGAGCTCGACGCCATCGCGAGCCGACCGACGGCCGTGTGGCTCGGCGACTGGTACGACGACGCGACGCTCGTCCGGGTGCTGCGCGCCGAGGTCGCCTCCGCGCAGGCGCAGCGACGGGTGCCCGTGTTCGTGCTGTACGCGATCCCCGCCCGGGACTGCGGACTGCACTCGGCCGGCGGGTTCTCCGACGCGCGCTACCGGCAGTGGTCCTCGCTCGTCGCCGGCACCCTGCGCGGCAGCGGCGCCGCGGTCGTCGTCGAGCCGGACGCCCTGGCCCTGCTGGGGGCGTGCGCCGGGCAGGGCGACCGCTCGGGCCTCCTGCGCCACGCCGTGGGCGCCCTCGCCGACGCCGGGCTCGCCGCCTACCTCGACGCGGGCACGTCCGACTGGGTGCCCGTCGACGTCATGGCCGGGCGCCTCCGCGACGCCGGCGTGGACCGTGCCCGCGGGTTCTCGACGAACGTGTCCAACTACCAGGACACGGGCCGCGAGCGCGCCTGGGCCGAGCGGCTCCGTGCCCGGCTCGGCGGCACGCCGCACTACGTCGTCGACGTCTCGCGCAACGGCCGCGGCTGGCAGGGCACCTGGTGCAACCCCGCCGGGGCGGCGCTCGGCGAGGCACCCCGTGCCGTGCAGGACGGCTCGGGGCTCGACGCCCTCCTCTGGATCAAGCGGCCGGGCGAGAGCGACGGGACCTGCGGCGGCGGGCCCGAGGCGGGGACCTGGTCCGAGGCGCTCGCCCTCGCGCTGGTCCGTGCGCGCTGAGGTCGGCGCGCTCCGTGCGCAGTGGGCCCGTGCGCAGGAGGCCCGTCCCGGCCACCGGGGGACACGCCTGTCCCCCGCAGAGGTGACCCGCGGCGGCGCTCCCGGCGACGATCGTCGTATTAGCGTGGTCGGGACAGCGCCCGACCGGCCGACCGGCCCTCCCGGGGTGCGGCACCCGAGGGGGACCGGACGGATGACCACGCGAGGCAGCGTCGCCCGCTCGGCGCACGGACGGCGCCGGGCGACGAGCCCCGTGGTCCCGCCGCGCAGGAGGGTCCACGCCCACCGCGCGCCGGCCCCCGTGACCTCGTGGTGGCGTCAGGCGCTCGTCCGGCTCATCGTCCTGCTCACCGCCCTGCTCGGCCTGAACTACATCGTCTGGCGCTGGCTGGCCTCGGTGAACTGGGACTCCTGGTGGATCGCCGTGCCGCTCGTGCTGGCGGAGACCTTCAGCCTCGTCGACTCCCTGCTCTTCGGCCTCGGCGCCTGGCGGCTCCGCGAGCGCGGGACCGCCCCGCCCGCCGACCCCGAGGCCACGGTGGACGTGCTCGTCACGACCTACGACGAGCCCCTCGACCTCGTGATGCGGACCGCGCGCGCGGCCCAGCGCATCCGGACGCCGCACCGCACCTGGATCCTCGACGACGGCGACCGGCCCGAGCTGCGCGCCCTCGCCGAGGCCGAGGGCATCGGGGTCGTGGTGCGCTCCGCGGCGTGGACCTCGGCCGTGCCCCGGCACGCCAAGGCCGGCAACCTCAACAACGCGCTCATGGTGACCGAGGGCGAGTTCCTCCTGATCCTCGACGCCGACCAGGTGCCGCGCCCCGAGATCCTCGAGCGCACCCTCGGCTGGTTCCGCGACGAGCGCGTGGCCCTCGTCCAGACGCCCCAGTGGTTCAAGAACACCCCGGAGGACGATCCCCTGGGCAGCCAGGCCCCCCTGTTCTACGGTCCGATCCAGCAGTCGAAGGACGGCTGGAACGCGGCCTTCTTCTGCGGGTCGAACGCGATCCTGCGTCGCGAGGCCCTCATGCAGCTCGGGGTCTCCCGCTACGTCAGCGAGGTGACGATCGCCGTCCACCGGGCCGTGCGGTCCTCGCGCAAGATCCTCGACCGGGCCCTCGTCGCCCACGCCGACGAGCCGAGGGCCGTCCGGGCCCTCGAGGAGGTCTCGGCGGCGCTCGACGACCTGCGCCGCGACGTCGCCGAGGGCGAGGCCCTCGCGGACGTGACCTACGCCTTCCAGCGCCGCATCGACGCGGTCCGGCAGGCCCTCAGCGACGAGGACGTCGCGGCGATGCGCGCGGACCTCGCCGAGCTCGCCGCCATGACGGGCGAGCCGGAGGCGCTGGCCGCGGCCGACGAGGACGCCTTCGCGGCGCTCGGTCGCGCCGACTGGTCCCCGCTGGCCGCCATCGAGTCGGTGAGCCTGCTGGTCGGCGCCTTCGACGTCGGCCGTGAGGACGAGGCGCAGGCGATCATGCCCCTGGCGACGATCTCGGTGACCGAGGACATGGCGACGTCGATGCGCCTGCACGGCCTCGGCTGGCGATCGGTGTACCACGACGAGGTGCTCGCGGTGGGCCTCGCGCCGGAGGACCTCCCCACCATGCTGACCCAGCGCCTCCGGTGGGCCCAGGGCACCATGCAGGTGCTCTTCCGCGAGAACCCGCTGCTGCAGCGCGGGCTGAGCTGGGGCCAGCGGCTCATGTACTTCTCGACGATGTGGAGCTACCTGTCGGGCTTCGCGGCCGTCGTCTACGTGGCCGCGCCGGTGCTGTACCTGAGCTTCGGCGTGCTGCCCGTCGAGGCCTTCAGCGTGGACTTCTTCGCCCGGCTCGTGCCGTTCCTGGTGCTCAACCAGCTGCTCTTCCTGGTGGTCGCCGCCGGGCGCCCGACCTGGCGGGGCCAGCAGTACTCGCTCGCGCTCTTCCCGGTGTGGATCCGCTCGGTGACCACCGCGTTCCAGAACGTCTACCGGGGGCGCGCCCTCGGCTTCGCCGTGACGCCCAAGACCCGAACCGCCGAGCACACGCGCCGCTGGGACCTCGTCCGCCCGCAGCTGGTCGTCATGGCCGCGCTCGTGCTCTCGCTCGTCGTGGTCGGCATCCGCTACGCGGCCGGTCAGGCCGAGGGCGTCGCCCCGCTCGTCAACATCGCCTGGGTCCTGTTCGACCTGGCGGTCTTCAGCATCGTCGTCCGTGCCGTGTCGTACTCCGGGCCCCCGGAGCGAAGAGAGGAACCCGCATGATCGAGCTCGACGTCCGACAGGAGGACGGTGGCACCGTCGTCGCGCCGAGGGGCCGTCTCACGATGGTCTCCGCGCGCGCCTTCCGCGAGACCGTGACGGAGGTCGTCGAGCGTGACGGCGGCGTGGTCGTCGTCGACATGTCCGGCACGACGTTCGTCGACTCCTCGGGCCTCGGCGCCCTCGTCGCGTGCCTCAAGACGGCCCGACAGGCCGGCGGCGACCTCCGCCTCGCCGCCCCGACCGAGCAGGTGACCATGGTCCTGGGCCTCACCAACCTCGACCGCGTGCTGCGCCCCCGCACGACGGTCGACGAGGCCCTGCATGGCTGAGACGGCCCGCCGCGAGCTCGAGGCCGACGTGCGACCGGAGAGCCTCGACGCGGTGCACGAGCTGCTCGAGGAGTGGTGGACGGAGGTCGGCGAGGTGCCGGTGCGCACCCGCTTCGGCTTCGAGACCGCGGTCGTCGAGATCGCCGGCAACGTCGTGGAGCACACGCGCCGCGTCGACGGCGCACCGGGTCGGCGGTTCCACCTGACCCTCACGGCCGACGACCGCACCTTGCTGGCCCGCTTCGAGGACAACGGCCTGCCCGCCCAGGTCGACCTCGGCAGCGTGTCGATGGCCTCCGTCGAGGACGAGGACGGCCGCGGCCTGGCCCTGGCCCTCGCCGCCCTGGACCGCCTGGAGCACAGCGTGGTCGACGGCAAGAACGTGTGGGAGCTGGAGTGCGGACGCAGCTGAGCCGTCGCCTGCGCCGGGCGACGGTGACGGCGGCGGTGGCCCTCGGAGCGCTCGTCGGCGTCGGCGCCCCGGCCGTCGCGGGCCCGGCGGCCCCGGCGACCGCCGCGCCCTCGGCGACGGCCGCGCCCTCGGCACCGGCCGCGCCCTCGGCGACGTCCGACGACCACGTCCTCTTCGGCCCCGAGCTCGACTGGGGCTCGGACGGCCCCGCCGGCTACGAGGACCGCCTCGGCGAGACCCCCTCGCTGTACGCGATCCGCATCGCCTACCCGCTCGACGAGCAGGGCCGGCAGCAGTGGACGAACGCCGCGAGCAGCAGCGCCGAGCAGGGCGCCGTGCTCGTGGTGAGCCTCGAGCCGCAGGTCCCCCTCGGCGACCTGACCGCCGAGGACGCCGACGACCTCGGCGCCTTCGTGCAGGGCCTGCACGAGGACTTCGCGACGCGCCACCTGCTCCGCTTCGCCCCCGAGATGAACGGGTCGTGGGCCTCCTGGGGGCAGCAGCCGATCCGCTTCACCGAGTCGTTCCGCGTCGTCGCCGACGCCGTGCACGCCACCGTCGACGACGCCGAGATGGTCTGGTCGCCGTCGTACGGCTCGGGCTACCCGTTCGACCGGGCGGGCGGGCGCATCGACGACCTCACGGTCGACACGATCCAGGCCCTCGACACCGACGGCGACGGCGCCCTCACCGAGGGCGACGACCCCTACGGCCCCTACTGGCCCGGCGACGACGTCGTCGACCGCGTCGGCCTCTCGATGTTCTTCTTCGGCAAGGGCGAGCAGGAGGCCGCGGCCGGCTCCGACGTGCCCCTCACCGAGAACTCCGCCCCGCAGGCGGGCGAGGTGGCCTCACGCCTCGACGAGAGCTGGGGCTACGTCGTTCCCCAGGACGCCAGCTTCACGGAGCGCTTCGCGGACGACCGCGACCTGCCCCTCCTGCTCGACACGGGCGCCCTCTACGACCCGGACCTCGGCGGGGACACCGAGGAGGCCGTCAAGCGGGGCTGGTGGGGACAGGTGCTCGCCGCCCTCGACGAGCACCCGAGCATCGACGCCGTGACCTGGATCGAGTCCGAGCGCGAGGAGGCGGAGGCCGGGGGCGCCGTCGTCGACTGGCGCGCCACGGCCGACCCGACGCTCGCCGCCGCGCTCCGTGCCGACCTGGAGTCGCAGGGGACGATCCGCTGGGGCCCGGTCACCGACCGGGTGACCCCCGAGGACGGCCAGGTCGCCAGCGTGCAGGTGCGCGACGGTGCCGACGGCGACAACGACGAGCAGATGGCGTGGATCGTGGGCTGCGCCGTCGCCCTCGCCGTGGCGTTCCTGCTGGCGGGGCTCGCCGGGCGCCTCCTGCCCTCGTGGCGCTACCCCGACGAGGGCAAGCCCGGTCGCGACCTGCGCATCGACCTCTTCCGCGGCTTCATCATCATCATGGTCGTGGTCACGCACATCGAGGTGACGAGCCCCTGGTCGTTCGTGGCCCTCAAGGCCGTCGGCGCCATCACGGGTGCGGAGATGTTCGTGGCCCTGAGCGGCATCGTGCTCGGCATGGTCTACCCGCTGGCGCTGCGGCGCGGCACCGAGTGGTCGGCCGCCGTCGCCGCCTGGACGCGGGCCCGCAAGCAGTACGTGGTGGCCCTCGTGGTCGTCCTCCTCGTCTTCGTGCTGGGGTTCCTGCCCTTCGTCGACACGAGCGCCGTCACCACGTTCACCGATCGGGGCACGGGCGGGAACGGCCAGGGCGCGGAGGGCCGGGTCTACGACCTCTACCCGAACGCCGACCGGCTGCTCGACTACCCGCCGCCCTGGTACGCGATCCGTCAGTTCCTCACCCTCCAGATGGGCCCCTGGCCGTTCAACATCATGGGCCTCTTCGTGGTGCTGAGCCTGGCCGTCCCCGGCATCATGTGGCTCGTCCGGCGCCGCCTCTGGTGGGTCGTGCTGCTGGTGAGCTGGGGGCTCTACGCCGCCCACTACGCCTTCCCCGGGGCCACCTCGATCGCGCCCCAGTTCGACGCGGTGTTCCCCCTGTTCGTCTGGCAGGTGCTGTTCACGCACGGCCTCGTGCTCGGCTGGTACCGACGCCAGGTGACCGCGGCGCTCACCGGGCGCCTGGGCCTCGTCCTGGTCACCGCCTTCGTCGTCGGCTACGCGGCGTTCCTGGGCTACCTCTGGCTGGCCCACGTCCAGGGCTTCGCGCCGGTGCCGTTCCCCGCCGACCTCTACGAGCGGCTCTACCTGTCCGGCTACCAGCGCATCGACCTGCAGTGGGGCCGCCTCGTCGACGTGGCGTTCGTGGTCGTCATCACCTACGCCCTGCTCACGGCGTTCTGGAAGCCGATCGCGGCGACGACCGCCTGGCTGTGGGTGCCGCTCGGCCAGGCGAGCCTCTACGTGTTCATCGTGCACGTGTTCTTCGTGCTCGCCGTGGCGAACGTCCCCGGGCTGGACCGCCTCGACTGGGTGCAGGGGACCATCATCCACACGGTCGTCATCGCGGCGCTGTGGTGCCTGGTGCGCTGGAAGGTGCTGTTCCGGGTGATCCCGCGCTGAGGCGGGGCCGGTCGCGCAGGAGGCGCGGGCCGGCCCCGCCCGGGACCGGCGTCAGTCGAGGGCGATGACGACGGCGGTCACGTCGTCGTCGACCGCCTGCTCGGCGACGCGGGAGGCGAGGGCGTCGAAGAAGGCACCGGCGTCGCACGCGGAGAGCAGCTCCTCGGCGAGCCGCCGGAGGCTGTCCAACGTCGAGTCGTAGGCGTCGAGGGCACCGTCCGAGACCGACACGATCACGTCGCCCCGCGCCACCTGCAGGCGGCCCGCCTCCCACTCGTCGCCGTCGGACATGAGGCCCAGCGGCAGGTTGCGCGAGTACAGGCGCGTGCCCCGGCCGTCGGCGGTGACGTGCATCGTCAGGCCGTGCCCGGCGTCGACGTAGTCGAGAACGCCCGTCCCGAGGTCGAGCACCGCGTGGAACACCGTGGTGAACGTGTCGCCGTCGCGCAGGCTCGAGCCGACGGCGGCCTCCACCTCGTGGAGGGCTCGCGCCGGCGCCACGGGCCCGAGGGCCTGCAGGCCGTCCACGACGGTGCGCGCGACGGCACCCGCCGCCTCGCCCTTGCCCATGACGTCGACGAGGCTGACCACGAGGGCCTGCTCCGTCCGCGTCCAGGCACTGGCGTCCCCGCTGACCTCGCCGAACGGGATCGCCAGCGTCGAGACGCGGGCGTCCGGACGGCTCTCGTCGGCCGGCACCGGGGCGGGCGGGTCGTCCGCGACCTCCGCGACCGGCGCCTCCTGCGCGCCCGCGGGGTCGTCGCTGCGCAGCTCGGCCTGGGCCCACCGGCCCAACCGACCGAGCAGGGCACGCTCGTCGTCGTCGAGCGTGCGCGGCTCGGTCCCGTACAGGCAGAGCGTGCCCACGGCCTCGCCGGAGCTGACCCGCAGGGGCACGCCCGCGTAGAAGCGCATGCCGTGCTCGGTCACCGCCGGCAGGTGCGACCAGCGGGGATCGGCGGCGGCGTCGGGGATCTCGAGCAGGCCCGAGCCACGGACCGTGTGCTCGCAGAACGCGACGCCGAACGGCGTCGTGCCGAACTGGACGCCCACCGGCTGCGACTTCGCGTACAGGGAGTCCTCGCCCACGAGGTTCACGAGCGCCAGGTCGACGCCGAACTCCTCGCCGGCCAGGCGCGTGATGCGGTCGAAGCGTTCCTCGGCGCCCGTCCCGAGCAGTCCGAGGCGGTCCAGTGCCCGGCCGCGGCGCTCGTCGTCGGACCGGGGGTCGACGGGGTCGACGGCCTCGCCGCCGTCGCGCGCGGTGCCGTCGGCGCTCACCGGGAGACCGTCCCCGGCTCCCGCAGCTGACGGCGCAGGATCTTGCCCGTCCCCGAGCGCGGCACCGAGCCGACGAACGCGACGGCGCGCACCTTCTTGTGCGGCGCCACGCGCTCGGCGACCCAGTCGACGACCGCCGCCTCGTCGAGCTCGGAGCCGTCGGCGAGCACGACGAAGGCCTTGGGGACCTCCTGCCCCTCGTCGTCGAGGGCCGGGACGACCGCGGCGTCGGCGATGCCGGGGTGCCCGAGGAGGAGCCCCTCGAGCTCGGCCGGGGCCACCTGGTAGCCCTTGTACTTGATGAGCTCCTTGAGCCTGTCGACGACGAAGGTCGCGCCGAGGTGGTCGACGGTGACGACGTCGCCCGTGCGCAACCAGCCCTCGGCGTCGACCGTCGCCCGCGTCTCGTCGTCGCGGTCCAGGTACCCCAGCATCACCTGCGGACCGCGGACCCACAGCTCCCCGCGCTCGCTCGTGCCCTCGGTCGGCACGGGAACGTCCTCGCCGGTCTCGATCGACACGACGCGCATCTCCGTGCCCGGCACGGGCAGACCGATCGACCCGAGCGAGAGGTCGTCGCGGTCGAACGGTCCGACGTGGGTGACCGGGCTGGCCTCCGTCATGCCGTAGCCCTGCCTGGCGCGAGCGTCGAGCCGGTCCGCGACGGCCTGCAGCAGGTCGGCGTCGAGGGGGGCGGCGCCGCTGAGGACGGCCCGCACGCTCGACAGGTCGTGCTCGCCCACGAGCGGGTGCTTCGCCAGGGCGAGCGCCACCGGGGGCGCGATGAAGAGGTACGTCGCGCGGTGCTCCTCGATGAGGCGCAGGTAGGCGGCGAGGTCGAAGCGGGGCATCGTGACGAGCACGGCGCGGGCCCGGAGCGCCACGTCCAGGAGCACCGTCAGCCCGTAGATGTGGAAGAACGGCAGCACGGCCGGCACCACGTCGTCGGGGTGGACGTCGAGGGCGGCCAGGCTCTGCACGGCGTTCGCCACGAGGTTGCGGTGGCTGAGCCGCACGCCCTTCGGCAGGCCCGTCGTGCCGGAGGAGTAGGGCAGCACCGCGACGTCGCCGGGGTCGACGTCGACCTCGGGAGCGGGCGGGCCGTCGGCGAGCAGCGTCGCCAGGTCGGGGTGCCCGTCGGCGCCGTCCAGCACGACGACGGCCTCGGCAGTGAGGCCCACGGCCTCGGCCGCCGGTCCCGAGTGCGGCAGCAGGGCGCCGACCGTCACGAGCAGGGAGGCCCCGGAGTCGCGGAGCTGGCCCTCGACGTCGCTCGCGACGGCCAGGCTGTTGACGGGCGTGACGACGGCCCCGGCGCGCAGGGCGCCGAAGAACGCCAGGACGAAGGCCGGCGAGTTGGGGCAGTGCAGGGCGACGACGTCTCCCCGCCCGACGCCACGGGCGGCCAGGGAGCCGGCCACGCGGTCGATGCGCGCGACGAGCTCGCCGTAGGTCGTGGTCGCCCCCGTGACGCCGTCGACGAGGGCCGTGCGGGCCGCTGCGACGTCGTCGAGGTCGCCGAAGAGGAACTCCGGGAGCGTGACGTCGGGGACGTCCACGGTCGGTGTCGGACTGGTCATCGAGTGCCTCCCCTCGGGGCTTCCCTCGAGCCCACGCCCGTCAGACAGTAGTCGCGTGACCGTCGCGACGCGACGCCCGTCCGGGGGCGGCGCACCGGATCGCGGCGCGCCTCCTGCCCGGAGCACCCGCACGGTCTGCCCCTTGACCGGGGGCCGTCGCCCACGATAAGAATCTCCCGTGACAACGCTGTCATGCACTCCGGGGGGAGTCGTGCTCGACCAGCGTCGTCCGTCCACATCACGGAACGAGTGCAGGAGAGTGTCGATGGCGACCAGCCGACGCACGGCAGGCAGGACCAGCGGGAACGGAGCCCTCGGGCTCCCCGGGAGGAACGGCCTGCGGGCCGGGGCGCAGCGCATCGGGGTGATGTCGCTGGCCTGCGCGCTGGCCACCTCGGGCCTCGCCCTGGGCACCGCGGGCACCGCGTCCGCGGCCCCGGGCGACGGGACCGGGCAGGTCGCCGCCGGCAGTGACTGGCGCACCTCGTTCGAGGCCGCCGACCCCCAGCCGCTCGCGAGCACGCCGCTCACCGACCCGGTCGCCGTGACCGGTTCGACCGGTCACGCCCCCGGCAGCCTGGCGCCGTACGTCGCCGACGTCACCGCGAGCGCCGAGAACCCTCCCGGCGAGACCGCCGTCGCGCTCACCGACGACAACCCCGCCAGCAAGTGGCTCGCCTTCGAGCCGCGCGGCACGATCACCTACCTGCTCGACGGCCCGCACCCCCTCGCGACCTACTCGCTGACGAGCGGCAACGACAACCCTGAACGCGACCCGCGCACGTTCACGGTGCAGGGCTCGACCGACGGCGGCGCCACCTGGACCGTGCTCGACACGCAGACCGACGTCGCCTTCGCCGGCCGGCAGACCGTGAACACGTACGAGCTCGACGCCCCCGGCGAGTACGACGCCTACCGTCTCGACATCACCCAGAACAGCGGCGGCAGCATCACCCAGCTCGCCGACTGGACCCTGAACGACGGCTCCGCGGCCGTGCCCCCGGCGGGCCCCATGGCGACCGAGGTCGCCGGCGGCCCGGTCACCGGCCTCACCGCCAAGCCCTCGATGGGCTTCAGCGGCACGAAGTCGCTGCGCTACGCGGGCGAGCACACCGCCGACGGCCCCGCCTCGGCGACCAACGTGCTCTACGACGACCTCGACCTCGCCATCGGCGCCGACACCGTCTTCTCGTACAAGATCTTCCCCGAGCTGGGCGGCGACCTGCAGTACCCCGCCACCCACGCGGCGGTCGACCTGCAGCTCGACGACGGCACGCTCGTCTCGTCCGTCGAGGGCATCGTCGACGGTCACGGGCAGGACGCCTCGGCGGCCGGCCAGGGCGCCGCGAAGATCCTCTACGCCGACCACTGGAACTCGGTCCGCGTGCCGCTCGGCGAGCTCGCCGGGCGCACGGTCCAGAGCGTCGTGCTCACCTACGACAACGCCGGCGGCTCCGACGCGACGCGGTTCCAGGGCTGGGTCGACGACCTCGACCTCGACCCGGCCCCCGTCGCGGTCGGCGGCGACGAGCTCGTCGAGAGCGTCGACACCCGACGCGGCACCAACTCGACCGGTTCGTTCAGCCGGGGCAACAACATCCCCGCCACGGCCGTGCCGAACGGCTTCAACTTCTGGACGCCCATGACGGCCGCGTCCAGCCAGAGCTGGCTCTACGACTGGTCGCGCGGCAACGACGCGCAGAACCTGCCCACCCTGCAGGGCGTCGGCATCTCGCACGAGCCCAGCCCCTGGATGGGCGACCGGAACCAGCTCGCGCTGCTCCCCTCGACCACGGCGGTGCCGGCAGGAGGCACGGGCGCGCCCGACGCGTCCCTCGCGGCCCGCGCGCTCCCGTTCGACCACGGCGACGAGCTCGCCCGCCCCGACCTGTACAGCGTCCGCACCACGAGCGGCCTCGAGACCGCCGTCACGCCGACCGACCACGGCGCCGTCCTGCGCTTCGCCTTCCCGGAGGAGGACGGTCCGGAGGGCGACGGCTCCCGCGCGGGCAGCGTGCTCGTCGACCGCGTCGCCGGGGACTCCGAGCTGCAGGTCTCGCCCGAGGGCGTCGTGACCGGCTGGGTGGAGAACGGCTCCGGCCTGTCCACGGGGGCCTCGCGCATGTTCGTGTGGGGGCAGTTCGACCGCACGCCGACCTCGGTCGGTGCCGCCGCCGGTGACCGCGCCGGGGCCTCGTACGCGTCGTTCGACGCGACCCGGGCCTCCGGTGGTGCCGCCGAGGGCGTCGTCGAGCTGCGGCTCGCGACCTCGTTCCTCTCGCTCGACCAGGCCCGGCACAACGCCGACCTCGAGCTCGCCGACCGCAGCTTCGAGCAGGTCCGCCAGGCCGCGTCCGACGCGTGGGAGGACCGCCTCGGCGTGGTCGAGGTGCAGGGCGCGACCGACGACCAGCTCGCCACGCTCTACGGCAGCCTCTACCGCCTCAACCTCTACCCGAACTCGCAGTTCGAGAACACGGGCACGGCCGCCGCGCCGGTGCACCGCTACGCCAGCCCGGTCGCCCCGAAGCAGGGCGAGGCCACGGCCACGACGACGAACGCGCAGGTGCGGGAGGGCGAGATCTACGTCAACAACGGGTTCTGGGACACCTACCGCACGGTGTGGCCGGCCTACTCGCTGCTCTATCCCGACGTCGCCGAGCGCCTCGTCGACGGCTTCGTCCAGATGGAGCGCGACTCCGGCTGGATCGCCCGCTGGTCGAGCCCCGGCTACGCCGACCTCATGACCGGAACCAGCTCGGACGTCGCCTTCGCCGACGCCTACGTCAAGGGAGCGATCAGCAGCGAGCTCGCCCTCGAGGCGTACGACGCCGGCCTGAAGAACGCCAGCGTGCAGCCGACCCAGAGCGGAGTGGGCCGCAAGGGCCTCGACCAGTCGCTCTTCCTCGGGTACACGCCCGAGTCGACGCACGAGAGCGTCTCGTGGGCGCTCGAGGGCTACATCAACGACTTCGGCCTCGGCCGGATGGCCGCCCGGCTCGCCGAGGACCCGGCCACGCCCGACGACCGCCGCGCACAACTGCGCGAGGAGTCGGCCTGGCTGCTCGACCGGGCCCAGGACTACCCGTACCTCTTCGACCCCGAGATCGGGTTCTTCCAGGCCAGGGACGCCGACGGCAGCTTCGCGACGCCCGCTGCCGAGTACGACCCCGAGGACTGGGGCGGCGCCTACACCGAGACGAACGGGTGGAACTTCGCCTTCCACGCACCCTTCGACGTGCCCGGCCTCGCCTCCCTCCACGGCGGCTCGGAGGGCCTCGACGCGAAGCTCGCCGAGTTCTACGCCACCCCGGAGGAGGCGGACAAGCCCGGCGGCTACGGCGGCGTCATCCACGAGATGCTCGAGGCGCGCGACGTCCGCCTGGGCCAGCTCGGCATGAGCAACCAGGTGTCTCACCACATCCCCTACATCTCGGCGGCCAACGGCGACCCGGCCACGACGCAGGCGGTGGTGCGCGAGATCACGCAGCGCCTCTTCGTCGGCAGCGACATCGGCCAGGGCTACCCGGGCGACGAGGACAACGGCGAGATGTCGTCGTGGTACCTCTTCTCGGCGCTGGGCTTCTACCCGCTCGCGATGGGCACGTCGGACTACACGATCGGCTCGCCCCTCTTCGACGAGGCCACGCTCCACCTGCCGGGCGGCGACTTCACCATCACCGCCGAGGGCAACTCCGTCGACGCCGTGCACGTGCAGTCCGCGACGCTGAACGGTCGCGCGATCGACACCGTCGCGCTCTCGCACGACGACGTCGCGGCCGGTGGCCAGCTCACCTTCCAGATGGGCGAGCAGCCGAGCGACTGGGCGGCGCACGCCCCCGAGGCGGTCGAGGTGCCCACCCCGCTCGTCGACGCGACCCGACCGGGCCAGGGGCTGCTCACGAGCAGCGACGGCACGGCCACCGGCACGCTCGTCGACGACAGCGCGCGCAGCTCGGTGACGTTCGACGCGCAGGAGGCCGAGGTCACCTGGCAGAGCGCGTCCGGCCCCGTCGCGGTCGAGCGGTACACGCTGACGAACGGTCCCGACGGCTCGGCGGCCCCCACCGCCTGGCGGCTCGAGGGCTCCAGCGACGGCAGCACCTGGACGACGCTCGACGAGCGCACCGGGCAGGCGTTCCCGTCGGCGCTGCAGACACGGCCGTTCACCGTCGAGGCGCCCACGGCGCTGGGCTGGTACCGGATCGTCACCACGGCCACGACCGACGGTCGGGCGGCGACGCTGTCCGAGCTCGAGCTGCTCGTCGACCCGGAGGCCACCGCCGGCGACCTCGCGATCGCGCCGCGGCCCGACCTCACGGCGGAGGTGGGGACCTCGTTCGAGGGCACCGTCGCCACCGTGACCGGCGCCTCCGGCACCGACGAGCTGACGGCCACGGTCGACTGGCTCGACGGCGAGGGCCCGCAGGCCGCCACGCTCGCCCCGGCACCGCTCGGCGGCGTCGAGGTGGTCGCCCCGGCGCACCTGCTCGACCGTGCCGGCGCCCAGCCGGTGATCGTCACCGCGATCGACGGCGACGCGCGCGTCAGCACCACCGCCACGGTCACGGTCAGCCGCACCGCCCGGACCCTCGAGGGCGCGTACGACTCCGTCTGCCTCGGCGACCCCGGGCAGGCCGCGAACTGCGACTACCTGCAGAACGGCCTCTCGCGCACGTCGCTCGCCGAGGACGGCTTCGTCCAGGGCACGACGGTCGCGGTGCCCGGCACCGAGCTCGACTTCGACCTGCCGGCGATCCCGGCCGGCGAGCCCGACAACGCGACCGGGAACGGCCAGGTGCTGCCCCTGCACCTCGGGGACGACGTCACCCAGCTGTCGGTGATCGGAACCGCCACCGAGCGCGGCCAGCAGACCGTCGGCACGCTGACCTTCGACGACGGCAGCACCCAGCCGCTGCCGATCGAGTTCGGCGACTGGACCGGGGCGGCCACCGCACCCGCCTTTGGCAACCTGCTCGTCGCGACGAGCGCGTTCCGCACGGTCGGCGCCTCCGGCACGGCCGACCTGCCCGCCGCGGTCTACGCCACGGCACCGGTCACCCTGCCCGAGGGCAAGGAGGCCGTGTCGCTGACCCTGCCGGTGCAGACCGGCGACCCGCGGGCCGCCGGACGCATCCACGTGTTCGCGGTGGCCACGGACGGGACGCGGCTCGCGCCTCCTGCCCCGCTCGCCCTCACCGCGGGCACCGCGCTCGACGGCACCGCCGGCGAGGAGCTCGGCGGCACCCTCGCCACGATCGACGGCGAGGCCCCCGAGGGCACCACCGCGACCGTGGCCTGGGGCGACGGCACCGCGCTCGAGACCGTCGCCGTCGAGGGCGGCAGCGTCACCGGCAGCCACGTCTACGCGCTCGAGGGCGAGTACGCCGTGACCGTCACCGTCGACGACGGCCGCAGCAGCGCCGCCGCCCGCACCACGGCCACCGTCGACGCCGCACCCGCCTGGGCGCCGACGATCACCGTCGCCGACGACCAGGAGGTCCCGGCCGGGAGCACCGCGGACGTCACCGGCACCGGGTTCGCACCCGACGAGCAGGTGGAGGTCACCGCAGCCCTCGGCACGGCCGGCGACGACGTCGTGGTCACGGCCACCACCGACGGCGACGGGGCCCTCGCCACCACGCTCGCGGTCCCCGCGGGCACGGCAGGAGGCACGTACCCCGTCACCGCCGTCGGCGCGGTCTCGCAGACGGCCGCCTCGGGCGAGCTGCGGGTGTCGGCCGCCGGGGAGCCCGGACCGGGCGAGCCCGGGGAGCCCGGGGAGCCCGGGGAGCCCGGTGAGCCCGGTGGGCCCGGCGAGCCCGGTCAGCCCGGCTGGGCGCCCGAGCTGCGCGTGCTCGTCGACGCCGCCCCGCGCGGCACCGTCGTGCCGGTCGACGGGTCGGGCTTCGCGCCCGGCGAGACCGTCGCGCTGACCCTCCACAGCGACCCGATCGCCCTCGGCAGCGTCACCGCCGACGCGAGCGGCGTCCTCCGCGGCAGCTTCACCGTGCCGGTGGAGGCCGCCACCGGAGCGCACGAGGTCGAGGCCGTGGGCGACACGTCGCAGGCCACGGTCCGTGCCGCCTTCCGGGTGGTCGACGTCGCTCCCGCCGACGAGGGCGTCGCCCCCGTCCGGCCGGGATCGAACGACGGCTCGCTGGCCTGGACCGGTGGCCGCACCGAGCCCCCGCTCGACGGGATGCTCCTCGCGGGCGTGCTCCTGGCCTCCGGCCTGGCGCTCGTCGCGCTCGGCGTCGGGGCCCACCGTCGGCGTCGGTCGCTCGGCGAGGGGGTCGAGGTGGCCGAGGTCGCCGGCCGCGAGTAGCCGTCCGCAGCACCGCGACGGGGCCGTCCTCAGCAGCAGCTGCGGGCGGCCCCGCCCTGTGCGCAGGCGAACCACGCGTCGGCCTCCACGCCCGCGCCGAGGCGTGGTTCCTCCGCCGCCCGCAGGTTCGCGCCGAACGCGACACGTCCGCTACGACACGCCGTCCCCGTCCCTGCCGGAGCCGGCCACCACCTCCTGCCTGTCGCCTTTTCCGACTCAGGGCGCGGCAGGCGGGTGCAGGGCCCGGGGCAGCGGCGGGTCAGCGCCAGGCGTCGCCAGGGGCGACCTCGCCGGAGCCGCGGCGGACCAGCACCGTGGGCAGCACGACCCGGCGCGGTGCGTCGGCGGGCTCGAGGGCGAGCACGGCGGCCCGCCGGCCCATCTCGACGGGATCGTGGGCGACGACGGTGACGCCGAGCACGTCGGCCAGGTCGAAGTCGTCGAAGCCCACGAGGGCAGGAGGCGCGGCCACGCCCCGCAGCGCCGAGAGCGCCCCGATCGTCACCCGGTTGTTGCTCGTGAAGAGCGCGGTCGGCGGCTCGTCGAGCTCGAGCAGCTCGCGCACGCCGCCCCGCGCGGACGCGGCGTCGTGCCGGTCCTCGCGGACCCAGCGCCGCCAGCCCTCGACGTGCGCGGCGTCCATGGCGGCGGCGTGCCCGTGCAGCCGGTCGCGGTGCGTGGGCAGGCGCGAGAAGTCGCCGACGAAGCCGATGCGGCGGTGGCCGTGGGCGAGCAGCGCCTCGGTGGCGCGTCGCGCGCCGCCCTCGTCGTCGAGGAGCACGGCGTCGGCGTCGAGCCCGACGGGCGGACGGTCGGCGAACACGACGCGGATGCCGCGCTGCTGCACCGGCTCGAGGTCGGCGTGGTCGGGGCGGGTCGAGACGACGACGAGGGCGCGCACCTGCCGGTCGACGAGCTCGGCGACGAGGTCGCGCTCGCGCTCCGGGTCCTCGTCGGTGCTCGCGACGGTGACCTGCAGGCCCCGGCCGCGCGCCTCCTGCTCGAGGCCCTTCGCGATGGCCGCGTAGAAGGGGTTGGCGAGGTCGCCCATGACGAAGCCGACGACGCCGGGCCGCACGCCGCGGCGCAGCATGCTCGCCTGGCTGTTGAGCCGGAAACCGAGGGCCGTCGCGGCCTCGACGACGCGGCGCCGCGTGGCCTCGGCGACGTGCGGTTCGCCGTTGACGGCGCGCGAGGCGGTCTTGATGCTCACGCCGGCGCGGGCCGCGACGTCGACCAGGGTCGCGGGCGGGGCCGGGGCGTCGCGGGGCCGCATGCGCCCATCATGCCAGCGCCGTCGGTCTGCGAGGATCACCGGGTGCAGCCCCTCGTCGTCAGCGCCCTCGCCCTCGTCCGCGACCGGCGCCTGCTGATGGTCACCGCCCGGGGCAGGAGCCTCTGGTACCTGCCCGGCGGCAAGGTCGAGCCCGGCGAGACCGGCGCCGCCGCGGCCGTGCGCGAGGCGCACGAGGAGGTCGGCGTCGTCGTCGACCCCGCCTCGGTGCGCGCCCTGTTCACGGTCGTCACGCAGGCCGACGGTGAGCCCGAGGGGCGCCTGGTCGAGATGACCCTCTTCGAGGGCGGCCTCGTCGAGGGATCGCCGGAGCCGGTGCCGTCCGCCGAGGTCAGCGCCCTGCACTGGGCCACCACCGCGGACCTCGAGCGTTGTCCCCCGGCCGGCGTCGCGACGCTCGAGCGCCTGCACGCGCTCGACCTCGTGGACTGATCCCCGCTGGCGCGGGCTCCCGCGGGGTCACCGCCGCTCCGCCCAGCGGGGACGACACCTGTCGCGATAGTCAGCATCGTCCCAGCCTGGGAAGGTCCCCACCGTCCGCTGACCGCGCTCACGGACAAGGGTGCGATCGTGTCCGGGTGAGCCTGACCCCGACAGATCTGCTCCGGCCCGCCAGCACCCTGCTGGCGCTGGCCGCCGTCGTCGCCCTCGCGGGTTGCGCGACCCTGTCGCCGTCGGGGGCGTCGCCCCTCGTCGTGCCCTCCACCTCCGATCCGGCACCGTCCGACACCCCCGCTCCCACGGGCGCGCACGGCGTGGCCCCGGCCCAGGGCGGCGCCAGCACGAGCACCGCGACGGACCGCTGCCGCACCGACGACCTGACGGGCGTCGTCGACGACGACGGGCTGTCCGTCGGCGGCGACGCCCAGGTGACGCTCGTCCTCACCAACACCGGCTCGACCTCGTGCACGCTGCAGGGCTGGCCGGGCGTCTCCCTCGTCGGCTTCGGCGACGGCACCCAGCTCGGTGCGGCCGCGGAACGCGACATCGTGAGCCTGCCCCACGACACCGTGACCCTCGAGGCAGGAGGCGCCGCCACCGTGCTCGTGCTCGTCGCGCCCGCCGTCGACTGGGCCTCGGCGCAGTGCCGGCCTCGGCTGGCCGACGGGTTCCGGGTCTACCCGCCCGGCGAGACCCACGCCCTCTTCGTCGAGGGCGAGTACACCGCCTGCGCCGACCCCTCGGTCCCGCTGCTGACCGTCAACGCCGTCCAGCCCGGCTGAGCCCGGGCTCCAGGCCCGGGGCCGCCCGATCCCGGCTGACCCTCCAGGCTCCGGCCCCCGTCCTCGAGCTCCCGGCCCCCGGCTCCCGGCTCCCAGCTCCCGGCTCCCAGCTCCCGGCTCCCGGCTCCCGGCTCCCGGGGAGGGTGTCCACGACACGCGGACGACCGCTCTCCCACAGGACCGTTCGTGGACGCCGTCGCGCGGACGGTGTCCACGCACGGCGGGTGCTGCCGTTCCGCCTCCGCGTGTCGTGGACACCGCCAGGAGCAGACCGGGGCCGGGTCCGCCGGGTCCGCCGGGTCCGCCGGGTCCGCCGGGTCCACCGGGCCCGCTGGGCCCACCCCTGAGCCCGGCGGCTCAGTGCACGTGCTCGAGCAGCTCCGTCCCGATCACCCGGTAGGCGTCGAGCACCTGCAGCCGCTGCCCGAGCGTGCGGTCGTCGAAGGTGACGGTGACCGCCCAGGCGACGCCGCGTCGTGACCCGCGCAGCACGCCCGACTCGCTGCGCACGCCGACCGCGGCGCCCGTGACGTGCACGAGCTGGAGGTCGTGGTCGCGGCGACGGTGCGAGCCGGGGTCGAGCCCGAAGGCCGAGGCGGCGAGCGAGAGATCCCGAGAGAGCGACGCCCAGCCGAGCACCCGGTCGCTGACGGCGGGGTCGACGACCTCGCCGCGCACCAGCCGGGCCCAGAGGTCGGCGAGCTCGTGCGCGGAGCCGACCGCGAGGTCGGGGGCGTCGTCGGGGCCCCGGTCGGGCCGGGCGATGTCGAGCAGCGCGGTGCGGCGCAGGCCGAGCTGCTCGGCGCGGGCCCGCACGGCGTCGAGGCCGATGCGCGCCACGAGCGCGTTGATCGCGGAGGCGTCCCGGAGGGCCCCGACGAGCGTCGCGGCGTCGACGACGCTGAAGGCGTCCCGCCGCAGGTAGGGCCAGAGGCCGGAGGCCCCGGGCAGCACGTCGTCCCCGAGCGGCCCGCCGCGGGGGACGCTGGTCAGCGGCGACAGCCTGCCCTCCTCGAGCTGGGCCGCGACCTCGACGAGCAGCAGCAGGGCGCCGACCTGGGCGATGGGCAGTGCCACGCGCTCGTCGACGGCGAAGAGCTCCTCGCCCGAGTCGAGGTCGTGCACGGCGGCGGACACGGTGGCGCCGCGGTGCGCGAGCTCGGCGAGCACGCCGAAGGACCGGTCGAACGAGGCCGACGACCGTTCGCCGCCGTGCCGTGCTCCGCCGGTGCCTCCCCCGCGCCTCCGGCCGCCCCGGCGCTCGTCGCCCCCGCTCACCAGATCGTGACGCGGGCCTCGGGGGCGAGCCAGAGGGCGTCGCGCTCGGTGACGTCGAAGGCGTCGTAGAACGCGTCGATGTTGCGCACGATCTGGTTGCACCGGAACTCGTTGGGCGAGTGCGGGTCGATCGCCAGCAGGCGGATCGCCTCTTCGTCGCGCAGCTTCATCTGCCAGGCCTGCGCCCAGCTGAGGAAGAAGCGCTGGGCACCGGTGAGGCCGTCGACCACGGGCGGCTCGGTGCCGTCGAGCGACAGGAGGTAGGCCTTCCAGGCGATGGCGAGACCGCCCAGGTCGCCGATGTTCTCGCCGATGGTGAGCGCCCCGTTCACGTGGTGGTCGGGCACCTGTGCGGGGGCGAGCGCGTCGTACTGCTCGATGAGCGAGACGGTGAGGCGTTCGAAGGCCGCGCGGTCGTCGGCGGTCCACCAGTCGGTGAGCCGGCCGTCGCCGTCGTAGCGGGAGCCCTGGTCGTCGAAGCCGTGCCCGATCTCGTGGCCGATGACGGCCCCGATCGCCCCGTAGTTCGCGGCGGCGTCGCGCTGCTCGTCGAAGAACGGGAACTGCAGGATCGCGGCCGGGAACACGATCTCGTTGAACCCGGGGTTGTAGTACGCGTTGATCGTCTGCGGGGTCATGAACCACTCGTCGCGGTCGAGCGGCCGACCGATCTTGCCGAGCTCGCGGTCGAAGCCGAAGGCGGCCGAGGCGCGCACGTTGCCGAGCAGGTCGGCCGGGTCGACCTCGAGCGCCGAGTAGTCGCGCCAGCGCACCGGGAACCCGATCTTGGGCGTGAACGCCTCGAGCTTGTCGAGGGCTCGCGCGCGGCTCTCGTCGGTCATCCACGACAGCTGCGCGATGCTCTGCCGGTACGCCTCGACGAGGTGGTCGACGAGGACGTCCATCGAGGCCTTGGCGGTGCTCGAGAAGTGCCGCTCGACGTAGATGCGGCCGACGGCCTCGCCGAGCGAGCCCTCGACGAGCGAGACGCCGCGCTTCCAGCGGGCGCGCTGCACGGGGGTGCCGCTCAGCGTGCGGCCGTAGAAGCCGAAGTTGGCCTCGACGAAGGGCGTCGAGAGGTAGGCGGCCGACGAGCGGACGACCTGCCAGCGGGCCCAGTCGCGCCAGGCGTCGAGCCGGTCGGTGGTCAGGAGGCCCGCGAGGCCGGTGAGGAACGACGGCTCGCGCACGACGACCGTCTCGAAGGCGCCCTCCGGCGCCCCCACGGCGTCGCGCCAGGCGGCGAGGTCGACGCCCTCGGCGAGCGCCGCGGCCTCGGCCCAGGGCAGGGGGTTGTAGGTGGCCTGGCTGTCGCGGGTGCGGACGTTGCTCCAGTGCTCGGCGGCGAGCGCGGTCTCGAGCTCGACGACGCGGTCGGCCCGCACCTGGGGCTCGTCGAGACCGGCGAGGCCGAGCATCTCGGCGACGAAGGCCCGGTAGGCGGTGCGCACGCCCTCGAACTTCTCGTCGCGGTAGTACGACTCGTCGGGCAGGCCGAGGCCGCCCTGCTCGGCGAAGAGCACGTAGCGCTCGGGGTCGCCCGGGTCGTTGTCGACGAAGAGCTGCACGAAGCTCGGCAGCCCGCGGCGCTCCCACGTGCCGACGAGGCGCAGGAGGCCGGCCACGTCGTCGACACCGTCGACCTCGGCGAGCAGCGGCACGAGCGGTTCGGCGCCGAGCCGCTCGATGCGCTCCTCGTCGAGGAAGCTCGTGTAGAGGTCGCCGACCTTGCGCGCCTCGGTGCCGGGCTCGGCGGTCTGCGACTCGTGCACGATGTCGCGGACGGCCTGCTCGGCCTCCTCGGCGAGGAGCGTGAACGACCCGTAGCGGGCCTTGTCCTCCGGGATCTCGGTGCGCGCGATCCAGCGCCCGTTGACGTGCCGGAACAGGTCGTCCTGCGGCCGCACGTCGGGGTCGAGCTCGTCGGTCGTGATCCCTGAGGGCAGCGCGTCGTCCGTCATGCGCACCACCCTAGGCGAGGCCTCCGACGCCGCGCCGGGCGATACAGTCGGTTCCCATGGCGCTCCCCTGGAACCTGCACGGCGACGGCCGCACCGTCGACGCCTCGACCGTCGTCCAGCCCGAGGAACGCCTCACCTGGGGCCGCACGATCGGCCTCGGCGGGCAGCACGTCGTAGCCATGTTCGGCGCGACCTTCCTCGTGCCGATCATCACGGGGTTCCCGCCGAGCACGACCCTGCTCTTCTCGGGGATCGGCACGCTGCTGTTCCTCCTCGTCACCCGCAACCGCCTGCCCTCCTACCTCGGCTCGTCGTTCGCGTTCCTGGCCCCCGTGGGCGCCGCGACGCAGATCGGCGGGATCCCCCTCGCCCTGAGCGGCATCGTCGTCGTCGGCGCGATGCTCGCGCTCGTCGGCGTGCTCGTGCACCTGGCCGGCTCGCGCTGGATCGACGTGCTGCTGCCCCCGGTGGTCAGCGGTGCGATCGTCGCCCTCATCGGCTTCAACCTCGCGCCGGCCGCGCGCGACAACTTCACGCAGGCGCCGGGCGTCGCGACGATCACGCTGCTCGCGGTGATCCTCAGCGCCGTGCTGTTCAAGGGCCTCCTGGGCCGCCTCTCGATCTTCGTGGGCGTCGTCGTCGGCTACGTCGCCGCGGTCCTCGCCGGCCAGGTCGACTTCTCGGAGGTCGGCGAGGCCGACTGGATGGGCCTGCCCACCTTCACCGCGCCGGCGTTCGACCTCGCGCAGCTGCCGATCTACCTGGGGTTCCTGCCCGTCGTCCTGGCGCTCGTCGCCGAGAACGTGGGCCACGTCAAGGGCGTCGGGCAGCTCACCGGTCGCGACCTCGACCCCCTCACCGGCCGGGCCCTCTTCGCCGACGGCCTCAGCACGGTCCTCGCGGGCCTCGGCGGCGGGTCGGCGACGACGACCTATGGCGAGAACATCGGGGTGATGAGCGCCACGCGCGTCTTCTCGACCGCCGCGTACTGGGTGGCGGGCATCGTGGCGATCCTGCTCGGCCTGTCGCCGAAGATCGGCGCCGTCATCTTCACCGTCCCACCGGGCGTGCTGGGCGGCGTGACGACGGCGCTGTACGGCCTCATCGGCGTCATCGGCATCCGTATCTGGGTCGAGAACCGCGTCGACTTCTCGAAGCCGAAGAACCAGCTGACCGCGGGCATCGCGCTCATCATGGGCATCGCGGACTTCACCTTCGTGCTGAGCGGCGCGAGCTTCGGCGGCATCATCCTCGGCACCGTCGCGGCGATCGTCGTCTACCACCTCATGAGCGCGGTCGGCCGCCTCCGCGGCACCGACTGACGTGCCGGGGACCGAGCCGACGCCGACGGGCGCAGTGCCGGGCGCGCAGGAGGCCGTGGCCGGCCCCGAGCGCCGGGTCGCCCGCCGCGCGCTCGACCGGGAGATCCTCCGGCTGGCGGTGCCCGCCCTCGGCGCGCTCGTCGCCGAGCCGCTCTTCCTGCTCACCGACACCGCGATGGTCGGCCACCTCGGCGCCGTGCCCCTCGCGGGCGTCGGCGTCGCCGGGGTGGTGCTGCAGACCGCGATCGGGCTGCTGGTGTTCCTCGCCTACGCGACGACGCCGACCGTCGCCAGGAGGCTCGGGGCCGGCGACCGGACCGGTGCGGTCCGCGCGGGCATCGACGGGATCTGGACGGCACTCCTGCTCGGCGTCGTGCTCGCGCTCGTCGGCGCGGTCACGGCCCGCCCCCTCCTGTCGCTCTTCGACACGACCCCGGCCGTCGTCGACGCCGCGACGACGTACCTCACGGTGTCGCTCGTCGGGGTGCCCGCGATGCTCGTCGTCGTGGCCGCGACCGGGCTGCTCCGCGGCCTGCAGGACACCCGGACCCCGCTCGTCGTCGCCACCGTCGGCTTCGCCGCGAACGCCGGGCTCAACGCGGTGTTCCTCTACCTGCTCGGCTGGGGCGTCGCCGGGTCGGCGGCCGGGACGGTCGTCGCGCAGTGGGGCATGGCCGCCGTCTACGTCGTCATCGCCGTGCGGGCGGCTCGTGCCGCAGGGGCGCCGCTGCGCCCCGGACTCGCCGGACTCGGCCGCGTCGTGCGCTCGGGGGCGTGGCTGCTCGTGCGCAACGCGAGCCTCCGGGTGGCGATGATCGCGACCGTGTCGGCCGCCGCGGGGCTCGGCGTCACCGGGCTCGCCACCGTGCAGATCGCGCTCACGCTCTTCGCCACGCTCGCGTTCGCGCTCGACGCCCTCGCCGTGGCCGCGCAGGCCATGGTCGGCCACGCCCTCGGCGCCGGCGACGCTGCCCGCGTGCGCGCCGTGACCCGCCGCCTCGTGACGTTCGGGCTGCTCGCCGGGGCCGCCCTGGGCCTCCTGCTCGCGCTGCTCGCCCCCGTGCTGGCGCCCGTCTTCAGCTCGGACGAGGGGGTCCGCGACCTGCTGCCCGGCGTCGTGCTCGCCATGGCGGTCGGCGTGCCGCTCGCCGGCTTCGTGTTCGTGCTCGACGGCGTGCTGCTCGGTGCCGGCGACGCCCGCTACCTTGCCCTCGCCGGCGTCGCGACCGTCGTCGTCTACCTGCCACTGCTGTGGTGGGCCGGGGCGGCGGGCGCGGGCGCCGTCGGGCTGTGGCTCGCGTTCGGGCTCGGCTACGTCGGGGCGCGCGCCGTGACGCTGGGCCTGCGCGCGGCGGGGTCGCGCTGGCAGGTGACCGGCGCCTCCTGAGCCGGGCCGCCCTGCTCGCGCCGCCCGCGCCGCCCGCGCCGCCCCGAGGGTGTCCACGATCGGTCCCTTCGCCGGCCCGCGACCAGCACATCGTGGACACCCTCCTCCCAGGGTGTCCACGACACGCGGGCACACCCCGTCGGCACCCGCCGAACGTGGACACCCTCCCGCCAGGCACCGGGCGGGACAGCGGGGGGCGGCCAGGAGGCCCAGGCCCAGGCACCCCGAGCCAGGCGGCTCAGGCGCCCCAGGCCCAGGCGCCCCGAGCCGGGCGGCCCGGCTCAGGCGGGCGCGGGCCCGGTGGTCGTGCCGCGCCGGAACGTGCAGCGGAACCCGACCGGGTCCGGTGCCTCGCCCGCGAGCATGGCGAGCACGGCCCGCCCGGCGGCGCGGCCCTTCTCCTGGGAGGGCTGCACCATCGTCGTGAGGCAGGCCGACCGGGGGTCGTCGATGCGCACGCCGTCGAAGCCCACGACGCTGAGGTCGCCGGGCACGGCGAGTCCGAGCTCGTCGGCGGCCGCGACGACGCCCGCGGCGAGCAGGTCGCTCTGCGCGACCACCGCCGTGGGGCGCTCGGCGGCCGGCACGTCGAGCAGGTCGAGGGCGGCCCGGCGCCCCTCGTCGAACGCGCTGCCGGTGGTCGCGATGCCCGCGGCGTCGGGGAACACGGCGCGGATCCCGCGGAGGCGCTCGAGGGTCGTCCAGCCCGTCCCGGCCGCCTCGCGCTCGGGCGTGAGCGCGCCCACGAAGCGGGTCGGCCCGAGCTCGAGGGTGACGACGGCGACGCGACGGTGACCGAGGTCGCGGAGGTGCTCGGCGAGCGCGCGCGACGCGTCGGCGTTGTCGAGGGCGACGTCGTGCACGCCCTCCATCGGCGGCCCCTCGATGGCGACGACCGGGATCCCGCGGCGGCGCAGGATCTCCACCGACTCGGTGATGCGGATCGAGCAGCCGAACAGCACGACCGCGTCGAGCGGGGCGTCGAGCAGGCGCGAGGGCTCGCCGGCCTGCTCGGGCAGCAGGAGCAGCGAGGCCCCCGCGGCGCCGACGACGTCGGAGAGGCCGTCGAGCATGGCGATGTTGACCGGGTCGCGGAAGGCGCCGCTCAGGGAGTCCTCGATCACGGTGCCGACGATGCCGCTGCGGCCCCGGCGCAACGAGCGTGCGCGGGGGTCGGGCCCCGCGTAGCCGAGCTGGGCGGCCGCGTCGAGCACGCGCTGCTTCGTGTCGCCCGAGACGGGGCCACCGCCGCTGAACGCGAGCGACGCGGTCGAGGCCGAGACGCCGGCCAGGCGTGCGACGGCGGCCAGGGTGGGGCGGGCCTCCGGCGAGCCGGAGGGGCCACGGCGCTCCGTCGCGTCGGTCGGGCTCATGGGGCTGGAGCCTAGCCGACGGCCCTGCAGGAGGTGCGGGGCACGGCAGCGGTCGCGCTCGGCCCGGCACGCGGCCCTTCCGCGAGCGCCGCCCGAGCCGCTAGCGTGGTCCTCGAATCGATTCGACGACGAGACGTCCGGAGCTCCCGTGCCACGACCCGCCACCGCCCCCGCCCGTGCCCGTGCCCGGACCGAGGCCCGCCACGTCCTCCTGCGCTGGCGGAACGCCCTGTTCGTCGTCTTCGGCCTCTCCGGCCTCGCCGTCGCCACCTGGCTGGGCCGCGTGCCCGCCGTGCGCGACCTCCTCGATGCCACCACCTTCGAGATGGGTCTGCTCGTCGCCGGCCTCAGCGTCGGCTCGATCCTCGGCATCACGCTGTCGAGCCACGTCATCGCCTCGACGGGTGCACCCCGGGCGGTGCGCCTGGCGCTGGTCACGGTCGCCGTCGGCCTCGCCGCCGCCGGTCTCGCGGCCAGCCTGGGCGCCGGCTTCTGGGCGATCGCCGTCGGCCTCGCCGTCTTCGGCCTCGGCAACGGGCTCTGCGACGTCGCCATGAACGTGTCGGGCGCAGCCGCCGAGCGCGCCCTCGGGACCACGGTGATGCCGCTGTTCCACGCCGCGTTCAGCGTCGGCACCATGGCCGGAGCCCTGCTCAGCGCGGGGGCCGAGCTGCTCGGCGTCCCCGTCGCGGTCCACGTCGGCGTCGTCGCGGTGGGCGTCGTGGTCGCCATGGTCGTCGCCGTGCCCCGGCTCCGTCCCGAGGCCGAGGCGCAGGAGGCGCGCACGCCGGCAGCACGAGGGGCCGCGGCCGCGCAGGGGGCTGGCCCCGGTCGCGAGGCCGGCCCCGCCCAGGAGCTCCCCGGCCGGGGCGACCCCGCACCCGGGTCCCCCGCGGCCGCGCCTCCTGCCACCTGGCGCGACCGCCTGGGCGTCTGGCGCGCCCCCGGCACGCTGCTGCTCGGTCTCGTCGTGCTCGGGATGGCGACCGCGGAGGGCTCGGCGAACGACTGGCTGGCCCTCGCGATGGTCGACGGCCACGGCCTCACGAACGAGGGCGGGGCGACGGTGTTCTTCGTCTTCGTAACGGCGATGACGGCGGCGCGGATCGCGGGCGGGCCCCTGCTCGACCGGTACGGCCGGGTGCCGATGCTGCGTGCCTCGGCGGTCGCCGCGGCCGCGGGCCTCCTGCTCGTGATCCTGTCGCCGTGGGCGTGGCTGGCGATCGTCGGCGTGCTGGCCTGGGGCGCCGGATCGGCCCTGGGGTTCCCGGTCGGGCTGTCCGCGGCGGCGGACGACCCGCGCACGGCGGCGGCTCGCGTGAGCGCGGTCGCGACGGTCGGGTACGTGGCCTTCTTGGCGTTGCCGCCCGTCATCGGGCTGCTCGGCGAGCACGTCGGCCTGCTGCGGGCCCTGCTCGTCGTGCTCGTGCTCATCGGCGTCGCGGGAGCGGCGGCCGGTGCGGCGAGGGAGCCCGCCGTCAGCGAGCCGGGACCGCAGCCGGAGGCGCCTCGGGACTGAGCGCCACCGCGTGCTCGCGCACCGTGTCGCGCACGGCGCCCCAGTCGCCGAGCCTCGCGGCCTGCTCCAGACGGTCGACGATCGCGCCGCGCTCCGACGCGGGCCGTGAGCGCCGCGAACCGTCGACCGCGAGGGCCTCGTCGCTGCAGAGCACCTCGACGAGGTCGAGCAGCTCGGGCCCGGCGTCGCTGCGCACGGGCTCGGGCAGCGTCGTGAAGAGCGAACGGCAGAGGGCGACGAGGCGCGCCGCGTCGTCGGGCAGCGTGAGGTCGAGGGCGTCGGCCGTCGCGGGGCGCAGGGGCCGCTCGGGCAGCCCCGCGACGTCGGGAGCGCGGTCGACCACGGCCTCCACGAGGCGGACCAGTCGCCTCAGCAGCAGGCGGGACCGGGCCGGGTGCCAGCTGACGACAATGTCCGTGCTCCACGTCGAGCAGGTGAGCAGGCCGGCGTCGCGGAGCCGGGCGATCGCGAGCCGGGCGGCGCCGGCCTCGACCTCGTGCTCGCGGACCAGCTCGGCCACGCGCACCGGACTGCCGTGCGGACGGCGGCCGCTCACGAGGTCGAGGAGCAGGCGGCGCGTCGCCGCTCCCACGTCGTCCGGCGCCGTGCGGCCGTCCGGGCCGCGGGACCCGGCCGTCGGGTCGGCGGGCGGCCCGGACCGAGCGTCGTCGGGGCGCCGGGCGCCCGGCACGTCGGGCACCTCGGGGGCGTCGGGAGCGTCGAGCACGTCGGGGGCGTCGGGCACGTCGGGCACGTCGGGCACGTCGGGGGCGGTCACGGGGCCTCCTGCGGTTCGCGGTCGGGGAGGGGGACGGGGCGCATGCACCGACCTTACCGAGTACCACATCAGATGCGCGACATATGGGGCCGACGACCCCGGCGAGCCGACGGTCGGGCGCGGACGGCTACGCTCGTCCGGTGCGCCTCGTCATCGCCCGTTGCTCCGTCGACTACGCCGGACGCCTCTCGGCCCACCTCCCCCTCGCCACCCGCCTCCTCATGGTCAAGAGCGACGGCAGCCTGCTCGTCCACAGCGACGGCGGCAGCTACAAGCCGCTCAACTGGATGAGCCCGCCCTGCACGCTCCGGTCGATCGAGCCCGACGACGACCAGCGGGCCGCGGGCGTCACCGAGGTCTGGAAGGTCAGCCAGGCCAAGACGGCGGACATCCTGCTCGTGTCGATCCACGAGGTGCTGCACGACTCGTCCCACGAGATGGGGGTCGATCCCGGCCTCACGAAGGACGGCGTCGAGGCCGACCTGCAGAAGCTGCTCGCCGAGCAGATCGACCTGCTGGGCGAGGGCCACACCCTCGTGCGGCGCGAGTACATGACGGCGATCGGCCCCGTCGACATCCTGGCGCGCGACGCCTCAGGAGGCGCGGTGGCGGTCGAGCTGAAGCGCCGCGGCGACATCGACGGCGTCGAGCAGCTCACCCGCTACCTCGAGCTCATGAACCGCGACCCCCACCTGGCTCCCGTGACGGGCGTGTTCGCCGCGCAGGAGATCAAGCCGCAGGCGCGCACGCTGGCGCAGGACCGGGGCATCCGCTGCCTCCTGCTCGACTACGACGCCATGCGCGGGCTGGACGACTCGCACTCCCGCCTCTTCTGACCCCGAGGGTTGCGCATGTGACATGTCGGGTCCATCATGGGGGTGACCCAGGGGAGGCCTCGACCATGACCATCTACGACGACCTCGTGCGGTACCGGTCCGCGACGCCCCTCTACGACGAGCTCCACCGCAGCCGCACGGCCCGGGCCGCGGCGGAGGCGCCGACCTCCTCCGCGCTCGGGGCGGCCACGGCGCTGTCGCGGCGAGAGCTCCGGGCCCGTCGGGCGGCCGTCGACCCCGTCCTCCCGGTCGCGCCGGGCAGCGCGCGGCGCGGTCGGCGGGAACGCCGACCGGACTCCGCCCTCGCCTCCTAGGCTGAGGGGCATGACCTCCCCGTACTCGGTCGTCCTGTTCGACCTCGACGGCACGATCGCGGACTCGGCGCCGCACATCACCGCCAGCCTCGCGCACACCATCGCCGAGCTGGGGCTGCCCGTGCCGACGCCGACCGAGCTCCTCGAGTGGGTCGGGCCGCCCCTGCCGCAGAGCTTCGAGCGGTTCCTCGGCCTCGAGGGCGACCGTCTCGACGAGGCCCTGCGCGTCTACCGCGCCCACTACCTCCAGCGCGCCGCCGACAGTGCCATCTTCGAGGGCGTGCCGGAGGTCCTCCGTGCCGTCCACGAGGCCGGCATCCCGTCGTCGACGGCCACGTCGAAGCCCGAGACCCCGGCCACCGCGATCCTCGTCGCGGCAGGTCTGGACCGCTGGCTCGACGTCATCACGGGTGCGAGCGACGACGAGGTGCGCAACACGAAGGCCGACGTGGTCGCCGAGGCGCTGCGCCGGCTCGGCGAGCGCGGTGCCGACCTCTCGCGCCCGGTGCTCGTCGGGGACCGCTCGCACGACGTCGAGGGCGCGGCCGAGCACGGCGTGCCCACGATCATGGTCGGGTGGGGCTACGGCTCCCCGGCCGAGCAGGCCGGTGCGGTCGCCGTCGTGGCGACGCCCGCCGAGCTCGCCGACCTGCTGGGCGTGAGCCTCCTGCGCGGCGCCGCGTGACCCGCGGCGCGGCGTCCGCCGTCCGCTCCCCCGCCGCCTGGCTGCTCACCGTCGCGATCGTCCTCATCGCGCTGAACTACCGCGGTCCCATCGTGGCCGTCGCGCCCGTGCTCGACGACGTCCGCAGCGACCTGGCCCTCTCGGCCGTGGTGGCCGGCCTGCTGACGAGCATCCCCGTGCTCTGCTTCGCGATCGCGAGCCCGCCCGCGTCGGCGCTCATCGCCCGCATCGGCCCGGAGCGCGCCGTCACGGTCAGCCTGCTGGGCGTGCTGCTCGGCACGGTGCTGCGCTCGCTCGGCGGCGAGGCCTGGCTCGTCGCGGGCACCATCGTGATCGGCTTCGCCATCACGATCGGCAACGTCGTGCTGCCCGTCGTCATCCGCCGCGACTTCAGCCCCGCGAGGGCCGGCCTCGCGACGGGCGTCTACACGTCGGCGCTCAACGTCGGGTCGATGCTCACGTCGCTCGGCACGGCGCCCTTGGCGAACGTCGTCGGCTGGCCGTGGGCGCTCGTCGCCTGGGGCGTGCTCGTCGTGCTCGCGGTGGCCGTGTGGTCGGCCGCGGTCGGCCCGCGCGCGGCCTTCGGGCGCCGGGCGCTCGACGAGGCCGAGGCCGCGGGGGTCGACGTCGTGACCGGCGAGGTGAGGGTCGTCTCCGACGAGGAGGCCGCCGCCGCCCGCCGTGCCGCCGTCCCCCTGCTGCGCCGCTGGACCACCTGGGGCCTCACGCTGGCGTTCGCCGGGCAGGCCTTCGGCTACTACGGGCTCACCGCCTGGATGCCCACCCTCCTCGCCGACGAGGTCGGCCTCACCCGCGAGGGTGCCGGGGCGAGCTCGGCCGTCTTCCAGATCCTGGCCGTCGTCGGGGCGCTCGGCGTCCCGCTGCTGGCACTGCGCCTCCGGCCCGCCCTCGTCATCGCGCTCGTCGCCGTGTTCTGGACCGCCATGCCGCTCGGCCTGCTCTTCGCGCCCGAGGCGTGGCTGCTCTGGTCGGTGCTCGGAGGCGCGGCCCAGGGCGGTGGCATCACGATCGTGTTCATCGTCATCGTGCGCATGGCCACGACGGACACCGACGCCCGACGCCTGTCGGCGCTCGTGCAGGGCGGCGGCTACGCCCTCGCGGCGCTCGGGCCGCTCGCGATCGGCGGTCTGCACGACGCCTCCGGCGCCTGGACCGTGCCGCTGCTCGCCGTCTTCGCGAGCGTGCTCGTGCTCGGCGTCAGCGGCGTGCTCTCCTCCCGCCGCGTGGCCTGAGCCGGGCGTCCGCGCACGGCCCCGGTCGGCTCGGGTCGGGTCGGCTCGGGTCGGGTCGGCGGCGCCGCCGGTGCGGGTACGGGTGCCGGTGCCGGTGCCGGTGCCTCGACGGGCGTGTGCGTCGCCCACGGGCGTCCGTGCACGCCCGGCGACGACGCACGCGCCCGTGCCCGGGAGGACGGCCCCCGCAGGAGGCCCGTCCTCAGCCCGCCACGACGTCCTCGAGCCGCAGGGGCGCCCGCCCGGTGAGGTCGCGGACCGTCGTCGACACGGTCGACACCTCGCCGGCGGCCATGGCCGTGTACGTGCTGACCCACGCGTCGGCCTGCCACGGCTCGGGGTCCCAGGCCTGGCGGGAGGCGTAGGCCTCCTCGACGGTCTCGGGCGCGTACGTGACGGGGCGTCCGGTCGCGGCCGACAGGCGGGCGGCGACCTCCGACAGGGTGAGCGCCTCTCCTCCGGTGACGTCGTAGGTGGCGCCGCGATGGGCCTCCGGATCGCGGAGCACGGCCGCCGCCACCGCGGCGACGTCGGCGCGCGCGACGGCTGCGACGCGGCCCTCGCCGGCCGGGCCGCGCAGCACGCCGGCCTCGTCGACGAACTCGACGAGCGAGTCGAGGTAGAAGCTGTCGCGGAGGAACGTCGTGCCGACGCCCGAGGCGACCAGGTGCTGCTCGGTGGCGCCGTGGTCGCGGCCGAGCGTGAAGACGGCGTCCGGGCCGGCCCCCTGGAACGACGTGTAGACGACGTGCCGCACGCCCGCGCGCACGGCGGCGTCGACGAAGGTGCGGTGCTGGTCGAGGCGGTCGACGGCCTCGCCGGCCGAGACCATGAAGAGGACCTCGACCCCGCGCAGGGCGGCCTCGGCGGCGTCGCCGTCGGCGTAGGAGGCGACGGCCACCTCCGCCCCGGGCAGGTCGGGGGCGCGGGAGGCGTCGCGCACGACGAGCCGCAGGGGCACCCCCTCGGCGGCGAGCGCGCGGGCGACGGCGCCGCCGACGGCTCCGGTCGCGCCGGTGACGGCGAGGCGGGCAGGGGTGCGGGGGGTCTGCATGGTGTCGGTCACGGCCCCAGCCAACGCCCCTGCTCCCCCTTCTCGTCGGAAAAGGCGACGAGTCGGCGGCGACACGCCGCACGGCACCCCGGCGGGGCCGCCTGGCGGCCGCGGACGGTCGCCTTTTCCGACGGACCACGCGCAGGGGAGCAGACTGGCGGCATGTGCGGCCGCTACGTCATCGCCCGGGCCACGTCCGAGCTGCTCCCCGACCTGCTCGACGGGCTCGGCCCGCTGGGCGAGGACTACAACGTGGCGCCGACCACGGTCGTGCCGGTGGTCCGGGAGCGGCACGGCGAGCGCGAGCTCGCGGGCGTCCGCTGGGGCCTGGTTCCGCCGTGGTACCCCGACCTGAAGAAGCGGCCGCAGCCGATCAACGCCCGCATCGAGACGGTGGCGACGAGCGGCATGTTCCGCCGCCCGTTCGCGCAGGCCCGCTGCATCGTGCCAGCGCAGGGGTACTACGAGTGGGTGGTCACGCCGACGGGCAAGCAGCCGCACTTCGTGCACGCCCCCGAGGGGGCCCTGGCGATGGCGGCGGTGGGCAGCGCGTGGGCCGATCCGACGAAGGAGCAGGACGACCCCGACCGCTGGGTGCTGTCGATGGCCATCGTCACGCGCGACGCGCACGTCGCGCCGGGCGAGGTCCACGACAGGATGCCCGCCCTCCTGGCACCCGGGTCGTACGACGACTGGTTGGGCGACCACCTGGGCACGACCGAGCTGCTGGCCCTCCTCGACCGCGACTCGCACGCGCTGGCCCACGACCTCGCCCACCACGAGGTGTCGCGGGCGGCGAACTCGGTCCACAACGACGGGCCGGAGCTGATCGAGCCGATCGGCTGACCCGCGCCTCCTGCTCAGGCGTCGGCGGTGCCGTCGTCGGGGAAGAACAGCTCCTCGATGGGTCGCGCGTGCAGCGCCGCGAGGCGGAACGCGAGCGGCAGCGACGGGTCGTACCGTCCGGTCTCGAGGGCGTTGACGGTCTGCCGCGAGACGCCGAGCAGGTCGGCGTAGCGGCCCTGGGTCCAGCCCTGCTCCTCGCGGAGGGCGCGGAGGACGTTCCTCATCGGGCGCGCGCCACGACGCCGCCGACGGCCCAACCGAGCATGCCGACCGTGAGCACCACCCAGCTCGACCACCAGCCCTGCAGCCCGGCGAAGGCGAGGAACCCCGTCGCGAGGGCGGCGAGGACCGCGGCGCCGAAGCCCGTCGCGAGCGCCTGGAGCTGCAGCTGACGCTGGTACTCGTCGAGGCGGGGCAGGAGGCGCACGACGGCCACGAGGACGAACGCGAGCGGCAGCACGGGCAGCAGCGCCCAGGCGAAGCGCCACGGGCTGTCGCCCTCGAGGTCGCCGAACGCGATCGCCGCCGCGAGCAGGAGCCCGTAGGCGACCATGCCCAGCGTGAGGTCGCGGTAGTAGGGACGGTGGGCGGCGCGCTCGGCGCGACCGCCGCGGTTGTCAAGGTCGCTTGTCATGGCTCCACCCTGCCCGCGCCTCCTGCGCGTGTCAAGGGCCCTTGACACAGGGGGCAGAGAAAAAGGCCCTCCCGGAGGGGAGAGCCTTCTCGTCCGTGCGCGAGGGGGGACTTGAACCCCCACACCCTTGCGAGTACTGGCACCTGAAGCCAGCGCGTCTGCCAATTCCGCCACTCGCGCGAACTCGTCGACACTACCACGGATCCGGGCCGCCGAAGGGCCGCCGAAGGCGACGGGTCGGCGCGTCCGGGTAGGATCGGGCGACCGGAGAACCGACCTGGAGACCCATGGGACTGCTCGACAACTTCGAACGCGGGCTGGAGCGCGCTGTCAACGGCGCCTTCGCCAAGACGTTCCGCTCGGGCGTGCAACCCCTCGAGATCACGAGCGCGCTCCGCCGCGAGCTCGACACGAAGGCCGCCGTGGTCTCCCGCGAGCGCATCCTCGTCCCGAACGAGCTGGTCGTGCGGCTCTCCCCCGCCGACCACGAGCGCATGACCGACATCGGCCGCCCGCTCCTCGACGAGCTCACGCAGCTGACCCAGCGCCACGCGACCGCGCAGGGCTACCACTTCGCGGGGCCGCTCGGCGTCCGGCTGGAGCGCGACGACGACCTCAGCGTCGGGATCCTCGCCGTCGACTCCTCCAGCGTCCGCGACGAGGTCACCTGGGCCCCCGTGCTCGACGTCGACGGCACGCGGCACCGCCTCGAGCGCGGGCGCACCGTCATCGGGCGCGGCAGCGAGGCCGACGTCACCCTGGCCGACACCGGGGCCTCCCGCCGGCACGCCGAGATCCTCTGGGACGGCGACCGCGCCCAGGTCCGCGACCTCGGCTCGACCAACGGCACCAAGCTCGACGGCGCGCCCCTCACGAAGGCCCTCCTGCAGCCCGACTCCGTGATCCAGATCGGTCGTACGCGTATGGTGTTCCGGGTGCTCCCCCAGACCGCGACGAGCGACCCCACCCGAGGGGGCCGTCGGTGACCAGTGAGATCACGCTCTTCGTCCTCCGCTTCGGGTTCCTCATCGTGCTCTGGGCGTTCATCTTCGCGATCGTCGTCGCGCTGCGCTCCGACCTGATGGGCCAGCGGGCCCGCAAGCTGCCCGACGCCGCCTCAGGAGGCGCGCAGCAGCCCGCCCCGGCCGCGCGCCCCGCGCCCCGCCCGCCCGCGCCTCCTGCCCCCCAGCCCGAGGCCGACGCGACGCCGCGCCGCCTCGTCATCACGAAGGGTGCGAAGGCCGGCCTCGAGATGCCGCTCGGCGACGGCCCCCTCACCATCGGCCGTTCCCAGGAGAGCAACCTCGTGATCCGCGACGACTACACCTCGACGCACCACGCCCGGCTCATGCTCTGGAACGGCCGCTGGGTCGTCCAGGACCTCGACAGCACCAACGGCACCTTCCTCGCGGGCGAGCGCGTCACCGTGCCCACGCCCGTGCCCGCCCAGACCCCCGTGACGATCGGCCAGACGAGCTTCGAGCTGCGGCGGTAGGGCATGACGACGACGCAGGTGAAGAGCGCCGCCCTGTCCCACGTGGGCAAGATCCGCTCGAACAACCAGGACAGCGGCTACGCGGGCACCCAGCTCTTCGTCGTCGCCGACGGCATGGGCGGCCACGCGGGCGGCGACGTCGCCTCCGCGATCGCGATCCGCCGCATCCGCGAGACGGACCGCGTCTACGGCTCCCCCGGCGACGCCGAGTTCGCGCTGCAGTCGTCCCTGATCGCCGCGAACCAGCTGCTCGCCGAGACGGTGTTCGAGCACCAGGAGCTCACGGGCATGGGCACGACCGTCAGCGCGCTGCTCCGCGTCGGCGACAGCATGGCCGTCGCGCACATCGGCGACTCCCGCGTGTACCTGTTCCGCGACGGCGAGCTCAGCCAGATCACCGCCGACCACACCTTCGTGCAGCGCCTCGTCGACAGCGGGCGCATCTCGCCCGAGGAGGCGGCCGTGCACCCGCGCCGCAGCGTGCTCATGCGGGTCCTCGGCGACGTCGACGCGGCTCCTGAGATCGACACCGCCACCCTCGGCACGCAACCGGGCGACCGCTGGCTCATCTGCTCGGACGGGCTCAGCAGCTACCTCGCCGAGGAGCGGATCAAGAAGGCCCTCGCCGCCGAGCTCGACGCCGAGCAGGTGGTCAAGCGCCTCGTCAAGGAGACCCTCGACCACGGCGCGCCCGACAACGTCACCGTCGTCGTCGTCGACGTCGACGAGAGCGGCGACTCCGCCTGCGACCCGGCCCAGACCGTCGGCTCGGCCGCCACGCCCCTGACCTTCGAGGGCGAGGCCGGCAAGAAGCCCCTGCGGCTGCCCACGATCCTGCTGCACCCGCTCAAGGTCGCGAGCACGCCGGAGGACAGCCACTTCGAGCCCGAGTCCGACGAGTACCTCGCCGAGCTCATCGCGGAGGACAAGCGCCGCCGCCGACGCCGCCGCACCACCTGGTCCGTCGCCGTGCTCGTCGCGGTCGCCGCCCTGGTCGCGGGCCTCGTGCTCGCCTACCAGTGGACCCAGGACCACTACTACGTCGGCGCCGACGGGGGCACGGTCGTCATCTACCAGGGCGTGCAGCAGGGCATCGGCCCGTGGACGCTGTCGAGCGTGCACGAAGGGACCGACGTGCGGGTCGCCGACCTGCCGAACTACACGCAGCAGAGCGTGGCCGACACCATCAGCGCGGACGACCTCGCCGACGCCCGCGCCATCGTCGAGAGGCTCGCCGATGCCGCACGATGACTCCCCCACCGAGGCGCTCGGGCGCGTGGGCACCACGAAGCCGCGCCGCACCGTCGAGCCCACCGCCTTCACGCAGGCGATCACGATCAAGCTGCGCCAGCCGGCGAAGCTGCGCAACCTCGAGCTGCTGCTGCTCCTGCTGGCCTGCGCGGTCTGCGCCGGGGCCATGGTCCTCGTGCAGCTCGGCGCCCTCGGCCGCATCGACGTGCCACCGCTCGTGGCCGGCACGAGCGTGCTCGGCCTCGCCCTCGTCTTCCACGTGGTGCTCCGCGTCGTCGCGCGCGAGGCCGACCCCTTCGTGCTGCCGATCGCGCTGACCCTCAACGGCCTCGGCATCGCCATGATCTACCGCCTCGACCTCGCGGAGGACCGCAGCGGCTGGGGCGCCCTCGGCATCAAGCAGATGGTCTGGACCGTGCTCGCCATGGTCATCGCCCTCGCCGTGCTGCTCGTGATCCGCAACTACCGCGTGCTCTCGCGCTACCGCTACGTCGCCATGGCGACGTCGATCGTGCTGCTCCTGCTGCCGCTCGTGCCGGGCCTGGGTCGCACGGGCCTCAACGCCCGCGTCTGGATCGACATCGGCCCGTTCTCGTTCCAGCCGGGCGAGCTCGGCAAGGTCACGCTCGCGATCTTCTTCGCCGGCTACCTCGTCACGGCGCGCGACAGCCTCTCGCTCATGGGCCCGAAGGTGCTCGGCATGCGCTTCCCGCGGCCGCGCGACCTCGGACCGATCCTCGTCGTGTGGGCCGTGGCCATGGGCGTGCTCATCTTCCAGCGCGACCTGGGCACCTCGGTGCTCTACTTCGGGCTGTTCCTCGTCATGATCTACGTCGGCACGGGCCGGGGCAGCTGGGTCGTCCTCGGGGTCGGGCTCTTCGTCGGCGGCGCCCTCGTCGCCAGCACCTTCCTGTCGTACGTGCAGGGCCGCTTCCAGGCCTGGCTCGACCCCTTCGACCAGACGACCTACGACGCCGTGGGCGGCTCCTTCCAGCTGGTGACGGGCCTGTTCGGCCTCGCTGCCGGCGGGCTCGTGGGCACGGGCCTGGGCCAGGGGCGCCCCGACACCACGCCGCTGGCCGAGAGCGACTACATCATCGCCTCGCTCGGCGAGGAGCTCGGCCTCGCGGGCCTCTTCGCGATCCTCGCCCTGTACCTGCTCTTCGTCTCCCGCGGCTTCCGCATCGGCTTCGTGGGCCAGGACGACTTCGGGCGCATGCTCGGCGTCGGCCTCGCCTCGGTCGTGGCCCTCCAGGTCTTCGTCGTCGTGGGCGGCGTCACCCGCGTCATCCCGCTCACGGGCCTCACCGCGCCGTTCCTCGCCGCGGGCGGCTCGTCGCTCGTGGGCACCTGGATCATCGCGGCCCTCCTGCTGCGGCTGTCCGACGGCGTGAGGGACCAACCGAGACTGGTGATCGGCTGATGAACAGAGAACTCAAGCGCGTGAGCTTCGTCGTCCTGGCGATGTTCGTGGCCCTGCTCGCCTCGAGCACGTACATCACGGCGTTCCAGGCCGACAGCCTCCGCAGCGACGGCCGCAACTCCCGCGCGCTGCTCGCCAGCTACAGCGCCCAGCGCGGGCCGATCCTCGCCGGCGGCACCGCCGTCGCCGAGTCGACCCCGGTCGACGACCAGTACCGCTTCCAGCGCAGCTACGCCCAGCCCGAGCTCTACGCCCCCGTCACGGGCTACTACACGCTCGGCCAGGGCGCCCGCGGCCTCGAGGACGCCCTCAACGACGAGCTCACGGGCAACGCCAACTCCCAGTTCTTCGACCAGGTCAACACCCTGCTCACGGGCCAGGACCCGGTCGGCGCGGCCGTGAACACGACCATCGACCCCGCCGTGCAGCAGGCCGCGTGGGACTCCCTCGGGGCGAACGCCGGTGCGGTCGTCGCGCTCGAGCCGTCGACGGGCAAGATCCTCGCGATGGTCTCGAAGCCCTCCTACGACCCGAACCGGCTCGCCAGCCACGACCGCGACGCCGTGACCGCCGCGTACGAGCAGCTCGTCTCCGACCCGTCCGACCCGCTGCAGAACAAGACGATCCAGGGCGACCTCTACGTGCCCGGCTCGACCTTCAAGCTCGTGACCACGGCCGCGGCGCTCGAGAGCGGCGACTACACGCCCGAGAGCACGTTCCCGAACCCCGCGACGCTCACGCTCCCCGGCACCGAGACGAACATCAACAACGCCGAGGGCGGCTCGTGCGGCGGCGGCGACACCACGACCCTCGCCACGGCGCTGCGCCTGTCGTGCAACATCCCGATGGCCGAGCTCGGCCGGGCCCTCGGCGCCGACGCCCTCGCCGACCAGGCGGAGGCCTTCGGCTTCGGCCGGTCGGTCGACATCCCGCAGCGCGCGACCCCGAGCCGGTTCCCGACCGAGGACGCCGACGGCGACCCCATCGACGACGCGACGCTCATGCTGCAGTCGTTCGGGCAGGGCTCGGACCGGGTCACGCCGCTGCAGATGGCCATGGTCTCGAGCGCCATCGCGAACGGCGGCACCGAGATGACCCCCACGCTCGTCGAGAGCATCCTCAACCCCGACCTCAGCCCGGTCCGCGAGTTCTCCCCCGACGTGTTCTCACGCCCGGTGAGCGAGGCGACGGCCGGGACGATGACGGACATGATGGTCCAGAACGTCTCCGACGGTGCGGCCAGCGGTGCGAGAATCGACGGTGTCGAGGTGGCCGGCAAGACCGGCACGGCCGAGAACGGCGCCGGCGAGCCCTACACGCTGTGGTTCACCGGGTTCGCCCCGGCGGACGACCCCCAGGTGGCGGTGGCCGTCGTCGTCGAGAACGGCGGCGGGCGGGGCCAGTCGGCCTTCGGCAACCAGGTCGCGTCCCCGATCGCGAAGAACGTACTAGAGGCGGTGCTGAACAAATGAGACCTACGGGCGGACTCACCTTCGGTGGGCGATACCAGTTGTCGACCCGCGTCGCCATCGGCGGCATGGGCGAGGTCTGGGAGGCCACCGACCTGGTGATCGGGCGCACGGTGGCCATCAAGATCCTCAAGGACGAGTACCTCGGCGACCCCGGGTTCCTCGAGCGCTTCCGCGCCGAGGCCCGCCACGCCGCGCTCGTCAACCACGAGGGCATCGCCAACGTCTTCGACTACGGCGAGGAGGAGGGCAGCGCCTACCTCGTGATGGAGCTCGTCCCCGGCGAGGCCATGTCGACGATCCTCGACCGAGACCGCGTCCTGCCCACCGACAAGGTGCTCGACATCGTCGCGCAGACCGCCTCCGCCCTCCAGGCCGCGCACGCGGCGGGCCTCGTCCACCGCGACATCAAGCCCGGCAACCTGCTCATCACGCCCGACGGGCGCGTCAAGATCACCGACTTCGGCATCGCGCGCATCGCCGACCAGGTCCCCCTCACCGCCACCGGCCAGGTGATGGGCACGGTCCAGTACCTCTCGCCCGAGCAGGCCAGCGGTCACCCCGCGTCGCCGAGCACCGACATCTACTCGCTCGGCATCGTCGCCTACGAGGCCCTCGCCGGCCGTCGCCCCTTCACGGGCGAGTCGCAGGTGGCCATCGCCATGGCGCAGATCAACGAGACGCCGCCCGACCTGCCGTCGAGCGTCCCCGAGCCCGTGCGCCGCCTCGTGCTCTCCTGCATCGCCAAGAAGCCCGCCGAGCGCCCCGGCTCGGCCAGCGCCCTCGCCACGGCCTCGCGCGCCCTGCGCCGCGGTGACGTCGCGGCGGCCACGACGGCCGTGCCCGCGATCGGCCTCGCGGCAGGTGCCGCCGACCAGGCCACGCAGCTGATGAGCACCCAGGACGCCACGACCCAGCTCTTCGACCCGGCGGGCGCCGCCGCGGCGGGGGCCGCGACGACCGCGTTCGTCCCCGGCGACGCCGACCCGGAGGCGCTCCGCGGCGACGACGACGAGACCGCCGACGAGAAGAAGCCGCGCAGCCCCTGGTTCTGGCCGCTCATCGTCCTGGGCGTCCTGCTCGTGCTGGGCCTCGGCGGGCTCGTCGCCTACGCCGTGATGAACGCCGACGAGCCGGGCCCGGCCCCGACGACGACGTCCAGCACCCCGACGCCCGATCCCACGACGCCCACGCCCACACCCACCACCGTCGCGATCGACCAGGCCGACTACGTCGGTCGCCCCGAGGCCGACGTGCGCAGCGAGCTCGGGGCCCTGGGCCTCGTCGTCGAGAGCGCCGAGGGCGGCAACACGGCACCCTCGCCCGAGCAGGTCGGCACCGTCTACCGGCTCGACCCGACGGGCACCGTCACCGAGGGCCGCACCATCACGCTGTACGTCTACCAGCCCGCCCCGACGCCCGGCGACCCGGAGGCCCCCACGGCCTCCGTGACCGAGATCGTGGCCGACGGCGACGACTCGGCCGACGTCACGTGGCCCGCCTACGCCGGCTGCCCGGCCGGTTACTCGCTGACCGGGTACACCTACACGATCACGGGCGGCACCGACGGCAACGGCCAGACCTCGGGCACGGTCGGCACCAACGTGCTCGGCGTCCCCGTGCAGTCCGACGCCCCGGGCAACCTCACGGTGACCTACACGGCCTCCTGCGGCTCGCTCACCACGGCGGAGTCGGCCGGCGTCACGGTCACCGTCCAGCCCGTGCCCGCCGAGCCCACGGAGACCCCGGCACCGACAGAGCCGGGAACGCCTCCGTCGACCGACCCCGCGGGCTGACGACCGGTGGGTCGTGCCCGGGGCGCCCACCGCGCCCCGGACACGATCCACTGACAATCATCCCGAGGGACGACCCCCGGCACCCGGACGGGTGACGGCCGCGACGTACACTGGATCCGGCCCCGCCCCGGGGAGAGGGTCTGGCCGTAGGGAGAACGTGGCGTGTCTGACGGTGTCCGCGAAGGGTTGAGCCTTCTCGCCAACCGCTACCAGATCGGCGAGCTGATCGGGCGGGGCGGCATGGCCGACGTGCACGTGGGCACCGACGCGCGCCTGGGCCGCAAGGTCGCCATCAAGCTCCTCAAGCCGCAGCTCGCCAGCGACCCCGCCTTCCGCACGCGCTTCCGCCAAGAGGCGCAGGCCGCCGCGCGCATGGCGCACCCGACGATCGTCCGCGTCTACGACGCGGGCGAGGAGACCGTCCGCGACCGCTCCGGCCACGACGTGCAGGTGCCCTTCATCGTCATGGAGCACGTCCAGGGGCGCCTGTTGAAGGACCTCCTGCGCGACGGTGCCCTCGAGCCCGCCGAGGCCGTGCGCGTGACGCAGGGCGTGCTCACGGCCCTCGAGTACTCGCACCGGGCCGGCGTCGTGCACCGCGACATCAAGCCCGGCAACGTCATGGTCGCCGACGGCGGCCAGGTCAAGGTCATGGACTTCGGCATCGCCCGCGCCATCTCCGACTCCTCGGCCACCGTGGCGCAGACCACGGCGATCCTCGGCACCGCCCAGTACTTCAGCCCCGAGCAGGCGCGCGGCGAGACCGTCGACGCGCGGTCCGACCTCTACTCCACGGGCGTCCTGCTCTTCGAGCTGCTCACCGGTCGACCACCGTTCCGGGCCGACTCGGCCGTCGCCGTCGCCTACCAGCACGTCAGCGCCGTGCCGCCGGCTCCGAGCACGATCGAGACCGCCGTGACGCCGGCCCTCGACGCGGTCGTCCTGCGGTCGCTCGCGAAGGACCGCTTCGACCGGTTCCAGACGGCCGCCGACTTCCGCGCCGACCTCACGGCCGCCGCCGAGGGCCGCGCACCCGTGCGACGGGCCCCCGTCATCGACCCGTCGAGCACGCTCTTCGGCGTCGACCCGGCGGCGAGCGCGGGCAGCGAGGCGATGCTGCGCGAGCTCGACTCCGACGACAACGACCGGCCGCAGCGCACGCAGACGCGCCCTCCCGTCGCCTGGATCTGGGTCGGCATCCTGCTCGTCGCCGTCGTCGTCGTGGCGACCGCGTTCTGGGTGCTGAACCTCACCCCGCCCTCGCTGACGGGCGGCCGGGCCGTGCCCGACGTCGTCGGGGAGACCTGGGACGACGGCCAGCGCCAGATCGACGAGCTGGGGCTCGTGCCGATCCGCCTCGAGGTCGAGAGCGACGAGGTGCCCGAGGGCCAGATCGTCGAGGTCGACCCCGGCGAGGGCACGAAGGTCGGCGACGCGCAGGAGGTCCGGGTCTCGGTCTCGAGCGGCCCCGCGCGGGCGACGGTGCCGGAGCTCGAAGGGCTGCCCGTCGAGGACGCCTGGTCGGCCGTCGACGCCGCGGGCCTCGCGAGGGGCGAGCAGTCGAGCGACTACTCGTCCTCGATCCCGGCCGACTCCGTGCTCGCCGCGTCGCCCGACGACGGCGAGGAGGTCGACCCCGGCACGCGCGTCGACCTCGTCCTCTCGAACGGCCTGGTGCAGGTGCCGAACGTCATCCGTCAGCCGCAGGAGGCTGCCGTGCGCACGCTCGGCGACGACCTGGGCCTCGAGGTCACCGTGCAGCCCGACCTCGGCTGCAGCGGCGGCTCGGTCTCGACGCAGTCCCTGGCACCGGGCGACGCGCCCCAGGGGTCGGCCGTCGTGCTCACGATCTGCAGCGCCTCCTGACCTCCCGGCCGGGCGACGCCCCCGGCCGCGCGACGCGCCGGGCGGCCCGAGCCGTCAGCGGAGGTCGACGAGCGGCGTGAGGTCGGCGGCACGCACGGCGGCCTCGGGCAGGCCGGCGACGCCGAGCCAGTTGCCGATCATGCGGTAACCGCCCTCGGTGAGGACCGACTCGGGGTGGAACTGCACGCCGTAGACGGGTGCGCCCCGGTGCTGCAGCCCCATGATGACGCCGCCCTCGGTGCGCGACGTGACCTCGAGGACCTCGGGCACGGTGTCGTCGACGACGGCCAGCGAGTGGTACCGCGTGGCCGTGAACGGCTGCGGCACCCCCGCGTAGAAGTCGCCGCCGTCGTGCTCGACCTTCGAGGTCTTGCCGTGCATGAGCTCCTCGGCGTGCGTGACGGTGGCACCGAGGGCCTCGGCGATCGCCTGGTGGCCCAGGCACACGCCGAGCAGGGGCTTGTCCGCCGCGAGGGCGGCGTGCACCACGTCGATCGAGACGCCGGCGTCGCCCGGCGTTCCGGGGCCGGGCGAGAGCAGCACGGCGTCGTACCCGGCGATGCGGGCGGCGACGTCCTGCGGCGAGAAGGCGTCGTTGCGCACCACCTCGGTCTCGGCGCCCAGCTGCTGCAGGTAGCCGTTGAGGGTGTAGACGAAGCTGTCGTAGTTGTCGACGACGAGGACGGAGGTCATGGCTGCTCCACGGTGACGTCCGGTGCGGGGACGAGGGTGTTGACGTAGGGGAAGACCCACTCGACGAGGGCGTAGAGGGCGGCCGCGAGCAGCACCAGCACGAGGAGCAGCTTCACGATCCAGGGTCCGGGCAGGACCCTCCAGAGGGCGGAGTACATGTCAGGCTCCCAGTCCCAGGGCGGCGAGCTCGGCCGGCGGGCCGTCGCTCAGGGGCTGCCAGCCCTCGAACACCGCGTAGGCGACGATGCGCTCCTGCGCGGTGAACATCGGGTGGCAGCTGGTCATGGTCAGGAGGCGGTCGCCGGAGGCCGCGGAGACGTCTGGCGAGTCGGGCACGGGCTGCAGGACCGACACCTGGCTGGCGGGCACGTACTGCGAGTTGCGGTACGCGTAGGTGTACCAGCCGTCGGCGGTCTGCACGTAGAGCTTGTCACCCTCACGGAGCTCGGCGATCCGGTTGAAGGGTGCGCCGTACGTCGTGCGATGCGCCGCGATGGAGAAGTTGCCCACCTCGCCCGGCATCTGCGTGTCGTCGTAGTGGCCGATGCCGTGCTCGTTCAGGGTGCGGACGGTGCTGGTGCCTCCCGCGATCGGGACGGCGTAGTCCGCACCGAAGCGCGGCACGTAAAAGTTGGCGAACTCCTCCGCCTCGGCGGGCTGCGCCGTCACCGGAGGCTCCCCGTCAGGGCCCGCGGCGCCCTGACCCTCCTGCGCGGCGAACTGCTGGCTCAGCGCCGCGGCCTGGTCGTACTGCTCGCCGGCGACGATCTTGTCGTTGAGCCACTGCTGCCACCCGATGAAGAGGAGGACGAGCACGCCGGCCGTGATGAGGAGCTCACCGAGCACGCTCACGACCGTGGCACGGCGGCGGGGACGCCGGGGGCGACGGGCACGCCGCGGGCGACGCAGGTCGTCGGTCATGGGGTCGATGGTAGCCGTACGGCCCCTCGACGCGATGGGAGCGCGCACCCCTCGCCCCCTGCCCTCCTGAGGTCCGCGGGGAGGCGGACGCTACACTGTGCGCCATGGCCAAGAACGCACAGCGACCCTCCGAGCCCGAGCGACGCCCGGGCGCCAGCGCGAGCTCCGAGCCGCAGCCGAACCCGGTCTGGTTCAAGCCGGTCATGTTCGGCTTCATGCTGCTGGGCCTCATCTGGATCATCGTCTTCTACGTGAGCCAGAGCCAGCTGCCGGTGGCGTCGCTGGGCTCGTGGAACATCGTGATCGGCTTCGGCATCATGTTCGTCGGCTTCTTGATGACCACCCGCTGGCGCTAGAACACGGCTTCGAAAGCACAGCTGTGTAAGTTCTCCCCACTGTGTACACACCTGTGGACAACTTCGTGCACAGGCTGTGGAGAAACGGTGGAGAAGTCTTGGACCGATGGGCCCGGGACGACGAAGGGCGGTTCCCCCGGTGGGGGAACCGCCCTTCGTCGTCGTGTTCGACGTCTCCGTGGGCGTCGACGTCAGAGGACGCCGAGCAGCTGCGCCGCCCGGGCGACCACGAGGCCGACGAGCACGACGCCGAGGCCGACGAGCGCACCCACCTGGAGCGGGAGCTTCGAGCGATGCCGCGTCCTGGTGAGGATCCAGGCGACGAGCGCCCCGACCACGATGCCGCCGAGGTGGGCCTGCCACGCCACGTTCGGCAGCACGAACCCTATGACCAGGTTGATGCCGACGAGCACGAGCAGCTGGACCGAGTTGCGGCCGAGGCTGCGCTCGATGACGAAGAACGCCGTCATGAGCCCGAACACGGCACCCGACGCACCCACGACCGTGGTGAACGGCGCGAGGAACGCCACCGCCGCCGAGCCGCCGATGCCCGCGAGCCCGTAGAGGGCGGCGAACCGGGCCCGGCCCAGCACGCGCTCCAGGTGCCCGCCGAAGATGAACAGCGCGTACATGTTGAACAGGACGTGGAAGAACCCGCCGTGCACGAAGAGCGTCGTGACCATGCGCCAGGGCTCGCTCAGCCCGTAGGGAGCCGCGAAGAGCAGTTGGCTGGTCAGGGCCCCGCCGGTCACCTGCTGCAGCAGCCAGACGAGGAGAGTCACGCCGATGATGCCGTACGTCACGACGGGCGCGCCGCTCCGGGCGGCCGAGCGGACGCGCCCGATGACGGGCGACGTCACGCGGGGTGCTGAGGCGCGTGCCTCGCGCACGCACTCGGGGCAGTGCACCCCGACCGCGGCCGGCGTCTGGCACTGCCCGCAGATGGTGCGCCCGCACCGCTGGCAGAGCACGAAGCTCTGCCGGTCGGGGTGGCGGTAGCAGGTGTCGCCGGAGGCGCCGGCCGGCTGGTCGGGAAGGGTCACCTAGACCTCGTCGATGGTGACGCTCTCGAGGACGACGTCCTCGAGGGGCTTGTCGCGACCGTCGGTCTTCACGGCCTGGATCGCGTCGACGACCTTCTTCGACTCGTCGTCGGAGACCTGGCCGAAGATGGTGTGCTTGCCCTGGAGCCACGGGGTGGGGACGGTCGTGATGAAGAACTGCGAACCGTTCGTGCCCTTGCCGCCGCGCGTGCCGGCGTTCGCCATGGCGAGCACGTAGGGCTGCTGGAAGGTCAGCTCGGGGTGGATCTCGTCGTCGAACTGGTAGCCGGGTCCGCCGGTGCCCTGACCGAGCGGGTCGCCGCCCTGGATCATGAACTCGGGGATGATGCGGTGGAAGACGATGCCGTCGTAGAGCTTGTCGGTGCTGACCTTGCCGGTCGACGGGTGGGTCCACTCGATGGTGCCCGTGGCGAGGCCCACGAAGTTCGCGACGGTCTTGGGGGCGTGGTCCCCGTACAGGTCGACCTTGATGGTCCCGTGGTTCGTGGTGAAGGTGGCGACTGCGGTGTGGGTGGTCATGCGTCGATCCTTCCACACGGCGCTGGGCCGTCAGCGAGTCCCCAGCGGCCGTCCTGTGACCTGCCAGCGGCCTCCGTGCCAGACTGGCCTCTACCGCTGCCGATCCGTTGGAGGAACACCATGGCCCTGTCACGCAAGCAGAAGAAGGAGCTCAAGAAGCTCGCCAAGCACGCGAGCACCGTGTGGGGTGAGCAGCGCCAGGTCCTGGACCACGCTGGCAAGGTCCTCGGCGGCTACCGTGACGCAGGCGTGAAGGTCGCGAACCAGCAGGTCATCCCCTCGGTCAAGAAGACCGTCGACTCGAACGTGCGCCCCGTCGTGTCGCAGGGCCTCTCGGCCGGCACCACGTACGCCACGAAGGCCAAGGACAAGCTCGTCCACGACGTGTACCCCGCCTTCACCTCGGCCCTGTCCGACAGCGACATCGCCAACGACCCCCGCGTGCAGAAGGCCGTCAAGGACGCCAAGAAGCAGGGCCTCAAGGTCGCGAAGAAGTACGGCTACGCGCCGACCCCCAAGAAGTCGGGCCCCGGTGCCGGTGGCATCGCCCTCATCGTCCTGGGCGTCGTCGCGCTCGGTGGCCTCGTCTTCGCCGCCGTGCAGACCCTGCGCGCCGACGACGAGCTCTGGGTCGCCGACGACGACGCCGACACGAAGGCCTGACCCGCCCCGTCCCACCCGAAGGGCCCCGCGCACCGCGCGGGGCCCTTCGTCGTGCGGGCGTGGCACACCCGCCAGCGGCCCGGACGCCTCCCCTGGGCCTGGTTCCCGAGGTGCTCGCGGGTGTTCGTACGCCCGCACGACGAGAACGCCCCTGCCGAACTGACGGAGTCAGGAGCAGGGGCGTTCGTGTTCTCGTGGAGCCTAGGGGAATCGAACCCCTGACCTCCTGCTTGCAAAGCAGGCGCTCTACCAATTGAGCTAAGGCCCCGAGTGGGGTGGACCCCCGGTGTTCGGGAGTGGGGCTAACAGGACTTGAACCTGTGACCTCTTCGTTATCAGCGAAGCGCTCTAACCGCCTGAGCTATAGCCCCCTGGACCATCGTCAAGCGTACAGCATGCTGACGCCTGACGACGAATCGGGTCAGTTGTTGGTGAAGCCGACGAGCAGGCCGCCGGTGATCCTCACGCTGAGGTTGTAGAGCACGGCGATGATGGCGCCGAGCACGGTGCCGACGACGACGTTGAGCACGGCGACGACGACGGAGAACAGCATGACCTGGGCCACCGAGAAGGAGTCCTGGATGGTGAAGCCGCTGTCGCCGAGGATGTCGCCGAGGAGGCTGTCGAGGTCGTTGAAGATGCCCGTCTGGTTGAGGATCACCCAGACGAGGAACGTCACGACGACGGTCACGATGCCGAGCGCGACGGAGATGAGGAACGACAGCTTGAGCACGGACCAGAAGTCCACGTACACGAGCTTGAGCCGCACCTGCTTGGTGCTGGCGGGCCGGGGGGCCTTCTTCTGGAGCCTGTCGGCGACGCTGCTCATCAGATGTCTTCCTCTCCGGCGGTGGTGTCGTCCACCGAGGTGTCGGGTACTTCGTCGGCTCCCACGGGTTCGGGGTGCACGACGGGCGCGGCCGCGTTCTCGCCCTCCTCGGCGGGGGCGAGGTCGTCGGCCTGGCCGACGAGGTTGCGCTCGCTGTTGCGGGCCACCGCGATGATGCGGTCGTCCGCGGCGAACCGTGCGAACACGACGCCCATGGTGTCGCGGCCCTTGGCCGGCACCTCGGCCACGGCAGACCGTACCACCTTGCCGCTCGACAGCACCACGAGCACCTCGTCGTCCTCGCCGACGATGAGCGCACCGGCGAGCACGCCGCGCGCCTCGGCCAGCTTGGCGACCTTGATGCCCAGGCCACCGCGGTTCTGGATGCGGTACTGGTCGGCGGAGGTGCGCTTGGCGTAGCCGCCCTCGGTGACCACGAAGACGTGGCCCTCCTCGCCGACGACCGACGCCGAGAGCAGGGTGTCGCCGTCGCGGAAGGTCATGCCCTTCACGCCCGAGGTCGAGCGGCCCATGGGCCGCAGCGACGCGGCGTCGGCGGTGAAGCGGAGCGACATGCCGTGCCGCGACACGAGCAGGAGGTCGTCCTGCTCGTCGACGAGGAGCGCCGAGACGAGCTCGTCGCCCTCGCGCAGGTTGATCGCGATGATGCCGCCGGAGCGGTTGGTGTCGTACTCGGTGAGCGCGGTCTTCTTCACGAGCCCGTCGCGGGTGGCGAGGACGAGGAAGTCGGCGACCTCGTAGTCGCGGATGTCGAGCACCTGCGAGATCTGCTCGTCGGGCTGCATGGCGAGCAGGTTGGCGACGTGCTGTCCCTTGGCGTCGCGGCCGGCCTCCTGCAGCTCGTAGGTCTTGGCGCGGTAGACGCGACCCTTGTTCGTGAGGAACAGCAGCCAGTGGTGCGTCGTGGTGACGAAGAAGTGGTCGACGACGTCGTCGGCGCGCAGCTGGGCCCCGCGCACGCCCTTGCCGCCGCGGTGCTGGCTGCGGTAGTTGTCGCTGCGCGTGCGCTTGACGTAGCCGCCGCGGGTGATGGTGACGACCATCTCCTCTTCGGGGATGAGGTCCTCGACCGCGACGTCGCCGTCGAAGCCGAACATGATCTCGGTGCGACGGTCGTCGCCGTACTTGTCGACGATCTCACCGAGCTCGGTGCCGACGATGCTGCGCTGGCGCTCGGGGCGGGCGAGGATGTCCTGGAAGTCGGCGATCTCGAGCTCGAGCGCCTCGGCCTCTTCGTGGATCTTCTGGCGCTCGAGGGCGGCCAGGCGGCGCAGCTGCAGGTCGAGGATCGCCCTGGCCTGGATCTCGTCGACCGAGAGCAGCTCCATGAGGCCGGTGCGGGCCTCCTCGACGTCGGGCGAGCGGCGGATGAGGGCGATGACCTCGTCGAGGGCGTCGAGGGCCGCCAGGTAGCCGCGCAGGATGTGCGCGCGCTTCTCGGCCTCGCGCAGGCGGTAGCGGGTCCGCCGGACGATGACCTCGATCTGGTGGTCGACCCAGGCCGAGATGAAGCCGTCGAGCGCGAGCGTGCGCGGCACGCCGTCGACGATGGCGAGCATGTTCGCGCCGAAGTTCTCCTGCAGCGGGGTGTGCTTGTAGAGGTTGTTGAGCACGACCTTGGCCACGGCGTCGCGCTTGAGCACGATGACGAGGCGCTGACCGGTGCGGCCCGAGGTCTCGTCGCGGATGTCGGCGACGCCCGAGAGGCGGCCGTCCTTGACGAGCTCGGCGATCTTGATCGCGAGGTTGTCGGGGTTGACCTGGTAGGGCAGCTCGGTGACGACGAGGCAGGTGCGACCCTGGATCTCCTCCACCGAGACGACGGCGCGCATGGTGATCGAGCCGCGGCCGGTGCGGTAGGCGTCCTGGATGCCCTTGACGCCGAGGATCTGCGCCCCGGTCGGGAAGTCCGGCCCCTTGATCCGCTGCAGCAGTGCGTCGAGGAGCTCCTCGCGCGTGGCGTCGGGGTGCTCGAGGTACCACTGCGCACCCGACGCGACCTCGCGCAGGTTGTGCGGCGGGATGTTGGTGGCCATGCCGACGGCGATGCCGACCGAGCCGTTGACCAGGAGGTTCGGGAACCGGCTGGGCAGGATCGCCGGCTCCTGCGTGCGCCCGTCGTAGTTGTCCTGGAAGTCGACGGTGTCCTCGCCGATGTCGCGCACCATCTCGAGCGCGAGCGGGGCCATCTTCGTCTCGGTGTACCGGGGGGCGGCCGCGCCGTCGTTGCCGGGCGAGCCGAAGTTGCCCTGGCCGAGGGCGAGGGGGTACCGGAGGCTCCAGGGCTGGACGAGGCGGACGAGCGCGTCGTAGATGGCCGAATCGCCGTGCGGGTGGAACTGGCCCATGACGTCGCCGACGACGCGCGAGCACTTCGAGAAGGCACGGTCGGGGCGGTAGCCGCCGTCGTACATGGCGTAGATGACGCGGCGGTGCACGGGCTTGAGGCCGTCGCGGACCTCGGGCAGCGCGCGACCGACGATGACGCTCATCGCGTAGTCGAGGTAGGAGCGCTGCATCTCGAGCTGGAGGTCGACCTGCTCGACCGACTCGCGCTTCGCGGCGACGGCGAACCCGCCCTGCAGGGGGCCGTCGTTGCCCGTCCCGGTCTGCTCGGGCTCGGTGGTCTCGTCGGGCTCGTCGGCCATGGTTCTCTCTCTGTGGTCGTGGCCTCCCGACGGCGCGGGAGGAGGGCGGGCGCGGGGCCCGCCTAGATGTCGAGGAAGCGGACGTCTTTCGCGTTCTGCTGGATGAAGGTGCGGCGGGACTCGACGTCCTCGCCCATCAGGGTGCTGAAGACGCCGTCGGCGGCGGCCGCGTCGTCGAGCGTGACCTGCAGGAGCGTGCGGGTCTCGGGGTCCATCGTGGTCTCCCAGAGCTCCTTGTAGTCCATCTCGCCGAGGCCCTTGTAGCGCTGGATCGCGTTGTCCTTGGGGATCCGCTTGCCCTCGGCCTTGCCGGCGGCGAGGAGCGCGTCGCGCTCGGCGTCGGTGTAGACGTACTCGTGCGGGGCGTTGCTCCACTTGATCTTGTAGAGCGGCGGCTGCGCCAGGTAGACGTAGCCGAGGTCGACGAGCGGACGCATGTAGCGGAAGAGCAGCGTGAGCAGCAGCGTGGTGATGTGCTGGCCGTCGACGTCGGCGTCGGCCATGAGCACGATCTTGTGATACCTGGCCTTGGCGGTGTCGAAGTCCTCGCCGATGCCGGCACCGAAGGCCGTGATCATGGCCTGCACCTCGGCGTTGCCGAGCGCGCGGTCGAGGCGGGCCTTCTCGACGTTGAGGATCTTCCCGCGCAGGGGCAGGATCGCCTGCGTCTCGGGGTTGCGGCCCTGGACGGCCGAGCCGCCGGCGGAGTCGCCCTCGACGATGAAGATCTCGCTGAGCGAGGGGTCCTTCGACTGGCAGTCCTTGAGCTTGCCGGGCATGCCGCCCGACTCGAGCAGGCCCTTGCGGCGGGTCTGCTCGCGCGCCTTGCGCGCGGCGAGGCGGGCCTGCGAGGCCTGCATGGCCTTGCGGACGACGTCCTTCGCCTGCGCGGGGTTGCGCCCGAACCAGTCGCCGAGCTGGTCGCCGGCCACGCGCTGGACGAACGACTTGGCCTCGGTGTTGCCGAGCTTGGTCTTGGTCTGCCCCTCGAACTGCGGCTCGCCGAGCTTGATGGAGATGACGGCGGTGAGGCCCTCGCGGACGTCGTCGCCGGTGAGGTTGTCGTCCTTCTCCTTGAGCAGCTTCTGCTCACGGGCGTACCGGTTGACGAGCGTCGTCAGCGCCGCGCGGAAGCCCTCCTCGTGGGTGCCGCCCTCGTGCGTGTTGATGGTGTTCGCGAAGGTGTGGACGCTCTCCTGGTAGGAGGTGTTCCACTGCATCGCGACCTCGAGCGAGATGCGGCGCTCCGCGTCCTCGGCCTCGAAGCTGATGACGTCGGGGTGGACGGCCTCGACCTTCTTGGTCGCGTTGAGGTACTCGACGTAGTCGACGAGCCCGCGCTCGTAGTGGAACACGTCGTGGCGCGCCGTCTCGCCCTCGGCCGGCACGCGCTCGTCGGTGAGCTCGATCCGCAGGCCCTTGTTGAGGAACGCCGTCTGCTGGAACCGGGTGCGCAGCGTCTCGTAGTCGAAGTCGACGGTCTCGAAGATCTCGACGTTCGGCCAGAAGGTGAGGGTCGTGCCGGTGTCGGAGCTGTCCTCGTCGTGCGAGAGCGGCGCGACGGGCACGCCGTTCGTGAAGCTCTGGCGCCAAACGGCGCCCTGACGGCGGACCTCGACGTCGAGCTCGCTGGAGAGCGCGTTGACGACCGAGCTGCCGACGCCGTGCAGGCCGCCGGACACCGCGTAGCCGCCGCCGCCGAACTTGCCGCCCGCGTGCAGGACGGTGAGCACGACCTCGACGGTCGAGCGCCCCTCGACGGGGTGCACGTCGACGGGGATGCCGCGGCCGTTGTCGACGACGCGCACCCCTCCGTCTTCGCGGATGGTGACCTCGATGTGGTCGCAGTGGCCGGCGAGGGCCTCGTCGACGGAGTTGTCGACGATCTCGTAGACCAGGTGGTGCAGGCCTCGCGGGCCCGTCGACCCGATGTACATGCCGGGGCGCTTGCGGACGGCTTCGAGCCCCTCGAGGACCTGGATGGCACCGGCGCCGTAGGAGTCGTCGGGCTGGACGTCGCTGGGGGTCGATGCCATGTGCGTGGGTGCTCCTGCCGTCTGGGACGAGGTCGCCGCCCGACCCGCGACACGCTGTCACGGGACTCGTGGACGACCTTCCGAGTCTACCGCAGAGGGGCCTCCAGCAGGGCGTTGAGCAGCGTTCTCCGGGCTCTTCCCCTCCGGAGGGCGGATCACGCCGGTCAGCCGTAGGTGTCGCGGGGACCGCGCCCTGGGACCGATCTGGGACCGCGTTTCCAGGACGGGGCGTCCGGCCCGAGGAACTTGACCGACTCGATGCGGGCGTCGGGGTACCGCTGCACGATGGTCGTCGTCACCTGGGCGCGCAGCAGGCGCAGCTGCGTGGCCCACGCGGTCGAGTCGCAGCGGACGGTCAACGTGCCGTCGTCGATGCCCACCGGGCTCGAGTGCGCCGCGAGCTCGTCGCCGACCAGCTGCGGCCACGCCGACATGAGCTCGGACTGCGCGAGGGGGGACTTCCAGCCCATCTCGCTCGTCACGCCCGCGAGCACGTCCGCGATGCCCTTGGGCTCGCGACCGAGCCCGAACGGCTGGCTGGTGGCCGAGAGGCGGACGGCCTTGCGCCTCCTGGCGTCGCCGGAGCGCTGCGACGGGTCGCCGAACACCTCGCGGAAGTGCAGCCAGACCCGGGCGGACTCCGTCTCGACCGGCGGCTCCCCGCCGTTCCGGCCCGGGGGCCGCGGCGTCGTGGTCACGGGCGGACCTCGGCGCCGGAGGCCGGGGGCGCGCCGGGCGCGGGCGCCGCGTCGGGCGCGGGCACGGCCTCCTGCGCGGACGCGACGGCGGGCTCCTCGGCGATCGTGCCGCGCACGATGCGGACGACGTGGGCGGCGAGCCGCTCGGGGACGTCCTCCTCGACGGCGGCGGTGATGAGCACCTGCTCGTAGTCGGCGACGGCGTCGGCGAGCCGTTCGCGACGGCCGGCGTCGAGCTCGGCGAAGACGTCGTCGAGCACGATGACCGGGTCGCCCGTCGCGGACTGCGCCCGGATCGACGCGGCCGACGCGAGCTTGAGGGCGAGGGCGAAGGACCACGACTCGCCGTGGCTCGCATAGCCCCGGGCGGGCAGGCCGTTGAGCACGAGGAGCAGGTCGTCGCGGTGCGGGCCGACGAGGGTCAAGCCACGGTCGAGCTCCGACGACCGCACGCGTTCGAGCGCGGCACGGAAGACCTCCGGGACCTGCTCGGCCGGGACCGGGGCGACGGGCGCCTCCGGACCGGGGGCGTCGTCCTCGAGCGCGGCCGCCGAGGTGCCGCGAATGCTCGACACGGTCGAGATGCGCGCGGCGTGGTCCTCACCGGCGACGAGCGCGTAGGCCCGGGCGACCTCGGGGGCGAGCTCTTCCGCGAGGCGGTCGCGGGCGACGAGGATCTCGCTGCCCAGCGCGACGAGGCGTTCGTCCCAGATGTCGAGCGTGCCGAGGCTGCCAGCGCGGAGCCCCGAGGCGCGGGCCGACTTGAGGAGCGTGTTGCGCTGGCGCAGCACGCGGTCGTAGTCGGCGAGGACGCCCGCGAAGCGGGGGGCCAGGGTGGTGAGCAGCTCGTCGAGGAACCTCCGCCGACCGGACGGTTCGCCGCGCACGAGGGCGAGGTCCTCGGGAGCGAAGAGGACGGTCGAGCAGTAGCGCGGCAGCTCCCGGGGCTTGATCGCCCCGCGGTTGACCTGCGCGCGGTTCGCCGACGACCGGTTGATCTGCACCTCGGCCAGCAGCTCGCGCCCGTTGCTCTCGAGCCGGGCACGGATGATGGCCGAGTCGGTCCCCTGCCGGATCATGGCCGCGTCGGACGAGACCCGGTGCGAACCGAGCGTCGACAGGTAGCCGAGGGACTCGACGAGGTTCGTCTTGCCCTGGCCGTTCCTGCCGACGAAGAGGTTCGGCCCGCGCGCGAGCGGGACTTCGGCGGACGCGTAGTTCCGGAAGTCCTTCAGGCTGAGATGCAGTACTCGCACGCGGGCCGAGGTGGCGGCTAGGCCTTCTTGACGGCGTGGCCGCCGAACTGGTTGCGCAGGGCGGCGACGGCCTTCATGGTCGGCGAGCCCTCGCCCTGGCGCGAGACGAAGCGGGCGAAGATCGACGCGCTGATGGCGGGCATCGGCACGGCGTGGTCGATGGCCTCCTCGAGGGTCCAGCGACCCTCGCCGCTGTCCTCGACGTAGCCCGAGATCTCGGCGAGCTTGGGGTCGGCCTCGAGGGCGAGCACCATGAGCTCGAGCAGCCAGGAGCGCACGACCGTGCCGCGCTGCCAGGCCTTGAAGGTCCCGGGGACGTCCTTGATGAGGTCGCTGCGGGCCTCGAGGAGCTCGTAGCCCTCGCCGTAGGCCTGCATGATGGCGTACTCGATGCCGTTGTGCACCATCTTCGCGTAGTGGCCCGCGCCGGTGTCGCCGGCGTGGACGAAGCCCTCCTCGCGGGGGCCGTCGGGGCGGAGCGCGTCGAAGATCGGCTGGGCCATCGCGACGTCGTCCGCCGCACCGCCGACCATGAGGCCGTAGCCGTTCTCGCGGCCCCACACGCCACCCGAGACTCCGGCGTCGACGTACTTGATGCCCTTCGAGCCGAGGAGCGACTCGTTGGCGAAGTCGCTCGTGAACTTCGAGTTGCCGCCGTCGATGACCAGGTCGCCCTCGGAGAGGATCTTCGAGAGGTCCTCGATGACCGCGGCGGTGATGTCGCCGGCGGGGACCATGACCCAGACGATGCGCGGGCCGGGGAGGGCCGCGGCGAGGTCGGACAGGCTGGCGACGTCGGAGACCTCGCGGTTGTTGTCGAAGCCCGTGACCTCGATGCCCTTGTCGCGCAGGCGAGCGCGCATGTTGTTGCCCATCTTGCCGAGACCGACGAGACCGATGTGCATGGGGTTCCTTTGTTCGGGGAGGCGAGTCGAGCCGGCTGCGCCTGCGGTGTGAGCGCGTCTAGCGCAGGAGGAGGTTGGGCTGCAGCAGGTAGCGGTAGCTGTCAGACCCTGCCTGGTCCTTGGAGGACTGACTGGTGATCAGCACGGGACCGGGCTTGTTGGGGTTCTCCGTCTTGGTGAAGGAGATCCGGACGAACTCGGAGTGGACCGCACCGAGGCCGTCGAGGAGGAACTGCGGCTTCAGCGAGACCACCGTGTCCTCCCCCGTGAGGAGCGCGTCGATCGACTCTGATGCCTGCGCCTGTTCGCTGCCGATGGCCTCGAGGGTGAGCCCGTCGATCGTGAAGGAGAACCGGAGGGCCGCCTCGCGCTCGAGCACGAGCGAGACGCGGCGGACCGACTCGACGAGGTCGGCCGTGGCGACGACCGCGTAGTTCTCGACCGTGTCGGGGAAGAGCCGGCGGACCGGCGGGAAGTTGCCCTTGATGAGCAGCGACGTGACGGTCTTGTCGCCGGCCTGGAACGCGATGAGCTCGCGCTCGTCGCCGCCCGTGATGGCGACGGACACCTGCGAGGCGTTCCCGAAGGTCTTGCCGACCTCCTGCAGGGTGCGGGCGGGGACGAGGGCGGTGAGCGACTCGGTGCTGCCGGCGGTGCCGGGGTCGTAGTCGATGCCGCGGACCGCGACGCGGTAGCGGTCGGTCGCGACGAGCGAGAGCGCGTTCTCGGCGATCTCGAGCTGGACGCCCGTGATGACGGGCGTCACGTCGTCGCGGGAGGCCGCGACCGCGACCTGCGAGATGGCCAGGGCGAAGGCGTCGCCGGGGACGACGCCCGTGGCCTCGCCGACGGACGGCAGGGTCGGGTACTCCTCGACGGGCATGCTCAGCAGCGAGAAGTTGGCCGAGCCGCAGGAGACGGCGATCCGGTTGTCGTCGGTCGTGAAGGTGACGGGGGCGGCCGGGAGCCGGTTGGCGATGTCGGCCAGGAGGCGACCGGAGACCAGGATCGTGCCGGGCTCGTCGACCTCGGCCGCGATGCTCGTCTGCGCGGAGACCTCGTAGTCGAAGGACGAGAGCGTCAGGCCGTCCTCGGTGGCCTCGATGAGGACGCCGCTGAGGATCGGGAGCGTCGTGCGCTGCGGGAGCAGCTTCACGGCGAAGGAGACGGCATCGCTGAAGACGTCGCGGTTGACCTGGAACTTCACGCTGGGACCCCTTGTCGACGGTTCACGTGCACGGCCCGCCAATCCTGCCACAGCGCGGGAGCGCCCCGACCGGCCGGAGGGCGGGCCGGTGAGCCGGGGCCGATCTGTCCACAAGGTTGTTCCCTCGCGGATTCTTTGTCATTCAGGAGTAACAGTCTTAACCGTTGTGCACACTGTGGACAACCTGTCAGAAACCGCCTGGCGACGGGGAACTACACGCGTGTGACTTGTTGAGAGAGTGTGGAGCCGAGGTGGTGGTCTCGGGGCGGTCGACGGACCCCCGGAGGGCTCCGTGCACAGGCGACCCGTTCGGCTCCCCACCTGGAGGGGTGGTTGTCCACGGCTTTCCACAAGTTGTCCACACTGTGGGATGGATCCCTCCCCGAGGGCGTGTCGGGGCGGTCGCAGGAGGCTCGGGGGCGGACGAACGACGCCCGCCACCGGTCTCGAGACGGTGACGGGCGTTCGTGGCGCCGCGGGCCTCCTGCGACCCCGACCCCACTACTTGTAGCGGTTGTCCTGCTTGATGCGGCTGGTCAGCTCGGTGACCTGGTTGTAGATCGAGCGGCGCTCCTTCATGAGCTCGCTGATCTTCTTGTTCGCGTACATGACCGTGGTGTGGTCCCGGTTGCCGAACAGCTGGCCGATCTTGGGGAGGGACAGGTTCGTCAGCTCGCGGCACAGGTACATCGCGATCTGGCGGGCCGTGGCGATGGCCTGCGAGCGGGACGAGCCGTAGAGGTCGTCGACCGTGAGCCGGAAGTAGTCGGCCGTGTGGTTGATGATGTCGACCGGCGCGATGACGTTGTCCTCGTCGAGCGTGATGAGGTCCTTGAGCACCGTCTGCACGAGCGTCAGGTCGACCTCGGTCCGGTTGAGGCTCGCGAACGCCGTGACCCGGATCAGGGTGCCCTCGAGCTCGCGGATGTTGCTCGACACCTTCGTCGCGATGTACTCGAGGATCTCGTCGCGGATCTGCAGCTTCTCGCTCTGGGCCTTCTTGCGCAGGATCGCGATGCGCGTCTCGAGGTCGGGCGCCTGCACGTCGGTGATGAGGCCCCACTCGAAGCGGCTGCGCATGCGGTCCTCGAAGCCCGTGAGCTGCTTGGGCGGCAGATCGCTCGTGATCACCAGCTGCTTGTCGTGGTCGTGCAGCGTGTTGAAGGTGTGGAAGAAGGCCTCCTGCGTGGAGTCCTTGCCCTGCAGGAACTGGATGTCGTCGATGAGCAGGATGTCGATCTCGCGGTACCGCTGCTGGAACTGCGACGAACGGTTGTTGGCGATCGAGTTGATGAAGTCGTTCGTGAACTCCTCGCTGCTGACGTAGCGGACGCGGATGCCCGGGTACATCGTCTCGGCGTAGTGCCCGATCGCGTGCAGGAGGTGCGTCTTGCCCAGCCCGGAGTCGCCGTAGACGAAGAGCGGGTTGTAGGCCTTCGCCGGCGCCTCGGCCACGGCGACCGCCGCGGCGTGGGCGAAGCGGTTGGACGCGCCGATGACGAAGTTGTCGAAGTTGTACTTGGGGTTGAGCCGCGAGTCGGCGCGCGACCCCGCGCTCGGCGACTCGACCGGCGTCGGCACGAAGGGGGCCTCGACGTACTGCGCGGGCTCGGTGCGCTCGACCGGACGGGCCGGGGCCTCCGGCGTGATGTCGGGGTTCACCGTGATGGCGAAGTTCGAGACGCTCGGGTCGCCCTGCGCCGCGATCGCCTCGAGGAGCGGACCGCGGATGCGCTGCTCGAGCATGCCTCGCGTGAGGTCGTTGGGGACCTCGAGGTAGAGGGTGCCGGCGAGGACGCCCTTCGGCTCGACCAGGCTGACGAAGCCCCGGAGCTGGGGGGTGATGCGGTCGTCGACCGTGAGGCCCGCGAGGACGGACCTCCAGAGGTCCTGGACCGGATCGACGGCGTTCACCACTGCATGCTCTTCCTGTCGGGTGCCGATGCTGTTGTCCACCGACTTGTCCACAGCGTTCTCCACGGGCCTTCGGAGTCCGGGGCCGGCGGTCGTGCTGCCGTTCTCCGCGCCGGATCAGGGATCGGGGCGCGATGGGAGTCCCACCTTAGTTCGCTCTCCCCCGAGACCGCGAGCAGAGTTGTCAACAGTGTGGACAACTTCCTGGCCCCAGCGCGTTTGACCAGCGCGTCGGCTGGCGCGTACGATCGTGCAGTTGGGGCAGCCCCAGGGGCTGCGACAAGACTTCTCGGATCACGGCAGCCGGCCAGGTCCGCTTCCCCCTCGGAGATGAACCCATGAGCAAGAGAACCTTCCAGCCGAACAACCGTCGCCGCGCCAAGAAGCACGGCTTCCGTGCTCGCATGCGCACCCGTGCCGGCCGCGCCATCCTGGCCGCCCGCCGCACCAAGGGCCGCACCGAGCTGTCCGCCTGACGACCCCGTGTTGGCCCAGGCCAACCGGATCGTCCGCGCTGACGACTACCGAACCACAGTGCGCCGTGGCCGCAAGTCGGGCACGGCGCACTCGGTCGTCTACGTGCGTCGTCGCGACGACGACCTGGTCCGGTTCGGCTTCATCGTGGCCAAGACGGTCGGCAACGCGGTCGCCCGCAACACGGTCCGCCGCAGGCTCAAGCACGTGTGCCACGAGATCCTCCCGTCCGTGCCTCCTGGCACCGACGTGGTGATCCGCGCACTGCCAGGCAGCCCCGACGTTCCGTGGTCTACCCTGCTCTCGGACATCTCGGGGGTCGTCGACAAGGTCGTGAGAGCGTGAAGGCACTGGTGCAGGTGGTGGGGCTGCTGCCCCGCAACGCGTGCGTGGCCGTCCTGCGCGCCTACCGTGCCGTCGTCTCGCCGCTCTACGGCGACGTGTGCCGCTACCACCCCAGCTGCTCGCGCTACGCGCTCGAGTCGATCCAACGGCACGGGGTCGTCGCCGGCGTGGCCCTCGGGTCGTGGCGGATCCTGCGCTGCAACCCGTGGTCGAAGGGCGGCGTCGACGATCCGCCCCTCCCCCGCCACGACCGCCACGTCGTGACCGACGCGGGCTTCGTGGTCCCCCGGCGACGCGACGCGTCCTCCCCGGCCGGGCCGGACCTCCGGCCCCTCTCGAGCCTCGTGCTCGCCGCACCGAGCCACCGAAAGGGCTGACCCGACACCATGGGCTTCATCGACACCATCCTCTGGCCCCTCAAGTGGGTCGTCGAGGCGATCCTCGTCGGGTTCCACACGCTGCTCACGGGCGCGGGCATGGGCACCGACTGGGGCAGCACCTGGGTGCTCTCCATCGTCGGCCTCGTTCTGGTGGTCCGCGCGCTGCTGATCCCGATCTTCGTGCGCCAGATCAAGAGCCAGCGCCGCATGATGGAGATCGCGCCGCAGCTCAAGAAGATCCAGGACAAGTACCGCGGCAAGCGCGACCAGTTCAGCCGCGAGGCGATGTCGCGCGAGACCATGGAGCTCTACAAGAACACGGGCACCAACCCGCTGAGCTCGTGCCTGCCGCTGCTCATCCAGATGCCGATCTTCTTCAGCCTCTTCTCGGTGCTGCAGAACGCCCAGCACGAGGGCATCGGCGTCGGCCTGCTCAACCAGACCCTCTCGACCTCGTTCGGTGAGTCGACGCTGTGGGGCGCGCCGCTGAAGGAGACCTTCCTCACGGCCACCACGTGGGAGGTCCGCCTCATCGCCGCGGGCCTGGTCGTCGTCATGACGGCGTCGCAGTTCATCACCCAGCTGCAGATCGTCTCGAAGAACATGTCGCCCGAGACCAAGGCGAGCCCCATGTTCAAGCAGCAGCGCATGCTGCTCTACATCCTCCCGCTCGTCTTCGTCTTCTCGGGCCTCTCGTTCCCCCTCGGCGTCATGTTCTACTGGCTGACCTCGAACATCTGGACGATGGTGCAGCAGTTCATCGTGATCCGGAACATGCCCACGCCCGGCAGCGAGGCCGCCCTCGCCCGTGAGCAGCGCCTCGCCAAGCGTGCGCAGCGCAAGGGCCTCCCGTCGATCAACGACATCACGGTCACCGAGATCACCGACGAGGCGCCCGCCAGGTCGACGACCCAGCGCACGCAGCCCGTCGGCAAGAACCGCGCCAAGAAGCAGAGCCAGAAGAAGTGACCGGTCCCGAGGAGCACACCGCCATGAACGCCGACGAGAACACCGACGCCGTGACGCCCACCACCGAGGGCGAGGCGCAGGAGGCCGTGGCCGGCCCCGCCACGGTGGCCGCGCCTTCCGACGGCCCGGCCGTCACGGCTGACGGCGCCGACGAGGCTGCGCACGCGGACGGGGACGTCGCCGACGGCGACGCGTCCGAGGACCGCGACGAGGGCGACATCGCGGCCGACTACATCGAGGAGCTCCTCGACATCTGCGACCTCGACGGGGACATCGACATCGAGACGCGGGGCGGCCGCGCCTACATCTCCGTCGAGTCGGGCGCCGACTCCGACGCCGACAGCAACCTCCGGGTGCTCTCGAAGCCCGAGACGGTCACCGCACTGCAGGAGCTCACGCGCATCGCGGTGCAGACCGAGACAGGTCAGTTCTCGCGGTTGATCCTCGACATCGGTGGTTCGCGCGCGACGCGCGAGGCCGAGCTCAACGCGATGGTCGAGCGGGCGGTGGAGCGCCTCGAGGAGGGCGCGACCGCCGCTGCCCTGCCGCCCATGTCGTCGTACGAGCGCAAGCTCGTCCACGACATCGTCGCGGCCCGGGGCTTCGTCTCGGAGTCCGAGGGCGAGGGCCGCGACCGCCACACCGTCGTCAAGCGCGGCTGACGCCGGTCCCGCCGGCCGACCCGTACCTCCTGCCATGACCGATCCCTCCGAGCTCGAGCCCGAGCCCGCCGTCGCCGCACGCGTGTTCGGCGATCGCCTCGACGTCGTGCGCCAGTACGCGCACGACCTCGCCGAGCACGGCGAGGAGCTCGGCCTCATCGGGCCGCTCGAGCTGCCCCGCCTGTGGACGCGGCACATCGTCAACTGCGGTCTGCTCGCGCCGTTGCTCGTCGCCGGGCGCGTGGGCGACATCGGTTCGGGAGCCGGACTGCCCGGGTTGGTGCTGGCTGCTGCTCGCCCCGACTCGACGCTCGTGCTCATCGAACCGATGGAGCGGCGGACCGACTGGCTCCGCGCCGAGACCGAACGCCTCGGCCTGACCAACGTCGAGGTCGTCCGTGGTCGCGCCGAAGAGGTCGAGCTCGACGGCTGGCTGGACCAGGCGACGGCGCGGGCCGTGACGGCACTGTCGAAGCTGATCCCGCTGACGGCGCCGCTCGTGCGCACAGGCGGACAACTGGTGTTCCTCAAGGGCGCGCGCGTGGACGACGAGGTCACGGCCGCCCGCAAGGTCATCGCGCGGCACCATCTCGTCGACGTCGAGACGCTCGAGCTGGGTGCCGACCTCGGCGTCGAGACGACGAGGGTCTTCCGCGCGACGCTCGACTGAGCGCGAGCGCTCCCCGGCAGGAGGGCCGCCCGCGTCGGGCGCGCCCCGGCCCGTCGCGAGGTTCCTCCGTCCGTGTCGCCCTCCTCGGGCCCGGCCTGTGGACAACGTGTGGAGTGCGTTTCTGCACCCCTCTCTGATCAGGGGTTTCCGGGTTCTTCCACGTGTGGACAACCTGGGGGAGAACGATGCTCTGGCGCCTTGCTGACGAGTGCGCGGACGCCGATCGGCGGTCTCGGTGCGCGCGTGTCGAACGACAAGGTCGGCCGTTCGGTTCCGCGGGGTGGTCGGGCTCCTGCCCCGGCGCGAGCAGCAGGGGGCCGGAGGCGGAGCACGATGCACCGGGCCTCGCTCGCGCCGGGTCGGACTCCGCCACGAGTGTCCTGGCACGTCGTGCTGGTCGCTGGTGACGACGCCGTGCGACGCGCAGTGCGCTGCCGAGCGGGCATCGGACATCGAGCAGTGCCGGCAGGGCCCTGCGGGGTGCGGGGTGTGGAGCACGGCGTACGGCGTACGGCGTCCGGGTCAGGGGGCGTGTGACGCGGTTCGTCGTCCGGTGCCGCCCCGAGCTCGACCCCGAGACGCAGGTGGGCGGGCAGGGCGCGGCACGGGGCTCGCGTGCAGGGTGACGAGCGTGGTGCGACGTCCTCAGCGCGTCGAACGAGTCCAGAGTCCCGCCGGCCCCGGCGCGGTTCGGGGTGGGCGCAGGAGCGGCGTCTGCTCCTCCCCAGTACGGGGCATCGATGGTCAGTGCCCTGCACGGCCTCGCCTCGGTGTCCCGCGGGCACCGACTTGTTAGAGTTGCGGAGTCGTATCGGCGCCGCGGTGACCGGGCGTCTGAGCATCGACCGTTTCACGTGAAACACAGCGATCTGGAGACCAGCTGGTGAGTGCATCATCCACGGAGTACGACAACAGCACTCCCCTGGCCCGCGAGATCGCCGACCTGCAGCGCCGCCGCCAGGCGCTCTCCACTGAGCCGCTCCCCGCCCCTGCGGAGACCCGCATCATCACGGTCTCGAACCAGAAGGGTGGCGTGGGCAAGACCACGACCACGGTGAACCTGTCCGCCGCCCTGGCGCGCAGCGGTGCACGAGTCCTCGTCATCGACCTCGACCCTCAGGGCAACGCGTCCACGGCACTCGGAGTCGAGCACCGTGCCGAGACGCCGAGTGTCTACGACGTCGTGGTCGGCGACGGCAAGGTCGAGGACGCCGTCCAGCAGTCACCCGAGTTCCCCACCCTCTTCTGCATTCCTGCGACGATTCACCTCGCAGGTGCGGAGATCGAGCTCGTCTCCCTCGTGGCTCGCGAGCAGCGGCTCCGCAGTGCCCTCTCCGAGTACCTGGAGGAGACGGAGAAGGCTGGCGACCGATACGACTACGTCTTCATCGACTGCCCACCCTCGCTGGGGCTCCTCACGATCAACGCGTTCGTCGCGGCCCACGAGGTGCTCATCCCGATCCAGTGCGAGTACTACGCCCTCGAGGGTCTGAGCCAGCTGCTGAGGAACATCCAGCTCATCGAGAAGCACCTCAATCCGTCGCTCCGGGTCTCGAGCATCCTCCTGACCATGTACGACGGCCGGACCAACCTCGCGCAGCAGGTGGCCGCAGACGTCCGCGAGCACTTCCCGAACGAGGCCATGCAGACACTGATCCCACGGTCCGTCCGCATCAGCGAGGCCCCCGGTTACGGGCAGACCGTCATCAGTTACGACACCAACTCCCCCGGTTCCATCTCGTACCTCGAGGCGGCCGCCGAACTAGCACGTCGAGGAGCACCCCAGTAGTGGCCACCAAGAGAACCGGACTCGGACGCGGCATCGGCGCGCTCATCCCCGTCGGTGACGAGAACCAGGACCGCCCCGTCGACGTCTTCTTCCCCTCCGGGCAGCAGACGGCCGAAGACCTCGTGGCCGTGCCCGGTGCGCGACTGGCGGGACTGAACCCACTCGACATCGTCCCCAACGCTCAGCAGCCGAGGACGGAGTTCCGCCAGGAGGAGCTGCAAGAGCTCATGGCCTCCATCCGTGAGGTCGGCGTGCTGCAGCCCGTCGTCGTCAGGCCGCTCACGGGCGCCAAGAAGACCGGTCCGCAGTACGAGCTGATCATGGGTGAGCGGCGACTCCGCGCGACGAAGGAGCTCGGTCTCGCGACGATCCCCGCGATCGTCCGAGACACCTCCGACGAGGCCATGTTGCGGGACGCGCTCCTCGAGAACCTGCACCGCGCAGAGCTGAACCCTCTCGAAGAAGCCTCCGCGTATCAGCAACTCCTCTCCGATTTCGGCATCACCCAGGAGGAGCTGTCCGTCAGGATCGGTCGTAGCCGGCCGCAGATCTCCAACACGCTGCGCCTCCTCCGACTGCCCTCGAGCGTGCAGAAGCGGGTCGCTGCAGGGGTGCTGTCCGCTGGTCACGCTCGTGCCATCCTCTCGACGGGCACGGCCACCCTCATGGAACGTCTCGCGGAGAAGATCGTCAACGAGGACCTCTCGGTCAGGGCCGCTGAGGCGGCCGCGGCGAGCATGAGCGCCAAGCCCAGGACCACACGGCAGACCGGGGCCAGGAGCGAGCAGCAGGCCCACCTCAACAGCATCGCGGAGCACCTCGGTGACCGCTTCGAGACGCGCGTGAAGGTGAGCATGGGGAGCAGCAAGGGCTCCATCACCATCGACTTCGCGACGATGACCGATCTCAACCGGATCCTTGCCGAGCTCGGCGAAGAAGGCGCTCTGAGCTGAACCGTTCCACGTGGAACGGGCGTGGGACATCGCCTGGGCGCAGTAGTGCCCCGCGGCACGGGCTACGAGAGCGTAGGGGTGTCCGATGCCTCTCGCTCTACGTGGCGTCGGGCGGTGCACCTCCGACGTATGGTGCGAGCTGCCAGGACCGCCGCCTCTACGGGTGTCTCTCCGACAGCAGCGGCGGATTCGCTCTGAGCCGTGCGCGCAGGCGGTCGTCACGGGCACGACGGCCATCCCCGAGCGGTGGGCAGAGATCATCGAAAGATGCCCTCATCAGCACGGACGGTGACCTGCGTGCTACCGGAAGCCGCGCGGGGGTGGACGGACGCGTCACGGACCAGCTGCGGGACCGTGGCGCCCATCGGTCACGTGACCCTCCTCTGGCGGTCGTGCACCGCGTTCCCCAAACCTGGACCGACGTCATGATCAGGCCCTCAGCGTCGGCGTGGCGGTCCCTCACGGTCAGCCTGCAATCGGGTCCGCCTCCGGACGGCGGACTGCCGGGCTGCCTCCGGGCGGCGAGCGGCCGGGCGGCCTCCGGGCGGCCTGCATCGCCCCTGGATGACACCCCGCTCGTCACATGACCAGCTGCGGTGGCGTCTCGCACGGACCGACCAGCGGGTCGCACGCTCCCCCAGGCCCCCAGGCGGCCAGGCGGCCAGGCGGCCAGGCGGCCATGCGGAACGGACTGAGAACCCAGAGTCCGGTCGTCCGGCAGGCAGGTAGGTAGGCTCGCGACGTCATGGAGGGAGCACGCCGTGCCACGCCACCCTGTGCGGCGCGGAAGACGTCGTAGCTGCGGGCGTTCTTGGGACCGTCCTCGACGGAGGGCCCGGTCCACTCCGAGCTGACACCCTCCGTAGGGATCACCAAGCGCCTTCCTCCGGGCCCGGCTCGCTGCCAACGACCCTTCCCTTCCGGCGAGGTGACTGCATCCACCTCGCGAAAGAGCAGGGGGGGACGAACGAGAATGGCTGATGAGACTTCTCATGGGTCATCTGCGGGGCGTACTCGATGAGCGGTGGGATTCGATGGCCCTGTTGATCGTGGCGCACGGTCAGGTGTGTCATCGCCCGGTCCGGGTCGGCCGACCCAGCCGACGGAGGTGTGCCCCGCTCTCGTCCTGCATCGCGGGCGTTTCACGTGAAACGGTGCGAGCGACCCATCCCGCCGCTGCGCCGTAGCGAGGCGTTTCACGTGAAACATAGCCACCGGCACCAGGGCCCTGACTGTCGTAGCCGGTCGGCAGGAGACGCCTCCATCGCAGAGACCCTGCCCAGGGCGCCACACCTGCCGGGGCGGACCTGAAGCGCGCTCCGGCTATCGACGAGGTACGGCCAGCAGTCGCAGTAGCCGCAGCATGTGCAGTGGTCGCAGTGGTCGCAGCAGTCGTCGCGGTCGCAATAGTCGCAGTGGTCGCAGCATTCGAAGTAGTCGCAGTAGTCGCAGTAGTCGCAGTAGTCGCAGCGATCGCACCGATCGCAGCGGTCGCAGTGGTCCCAGCGGTCGCAGCGGCCCAGCGGCCCAGCGGCCCAGCGGCCCAGCGGCCCAGCGGGCAAGCGGTCCAGCAGACGTCACTGGGAGTGCCTCGTGGGATCGAGCGGGGCCACAGGTCGAACGTACGTTACAGGCGATCGGCGTGGCTGCAGCCTCCCTACTTGGTCAGGACCTTTCTTCTGTGGAGGAGGTCGAGCGAGGACCCTTGCGAGATCGTTCTTCGTTTCACGTGAAACATGGCGAGAGAAGCGATGCGCGAGAGGTGATGCGTGTCGACCACGTGGCGGACTTGTCTCCCCCCTTTTGGTGCGGGCTTCCGTCGGCGCGAGCCTCAGGCGTGCACGAGAGACACAGTGTTGGTCCGCGGGTGCATCGACCACCATCGGTTGCCCAGTTCAGCTCGGGGCCGCAGATGCTGCGCTCGCGTTCTCCCGGAGACCTGCTCCCGTGCATCGAGCGTGCACATTGCGGCTCGACGCCGAGCGATGGACCGGTACACGGACCGACCCCTGATCGACGACAACGTGGACGCTCGTCGAGGGGTGAACGCGGAGCCCACGAGATCCCGCCCTGGACTTGGACCTCACGCTCCCCTTCCAGGCGGGCACGTGACGTCGTCCGGGCGAGTGCTACCAGACCTGTCAGATGGCGTCGTCCCCCCGAGTTGAGCGCGGGGCAGTTCTCGAAGCCGGTGGAGTCCCGGTCAGTCGTGGCCGTCAGCGTAGAGAGGCGACGAGTCCGGACGGTGGCGTGTCAGTGCGCGCCGACCAGGCAGTTCGCGACGGTGGTCCTCCAGGGGAGAGGCACAGATGTTCCCCGCCTCCCCCGGTTCCACGGCTCGCCCGGTTCGCTGGCTCGCCCGGTTCCCCGGCTCGCCCGGTTCCTCCGGACCCTCGGCTCCCCGTGGGCACCCACGGGACCGAGCGAACCGGTCAGGTACCGCGCGGCGGCCCGGGATGGGACCGCGCGAGGAATGAGCCGTTCACCAGGGCATCTGTGCACTCGCGTGTTGGAGCACTGACAGGTCAACGTCGACGTTTCACGTGAAACGCCTACTCACCCGCCACCTCGCTGAGGGATCGATCGTCACTCCGAGGCGTGGTCCCGCACGGCCTTCTCGGCCAGGGCGGCGTAGACCATGCCCAGCTCGTAGCCGGCGGCGTCGAGGGCCATGGGTACCAGGGACGTCTCGGTCAGCCCCGGCAGGACGTTCACCTCGAGGAACCAGGCCGTCCCGGCCGCATCGATGATGAGGTCGACGCGCGAGAGGTGACGCAGCCCCAGGGTCTCGTGCGCGACGACGGCCGCCCGCGCCGCGGCCTGCGAGGCGTCGCCGTCGAGCCGCGCGGGCGTGTAGAAGGTGGTCTCACCGGCGTTGTACCGGGCCTCGAAGCCGTAGACGCCGTGACGTGGCACGATCTCGACAGCAGGGAGGGCCAGGGGGCCGTCCCCCGTGTCGATGACGCCGACGGCGACCTCGGTGCCCACGATCTTCTGCTCGACCAGCACGTCGTCGCAGTACGTGTAGGCGTCGACCATGGCGCGCGGCAGTGCTCCCGCGTCGTCGACGACGGTCACGCCCTGCGCCGATCCCCCGCGCGCAGGCTTCACGACCAGGGGCACCGGGTGCTCCTCGGTGAGTGCCGCCAGCACGCTCGCGGCCCCGAGCTCACGGAAGGCGTCGTGCGACAGCGTGATGCTCCGCGGTGTGCGGACGCCGGCACGGCGGACGAGCTCCTTGGCGGTGGGCTTGTCCCAGGCGAGGCGGGCCGCCGAGGCGGTCGAGCCGACGTAGGGGACGTCGAGCGCCTCGAGCAGTCCCCGCAGCGCGCCGTCCTCGCCGCTGGCACCGTGGAGGGCCGGCCAGACGACGTCGGGGCGGGACTCCGCGAGGTGTCCGAGCAGGGACGCGTCGGGGTCGCGCAGCTCGGCGGTGAGGCCGTTGGCGTGCAGGCTGTCGAGGACGCGCCTGCCGGACCGCAGCGACACGTCGCGTTCGTGGCTGATGCCTCCTGCCAGGACGGTGACGGTGCGCAGGGTGGAGCTGTTCACGGAGGGATCTCCCGTTCTCGCCGGACGACGCGCACCATGGCCCGTCAAGGAAAATGCTGATCAAAGGGTGTTGGAGGGTGGGGTGGAGACGCCCTGCCGGCTCGGTGAGCGGTGCTCGAGGCCGGCGCCGGAGAAGGTCCGCAGCAGGTCGAGCTCGCCGTTGACGACGGTCGCGAGGCGGGCCACGCCCGTGCGGATGGACTCCGGCGTCGGGTAGCAGAACGACAAGCGGATGTTCTGCCGCCCTCCCCCGTCGGCGAAGAAGGCCGTCCCGGGCGTGTACGCGACGAGCTCCTTCACGGCACGGGGCAGCATCGCCTTCGAGTCGAGCTCGTCGGGCAGCGACAGCCAGACGAAGAACCCTCCGTCGGGCTTCGTCCACGACAGCGAGGGGAGGTACTCCCCCAGCGCCGAGAGCATCCCGTCGCGCCGGACGCGGTAGAGGTCGCGGAACGTGTCGATCTGGCCGCGCCAGTCGGCCTGGTCGAGGTACTCGGTGATGACGAACTGCCCGAACGAGTTCGGAGCCAGGGTCGCGGACTCGTTCGCGAGGATGAGCTTCTCGCGGATCGCGTGGGGGGCCAGCGCCCAGCCGACGCGGAACCCCGGCGCGAGCGTCTTGGAGAAGGACCCGAGGTAGATGACGCCCTCGTCGTCGATGGAGCGCATGGCGTGCGGCGCCGGCTCGTCGAACGACAGGAGGCCGTAGGGGTTGTCCTCGAGGACGAGGATCCCCTCGCTGCGGCAGATCTCGAGGATCTCGACGCGACGCGCCCAGGTGAGCGTCACGCCCGCCGGGTTGTGGAAGTTCGGGATCGTGTAGAGGAACTTGATGCGACCGCCCCGTGCCCGCACCCGCGCGATGGTCTCGCGCAGGGCCTCCGGCACCAGGCCGTCGTCGTCCATCGCGACGTGCTGCACGTCGGCCTGGTAGGCCTTGAAGACGCCGAGGGCGCCCACGTAGCTGGGCGACTCGGCGAGCACGACGTCGCCCGGATCGACGAAGAGCCGCGTGACGAGGTCGAGGGCTTGCTGCGACCCGGTGGTGACGACGACGTCGTCGGCGCTGCCGCGGATGCCCTCCATCGCCATGACCTGCATGATGTGCTCGCGGATGGCGGGGGTGCCCTGGCCCGAGCCGTACTGCAGGGCCATGGCGGCGTTGCTCGAGAGCACCCGGTCGATGGAGCCCGAGAGCAGCTCGGGCGGGAGCGCCGAGACGAAGGGCATGCCGCCGGCCAACGAGACCACCTCGGGACGGGAGGCGACGGCGAACAGGGCTCGGACCTCGGAGGCGCTCAGGCCGGCCGTGCGCTCGGCGTAGGAGTCGTACCACGGGTCGAGGTTGGTGCCCTGTTCGGTCATGTGCGTCCCTGTCCTGTCGAGTGGGGGTGCAGCCCAGGATAAGCCCGGAGCCCGCGGAGGTGGTCAGGACGCCGGAGAGCCCGCCCAGCGGGTGCTGGACGGGCTCACGGGGTGGTGCTGGGGGTCCGGCCGGATCAGGCCAGGAACTCCGCGAGGTCGGCCTCGAGGGCCGGCTTGGGCTTGGCGCCGATGACGGTCTTGACGACCTCGCCGCCGCGGTAGACCTTCATCGCCGGGATCGACGTGATCTGGTACTTCATCGCGGTCTGGGGGTTGTCGTCGACGTTGAGCTTGACGATCTCGATCTTGTCGGCGTGCTCGCTGGCGATCTGGTCGAGGATCGGCGAGACGGCGCGGCAGGGGCCGCACCACTCCGCCCAGAAGTCGACGAGGATCGTCTTGTCCGAGGTGAGGACGTCGGCCTCGAAGGACGCGTCGGTGACTGCCTTGGTGGTGCTCATGGTGGTTCCTCTCGGTGGAGCTGCGGGGCGCCGTGCGGCGCCGGGATCGTGACGTGGGCACGTCGTGACGACGGGGTCGACGTGACGTGGGGCACGTCGTGACGGAGGGCCCGTCAGGCGGTGACGGTCTCCTCCACGGTGAGCTCGTCGGCGACCGACTCGGCCGTGTCGAGGCCCTCGGCCGCGCCGGGGGTGTGGTCGGCCAGCCAGTGCTGGTCGAGCGCGGCGAGGAAGTGCTCGGCGTCGAGGGCCGCCACGACGCCCGAGCCGGCCGCGGTGGCCGCCTGGCGGTACGTGGGGTCGATGACGTCGCCGGCGGCGAACACGCCGCGGAGGTTGGTCCGCGAGCTGCGCCCCTCGACCGCGATGGTGCCGTCGGTCGTGAGGTCGAGCTGACCGTGCACGAGGTGCACGCGGGGGTCGTTGCCGATGGCGATGAAGAGCCCGTCGAGCGGGAGGTCGCTCGTGGTGCCGTCGACCGTGTCGGTCAGCTGCACGCCGGTGGCCTTCTCGTCGCCGAGGATCGCCGTGACCTGCTTGTCGTACAGGAACTCGATCTTCTCGTTGGCGAGGGCCCGCTCCTGCATGATCTTGGAGGCGCGCAGCGTCTTCGAGCGGTGGATCACGTAGACCTTCGACGCGAAGCGCGTGAGGAAGGTCGCCTCCTCCATCGCCGAGTCGCCGCCGCCGACGACCGCGATCGTGCGCTCCTTGAAGAAGAAGCCGTCGCAGGTGGCGCACCAGCTGACGCCGCGGCCGCTGAGGCGCTCCTCGTCGGGCAGGCCGAGCTTGCGGTACGCCGAGCCCGTGGCGAAGATCACCGTCACGGCCTCCTCGACGGAGCCGTCGCCCAGCGTGACGCGCTTGACGTCGCCCGTCAGGTCGACGCTCTCGACGTCGTCGAGGCGCACCTCGGCACCGAACTTCTCGGCCTGCTCCTGGAGCTTGTACATGAGGTCGGGCCCCATGATGCCCTCGGGGAAGCCCGGGAAGTTCTCGACCTCGGTGGTCTTCATGAGCTCGCCGCCCGCCTCGACCGAGCTCGCCACGATGAGCGGCTCGAGCCCGGCTCGTGCGGCGTAGATGCCGGCGGTGTAGCCCGCCGGGCCGGAGCCGACGATGATGATCTGGCGCATGGGCACCTTCCCTCGGAAGTCTTCGTGATCGCGTTGCCGATCGATGGAACGCACTGTAGCGGCCAGATGTTCCCGGGTGCTGACGGGCTGCCAGGGAGCGTCCAGGCGGGGCGCTCCTCCTGCCCGCCACGCGGCGCGGCCGGACGGTGCAGGAGCGGTCAGCGGCGACGCAGGCGCGCCACGAGCGGCCCCAGTCGCGAGGTCAGCGGGCCCGTCACCGCGGCCAGCTCGGGCAGGCGCGCGGCCCCCAGGACGCCGAAGTAGACGACGGCCATCGCGCCGCCCGCGACGCCGACCGTGAGCACGCCCTGCAGGCGCCCCGACTGCGCGAAGCCGTCGGGCGAGAACGAGCCCATGCCCAGCGCCACGAGGAGCCCGACGACCGCCGAGAGCAGCGCCACGAGCACGAAGACCAGGTAGCGGCGGACCACGAGCGTGGCGTCCATGCCGCCGAGGCGCTCGCGCACGAGCACGAGGGCGACGAGCGCCTGCGTCGACCCGGCGACGGTCGTCGTGATCGCGATCGCGACGCCGATGCGCTCAGGAGGCACGACCGCGGCCGCGAGGAGCGCCCCGGCCACGAAGACCAGGGACTGCAGCAGCTGCATGAAGAACGGCGTCCGCTGGTCGTGCAGGGCGTAGAAGACGCGCTGCACGACGAACAGGAGGCTGAACAGGACGAGCCCGGGCATGTAGGCGAGGATCACGTGCGCCATGGCCGCGGCGCCCGCGAAGGTCCCCTCGAAGAAGCGCGCGAACGGGTAGGCGACGACGCACATGGCGACGGCCGCGAAGACGATGAACAGGCCGATGGTGCGCAGCGAGCTCGACAGGTCGGCGCGCACGGCGCCGAGGTCGCCCCGCTCCGCGTGGCCGCTCATGCGCGTGAAGTAGGCCGTCGCGATCGACACGGCGATGATGCCGTGCGGCAGCATGAAGAGCAGCCAGGCGTTGGCGAGGGTCGCGCTGGCGGCCCCCACGTCGGAGCCCAGCGAGGCCACGCGGCTCTGCACGACGCCCGCCAGCTGGGTGATGAGCACCATGCCGAAGAGCCAGCCGGCGGCCTTGCCGGTCGCGCCGAGGCCCACGCCGCGCCAGCGGAAGTCGGGCCGGAAGGTCAGCCCGGCCCGGCGCCAGAATGCCACCAGGAACACCGCCTGCGCGATCACGCCGAGGGTCGCGGTGCCCGCGATCACCGTGGTGCGGCCGAGGCCCCAGACGTCGACGGACGAGTTCTCGCCCGCTCCCCCGAAGGCCAGCATGAAGACCGCGAGGCCCGCGAGGCCGACGACGTTGTTGACGACGGGCGCCCACGTGAACGGGCCGAACACCTGTCGGGCGTTGAGCACCTCGCTGAGCAGCGAGTACATGGCGTAGAAGAAGATCTGCGGAAGGCACCAGAACGCGAAGGCCGTCGCCAGGTCCAGCTGGTCCGGCACGAAGCCGGTGCCGCCGTCGTCGGCGCTCTGCACGTACACCCGCACGAGCACGGGAGCGAGCAGCGTGGCGAGGAACGTCACCGCGGCGAAGAGCACCGTGCCGAGCGTGACGATCTTGTTGATGAAGCGCTGGCCACCGTCGTCGTGCGCGGCCGCCCGCACGATCTGCGGCACGAGCACGGCGCTGAGCAGGCCGCCCGCGATGAGCGCGTAGACGTTGTTGGGCAGCTGGTTCGCGGTCGCGAACGCGTCGGCCGCGCGGCTGCCGGTCTGGCCGATGGCGGCGGCGAGCACGGCGGTCTTCAGGAAGCCCAGCACGCGCGACACCATGGTGCCGGAGGCCAGGAGGACGCTCGCCCTGCCCAGCCCGCCCTTCGGGCCGCTCACGCGGTGCGCCCCGCCGTGCCGGAGCCGGCCCGGTCGGCACCGGACGGGTCCGTGCCGTCGGTCCCCGCGGCCCGCGCGCGGCGCCGCTTGAGCACGCTGCGGAGGATCCCGCCGCCGAAGAGGAGCACGACGAGCCCGCCGAGGGTCCACGTGATCGCGGTCTCCCACCCGGCCTGCACGGTGATGGCGACGGAGGCGGGCACCCCGACGGGGGCCCCGGTCTGGCTGGCGAGGGTCATGTTGACGACGACGGGTCCGTTCGCGATGGAGGTGACCGGCACCATGACGCGGCCCTGCGACCGCGCCTGCACCGTGACCGGGATGGAGCTCTCCTCGACGGAGAGGAACGAGTTCGAGGGCACCACGGTGAGGTAGACGGTGGCGGGCGAGTCGGTCTCGTTCTGCACGTAGACGGGCAGCGACGACCGGTCGCCGAGGATCGCGACGTCGCTGCCCTCGACCACCGCGACGCTCGAGGTGATCTGGGCCGCGCGGGCCTCTTGCGCGTCGACCTCGCCGGCGAAGCCGTCGACGTTGGCGGTCCAGGAGGGGGCCGCCAGGGCGAGCGTGCGCAGGCGCAGGGCGGCCGTGGCCACGGCGGGGTCCTCGAGCACCGTCGAGAAGTCGACGACGGAACGGTCGGCCGCCACGAGCTCGCGCAGCGCGTCGACCCGCGCGTCGGGCTCGGGCCGGTCGACGACGGTCGTCTCGGTCGCGGGGGCGGCGAGGGCGTCGGCGAGGGTGGCCGTGGCCGACCAGGGCTGGGCCTCGAGCGCGTCGAGGGCGGGCCCGAGCCGGTCGGCGGAGGTGTCCCACTCGCGGTCGAGCGTGACGAGCAGGGTGCGGCGGTCGCTGGGGCGCTCGTGCGTGATGGTGGCGAGGGTCGCCGAGAGCCGGGCCGAGGCGCTGTCGAGCGCGAGGTCGTCGCGGGCGCCCGCCGCCTCGTCGAGCAGCTCGGAGAGCGCCCCGTCGGCGACGAGCGCGGTCGACCCGTCGATCGTGGCGTGCGCGTTCTCGGTCGGGCCCTCGGGGGCCGCCACGTTGTCGCTCGAGAGGATCGTGCCCTCGTAGCCGCCGGTCGCGAAGGTCGCCAGGTCGGCGGCGACGACGGTGTCGTCGACGGGCCAGGCGAGCCGCGGCAGGTCGGTGGGCACCGAGGTGAGCGACTCGAGGGTGGGCAGCGGCGGTGCGGTGGACGGGGCGGGCGTGGGCTCCGTGCCGGGGTCGGACGAGCCTCCTGGGTCGCTGCTCGAGGGCTCGGTGTCGGCCGAGGGCGTCATCGTCGCGGTGGGCGGCGCGGTGGCCGTGCCGTCGAAGCGGGACGCGTCGACGAGGTGCTCGAACGAGGTCGGCCCGAGGACGGGGCTGCCGGCCTGGCTCAGGCCCGCGAGGTCGGCGTCGGCGTACGAGAGGGCGAAGAGCTCGTTGTCGGCGGAGGTGAGCGCGTCGAGCCAGGCGACCGCCGAGTCGGGGGCCTCGGAGCCCAGGAGGCGGATGCTGGCCGGGATCATCGGGTCGACCGCGATCGCGACCGGCTGGTCGAGCAGCGGCCGCAGCTGGCGGGTGAGGGTGCCCCGCGGCGACGTGTAGGCGGCGAGGGCCGCGGCGTCGAGCACGCCCGTCGTCGACTCGGGCGTCGTGATCGGGGCGGCCAGGGCGACGCGCGTGGGGGTGAAGTCCTGGGCGGGGTACCAGGTGACGCTGTTGCGGGCCTGCGCCTGCTCGGAGCCGGCGACGAGCCAGCGGGCCCCGAGGGCGCGCGCTCCCCAGTCGCGCCCGGCCAGGGCGACCCGGGACTCGGGCACCGTGACGGGGTCGAGCTCGACGCGCTCGCCCGCCGCGACGGCCGGCACGTCGACGCTCGCGACGAGCGACCCCAGGTAGTCGGAGCCGCTCGGGTCGTCGGGGTGCAGCCAGCCGTCGACGTCCGCGGCCGTCTCGAAGGCCGGCCGGTCGAGGAACAGCCGCAGGGTGCCGGCGGGGAGGTCCTCGTCGGTGTCGTTGGAGACCGCCAGGCGCACCTCGAGGTCGTCGCCCGGCGCGAGCACGCCACCGGCGGCGGGCGCCACGGTGATCGACGCGGCACCGGCGTCGGCCGCGGACCCGGCGCTCGCGCTGGTGCTCGGCGTGGGGCTCGGCGCCGCGGTCGCCGGAGCGGTCGGCACGGCCAGGCCCACGGCGACGAGGGTCGACGCGGCGACGGCGAGGAGGGCGGATGCAGGCTTCATGGGCGGTGGTGCCGCGCGGCTCGGTCGAGCCCGGGGCAGTGCGAGTCTAGGCAACGGCGACCTGGGCGCCCGGGCCGACCTGCTGCGACGTGGCAAGCTGGTGCGTCATGGACGACGTCTCCTCGGCCCTGCAGCGACTGGAACGTCTCGCCGGCTCCCCCCGCATCGAGCGCCTCGCGACCGCCTTCGCCGCGGCCGGTCACGAGCTCGCCCTCGTCGGCGGCCCCGTGCGCGACGCGTTCCTCGGTCGCCCCGTCAACGACCTCGACCTCACGACGAGCGCCGACCCCGACGCGATCCTCGCGATCGTCACGCCGATCGCCGAGGCCACGTGGGACGTGGGCAGGAGGTTCGGCACGATCGCGGCGCGCATCGACGGCGAGGACGTGGAGATCACCACGTACCGCAGCGACGTCTACGACGGTGAGACCCGCAAGCCCGTCGTCGAGTTCGGCGACACCCTCGAGGACGACCTCGTGCGGCGCGACTTCACCGTCAACGCGATGGCCCTGCGCCTGCCGGAGCGCGTGCTCGTCGACCCCTCGGGCGGCGTGGAGGACCTGCTCGCCCGCCGCCTGCGGACTCCCGGCGCGGCCGTCGACTCGTTCCGCGACGACCCGCTGCGCATGATGCGCGCCGCCCGCTTCACGGCGCAGCTCGGCTTCACGGTGTCGGGCGAGGTGCACGAGGCGATGACCGAGCGCGCCGGCACCCTCGAGATCGTGAGCGTCGAGCGCGTCGCCGACGAGCTCTCGAAGCTGCTGCGCACCCCCGCCCCGACCGAGGGCGTGCGGCTGCTCGTCGAGACCGGCCTGGCCGAGCGGGTGCTGCCCGAGCTGCCCGCCATGCAGCTCGAGGTCGACGAGCACCACCACCACAAGGACGTCTACGAGCACAGCCTCACGGTGCTCGAGCAGGCCATCGACCACGAGCGCGAGCGCCACCCCGACGCGGCGCCCGACCTCACGCTGCGCCTCGCCGCGCTGCTGCACGACTGCGGCAAGCCGGCCACGCGCCGCCTCGAGCCCGGCGGGGTCGTGACGTTCCACCACCACGACGTGGTCGGCGCGAAGCTCGCCCGCAAGCGGCTCAAGGCCCTCCGCTTCGACAACGACACCATCTCGGCGGTGTCGCGCCTCATCGAGCTGCACCTGCGCTTCTTCGGCTACACCGAGGGCGCGTGGACCGACTCGGCCGTGCGGCGCTACGTGCGCGACGCGGGCGACCAGCTCGAGCGCCTGCACGTCCTCACCCGGGCCGACGTGACCACCCGCAACCGCCGCAAGGCCGACCGGCTGGCCTTCGCCTACGACGACCTCGAGCAGCGCATCGCCGAGCTCCGCGAGCAGGAGGAGCTGGACTCCCTCCGCCCGGACCTCGACGGCGTGCAGATCCAGGCCGTGCTCGGCATCGGGCCCAGTCGCGAGGTCGGCGAGGCGTACCGGTTCCTGCTCGAGCTGCGCACCGAGGAGGGGCCGCTCGGCGAGGACGAGGCGACCCGGCGGCTCCTGGCCTGGTGGGCCGGGCGGGGTGCGGGCGACGGTGCGGCGCAGGCCCCGGCCGCGGAGGGCGGGGCGACCGCCTCGTAGGCCGGATCGCGCACCGGGGCGGCGCTCGGGCCTCCTGACGCGTATCTTCGCGGCGTGCCCCGCAGACTCGTCACCCTCGCCGCCGCCGCGCTCGGCCTCGCCCTCGTCGGCGGTGCCGCCGCCACGGGCGCCGGTGCGGCAGGAGGGGCGGACCGGTCCCCCAGGACGGCCCCGATCACCGTCGCCGTCTGGAACGACACCGCACGGGCCGGTTACGCCATGTCGCTCACGCAGCTCGAGGAGATGGACCCCGACCTCGACGTGGAGGTGACGGTGCTCCCCCGCGAGGACCGCGACGACGTGCTCGCACAGGGGTTCGTCGACGGGACGGCGCCCGACGTCTTCTGGCTCGACGCCCGCTCGATCCGGGCCCACGCCGAGGCCGGCCACCTCGTCGACGTCGACGCCGCGCTCGGCTCCCGCTCGCGCAGCGCCTGGTCCCCCGCGCTCGTCAGCCGCTTCTCGAGCGACGGCACCCTCTGGGGCGTGCCGCAGCACGCGACCGACGTCGCCCTCGTCGGCAACGCCTCCAGCGAGCGGCGCGAGGCCGTCGCCCGCGTGCTCGCCTGGGCCGGCTCGGTCGACGGGCAGGCGCACCTCGGGCACCCCGCCGGCTGAGCGGCTCCCCCGCTGGCGGCGCCGCCGCGTCGGTGGCGTGACGTCGCCCGCCTTGTCCTCCGAGCCTCCTGCCGGTACGCTCTGAAGGTTGCGTGTGCCCGGAGACGGGTGCACCACAGCATGCACACCCTCCTGTCGCGGAGATACCGCGACCGTTCGAGTCCGAAGGAGGTGGGTCACCCATGCACCAGTACGAACTGATGGTCATCCTCGACCCGGGTATCGACGAGCGCACGGTCGCTCCGAGCCTGGACAAGTTCCTCAACGTCATCCGCAACGATGGCGGCACCGTCGACAACGTCGACATCTGGGGCCGTCGTCGCCTGGCCTACGAGATCAAGAAGCAGACCGAGGGCATCTACGCCGTCGTCGCGCTCACGGCCAACGCCTCCGCCACGGTCGAGCTCGACCGCCAGCTGGGCCTGTCCGAGGCCGTGCTCCGCACGAAGGTCCTCCGCGCGGAGGAGGCCATCGCGATGGTCGCCACCGCCAAGAAGACCGCCGACGAGAAGGCCGCCCGCAAGGCTGCCGCTGCTCCGAAGGCCGACGCCGCTCCGAAGGCTGCCGAGTAACCGATGGCAGGCGAGACCGTCATCACAGTGGTGGGCAACCTCACGAGTGACCCCGAGCTGCGCTACACGCAGAACGGGCTCGCGGTCGCGAACTTCACCATCGCGTCGACCCCCCGCACGTACGACCGCCAGTCGAACGAGTGGAAGGACGGCGAGGCGCTCTTCCTCCGCGCCAGCGTGTGGCGGGAGTTCGCCGAGCACGTGGCCTCCAGCCTCACCAAGGGCAGCCGCGTCGTCGCACAGGGCCGGCTCCGCCAGCGCAACTACGACGACCGCGACGGGCAGAAGCGCACCAGCATCGAGCTGGAGGTCGACGAGATCGGCCCCTCGCTCCGGTACGCGACCGCCCAGGTGACCCGCGCCTCCTCGTCCCGCGACGGCGGTGGCTCCTTCGGGGGCGACCGTGGCGGTCAGCAGGGCCAGGTCGGCGGCGGTCAGCAGCAGTCCGGAGGCGGCCAGAAGGCCGCGGAGCCCTGGGGCCAGCCCGCCGGCGGAGGGTCCTCCTCCTCGTCCGGCGACGTCTGGAACACCCCCGGCGGCACCTACAACGACGAGACGCCCTTCTAGGCCTCCGTCGCACCTCACATCTTCTTCATCTGAACTCGAAAGCAGAAAACAATGGCTGGAAAGAGCAGCGGCGACCGCCGCAAGCCGCTCCGCGGGAAGGGCGGCAAGAACGCCGCCCCCGCGAAGTCGATCCGCGTCGGCGTCATCGACTACAAGGACGTCGCGACCCTTCGCAAGTTCATCTCGGAGCGCGGCAAGATCCGTGCCCGTCGCATCACCGGCGTCTCCGTCCAGGAGCAGCGCCTCATCGCCCGTGCCGTGAAGAACGCCCGCGAGATGGCGCTCCTCCCCTACGCCGGCTCCGGCCGCTGAGAAAGGGGTAGAGCATGTCGAAGGTCATCCTCACCCACGAAGTCACGGGTCTCGGCTCTGCCGGCGACGTCGTCGACGTCAAGAACGGCTACGCCCGCAACTACCTCGTGCCCCAGGGCTACGCGGTCGGCTGGAGCCGTGGCGGCGAGAAGCAGGTCGAGCAGATCCGTGCCGCTCGTGCCGCTCGCGAGCTCGCCACCATCGAAGAGGCGAAGGACATGAAGGCTCGCCTCGAGGCGAACCCCATCACCCTGCGCGTCAAGACCGGTGCCGACGGCCGCCTGTTCGGCTCCGTCCGTCCCGGCGACGTCGCCGACGCGGTGAGCGCCCAGGGCGTCGCCACGATCGACAAGCGCAAGGTCGAGATCACGTCGGCGATCAAGGTCGTCGGTCAGCACGAGGCGACGCTGCGCCTCCGCGAGGACGTCGTCGCGACGATCGTCCTGAACGTGGTCACCGCGAAGTAGCACTGTCTGCGCGCCTCGTGCGCGCTGTGCGTCGCACGTCTCACGCCGAGAGCGGCGGGTCCCCCCCGGGGGTCCGCCGCTCTCGGCGTTCGTGCGCGTGGGGGTGGTGGCTGCCATCGAGGTGACCCGTTCTGCTGCCTCCGGGGGAGCGAGGTCGCAGGTCGGGTCACCTCGATGCGCGGGGGAGGCGTGTGCGCGAGTGGGGTGGGGCGGTGTGACCCGTTCTGCTGCCTCCGGGGGAGCGAGGTCGCAGGTCGGGTCACCTCGGTGGGGCAGGAGGCGTGGGCGGGCCTCCTGAGGGCGTGACGGGCCTCCTGCGCGCGGGTGGACGGGTGGGGTCCGGGAGGACTCGTCCGGGTGACGCGAGCCTGGGAGCGCTCCCAGGCACTACTGGCCCGCAACAGTCGCTGTCAACTACGGATGTGGAGAAACGGGCCTCGAGGGCAACCTTCAGCCGCCCGTTGAGACCTTTTTGTGCACACAGGGTGGGGACACGAAAAACCCAGATCAAGGCGGGGGAGCGGGGCCGAAATACTTCTCTGTCCACAGGCCAGTCCACAGTTGTCAACAACACCGCCCCGCGTTTCCCACGGATTCTCCCCAGAGTTATCCACAGGTTGATTTGCTGTGGAGAACGAGGTGTCCCTACGGTGTACCAGCGTCTCTCGGGAGCGCTCGACACGGGCCCGCTCGCAGTGTCGGAGGGTCCCCGTAGAACGGTCCCAGACCCCCGCCGCAGCTCTGCTCGCGGCCCCGCCACTCGTGCCACCCAGGAGGCCCCCACCGTGTCGATCGCCCAGCTCGGTCTCGCGTCGGACCAGTCCCGCGACAGGTCGCACTCGCAGCAGCAGGGCATGCCGATGGACCGGGTGCCCCCGCACGACCTGCTGGCCGAGCAGAGCACGATCGGCGGCATGCTCCTCTCGAAGGACGCCGTCGCCGACGTCATCGAGACCGTGCGCGGCATGGACTTCTACCTGCCCAAGCACGAGGTCATCTTCGACGCCGTCATGGGCCTGTACTCGCACGGCGAGCCGACCGACGTGATCGCGGTGAGCGACGAGCTCACGAAGTCGGGGGAGCTGTCGCGCGCCGGCGGCATCGAGTACCTGCACACGCTCACGAGCCTCGTGCCGACCGCGGCGAACGCGGGCTACTACGCGTCGATCGTCGCCGAGAAGGCCGTGCTGCGTCGTCTGGTCGAGGCGGGGACCCGCATCGTGCAGATGGGCTACGCGAGCGAGGGCGAGGTCATCGACCTGGTCAACAACGCGCAGGCCGAGGTCTACAACGTGGCCGGGGGAGTGCAGACCGAGGACTACGTCCCGCTGACGGACGCCGTGACCGCGGCCATCGACGAGATCGAGGCGGCCAAGGGCCGTGACGGTCAGATGACCGGTGTGCCGACGGGCTTCTCGCAGCTCGACGCGCTGACGAACGGGTTGCACCCGGGGCAGCTCATCATCGTGGCGGCTCGACCGGCGCTCGGCAAGTCGACGCTGGCGCTCGACCTGGCGCGGGCGGCGTCGATCGGCAACGGCATGCCCAGCGTCTTCTTCTCGCTCGAGATGGGGCGCAGCGAGATCGCGATGCGCCTGATGTCGGCGGAGTCGAGCATCCCGCTGCAGAGCATGCGCAAGGGGACGATCCACCAGGAGGACTGGAACAAGATCGCCCAGGTGCGCGGCCGCATCAACGACGCGCCCCTGTTCATCGACGACTCGCCCAACATGACGCTGGTCGAGATCCGCGCCAAGTGCCGGCGCCTGAAGCAGCAGCACGGGCTGCGCCTCATCGTCATCGACTACCTGCAGCTGATGACGAGCGGAAAGCGCGTCGAGAGCCGTCAGCAGGAGGTCTCGGAGTTCTCGCGTGCGCTCAAGCTCATGGCGAAGGAGCTGCAGGTGCCCGTGATCGCGCTGTCGCAGCTGAACCGTGGTCCGGAGCAGCGTGCCGACAAGAAGCCCGCGATCAGCGACCTGCGTGAGTCGGGTTCGCTGGAGCAGGACGCCGACATGGTGATCCTGCTGCACCGCGAGTCCGCCTACGAGAAGGACAACCCGCGCCAGGGCGAGGCCGACTTCATCGTCGCCAAGCACCGCAACGGCCCCACGGACACGATCACCGTGGCGTTCCACGGCATGTTCTCGCGGTTCGTGGACATGCCGAACCAGTAGGGGTTGTTCTCGTCCGCGAGTTAGTTTGTCGAACTGCTGGCTAGTTCGTCGCTTCCTGTCGTCCGCCAGCTAACTTGTCCGACTGCCACTCAACGTGTCTGAAATATGGTCAGGGACACGATGTTTGGCAGCAGAGACGGGTCCCGTTGACCAGGGGTCGGCTAAGTCTTCGTACAAGGGGAGGTGTCCGTATGGCGTGCGTGAATTGGCATAATTCGCGGACCACCTATGTGAGACGGAGTTCGCCCCGGAGCAGGGCTATAGGAGTCCGGGGCCATCCGTAAGCACCCGGGGGTCCACTGGAGGACTGGCTAACAGACACACACGTCGCAGCTACAGAGGTCCACGGGTCCGCCGCGCAGCGCCGACGCGATCCCTCTCGCCACTGAGCGGAACCGCGCTCCCGGCGCAGCTCTGGCACAGCGAGCGACAGCCCGGGTTGGTCCATACCCTTTCGGGTGGGCGCCCGCAGTGTCGGACGCTGTGGCTACGCTTCAGTAGTGAACATTTATCGGCCATGCGTGTTCTGCGGACTTACCGACTCACCGCTGACAAAGGAACACGTGTATCCGCGAAGTTGGGCAAGCCTGTTCCCGAGGAGCGGGACCGGTCCTGTAAATGTCTTTCAAACGACACCGAACGGTCACATTGCGCGCCGAGGGGCTAATCATCAGTTTGATGAGCAGGTTCGGGATGTCTGCGCTACCTGTAACAACGGTTGGATGGCGGAGCTAGATGAAACCGCCAAAGCGATGGTTGTTGCGCTTGGACAGATGACCACGTCAAGGATCGATGCCTCCGACGCCGCGACGTTTCGAAGCTGGGCTACAAAGATCGCCCTGGTAAGGACTCTGCAGGATAAAGCCCACGCGCAGCAGGCACACGAAGACCGCTTCCACGACTTCTACCGGCATCGACAGCCGTTCGGTCCACTAGTCGTTCAGGCGGCGCGGTGCGAGATGCCGCACGGGGATAACAATACGTCGTGGGTGATGCCGGGAGCCAATAGCGCAACCAGCAACACAGTCACGGTGACGCTCGGTCGGCTATTGTTCCAAGTTGGCATCTTCGCTCCTGGGGACGAAATCTATGGGCCGCTGACCCGTATGCAACTCGCGGCGGTTCGGAACCTGACGAAGGGGAAGGTTCGGTTGGTTCGCGACAACCGAAGTTTCGAGCTCGGAGACGAGGTCACCGAGACGGAGATGATGCTGGTTCGTGAGCCCGCGGCGTTGATCGGTGCTGGCCCGGCGGCCGAGAACACGATCAACCGCATTCCCATCAAGCAATCTAGGGGCTGCAGCTTCGGCAACCCCTATGGAGTTCCGAATATATTCGGGTCCGCGGTCACGGTAGCGCGCGCGGTGCAGGTAGCCATCGACATGATGGACGAATCGATCGAAGTGATTGGCGCCTACCGGAGAAACGTATACGGAAATGTCCGGATTTGATTCCTTGTCCTCTCGGGAGCGGACGACGACGACGCCGCATCGATCGCGTGGACAAAGCGATTTGACGCGCCCATCTACAGAATTCGCGCAGACGGCTCCCTAGTCTCCGACGACGGTTTCCACGAAAACATCACGGTCGGCGACGTCGCGCGTTCCGCAGGTGAGTTCGGCAACGGTACGAATGATTGCCTGGTGCTGGTCGCTCCGATGGGCCTCGGAGATGCCAGCGTCTACCACGACGTGGTGACCTTCCTACTCGATCATTGGTTGGAGTACGCGCTGGCAGGCTGGAGTGGGTTCAAGGCGGTACGCCGCGCGGTGCTACGACGAGGAGTGGTCCGTGCGGCACGCCGGACCGCGCGCGCGATGTTGCGCGCCGGCGTTGCTCAGCCGTGGCAGCTCCGGACCTTCACCGACACGAAGAGCGAATGGGAGCTGCCCCGATTCGCGAAGTTGATGCAGATCTCGGAGGCTGACACGGCTCGTCTTCTGCAGAGCCTGGGCTTCGAGCCACGCGGAGGCCGTGGCACCGGCGTTGTTTGGGAACGGAGTGAATCCCGTAGAGCCACTCGGGCTCGCCGGCGCTGGATACGCGACGAATCGCGCATCACCGATAGCTGAGAGCCCGGCGGGTTAGAGACGTCTGACGTAAGTGAACAGCGCCTTCGTCTGCCGGTATCGGCCTGCCGTTTCATGCTGAAGCGATCCCTCCAAGCGGGTGGCCGGTCATCGCTCGCGATTGAGACGGTCAACTGCCGGTAATACGACTGGAGGTTCGCTTGCGACCGTTCCTGAGCGAGTGCGTGGCCTACTCGGGCCCGTCCGCCGATCAGACCGATGCCGCAGTCGGGGTCCTGGGTGTCGAGCGAGTCCTAGGTGCGTCGGGTCGGTTCCCACTACGCGCGAGCATCATCGATGTATGAATCCCGATAACGCTGTCTACGAAACCTCGTCAGAGCACAGCCCGGCCACGACGCCGATCGCTACGATCTATCAGAACTCGGACCAGATCGCGGGCATCCTCCAGCAGATATTCCGCCAGCCACTCATCACTGACGAGACCCGCGATACTTCAGCTGACACCGGATCCGACATCGGCGCCGATGCCTCAGCAAGCGGAGACGCAGCGGGGAAGGCACGTATCCCGTTCGTTGGAGGCGCCGAGCTCGGTCTGCAAGGACAGGCCGGTTTGAAGACCAGTTGGACCCAGAACACCGGGACGGCATCTCGGCAGCAGTTCGTGTACTCCCAGGCGTACTACCTCCATCTTGTCCGGGAGCATCTTGCCCAGAAGGGCCTCCTCGCGAAGCTCACGACGGCGGACGGAGCAGCTGCGCTGCAGCCCGGCGCTTTTGTCGAGTACACGACGTCATTCGATCCGGTTGAGCTGACTCTTGCGCTGGACGTCATCTCGCCCGAACTAGTCGACGCCGTCGCCCGTTATCTGGTGCGACGCGACTACCTCTCGTCATTCCCAGTGGACGGAGGACACGAGGCTCGTGTCCAGCACGCCGAGAAGATGGACATTGAGTCGAGCGCGAAAGGCGAGCTCGCGAGAGCCATTACGGAAGCGGTCAAGGCCGACACGCGCCAGGCGACGACGATCGAGTACTACGGGCGCGTCGCGAGCGGTCCCCCATTGACCGCGATCACGGTCTGTGAGCGAACGCACTTCATCATCGAGGATCCGGACCGGCTCCTCGATGGGACGTTCACCGTCCTCGGGAAGGTCATTGCCCCGGTCGCGACCGACGTTCCGACCTTCGGCCGGAACAAGCTGCTGCGGAACCTCGCACCGAGCGCGCTCGACGCCGGCATCGAGCGCCTCCACGAGCTCCTTGAAAACGCGCCCGAAGTCGGCGGCGCTTCCCCCTCCGACTACGTGGACCTCAAGCTTGATTCCCGTGTGCGAGGAGCGTCACTGCGAGTCATACCCCTCGCCATCTTCTCGTAAGCTCCAGGCCTGACTCCAAGTAGGCCCCGAAAGGGCGTTTGCGGAGGCGGGCTCAGGGCGAAGGGCCCCGATTCCGCCGCTGACTGGACGGCAGCGCGATTCGGGTTGTAAGCTGCCAACCTAACTCCCCACCGTCCTCCGGGACTGGTGGGGCTTTTTCATATCCGGGGGCTTCCAACCATGCTGCGAACCACGGTCATCATCGACTACCAGAACGTCCACCTCGTGGGCCGAGCCGTGTTTGAAGCTTCGAAGGCGCCTCACGAGTGTCTGGTCCACCCGCTGCACTTCGCGAACCAGATCATCCATGCACGCAACGCCAACCAACGCGATGGAGAATCGAAGGCGGTGCTCACGCAGGTCTTGGTCTACCGAGGTCTCCCCAGCGCGGTCCATGACCCCGAGGCCTACGCCCGGAACATGGCACAGCAGACCGAGTGGGAGAAGGACCCACGTGTCAAGGTGAAGATGCGGCCGCTGACGTACGACTACCAGCGAGACGCTGACGGCCGGAAGGCGACTGACGCCACGGGGAACGAAATCACTACCGGCAAACGGGAGAAGGGCATCGACGTGCTCTGTGCCCTTGCGATGGTGCGTGAAGCCCGCGAACCTGACGTCGATGTAGTCCTGCTCGCCTCCCAGGACAGCGATCTCAGGCCGGCCATCGACGAAGCCTTGGACTTGAACACGGTGAAGGTCGAGACTGCCTCCTGGTACTCGGCGAAGGCGTACCACCGCAGCCGTGAGATTCGACCTACCGACAAGAACCGGCGCATCTGGAACACGCGCCTCAACGCACAGGCGTTCGCCGCGGCAAGAGACCAGCAGCAGTACCTGTAGCCGGTTCCTGCCGGCGGGGCTCGGCCTGCACTGTCGGGGCGACCATGATCGTGGGCACGACCACGCTGAGGACGCCCTCGTTGATCGCCGCGGTGATGTCTGCCCAAGCTGACCCGTTCAACTCGGCGTTGGGCACGACGATGTTCGCGTCGAGGGTCAAAATCGTCGGTTCTGCTTCCTGCGGGTCCCCGCGGGTGCTTCTGGTCTTACTAGTGCTCAGCGGCGCCTCGGAGCGGCTTTCAGCGTCGTAGCTGCGCGCCCAAGCGCTGGGCGCATGAGTGCGCCAGTAGAGGAGCTTGCGCCCTACCCGTCAGTGGTCAACGGAGCCCGAGTAGTCTCAGAGGTGACAGTGAAGTACTTAGTGCCCTTGGTCTTGCCTTCAGTGCGAAGTCCATTGTTGACCAGCGGTTTGACAACCAGCTGAGCTAGTGGCTTGGTCACTCCGAGCAGCGTAGCGACGTCCTCAATCTTGAGGCCGTCTTCAGTGCTGAGCAGCGTCAGGGCTTGCCGCCGCAGTTCATCCAGCTGATTTTCCGCGTCATGAGTGGTTGGCACCGGCATCTCTTGAGCTAACAGCTTCGCCAACCCCTCCCCCAATGTGTGGAAAGATGAGTATTGAATGCGGTCAATCCCGCGGAGGTCGGTGGGCACTTCGTTTTCGTTGGTTTTGCTCGGATCGAAGGCGATGTAAGCACGCTCGGCTGCTCCGAAGGCGAGGCCCAGCTCAAGGGTGACGTTGGGGTTCCACCCCGAAATGTCGTAGATGCCAAACTCGGACTGCTCGATGTAGTTGCGAATCTTGTCGAGAACAGTCAAGGAGCTAATCTGCTCGTCCGCGAAGATGAACTTGACATTGAAGGCCTTAGCCAGGTCCTGGTATACCTTCCGGTAATCCTCTTTCGCGTAGATGCGGTAGGGGTAAGCGACAAAGATTTGACGCCTCTTCTTTTTCGGAAGGTTGGCGGCGTTGAGTGGGCCTGCAGTTGAGGGAGCGTCAAGAGTCATGGGCATCAGAATAGGTGCACGCGTGCGGCCGCGTCTCGGCCCCCGTAAGGGAGTCAGTGGGCCACCCGGGTCGGACTATAGGAAACCCTATTCGTAGCGGCCGCATCGGCACGCCTGCTTCACAGTAATATCTGGCTCTTGCAGCAGGGCTTGGTCCAAGTGCGTGTCGTCCTTCACCGGCCGCTATGTCTGGTACCTGTCCTGTACTCGTTCGGCAAAGTGCCATCCCGCGAGGGCGTCGAGTGCCCAAGTATGCGGGCGTCAGGTGTGGTCGGTCGATTCATCGAGGCCGCGACTTCGGATCGATGGTGTCCCCAGGTGGAGCCGTCGGTGTGCTTGAGCTGCTCGCTTCCTATATAGGTTCCCTCGTCCTTGGCAGTGGCGGGCCTCGCCGGTACGCTAGCGCAGACACATCGATCCGAGGGAGTATCATTAATGGCGTCCAAGACGGTTTTCATCGCGTTCGCGAAAGAGGACGAGACCACCCGCAACCTGTTCACTGGTCAGCGAGTCCATCCCGACACTCCGTTCGAGTTCACCGACATGTCCGTCAAGGAGCCCTACTCCTCGGAGTGGAAGACACGAGTCCGCACTCGCATTCGTCGCTCCGATGGCGTTATTGCGCTGATCAGCAGCAGTACGCCGAAGGCGACCGGCCAGCTCTGGGAGATCAGCTGCGCCGTGGAGGAGGGCGTCCCGGTGATCGGGATCTGGATCGAGGACGGCTACCGCACGAAGCCGGCGGAGATCGCCTCAGCACGGTGTGTCGCTTGGACGTGGGAAAACGTCGCGAACTTCATCGATGGCCTCTGACATGAAGCGGGCGCTCGTCGTCGGCATCGACTACTACGACCAGTTCAACGGCCTCGCGGGTTGCGCTAATGACGCTATCGCCCTGCAGCCACTGCTGGCGCGCAACGAAGACGTTTCGACCAACCTCGATTGCAAGCTCGTCATAGCAACTAACCCGGGTTCGCGGGTTACGCGCGACGATCTCCTGCCCATGATCGACGCCACTCTCGCCCCGGGGGCGGAGTTCGCCCTGTTCTATTTTGCTGGGCACGGCGCTCCGGTTCGTGGAGACGTGGCTCTAGTGACCAGCGACGGCACTGAACACTCGCCCGGGGTGCAGTTCAGTGAGATCCTCGAACGCATCGTCGCCTCGCCAGTACAAGAAGTTGTCGTCATCCTCGACTGTTGCTTCTCCGGTGGAGCCACCACCATCGGCGCTCTTGGCACCGCCCTAGCCAACCTGAGGCCCGGACTGTCCGTGCTCACCGCCAGTCGCAACGACCAAACTTCCGCTGAGACGCCCGCAGGAAGGGGGCTGTTTTCGACCTACCTCGAAGGAGCCCTCGATGGAGGCGCTGCCGACGTTCTGGGACACATCAACGTTTCTGGTCTTTACGCGTATCTCTCCGAGTCATTTGGTGCCTGGGAACAGCGCCCAACCTTCAAAGCGAACATTGATCGGCTGCACGACATCCGAGTCTGCGATCCTCGCGTACCCCTCGGAGACCTTCGCGAGTTGCCCGCCTGGTTCCCGACCCCGGACCACGACTATCCGTTGGATCCGTCTTACGAGGACACTGTTGAGCCCCGCAGCCCTGAGCACGAAGCTATCTTCAAAGCTTTCCAGCGGCTTCGTGCTTGCAGGCTTATCGAACCAATCGGCGAAGAGCACCTGTATTACGCCGCGATGAGATCTACCGGATGCCGACTGACGCCCCTAGGGCGGCACTACTGGCAGCTGGCCCAATCGGAGCGGATATGACGAGGGTCGGGATCACGGGGCATCAGAAGATTCCAGAGGACGCGGTCAAGCCGATTGTCGAAGGAATAAGGTCGCTGCTGGTCGGCCTGGCTGAGCCGTTGGAGGGCTACAGCAGCCTTGCGGAGGGGGCTGATCAGCTTTTCGCCCGCAGCGTGCTCGCGCTCGGGGGGACCCTTCATGCCATCATCCCCTCCGAGAATTACGCCACGACCTTCGACGAGGCTCATCGCAACGCCTATCGTGCTCTCCTTGACCAGGCGACTAGTGTCCAGCAGCTACCGTTCGAGGCGCCCGGTGAGCCCGCCTATACCGCGGCTGGACATCGTGTCGTCGAGCACAGCGATGTGCTCATCGCCGTATGGGACGGCGGACCCGCGCGAGGCCGCGGCGGAACAGCTGACGCGGTGAGCTATGCAGAGGACGGCGGTATTCCTGTTCACATAGTTTGGCCATCTGGTCTCGCACGCTGAGCTCGAACGGTCGACAGACCCTTGCCGCTCGGTGCCCTGGCGGTCTGACGTCGACATCGGACAAGTTATTTGGCAGGGGGTCCGGACAGGCGGTGTCAGACTACGACCTGTACGTCAGTTTTCGAGACTCGTTGCCTGGCAGCTGACACTTCCTGTCGAGAACGACGGACGGAAGTGCAGTTACCTGGAATGGGTCTCCTCTGGATCTCGCCGCCATCTAGAGATCCATGCGTTTAGGGTAACCCCAGTCAATGGCGCAGCCTCGCGACGTCATGTCGCGAGGCTCATAACGAGGCTCGTCTGGCCCCACATTGTCGCCGAGATATCTGCGTTCGATAGTCGGTTGTTCATCGGCACACTTGCGCGGGGCCGTTTCGGTCGTCCGAGGCCAAGTGGCGCCGGGTGTGCGGATCCGCGTATGTCTGTCCCGCAAAAAAGCCCGGTGAAGAGGGTTGGAACGCTACAGTCGCTTCGTGCTCATCCGATACGCCCGCGTCTCGACCTCGGGATAGGATCTCGCCGCGCAACGCGACGGCCTGAAAGCCCTCGGTGTCAACGACGATCACGTCCACGTCGACCACGGCCTGTCGGGCACGGCCAGGCCTGCGCGAGGCGTTGGCGGCGTGCCATGCCGGGGACGTCCTCGTCGTAACGAAGCTTGACCGTCTCGCCCGATCCCTGCGGGATGCGACGGACATCGCGGACGAGCTCACCAAGAAGGGCGTCTCGCTCAACCTGGGGGGAGCGGTCTACGACCCCACCGACCCTGTCGGCCGGCTGCTGTTCAACGTCCTCGGCATGGTGGCCGACTTCGAGGGGGATCTCATCCGTGCCCGCACCCGCGAGGGCATGGTGATCGCGAAGGCCGCCGGCTAGCTCTACGGTCGCAAGCCCAATCCCAAGCTCACGGCCTCGCAGGAGAAGCACCTCGTACAGCTGCACCGCACCGGCGCCCACACGACCAGCGAGATCGCCAGCTCTTCGGTGTCGCTCGTTTGACGGTCTATCGCGCAGACCAGCGGGCCGTCCTATAGCTTCGGGCCCTAGGGGTAGCGCCCGAGCTCTGTGCTAGACGAGAGACCTCTCTGTAGACCAGTTGTCACCCGATCCCTGGACTTCCTCAAGCCACTTGTTCCGTGCTCTCCAGCGGGCGAACAACGCGGCTTGACCTAGAGCGACGACTATTCCGTTCATCATCCCGAGGAGGATGCTGCGCCCCGTAGACAAGGTCTGCTCCCCAGTCAGTTCGACGCCGAATACGACGAAGAACAGAACGACGCCGCTCAGGAGGCCGGTCCAACCCAGAAGTAGAAAGCCAAGCCCGCGGGGTGCTCGGTAGCCGTAGTTGATGCGAAGGCTGAGGTGGTCCCGCACCACCTCTAGGTCGACTCGATTGAGAGCATCCTTGGGTGTGTCCTTCAGGACGGCAGTCACGCGTTCCAGTTCTCGCATTGGGGCACGTTCACGAACGAGCGTGTAGACGGCAGCCCACACAGCCGCCGCACCGGCCAAGATGCCGCCGATGATCGACCAGTCCATGTCTGCTCCCTCCGGCCAAATCTGACAGTAGCTCTTAGGTGATGTGCCACCAGTACATTACCCGTGTCGGGATGACCAATCGATGCGCCACGTGTAAATCTTGCCGCAAAAGGGTCTCGAGGCGATGTCTCTCCAGGCGTAGGCGCTACAGGTGCCCGAAAGACGATCTCCAGACGTCCTACGACGTGGCTAGAATCAGGCCATGGTCTCCCACCCGATATCCCTCGCCAGCCACGACTTTGCAAACAAAACTGCCGCGAAGTGCTGGGTTAGCACGGAGATTCTCAACGCCGCGCCCTTAATGGTGCCGATCACGAATCCGGATCACATAGACGTCCTGACGGACCTCCTCATGCGAAAAGACGATGCGGACGAAAAAATCGGCACGGGGATCAAGTACTTCTACGTCGACTTAACCCACAAGTTTAAGACTTACGCCGCGAAGGACCTGCGCACTTTCGTCGTGCAACGGGACGAAGGGCCGGTAGATTTCGGTTTCATTAAGGCCGTCGATGGAAATTCGGCCGCAGCGAAGGTGAGAGACGCCTTGCGGTCCGAAATTCTCGACCTGCGCGATGACTTCAAAGACAGCCACTTCGAGGACGGCAAGACGGCCGTGTCCGCCGTAACGGGTGAAGTGATCGCTAGGAGGGAAGACGCAGAAGTCCGTTACTCGAATCCGTCCTGGACGCAGCTCACGAGCGACTTCGCTACGACGCGCGGCGGTTGGGATGCAATAGCCACCCACACCGGGAACGGCGGCATACAGATCGGCCGACGGCTTTTGGATGGCGCTGATGCGACAGCATGGCGTGACTATTGGTTAAGCAACGCCGTTCCGATCATCACAAAGAAGCCCTAGCCGCACCGTTCGATGTGTCTGATGAATCGTCTCGTCAGGCCGTCAGGCCGTCAGGCCGTCAGGCCGTCATGCAGGTGGCTTGGAGATAGAAGTGACTATTGCGGGACGTGCGAGTGATGCCAGGGAGTCGATGGTGCGCTTTCGCAATCGGGGTCGTCAAGGAACCAGGCGTAGGTGTCGTCGGCAAGGTCTTCGAGTCGACGCCGCGCCGCGGGGCTGTGTCTGCACTCAAACGCGGTGAGAAAGTGGCAGTGCTCGATGGGTCTGCCCTGGTGTGCCGCCCCCTCGAGCAGCAGCAGCCTTCGCGCTTCGTCAATCGGCCCGTCCGTCGCAACGGCCTCTAATGATCTAGACCAGTCTTCGTCCGTTTTCTGGGTCACGGGTTCCCCCTTGTCGTCGGCCCGCCAGCTCACGTCGTGCTTTCGCAGACGATCAGTGGCCTATCGTGGCGACGTCTAGGGAGGAGCGACTGGGCCAGACCGACCCCGTCCCAGTAGCTGATCGGTCACCTGTACGAAAGTATGATCGGTGACCGTTCTGCTCGTCGAGCGTCGTGCTCATTGGCACGCTCGCCGGGTGAATGTCGAAGATTCGAGCCAAGAGGTCGATTCCGTGTCCGATTTCCATGCGGAGAAGCACGGTATCGATCGCACTGATGAGTGGTTAGTGCTCAAGCTCCACCAGGAGGTGGGGGAGCTGACCCAGGCATACCTTGCTCGAAGTGGGCAGGCGTGGGACAAGGGGCGCTCCAGGTCCGAGCTCGACGACCACTTCCGGGCGGAGCTGACCGACGTTTTAGCTCAGGTGCCTCTGTTTGCGCGGCGATTCGACATCGACCTCGAGGCCGAGGTCGCCCGCAAATGGCTCGTGTGGAAGCCGGCGAATAAGACCGCCGGCCGTTGCGCTAGCTCTCGCTACGGCTCCTAGGCTTGCGAGTTGACAGCTCACGTTCGTCCGGTCCTCGCTCGCGACGAGTGGCAGTGGTCCGTCCTCTACGCCGGCTATCGCTCGTTCTACAGGTTGCCCGACGACGACGACGCCGTGGCGGACACCTGGCAGTGGGTGTTTGAGGGCGCCCACGGACTCATCGGCCTCGTCGCGACCGATGCAGACGACACGCTGCTCGGTCTCGCCAATCTCAGGCGCTTCGCCCGCCCCTCGACCGCCACTTTCGGGCTCTACCTGAACGATCTCTTCACCTCGCCCGCAGCTCGAGGGAGAGGCGTTGCAACTGCACTTCTACGGGAGGCTGCAGTTGTCGCCTCCAGAGAAGGCGCGAGTGTCGTCCGTTGAATCACGGCGACCGACAACCCACCAGCCTGCCGCGTATACGACGGCGTCGCCACCACGACGCCCTAGGTGACATGCGACATGATGCCAACGCAGGAGCAGGGGCCTAGTAGGTGACCGTTACCTAGGTGGACCAGGCGTCAGGGTCAGGACCCGGTCTCACTTCTGCCCAGCAGTCGCCGAAGCGTCGCTGGCCGTCCCTGGACCAGCGCCGCAGCATCCTGTCCCTCTCGGAACGGGTCGCCTTCATGCGACGAAAGAACCGAGATAATGCCTCGGTCGTGACGTGCTCGTTGGGGAGGTCGAGCTTCCAGTCGTCGGGCGAGTCGGGGTGGGCGCGGACCATGTCCTCGTACTCGGGGAACCGTTCGAGCAGCAGGCGAAGCGCGCTCTCGGGGACCGAGTGGTTCTGCAGCAGCGTGCCGGCGACCGTCCCGTTCGCCAGCTGCACCAAGAGCTCGTAGTGGGCACTGGGCAGCTCCTCGTCGCGGGCGAGGACCTCGAGCACGCGTTCGTCGGCCACCTCCAGGAGGTCGGTGAAGTCCCTGTGCGACAGGGTCATGGCCGAGACCTGCTCGCCCGAACCATCCTTGCTCCCCTCGACATCCTGGGCGCTGCTTAACAAGTCGCTCGATCCGCTCGCTAGCATACAGAATGGGTGATACCAGTTACGGGTGTTGTGCTGCGGGTCGGCGCCGGGGCGTGACAGACGACCGAGATCGTGCCGCGCCCCGCGGGTGCACCCTCCACCACCGATCGCGAGTGTGTGCGGCGGAGCCGGAGGCCCGCCTCCCGCCACGCGCTCCAGCCGAATCAGAGGAAGATCGCATGCGTCGAATCATCAGTTTCGCCCTCGTGGCGAGCGTCGGGCTCGTGGCCGTGACCGGCTGCACGAGCACCAGGGACGACTCGTCCGAAGCCTCCGTCTCCCGGGAGGGAGTGAACGCGGCCTACCGAGCCAGCGTCGCCGAACTGGAGTTCCCCCGAGGATACGCCCCGCCGAGGACCGTCGCGGACATCGACGACGACCCCGCTGGCACCACCTACCAAGAGACCTACGGCGACACCCGCGCCCACTTCGTCTGGCAGTGCGCCTGGGAGCAGGAGTGGCTCGACGCCCGCGACACCGACCCCGTCGAGGCCGAGCGGGCGCTCGGGCAGCTGGCGACCGCCTCCTCCATGGCCTACCTGGCGGACTCCAGAGCCGATGACGCCACCCGGACGTTCCTCGCCGAGAACCTCGAGAAGGCGAGGCTGGGCGACCCCAGCGGGGTGCAGGAGGACGTGCACGCCAACTGTTCCTGAGGCGCCGCTCTCCTCGGCGGGGCCGGGTCACTTCGCCGAGACGACCGCCAGCTCGTCCCAGTGCGTCGTCGCCCGCGGGGAGATCATGTCGCGCTTCATGGTCCAGGCGCGGCGGGTGCGGAGGCCGGCGAGGCCCAGGCCCAGGGTGTCCTCGCCGAACTTCGCGGCGATGTCGTCGACGACCGCCGCCGAGGGGGCACGGGAGGGCTGGGTGCCGAAGATGTCGAGGGTGGCGTACTCGTCGCGCGGGGTGAGCTCCGCCAGGGTCACCCCGGCCCGCACGTACTGCTTGCCGGGCTCCAACTGCGGACCGAGGGCAGCCACGGCGGCACGGTAGAACTCCGCCGCGTCGTCCGTCGCCTCGGGGAACGCCACCGACACCACGTGGTTCGTGTGCTCGGCGACGGCGAAGGGGCTCGTCGAGACGGAGCAGCGCATCGCCCGGGCCAGCGACCCCTGCCTCCTGAGCCTCGCTGCCGCCCTCTGCGTGTAGACGGACAGCACCTCCTCGAGCTCGGCGACCGTGCTGATCGGCACCGCGAACGACCGCGAGTGGTGGATCTGGTCGCGGTCGCTCTGGACCTCCTCGAGGGGGAGGCAGTCGATGCCTTTCAGCTCTTGCACGACGCGGCCCTGGACGACGCTGAAGCGCTTCGTGATCAGGGCCGCGTCGGCGTCACGGAGGTCGGCGGCGTCGTGGATGCCGAGCGGTGCGAGCTTGCGAGCGGTCTTGCCACCGATGCCCCACACCTCGCCGACGTCGACGGTGCGCATGATGGCGGTCTGCTGCTCCTGCCCGTAGGCGTCGAGGTGGCAGACGCCCGCCAGCGACGGGTTCGACTTCGAACCGCGGTTCGCCAGCTTCGCGAGGGTCTTCGTGCGGGCGATCCCGACGCTCATCGGCAGCCCGATGAGCTTGCGCATCGCCACCCTGATCTCGCGCGCCTGCGCGATCGCGTCGTCGACCGTGCCGGTGAGCGTGATGAAGCTCTCGTCGATCGAGTACACCTCTTGGCTGGCGGTGTAGCGGCTCAGCACCTCCGCCGACCGGGCCGACATGTCGCCGTAGAGCTCGTAGTTGCTCGACCGCGCCACCACGCCGTGCAGCTGCGCCTGGGCCGCGATGCGGTGCCAGGGCACGGCCATCTCGATGCCGAGGTCCTTCGCCTCCTGCGACCGGGCGACGACGCAGCCGTCGTTGTTCGACAGCACCACCACCGGACGGCCCTCGAGCGACGGGTCGAAGACGCGCTCGCACGAGACGTAGAAGTTGTTGGCGTCGACGATGGCGACGTGCCGGGCGCGGTCCGGGCCTCCTGCGTTGTCAGACACGGTGGAGGCACCTCGTCACGACGCCCCAGATCGTCAGCTCGTCGAGCTCCGACAGCTCGATCACGGGGTAGGCGGGGTTCTCGGGCAGGAGGGCCGTGCGGCCCTCGCGACGCAGCAACCGCTTCACCGTCAGCTCGCCGTTGACGACCGCGACGACGACGGCTCCGTCGTGCGCGTCCAGGCCCCGGTCGACCACCAGCTCGTCGCCGTCGAAGATGCCGGCGCCCGTCATGCTGTCGCCGCTCACCCGGACCAGGAACGTCGCCGTCGGATCGCGCATCAGGTGCCGGTTGAGGTCGACCGGGCCCGAGTAGTAGCCCTGCGCGGGGGAGGGGAAGCCCGCCGGCACCGCCTCGAGCGCCAGCTGCGGCAGGAGGTGGTCGGGGCGGTCCGGGCCGGAGACGGGGCCCACGACGGTGGTCATCGGGGGCTCCTTCGGGTCGGGCGGCAGGTGGCGCGCGGGCGCGGGTCGTGCTCCTGGGAGGGGGAGCGAGACGATTCTGCCTCGGACCACCGACGGTGGCGGTACGGGGGCTGAACGCCGACACTTTCTGCGGACAAGTGACGCTACGGGTGTCGTTACCGTCACTTGTCCGCGATAAGTGACGCTACGGAGCCCGTTGCTGACGCTTCGTCGATGGTGTGCTCGCACTGACGGGACCGTCGGGACTGTCGATAGGGACGAGCGCGGGGGCGAGGGACTCCTCGCAGGGGGAGTGGTGATGTACGTCGGCATCGCGGTGCTGTTCGCGGTCGGGCTCGTCGTCTTGATGGTCCGGCGCAAGAACTACCGGCGCGTGCACCACGAGCCCGCGCGCTCGTGCCTCGCGCCCAACCGCTCGCGGACCCGCAACTACTACTGCCAGAACGCGACCCCTCGAGGGGGTTACTGCCGCATCCACCACAACCAGCGCTCCTTCGACGAGCAGGCCGTGTGGACGGCCGGCTTCGCCGGTCTCATGGTCGTCGCCGGAGGGGTCGTGCTTCAGACGTACTCGGTGCAGGAGCTGGCCGTCATGCTCTCGGGGTTCGTGACCTGGTCGATCGAAGCGGTCTCGGGCAGCACGGGGTAGGGGCTGACGAGGCCACCGGTCCCTGCTCCGCCTCTAGAGCGCACGCCGCTGGGCTCGACGACGTGACCGCCGACGCGCTCGTCGCGTTCGCGGCGACGCAGCTCGGGTACGTTGTGCTCGGTCCGTCGTGACCCGAGGTGCCGCGCACGTGCTGCTGCTGCGGCTGCGCGCGACCGCCGACGAGCGACGGGCGCCTCCGCCGTCCTGCTCAGGAGCGGTGGTAGACGTCGCGCCGGTGCTCGATGGTGACGACCTGGACGACCAGGCGGTGGTCCTCGATCCGGTACAGGATGCGGTACTCGCCGCGGCGGGCGGACCACAGGGGTTCCAACGGTGCGCGCAGGGGCTTGCCGACGCGCTTCGGGTTCTCGGCGAGCGGTCCGACGATGAACTCGAAGGCTGCCGCGGCGACCTGTTCCGGGAGCGTGTTCTCCAGGGCTCGTCGTGCCGACCTGGTGAAGACGACCTCGTACGTGCTCACCGGGGGAGTCGGCCCCGGCGCGCCATGGCCTCGCGCACCTCGTCGACCGACGAGACGTCGTCCGCCTCCAGTTCGGCCAGCGCTGCGGTCAACGCGGCGACCTCCTCGGGGTCGCTGAGGACGTCGACCGTCTCGACGAGCGAGTCATAGTCGTCGGCACTCAAGAGCACCGCGACGCGGGAGCCGTTCCGCGTGATCTCGAAGCGCTCGTGCGTGACGACCGCCGAGTCGATGTGCTTGCTGAGCGACGCGCGGGCATCCGCGACCGAGAGGACCGTCATGTACACGATTCTAGCGTCATGGCTCCTGGGGCTTCGAGAGCTGCACGCGCCGTGTCCGTGCTGCCGGACCCCATCCGTAGGTTGGACGCATGCCCCACCTGACCCGCACCCGCGCCGGCACCCGCGAGACCCTGCACCTGGGCCCCCTGACCCTCACCTACGCGGCCGTCACCGGCGTGCGGAAGGGGCTCGCGCACCTCCTGACCCGGTTCGGCTGGCGGCCCGCCCTGCTGCCGTACTCCGGCTACGCCGACGCGGAGCACGGGCGCGTCCTGGCCAGGGTGGTGCTCGCCCCTCTCTCGGCCGACCCGGCCGCGCGACGCGGCATCGCCGCGTGGAAGCGCCTCCTGACCCTGGAGCGCCCCTCGGTCGAGGTCGAGATCGAGCTCGGCGGCACCACCACGACGGCGGTCAGCGACGAGCAGGGGATCCTCGACGTGACCGTCGACCTCGACGGACCGCTCGGCGAGGGCGACGTCGAGGCAGTCCTGCGCGTCCCCGACCGGGCGCCGACCCGCGTCCCGATCCACGTCGTCGCCGAGGGCGGGACCCGCGGCGTCGTCTGCGACATCGACGACACCGTCTGGGTCACCGGCCTCTCGAACCCCCTCGCGGCCGCACGTCGCACGTTCTTCGGGACGAGCGCGAAGCGGAGGATCGTGCCCGGCATGGCGGAGCTCGTGCAGGAGGCCGTGCGCGGCCAGGACCAGCCCGCCGTCGTCTACCTCAGCAACGGCCCGTGGAACTTCGCGGGCATCGCCTCGCGGTTCCTCGAGAAGAACGGGTTCCCGGCCGGCACCCTCCTCATGACCGACTGGGGCATCACCCCGACCCACTGGTTCCGCGACGGCAAGGAGCAAAAGCGCTCCTCCCTCGCCCGCCTCCGCGAGGACATGCCGCACGTCACCTGGGTGCTCATCGGCGACGACGGCGAGCACGACCCCGAGCTCTACACGACCTTCGCCCGTGAGCACGGCGACGCCGTCGCGGCCATCGCCGTCCGCAGGGTGCAGGAGGCGCCGGCCGGCGACCGCGACCGGGTCACGAGCGCGCACGGGGTCCCCGTCGTCCAGGGGCCCGACGGTCGCGCGTTGCTCCCGCTGCTGCGGGACGCGCTGGCGCGGAGGGCGAAGGGCTGAGCTCCGGCGGAGCGCCCGCGCAGGAGTTCGGTCAGGGGGCGGTCGGCGCGCCCTGACCCGGGGTGCCGGCCGGCGCTGCGGGCGTGACCGGCGCCTCCTGCCCGGCCGGGGCGTCCTGCAGCAGGTCGGCGTGGTCCGCGGCGTAGCGGCGGGCGCGGACGATGCGCACCACCGAGAGGGGCACCACGGCGACGAGCCCGACCGCGAAGAGGGCCAGCGCGTACGGGGCGAGGAACCCGCCGTCGGTGCCCGGGGCCTGCACCTGCTGGAGCACGAGGCCCGCGTAGAGCAGCACGACGTACGCGAGGGTGAAGGGCACCGTGATGCCGGCGACGTGGGCGTACCGGGCGGCGAAGACCTGCTCGTGGGCGTCGAGCTCGAGGGGCTTGCGGCGCAGCACGACCTTCGCGACCTTCGCGGTGAGGTCCGGGTCGCGCTCCGCGGTCCCTCGCAGGGTGCGGCTCAGCCGGAGCCACACGACGATGCACGCGACGGAGCTCGCGAAGAAGGCCAGCGACGTCGCGAGGACGAGCCCCGGGCCGAGGTCGTCGAAGGATCCCAGGAACGTCCGGACGAGGCCGGCCACCACGACCGTGCCGAGCACGAGGAACGCCCCGAAGGTGACCGCGACGACGACCACGCCGCGCACGATCTGCTCGCGGGTCACCGGCAGCCACGCAGGAGCCTCGGAACGGTGGGCCAGGTGGTGCCGCAGGAGCGCAGGGCCGACCAGGGCGGCGACCGCCATCAGGACGGCGGACGTCCCGGTGGCCAGCACGGGGAGCCAGGCCGGTGAGCCGTTGACCACGGCGTAGGCCACGATAACGGCGACGGACGCGACCTCGGTGGCGACGATGCCGACGAGCCAGCGGCGGAACAGCCGCCGGACCGTCTCGGAGTGCCGACGGTCCCAGGTAGCCAGCATCGATCCGAGCACGAACGGCCCGAACACGAGCACCGACACGGCGACGGAGGCGGCGGCGATCGTCGGGTGAGCCGCGGGTCCCGGGTGCACGGGCCACTCCTCCACACCATAGGCCCCGTTCGGGGGTCGAGGGGCCCTGGCAAGCGGGCGTCCCTCACGCCCCGAGCCGCGCGAGGACCGCGCCGTGCGGCCGGGGCCACGGCGCGGCGGCGACGCGGGTGTGGGCCTCGACCGTCGTGAACCCGGAGGCGCGCAGCTGCTCCGTCAGGGCCTCCACGCTCCAGCGCCAGGCCGTGACGACCGCGTGGTCGAACGGCTGCACCTCGTCCCCGACGAAGAAGCCCACCAGCAGCCGGCCGCCAGGGCGGAGCACCCGCGCGAACTCGTCCAGGGGGCGGCGGAGCGTGCTCGGCTCGTGGTGGACGAGCGAGTACCAGGCCAGCACCCCGGCGAACCGGGCGGCCTCGTAGGGGAGGGCGTCGACGCTGCCGAGGTCGAAGGACGACCCGGGGTGGGCGACCCGGGCGTGCTCGACGAAGGCCGGCACCTGGTCGAGGCCGCGGACGTCGCCGCCTCGCGCGGTGAGGTGCGCGGTCCAGTGCCCGGGACCGCATCCTGCGTCGAGCACCGGGCCGTCGACCTGCGCCGCCCACGACGTCACCAGGTGCTCGTCGGCCGGGTGCACGGCGGTCATCGAGCCGAGGTGCTCCGCGTACTCGACGGCCCGCCGCGCGTACGCGCCGGCGACGTCGCGCCGGTGGTCGTGCGGATCGTCGTCGATGGTCGGCCCCCTGGTCTCGGGCGCCACGCTAGCGCGGTGGTGGTGGCGGTGGTGGCGGCGGTGGCGTCGGCTGGCTGGCCGTGGCCGACCGCCCCCGCCTCACGGCACCGTCGCCGGGTCGAGCGCGACGCGCAGCTGCTCCTTCGCGCGCTGGTAGCGGCCGCGGGCGGTGGAGGCCGGGACGCCCACGAGCTCGGCCGCGTCGGTGAGCGTGAAGCCGTCCCAGTGCACGAGACGGACGATCTCGGCGAGGTCGGGGTCGAGCCGCGCGATCGCGTCGTGCACCTCGAGGTGCTTGTCGGCAGGAGGCGCGGCCACGCTGAGCGCGGCGTGTCCCCGCAAGCGATCGGCCAGCGCCCAGCGGCGCTGTGACCCCCTGTGGTGGTTGCGCAGGACGTCGTAGACCGAGACGCGAGCCTCGCAGGCGCGCCCGCTGGGCAGGACGAAGGGGTAGGCGAGGTCGGGGTCCTGCGCCCAGGGCTCCCAGTCGAAGACCGACGCGGCGACGGCGGCACCGGCACCGCTGGCGAGCAGGGCGGCGAGGCCCGCGGTCGCGGCGAGGCGTCCGGGGCGGCGGCGCGGCCTCGAGGCCGTGCGGGCCTCGGACGCCATCACGGCGAGGTCGCGGCGGAGCGTCGGGTCGGCGGGTGCGCCCCCGGGTGCGCTGCGGTCGAGGAGAGCGTCGAGGGGGTCGTGGTGGTGGGGCATCGTTCCTCCTGGGTGGGTTCACTCCGAGACGTGTCCGGGTGGGGCCGGAACGTCCACGGGTGGACCGGACGCGTCGGAGCGGCAGGAGGCAGGAGGCAGGCGGTCGGGACGCGGGGCCGGAGGTCGGGACGCCCGGCAGGGGGTCGGGACGCTCAGCCGACCGGGGTCACCAGCGCTCGTCGGCTCCTGCGAACGCCGCCCACTCCTGGGGTCGGTGGGTCCGGAGCCAGGCGGCGAGCTCGGCCGACCCGGGGTAGCCCTGGACCGCCTGGAACAGCTTCCTGCCCCGCTCGTCGCGAGCGACGATCGTCGGCCACGACCTCGCCTTGCTGGCCACGACCTCCTGATCGAGGCGCGTGATGTCGGTCGGGCGCACCGTGCGCCGTCGCCCGAGGCCCTTGCGCACCTCGAGGCGGTCGTCGAACCCCTCGACGACGGACCCCCGCAGGGCCGCGCCGAGCAGGAGCAGCAGGGCGCCGAAGCCGCCGAAGACGATCAGCGACGTGACCGCCATGGTGGTCGCGCCGGGCTCGCCCGACGTGGCGTCGCCAAGGGCCGTGACCAGCCCGACGACGATCGTCGCGCCGCCCAGGACGAGCCAGAGCAGGCGCTGCCACGTCGGTCGGCGGGTGGTGAAGAGCGGTTCCTGCTGCCCTGTGCGCTCGCGGTCCCCCGTGCCGGTGTCGGTCATGTCGTCCTCCCCAGGGGACGCGGTCTCGCCCTCCCCAGCGCCGAGAGTAGCGGTCGTCAGGAGCGCAGGAGCGTCAGGAGTCGCGCCCGCCTCGGCCACGCCCGTCACCTGACGATCGGCCCGGGATCCTCCCGCGGCCCGTGACGCCCGGCCGGGTCGCGTCGTCGGACCGGCGCTCCCACACGACCTCGCCGTCGACGACGGCAGGCGTGGGGGAGAGCCCGAGCCGCCGGGCGACCCGGGCCGAGGCCTCGTGACCGGGGGCGATCATCGCCCGCACGACCCGCACCTCCTGCTCGCGCAGCCACTCGAGCACCGCCCCGGCCGCCTCCACCGCGAGGCCGCGGTGCTGCGCGGACGGCGTGACGAGCCAGGCGAGGTCGGCGACGAGCCCCGAGTCCCGACGGGTCACCGTCGCCTGGACGGTACCGACCGCCAGGGCGTCGGCACGCGTGCGGAGGACCCAGTTGAGCCAGCCCGCGTCGCCCGCGGGGGAGCGCCCGCGGGACTGGCGCTCGTACCGGGCCCGCAGCTCCTGCGCCGTGGGCGGCCTGCCGCCGGTGACCGCGTAGAGCTCAGGAGGCGCGAGCACCGTGACCATCTCGCTCGCGTGCCCGGGGGCGAGCGGCTCCAGGGCGAGCCGGGCGGTGCCCAGCGGCACCGCCTCCGGCCAGCTCAGCGCGGCGACGACGTGTCCCGCACGTCGCGGCCGGCCGGGGTCGCGGGGAGGTCGTTCGTGGCGTCGTCGCCTTCGTCGCCCTCGTCGTCGTCGTCGTACGGCACGGCCGGCAGCGGCTGCGCAGGGGCCGACGCCAGCCACAGCCCGCGGAAGACGAGCAGCGAGCTGACCATCCCGCCGAGGGCGACGGCCGTCGTCACCCAGGACCACGAGTACCCGAAGACCCAGCTGCCGAGCGCGACGAGCCCCATGATCGCGTAGACCCCGAGGCAGGCCCGGAACCAGCGGAGGCCGAGGGCGTGCCGCAGCCTCGAGCCCATGGTCTGCGTCGTCGTCATGACGCCACCGTAGGCGCCGCGGCGCCCTCCTCCCAGGTCGCAGGACCGCTCGGCCGGGCCGCTCCGCACCGTCCACTCCCCGCCGACCTCGTCCGCCGTCGCCTGCTTAGACCGGTGGGTGCGTCGAGGTGCGCTGTGCCGAGGGAGGTCGTCCTGTCGCGTTCGGCGCCGGACGCGACAGGACGGCGGCGACACGCCGGTCGGGTGGCCTCGGGGTCGGCGGCGCGCTCGCCGCCGGTCGCCTTTTGCGTCGAGGGGGGTGCACCGAGGGGGGCGGGGTGAGGAGGCGGCGGGGCGGCGGGCAGGAGGGGCGGCGCTGGGGCGGGCCTCCTGTGCGAAGCGGGGGTCTGCCGCAGTGTCCCGCGCCGCGGCGTTCACGAGCATGGAGGCAGACCTCGACGCGGGCCCCGCGTCCCTCCCGAAGAACAGGACGACACCTCCATGACCCATTCATCCTCTCCGGTCATCCGCCTCGAGCACGTGACCAAGCGCTACGGCGGCACGGTCACCGCGCTCGACGACGTCTCGCTCGACTTCGCCCCGGGCGAGTTCACGGCCATCATGGGCCCCAGCGGCTCCGGCAAGTCGACGCTCATGCACGTCGCCGCGGGGCTCGACTCCGCCGACCAGGGCTCCGTCTTCGTCGACAGGCAGGAGATCACGCGCCTGGGCGACAAGGAGCTCACGGAGCTGCGCCGTCGCCGCATCGGCTTCGTCTTCCAGTCGTTCAACCTCGTGCCGACGCTCGACGTCGCCGAGAACGTGCGGCTCCCCTTCGTGCTCGACGGCCGTCGCCCGACCCGCGAGGAGCAGCAACGGATCGACGGCCTGATCAGGAGGCTCGGCCTCGCCGAGAGGGTCCACCACCGCCCGTCCGAGATGTCGGGCGGCCAGCAGCAGCGCGTCGCCATCGCCCGCGCCCTGGCCACCCGGCCACCCGTCATCTTCGCCGACGAGCCCACCGGTGCCCTCGACACCCGCTCCTCCCGCGAGGTGCTGCAGATCCTCCGCGACGTGACCCGCGAGGAGGGGCACAGCGTCGTCATGGTCACCCACGACGCCGCGGCCGCCGCCGTCGCCGACCGGGTCGTCGTCCTCAGCGACGGCCGCATCCGCGCCGACCGCCGCGGGCTCACCGCCGACCAGATCAGCAGCGCCGTGCTCGCCCTGGAGACGTCCGCATGAAGACCCTCCGCGAGTTCTCGTCGTCCGTCCTCGTCGCCGCGCTCGGCTCGGCCTTCGGGGCCGTCATGCTCATCTGCTCGAGCGTCCTCGCCAGCTGGGTCAACGCCTCCGGGGGAGGGGAGATCGAGCAGCTGCAGGAGCTGCTGGACTTCATCAGCTACGTGTTCCTCGGCCTCGCCCTCTACGTGGCGGCCATCGTCACCGCCAACACCTGCTCGACGGTGATCGCCGGCCGCACGCGCGTCCTCGCGCTCCAGAGGCTGCTCGGCGCTCCCGCCGGTCGGCTGCGTCGCGAGATCACCTCCACGGGCCTGCTCGTCGGTGCGGCCGGCGCCCTCGTCGGCACCGCGTTCGCCGTGGGGCTCGGCCTCGTCGGCGTGGCGGTGCTCCGCGACCGGGGCGCCCTGCCCGAGGGCGACTACGCGGTGCTGACCCCGAGCCTCCTGGTGCCCGTGGTCGCCGTCGTCCTCACGACCACCGCTGCGTTCTTCGTCGGCTCGCGCCGCGTGCTCACCGTCCGTCCGCTCGAGGCGCTGTCGTCGACCGTCGAGGCGCGACCCGAGGACCTCCGCGGCAGCCGCCTGCGCTCGGTCCTGGCCGTCCTGCTCGTGGTCGGCGGCGTGATGCTGCTGCTGACGGGCGTCGTCGCCTCGGCCGGCTCGACCGGGGCCGTGCTCGTCACCATGGCCGGCGGGTTCCTCTCCTTCACGGGCGTGACCGTCGGCGCGGCGCTGTTCGTGCCTCCCGTGCTCGCGCTCGTGGGCCGCATCGGCGCCGGGAACCCGGCCGTGCTGCTGTCGGGGCGCAACGCCCTCCGCGCTCCCGGGCGTTCGTCGCGTGCCACCATCGGGCTCGTCATCGGGGTGACGCTGCTCGTCACCTTCGGCGTCGTGCTCGCCATGTACCAGCAGCGGATCGTGCCCGCCCTCACGCAGGAGGCCGGGGTGCCGGAGGAGACCTTCGCGGCGCTCACCGCGATCGTGACCTTCCTCTCGGGCTTCTCCGCCGTCATCGCCGCCGTCGGCGTCGTCAACGCGCTCGCCCTCGGCGTGCTGCAGCGCCGCCGCGAGATCGGGCTGCTGCGGGCCGTCGGCTTCACCGGTGCGCAGGCGCGCACGATGATCATCGCCGAGGCCGTGCAGATGGTCGTCACCGCGCTCGTGCTCGGCACGGCCCTCGGAGTCCTCTACGGCTGGGCCGGCACGGTGTCGCTCTTCGGCGCCCTCGTCCACGCCCCGCTCACCCCGGCACTGTCCACCGGCACCATGGTGCTCGTGGTCGTCGGCGGACTGCTGATCGCGGTGCTCGCCTCGCTCGGGCCCGTCCGCCGAGTCACGCGGGTCGCCCCGACCGAAGCGCTCGCCGTGGCGTGACGTCTCCGCTCGTGCCCCGGCACCGCCCCGGACCTCCGGGCCGGTGCCGGGGCGTCGGCGTGCGCGGGCACCGGGCTGGGGAGGGTCGTCGCCCGCTCGTGCCTCGTCGCGCGGCGCCCGATCAGCAGCAGTCGCAGGCCGGGACCTCGCGCTCACCGGTGAGCGCGGCCACCGGGACGGCGCACGCGTCGCCCCGCAGGCCTCGAGGCCCTCGCGCACCGCGAACGCGACGATCGCGAGCCCCGCCGCGGGGTCGGCCCAGGTCCAGCCGAGCGTGAGGTGGAGCACGAGGCCCAGCAGCACGGCGGCCGACAGGTAGCTGCAGAGCAGGGTCTGCTTCGAGTCGGCGACGGCCGTGGCCGAGCCGAGCTCGCGGCCCGCACGCGCTGACCATGCAGCGTCGGCTGACCGATCGTCCGGGAGGGTCAGCCCCTGCTCGACCACCACTCCTCCAGCGCCGCCGCCAGCTCCGCGTCGTCGCCGACGACGACGTCGGGCACGATCGGACCACCGTGGCGCGTGCCCGTGCGGTCGGCGTCGACGGCCACGGTGAGGTTCACGACGGCGCCGTCGTACAGCCTCCTGGGCTCGTTCGACGTGCTCACGCCGTAGCTGGGCCGACCCAGGACGCGCACCCCCTCCTGGCCGATGAAGGCGATCGCGACCGCCTCGGCCGAGCTGCCGGTCATCCCGTCGACGACGACCGCGACGGGCAGCCCGTCGTCGAGGCGACCGGCCGTGGTGGCGGCCTGCGCGGCGCCGCGCAGCGTGACGACCCCGCCCCCGACCTCGACCACGTCGGAGCGGTCGCGGTGCTCGAACGAGAGCACCCGCCCCTCGTCGAGCAGGGGCGACACCGCGGCGAGCATGGGCCAGAGGTCGCCGCCGTGGTTGTCGCGCAGGTCGACGACCCAGCCGCTGGTCGTCGCCGGGGCCGCGTCGACGAGGCCCTGGGCACCGGCCTCGACGTAGGCGCGGTGCTGGTCGGCGTCGCCCCCGACGAGCGTCGGCAGGGTGAGCGTCGTGACGCCGTCCGTCGTCGTCACGGTGGGCAGCGCAGGAGGCTCGTCGGCGTCGCCCGCCCCGCTCGCGTCCGTCGCCGGGCCGCCGCCGAAGATCGCGGCGGCCTCCGCGGGCTCGAGGAAGGCCGTGTGCTCACCGCCCAGCTCGCCCGCGGCCCGGGCGAGCGCGGCGTAGGTGCCGGCGTAGTCCTGGGCCGGGGCGACCTCGGCGAGCGTGCGCTCCCGGACCTCCGCGTACCGGGGCCCGTCCGCGTCGAGGCCGTCCCGCATCCGGTCGAGGGCGATCTCGGCGTACCGCTGCGGCGACGGCGGCACGAGGAACACGCCGAAGCGCTCGAGCTCGGGCGCTGCTGCGACCGCGACCCCGGCGACGAGCGCCAGCTGCGCGACGACGCCGACGCCGACGAGCAGGGCCGTACGGGAGCGGGAGGGGACACGGGCGCGATCTCGGTGCAGCACGTCCCCAGCTTGGCGTCCGCACGACGGGTGTCGCACCCGTCTGTCGGTGGACCGCCGTCCGCCGGGAGGCGGGGGTGCGCGAGGTCGATCCGCCCGCCTGAGCCGGGCCTCCTGCCGCGCGCACGCGGAGGGCCCGCGCTGCCGACCGGGCGTCGCGGGTCGTCGCAGGAGGCGAGGGCGGCGTTCTCAGCTGATCGCGGGGCTCCCGCGAGGAGCGGGCAAGGCGCGCTCCGTACGGTGCCCGAGCCGGGCCTCCGGCACCGACCCGAGGAGCAGACATGAGCGACCAGGACCGACCCGTCGAGGGGCGGGGACGCGAGCAGCAGGTGGGTGGCGCGGCCACCGCCACGACGGCGACGGAGCCCGTGCACGGCCCCGCGGCCGCCACGCAGGAGTCGTCCGCGGAGCAGGCGCCCCCGCGGCCGTTCGCCGAGCAGCAGCAGTACGAGCGGCCCTACGGGCAGCAGTACGAGCAGCCCTACGAGCAGCCGTACGCGCAGCCCTACGGCCAGCAGCCGTACGGCCAGCCGGCCCCGTACGGCCACGGCCAGCCGGTCCACCCCGGCTGGCAGGCGGCACCGGCGGCCGGCCAGCGCGAGTCGGTGTGGCGTCGGCGCCTCTGGCTGCTGCCGCTGATCGTCGGCGTCGCCGCGCTCGTCGTGGGCCTGGTCGCAGGAGGCGCGGGCGGCTTCGCCCTCGGCAGCACCCTCGGTGGTGGCGGCCGCCCGGGGATCAGCGTCGACGGTCCCGCCCCCGGTGGCCCCGGTGGCGGTGGTTCGCCGTTCGACGGCGACTCGTCGGGCGAGTGACCGGCGCGCCCGCTCCCCGGGAACCCGCGCGCACCCCAGGTCTCGATCTGGGGTGCGCGCGGGTTCCCGGGGTGCGGGGGGCTCGTGAGCACGCTCACCCCAGCGGAGGCTCGTCGCTCCGCCAGAGGCTGCGCAGGATCGCGACGAGATCGTCGAGCGGCACCTGGGCCTCCTCGCTCGCCTCGACGAGGTCGCGTGCACGTTCGAGCACGGCCCTCGGGGCCCGGGCGGCACCCGGGGCCACGCGCGTGCCGGCCGCCGTCCGGGTGACGACGAGGCCGTCCTGCTCGAGGCTCCGGTAGGCCTTCGCCGCCGTGGCCTGGGCGATGCCGAAGTCGTTCGCCGTCTGCCGCACGGTGGGCAGGCGTTCGCCGTCACCGAGGCGGCCCGACCTGATCGCCCCGCGGAAGAGCGCGGCGACGTCCTCGGCGGAGCGGGGGCGCTCCGTGCTCACCCTCGACCTCCCTGGGCGGTCGCGACCGACCCCGGGCGGGAGGTGGCGCCCCCTGCCCTGCGGACGCGAGCCCGCAGGGTGTCGACCGCGAGGCGCAGGCCGAGGGCGAAGCCGACGCCCTGCGTCGCGTAGCCGAGCAGGTTCATCGGGCGGGCGATCGCGTCGTAGGCGCTCGAGACGAAGACCAGGCCGTCGGGGTCGTCGCTGGTGCCGTCGCCGGGCAGCCCCACGGACCCGTAGCCGGAGGCTCCCACGTGCATGAGGACGGCGCCCAGCGTGGACAGGAGGCCCACGAGCAGCACGAGGGTCAGCATCCGCGCCAGGGGTGCCCGGTCGGCGCGGACGGCGCTCGCCGGGTCGTGGGTCGCCGCGGGACGGTCCGCGTCCGTGCGGAGGACGACGACGAGCACCACGACGGCGAGCACCGCGACCACGAGCGTCGCCAGGTGGTTGGGCCAGCCGGCCCCCGCGAGGTAGCCGAACGAGCCGCTGAACCGCGTGTAGATCGGCAGCTCGGTCCACCGGGGGACCTCCCCGAAGAACGGGCCCTCCACGGGGGCCGAGGTCGCGGTGACGGTGTGCCAGCCCGCGACGACGAGCAGCGCGCACACCGCCCCGGCTCCGACCCGCAGCAGCCCGCGCGGCGCGAAGGCGTCCCAGGGGCGCCGGGGGCTCAGTGCCCGGTCGCCGGCGGGCGGCGACGCGGTGCCGCGGAGGGCCAGCCCGGCGAGGCCGACCACGACCACGGCCACGAGCAGCGGGAGGGGGCGCTGCCACCACCCGTCGAAGCCGCTGGTGTCGGGGATCGTCGAGGCCAGCGTGCTCGCGACCGTGGCGGTGGCGGCGATCAGCAGCCCGCCCCCGATGCCGACGGTGGTCGCCGTGGCCCTGCGCCGGGGGTCCCGGGGCATCGACGCGATGCGGTGGGGCAGGAGCCACGACAGGACGAAGAGGACGAGGCCGAAGGAGGCCGCGATCTCGAGGGGTGGCAGGACGGAGCGCAGGGCGCTGAGGGCGGTCCAGAGCACGGGAACCTCCTGGTGGGTCGGACGGTCGGCGTCTTGTACCGTGAAGCTAGCACAAACTTGTACTACCGAAGTAGTGCAAGGACGATCGCCGCGATCCGCCGCGTGGCGCACGGGAGGCGCGGGGCCTGCCGCCCCGCGCCTCCTGCCCGGTACCGGGCCCGCCCGTCGCCGGGCCGCTCCGTGCCGCGTCAGTTCGACGACACGCGGATCCAGTCGACCTTCATCTGCTGCGGCAGCTGCGTGCTGCCGTCGGGGTAGCCCGGCCACTGGCCGCCGACCGCCACGTTGAGGATCAGGAAGAACGGCTTGTCGAACACCCACGGGTCGCCGCCCGTGCTCGCGCGCGTGACCCGGTGGTACACCTGCCCGTCGACCGACCAGGTGATCTCGCCGGGCTTCTTGTCGACCGCGAAGGTGTGGAACGTGTCCGCGAACGACCAGCCCTGCGGGTGCATGTACGCCGCGCCGATGCCCTCGCCGCCCGAGTAGCCCGGGCCGTGCACCGTGCCGTGCACGAGGTGCGGCTCGAAGCCGACGTTCTCCATGACGTCGATCTCGCCGGAGGACGGCCAGCCGGCCGTGGGCAGGTCCGCGCCGAGCATCCAGAACGCCGGCCAGATGCCCTGGCCCCGCGGGATCTGGATGCGCGCCTCGATGCGGCCATAGGTCGGCGCGTACTTGCCCTGCGTGGTCATGCGGGCCGACGTGTAGCCGCCGTTCGACTCCCGTTTCGCCGTGATGACGAGGTTGCCGGCCCCGTCGAGCGCCGAGTTCGCCCGGCTGTTCGTGTACGTCTGCAGCTCGCCGTTGCCCCAGCCGCCGCCCCCGGTCTCGAGGTTCCAGACGCGCGCGTCGGGGGCGCTGCCCGCGGCCCCGTTGAACTCCTGCGACCAGACGACGCCCTGCGTCGCCTGCGTGGCGGCCTCGGCAGGAGGCGCGCTCGGCCCCGCCAGGACCGGCGCGACCGCGAGCGACAGCGTCGCGGCCCCGGCCAGGCCGAGGGTGCTGAGGCGTCGCCGCCGCCTCCGTGCGGTGCCGGACGGGGCGGTGCGGACCGCCGCGGTGCGGCCCCGGTCGTGCTCGTCGTGCGGGGAGTGCTGGTGGTGCTGGTGGTGCGTCTCCTGGGGGTGGACGTCCTCGATCATCGTCGATCTCCTCCGGCGGCCTCGTGGGTCGTCTCGTCGGTGGTGCCTCACGTCCCGGCGCCGGGCGTCGGGGCCGGACGTCGTCGTCCGGCCCTCGCGACGCTACGCCGGGCCCCGTGCCCGCCGCAGTCCTCCTCGTGGGGGACCCGTGCCTCCTGTGCCGCACGCCCCGGTCGCCCTTCGACCCCCGTCGCGCATGCTCAGATGTCTTGACGTTCAGATGAACTGACCATAAAGTCGCGGCATGACCACGACAGAGATGCGCGAACCGACCTTCCTGGTCCTCACCGCGCTCGCCGGGGGCGACCAGCACGGCTACGCCCTCATGGAACTGACCGAGCGGCTCTCCGAGGGGCGGGTCCGCCTCAAGCCCGGCACGCTGTACGCGGCGCTCGACCGGTTGCAGGGGGAGGGCCTCGTCGCGACGACGCGGGAGGAGGTCGTCGACGGCCGGACCCGCCGCTACCTGGGCCTCACCGACCTCGGCGCCGCCCAGCTGGCCGCCGCCGCCGAGCGCCTCGAGGCGAACGCGCGCCAGGCCAGGGCGCAGCTCGCCGGACGTGCCCGGGCGGGCGTGCGCACCTCCGGACCGGCGGTGGCCTCGTGAGCGCCGCGCTCGAGCGCCGTTGTCGACGGCTCCTCGCCGCGTACCCCCGCTCCTGGCGCGAGCAGCACGGCGAGGCGCTGCTCGGGACCCTCCTCGACGCCGCCGAGGCGGAGGGGCGAGACAGGCCCGGGCTCGACGTCGGTGCCGACCTCGTCGTGCGCGGTGCGGCCGTGCGCGTCGACAGGGTCGTCCTCCGGGGGGTGCGGGACGGCATCGCCTCGTCGGCGCTGGCCCTCGGCGTCGCGCTGGCCGCCACGTACTTCGTCCTGCACGCCTGGGCGCCCTTCGGGCAGGGCCGCGACGTGTTCCGCGAGAGCCTGCACTTCGGCCCCTCCATGAACCCCGGCGTCATCCCCTGTGGCCTCTGGGCCGTCGCGCTCCTGCTCACCCTGGCCGGTCGGTCGGGGCCGGCCCGCTCCGTCCTCCTGGGCACGGTCCCCGTCGCGCTCCTGCTGCCCGTGCTCGGTGCGGCCCGGCCGGAGTGGGACGGCCCGTCGACGACGAACCTGGTCGTCCTCGGCGTGACGGCCGTGCTCGCCGCGGTGGGGAGCCCCCGCCGCCTCGGGCGCCTCGGGGTGGCCTGCCTCGGCTGGACGGCAGGCCTCGTGGGCCTCTACGCCTACGCCGACGTCCTCACCTCGATCGGCGACCGGGTCCTCTGGGCCCGCATCGCGACCCCTGCCAATGTAGGCCTGGCGACGGTGCCCGTCGTCCTCCTCGCCGTCGTCCTCGTGCTGCTCAGGAGGTCCGCCACGGCCGTCGTCGTGCTGGCGACGCTGGTGCCGTGGCTGGCCGGAGCGTCGGTGACCGTCGTCACCGGGAGCCCCGACCAGGTGTCGCTCTTCGTGACCACGACGCTGGTCGCCGCGGCCCTCGGCGTCGTCGCCCTGCGCCGACTGCCCGAGGAGGGGCCTCGCCGACGGTCGTGGCGGGCTCCCCGGGCCGCCTGACGGCCCGCGTCGCTCCCGGCGCGCCCGTCTTCCGCCCGCGCACCCGTCGCACGGCGACGACGGGCCGCCCTCGCGTACAGCGGCCACCCCCAGGGCGCCCCGCAGGCTCCGGGAGTAGACGGGCGGGTGAACGAAGGAGTCCGACATGCGCACAGGCACTGCAGTCCAGTTCGACCAGTACGGCGGGTTCGACGTGGTCCACGTCGTCCCCCAGGAGCGGCCCGAGCCCGGGCCCGGCGAGATCGTCGTCGAGGTGATCACCTCCGGCCTCAACCACATCGAGCGCTTCGTCCGCGAGGGCCGGCTGCGCGACCACGTCGACGTGCAGTTCCCGTCCGGTCAGGGCGTCGACTTCGCGGGCATCGTCGCCCGGCGCGGCGCGGGCGTGAAGCAGTTCAAGGTCGGCGCGGAGGTCATCGGCCACGCGCCGCACGGCGGCGCGCACGCCACCTGGCTGACCGTCCCGGTCGAGGCCGTCGTGCCCAAGCCCGACTCGGTCACCTACGAGGTCGCCGGGGGCCTCTACCTGGCGGGCTGCACGGCCCTCGCGACGATCCGCGGCCTCCGGCTCGGCCCCGACGACACGGTCGTCGTGAGCGCGGCCGCAGGAGGCGTCGGTCACCTCGAGTGCCAGCTCGCGCTCGCCGCGGGGGCCCGCGTCATCGGGCTCGGCAGTGCCGGCAACCACGACTTCCTCCGCCAGATCGGCGCCCTGCCGGTGCGCTACGGCGACGGGCAGGAGGAGCGCCTCCGCGAGATCGCCGGAGCCCGCGGCATCACGGCCTTCATCGACAACCACGGCGTGCCCTCGGCCGCGCCGCTCGCCGAGGCGCTCGGGGTGGAGCCGCACCGCTTCGTGTCGAGCGAGCAGCGGCGCGACACCGAGCTGCGGTTCCTCCGTGCCCCTGCCGGCGACCGCGAGGCGCGCGAGCTGCTGCAGGAGCTCGCGACCATGGTCGAACGGCACAGGCTCCGCGTGCTGATCAGCGGTTTCTACCCGTTCGAGTTCATCGTCGACGCCTACGAGGACCTCGCGCAGATGCGCTCCCGCGGCAAGGTCGTCGTCGGCATGAAGACCGTCGAGACCGGGGCCCGCCTCGACTGGTACCGCTCCGAGAAGTCGCGCACCTACCGCGACGCGGAGGACGCCCGCCGCGAGGCCGGCGAGGCCCGGGCGGCAGGAGTCGCGACCGCGTCCGACGACACCGCGGCGGTCGACGAGTCCCGGGCCGTCGACGACGACGGGGTGCCCTCGGGCGCCGTGGCCGGCGGCGGTCCCGGGGCGTCCGGCCCGACGGGTCCCGGCGCCGAGTTCGACGCCCTCGTGGCCGACGAGCCCTTGCCCGGCGAGCCCGTCACCGACGCCTCGGACCTCCCGGAGGAGCCGAACTCGGCGCACCCCGGCGGCAACTGACCTGGTGCGCCGGGCTGTGACGCGCCTCCTGCGCTGGACGCCCTGCACCCGGCCCGGCGCCCGCCGCGGCCTGACACCCCCGAGCGGCCTCGACACCCTGCCTAGGCGGGGTGCGAAGGCCGTTCGGGGGCGTCGGCCGTGCCCGGCGCGGGCGCCGCGTCCGCGGGCAGCAGCTTGAGGCCGACGACCGCGCCCACGATCCCCACGAGGAACACGAGCTTGAGCGCCGAGACCGCCTCGTCGCCGGTGGCCATGGCGTAGGCGACGGTGAGGGCGGCGCCCGTGCCGGTCCAGACGGCGTAGGCGGTGCCGATCGGGATGTGCTTCACGGCCCAGCCCAGGCCGATCATGCTGAGGGCGAGGCCGATCGCGAAGACGACGGTGGGCCCGGCCTGGGTGAGGCCCTCGGAGCGGCCGAGCGCGGTGGCCCACACGGCCTCGAGCACGGCGCTGACGAGCAGGACGATCCACGGCACGTCAGCTCACCACCTTGAGGCCGACGACGGAGCCGACGAGCAGCACGAGGAGCAGTCCCCGCGCGACCGTCGCCCGCTCGCGCCCGGTGACGATGCCCCACAGCACCGTGAGCGAGGCCCCGACGCCGACCCACACCGCGTAGGCGGTGCCGGTGGGCAGCTCGGTCATGGCGTAGGCGAGGCCCGCCATGCTGCCGACGAGCCCGACGACGGTGACCAGGGCGGGCCTCCAGCGCCGGAACCCCTGGGACCGCGCGAGCGCCGTGGCCCAGACGGCCTCCAGCACCCCCGCTGCGATGAGCACGAACCACGTCACGACGACCTCCTGTAGCGAGTCAGTCGTCGTGTGCGGGTACTGCTCCCTCGTCCGCGGGACGTCGTCGCGACGCCTTGCCACGAGGGTAGGGCTGGGAGCTGGTCAGACGATGTGCAGGAGGCGCGGGCGGCCGGGGCGCGCGGGCGCGACGGATCGGGTCCCGACGGGGGAGGAGGGGACGGGCCGTCAGGACTCGTCGGCGAGCTCGTCGGCGTCGAGCGAGTCGCCCGGCGTCGGCGTGCGGAACGCGGCGTCGCGGGTCTCGGGGGCGGCGGGGTCCTGCTGCTCGGCGGCGGGGGCCTCGGCGTCGCCGGTCGCGGCGTCGTCGTCGGCGGAGGCCAGCGCGAGGTCGTCGTCGACCTCCGCGGAGGCGTCCCGCTCGCGCTCGGGATCGATGTTCGGCAGGAAGGGCTCGGCGGTCGACATGCCCGGAGCCTGCCACGGCCGAGGTGTCCGGGGCGCGTCCGGCTGGTGACGATCCGGTGCCGGCGGCCGTTCGCGGCGCCGGCGTGCGCGTCTTCTGCGGACCCGGCCCGCGCCTCCTGCGCGTCGTCCTCCGCGCTCGTGCGGACCCGGCCCGCGCCTCCTGCGCGCCGTCGCCCGTGGTGCTGCGATCTGTCGCGAAAAGGCGACAACGGCGGGCAGCGCGCCGTCTGGGCACCATGTTCCGACGGCGTGTCGCCCGCGCACGGTCGCCTTTTCGGCCCGGCACGGGGGTCGAGCGCGGCCGGTGCGCGGCCGGCGCGCGCGGGGGCCAGGGCAGGAGGCCCACCACCGGCCCGCCGAGGTGAGCGGACCTCGGCGACTGGGAACGGCCTCCGGACGCCACCGCCGCGGCGGTGCACGCTGGCAGCACGACCACGATCCGACCCAGGAGGCTCCCCGTGCCCAGCGCCAAGAAGCTGCAGAAGGCCGCGAACCACGCCCTCGACGCCGCCCTCGAGGCCGTCGCCGAGGCCGAGCGCCGCGCCGACGACCTCGGCGGCAAGAAGGCGGCGTCCGACCCGAAGAAGGCGAAGAAGGTCCGCAGCGCGCTCGACGACGCCCTCGGCACCGCCAAGGACCGCGTCGGCGAGGCCGCGAAGGCCGCCGCCGAGGCGAAGAGGGCCACGAAGGGCGAGCTCGGCGCGCAGGCCGACGTCGGCGAGCGGGCCGCACGGCACCTCGCCGAGTCCGAGCGGCGCCTGGCCGAGGCCGAGAAGGCGACCAAGGAGGCCTCCGCCCGCGCGGTCGCCGCCGAGCAGCGCCTCGCCGCGGCCGAACAGCGCGTGAGCGCCGCCGAGGAGCGTGCCACCGACGCCGAGCAGCGTTCCGCCGACGCCGAGCAGCGCGCCACCGCCGCTGCACAGCGCGCCGAGGCGGCCGAGAAGGCGACGAGGAAGGCCGACTCCCGCGCCGACGAGGCCGTGCGCCGCGCCGAGAAGGCCGAGAAGAAGGCCGCGAAGGCCAAGGGCAGGCTCAAGGCGGCCGGGGTGGGCGAGCAGGACGGCGGCGACGCGTCCGGGGACGCCGACGACGCCGACCTGCCGGTGCGGTCGCGCGACGAGGTCGAGGCCGCGGTGGCCGCGGCCGACGACGCCCCGGTGGCACCGCCCGAGGCGGAGACGCTCGGGGTGCCCGCCGCCGACGGCGCTCGCAGTGCCGACGGCGCTCGCGGTGCCGACGCCGAAGCCGGTGCCGCCGACGGCGCTCGCGGTGCCGCGGACGCCGATGCCGAAGCCGGTGCCGCCGACGCCGACGTGCACCCCACCGACGACGAGCTCAGCCCTCCGCTGCCCCGGGGCGACGACGAGGGCGACCTCTCCGCGCGGACCCTGGTGAGCCTCCGGACCCTCGCCAAGGAGCGTGGCCTGACGAACGTGTCGCGCCTGTCGAAGGTGGCGCTCGTGGAACGGCTCCGCAAGGGCTGACCCGCAGGAGGCCCGGCCCGGCCGCACGAGGAGGGCCCGGCCGGTGCGCGCGGCCCGGCCGGTGCGCGCGGCCCGGCCGGGAACCCCCTGTGCGTCGCGATCCGGCGCGGTCGCGTCGTGGCAGCGTCGTGGCGAGACCCGGACGACGGATGCCGGGCCCCACGAACGGAGCCCCCATGGCCGGTCGCGTCGCCGTCTTCGCGCCCTCCCCCGTCCTCACGGTCACCCTCGAGGACCACGACGACGACGTGGCCGACGTGCACGTCCACGCCGGTGGCCAGGGCGTCTGGCAGGCACGGATGCTGCGCACGCTCGGTGCCGAGGTGACCGTCGTCGCGGCGTTCCTCGGCGAGACCGGGCGGATCGTGCAGCACCTCCTCGACGACGAGGGGATCCCGGTGCTCGGGGTCGACGTCGCGGGCCACGGCGCCGCGTACGTGCACGACCGGCGCAGCGGGGAGCGGCGCTCGATCGCCGAGAGCGCGGGCGACGAGCTCACCCGGCACGACGTCGACGAGCTGTACACGATGGCGCTGCGGGCGGCCCTCGCGGCCGACGCGACGATCCTCAGCGGCACGGTCCTCGACGAGACCCTGCCGTCCGAGGTCTACCGGCGCCTCGCGGCCGACCTGCGCACGCTGGGCCGCACGGTCGTCGCCGACCTGGCCGGAGCGCGGCTCGAGGCCGTCCTCGAGGGCGGCGTGACCCTGCTCAAGGTCAGCGACGAGGAGCTCCAGCGCGACGGCCTGACGGGCGCGGGCCCCGACGAGGACGAGGTCGTCCGGGCCCTCCACGACCTGCACGGCCGCGGTGCCGACACGGTGGTCGTGACCCGGTCGCACGCCCCGACCCTCCTGCTCGTCGACGGTCGCGTGCTGCGCGTGACGGTGCCGCAGATGCAGGTCGTCGACACCCGGGGTGCGGGCGACTCGCTCGCCGCCGCCATGACCGCCGTGCTGGCGCGCGGCGGCAGCGTCGAGGAGGCCGTCGTCACCGGCACGGCCGCCGGCGCGCTCAACGTCACGCGCCACGGTCTCGGGTCGGGCGACGCCGAGGCCATCACGGCGTTCGAGGAGCTCGTCGTCCTGGAGGAGGTCTGACCATGGTCACGCTCGTCACGAACGACGACGGCATCGACGCCCCGGGGCTGCACGCCCTCGCCCGGGCCGCGGTCGCCGCGGGCCACGAGGTCGTCGTCGCCGCCCCCGCCGTCCAGGCCAGCGGCAGCAGCGCGAGCATCACGGCGCAGCACGAGGACGGATCGGTCCCCTCCGAGCCGCGGGAGGTGCCCGGGCTCGAGGGCGTGCCCTGCTTCGCGGTCGAGGCGGCCCCGGCGCTCATCGTCCTGCTGGCCGCCCACGGCGCGTTCGGGGCGCCTCCCGACCTGGTGCTGTCGGGCGTCAACCACGGTGCCAACGTGGGTCGCGCGGTGCTCCACTCGGGGACCGTGGGCGCGGCGCTCACCGCGGGGGTGAACGGCATCACGGCCCTCGCGACGTCCCTCGACCTGCCGACGCCCGAGCACGAGCCCCACGCCGACTGGGAGGCCGCGGCCGGGGTCGCCGCGCGCCTCCTGCCCGTGCTCGGCGACCTCGGGGCGGGCACGGTCCTCAACCTCAACGTCCCGGCAGGAGGCGCGGCGGACGTCCGCCTCGTCGAGTCGCCCCTCGCGGACTTCGGCGTCGTGCAGACCACCGTCACCGAGGACGTCGGCGGGGCGCTCCGCCTGGCGGTGCGGGTGCCGGAGGTGCACGACCCGGAGGACGACGCCGCGCGCCTGGCGACGGGCGTCGCCACGCTGACGGCCCTGACCTCGGTCGGCACCGTGCCGTCGGGCCTCGACGTCGGCGCGCTCTGACCGGGCGCCCGGTCCACCCGGACGCGGTGCAGGGGCGACTGTCGGGGGCCCCGGCTAGCGTGGTCCCGACGGAAGGAGCAGCCGTGGCCACGGACGACGAGGTCGACCTCATCATCGACGCCTGGGCCCGTCAGCGCCCCGACATCGACTTCGCCCCGCTCGACGTGTTCTCGCGCCTGCGTCGCATCGCCCGCCGGCTCGACTCGGTGCGCGGCGGTGCGTTCGGTCGCAGCGACCTCGACACGTGGGAGTTCGACGTGCTGTCGACCCTGCGCCGCTCGGGCGAGCCGCACCAGCTGAGCCCCAAGCACCTCGTCGCGGCGACCATGGTCACGAGCGGCACCATGACGAACCGGCTCGACCGTCTCGTCGAACGCGGTCTCGTCGAGCGGCGCGTCGACCCGAACGACGGCCGCGGGGTCGTCGTGCAGCTCACCGACGAGGGCCTGCGCCGCGTCGACCAGGCGATGCTCGACCTCGTCGAGGCCGAGGACGAACGGCTGGCGTCGCTCACGCCCCAACAGCAGGTGCAGCTCGGCACGCTGCTGCGGCAGCTCGGCGAGGGCTTCCGCTGATGGCGGCGCGCGACGCGGGTGGCGCCGCGGGCGGTGCCGGTCGCGGCGCCGGGACCGACGGGCGTGCTCGTGCGGGCCGTGGGGCCGACCACGTCGAGCCCGGGGAGGGCACGGGGGCAAGAGGCCCCGGCCGCTCCGGCACCGGAGGCGCGGCGGCCGCCCGGCGCGACCCGAACCTCCGGGCGGCCCGGTACCGCGTCGCGCGCGACGCCGCTGCCGACGACGCTGGGGCCGATGGTGCTGCGACCGATGGTGCTGCCGCTGGCCGCCCTGCCGCCGACGGTGCGGCGCACGGTGCCGCGCACGACGGTGCCGCGGAGCCCGAGCGGCTGCCGACGGTCGACGAGCTGCACGTGATCGCGCGGATCCGGCTGGACCAGGCGATCGCCCGGGGCGAGTTCGACGACCTCCCGGGTGCGGGCAAGCCGCTGACCGGGCTCACCGGCACGCACGACCCCGACTGGTGGATCAAGGGCCTCATCGAGCGCGAGAACCTCTCCGGCCTCGCGCCGCCCGCGTTGTCGCTGCGCACCGAGCACGCGCGCTTCGACGCGTCCCTCGACGCCCTGACGACCGAGCGGGCGGTGCGCGAGGCCGTCGAGGACTTCAACGCGAGGGTCGTCGAGGCGCGTCGGCAGCTCGCCGGAGGCCCACCCGTCGTCACGCCCACCCGCGACGTCGACGACGACCTGCGGCGCTGGCGCGAGCGGCGCGACGAGCGACGTCGCGCGGCGGCCGCGGCGGCGCCCCCGCCGCCGCCCACGTGGCGCGAGCGCCGCCGTGCCGCCCGCGAGGCGCGCCGCGGGCGCTGACGAGTGCCGCTGCGCCGCCGGCGCTGACGCTGACGCGCCGCTGTGCCGCCGGCGCTGACGCCCCTGCGGGTGCCGGTGCCCCGTGGCGCCCTGCGTCCGCCGTGCGTGAACCTCCGGGCGGCGGTGCTCCCCGTGCCTAGGCGTGGTGCGTGGCCCGGTGGGTGGTTCGTGCGGACCGGAGGGCGGCGCGCGGACCGGAGGGCGGCGCGCGGACGGCAGGGCGGCGCGCGGCGTCAGCCGCGCAGCACCTGGTCCACGTGGGCGAAGGTGCGGCGGGCCTCCGGCGTCCACCCCGCGGCGACGTGCACGTGGAACCCGCCCGCGGCGATGCGCAGCTCGGCCCGGCCGCCGGCGGCCTGGACGCCGCGCGTCAGCGACTTCGCGTCGGGCAGCAGCACGTCCCGGTCGCCCTGGTAGGTGAACACGGGCGGCAGCCCGCCGAGGTCGCCGTAGAGCGGGCTCACCGAGGGGTCGCGCGGGTCGCGGTCGCCCGCCCAGAGACGCCCGGCCTCGCGCAGCCCCTCGACGCCGAGCAGGTGGTCGCGGTGCTCGAGGGCCGCCGCGGCCGGGTCGGCGAGGGTGACGTCGACCCAGGGTGCGAACAGGACCAGGGCGTCGGCGGCGGGGCGCCCGGCGTCGCGGTCGCGCATCGCGTGCGCCAGGGCGAGGCCGCCGCCCGCGGAGTCGCCGGCCACGACGACGCGGTCGTGCCGGGCACGTTCCCTCCGGTGCACCGCGGCCATCAGCTCGAGGGCCTCGTCGGGGCCGTGGTCGGGCGCGAGCCCGTAGTGGGGCACGCTCACGCTGGCGCCGGACCGCACCAGTCGCGTGAGGATCGACCAGTGGAACCGGCTCAGCGGTCGCACGTACGCACCGCCGTGCGCGTAGACGACATGGGTGCCGGAGGTGCCGCGACGCGGCGTCAGCAGGGTCACCGGCCAGCCGCCGACGGCGGTCTCGCGCACGACGGCGACGCGACGGACCGCGCCTCCTGCCCCCGCCGCCGCACCCCGGTCGGGCAGCGAGGTGCGCAGGCTCTCCGCGGTCGCCGTGTGCCGGGGCAGGGTGCGCAGGAGGCCCCGGGTGAGCGCCAGGCGGATCGACATGGACCGAGTCAAGCAGCCCGGCCCGACCTTGGCGTCGTCGGCGGGCCGCGATAAGGTCGGACGGCCCACGACCGCTCGACGTGAGGACGTTCCGCGTGACCTACCCTGCCTCCCCCTCTGCCGCCGGCGACGAGCAGCGCGCAGGAGGCGGCGGGGGCCCCGTCGGGCACGGTCGCCGAGCAGGGTCCGGTCGTCGTGCGGCCCGCACCGAGGTCGACGCGCCCGCGGCCGTCGCGCCGGGCGAGCGTCGTGCCGCCCAGGCCCGCCGGCGGGCCGAGGCCGCGGTGCTGCCGCCCCGCCGCCGGGACTCCTTCGTCCCCTCCGAGGCGCTGCTGCGTGCGGCCACCGGTCCCGCCGCGGTGACGCGCGCTCCCGAGCCGGCCCTCGACCCGCTCGCTCCCGTGCCGGCCACCGACCCGCGCTCCGGGGCTGCGACCGCTCAGGAGGCCCGCCCCGCTGCCGGCGCGCCCCTCGCGTCCGCCGTCGTCCCGGCCCCGGCCCCGGCCGTCGCTCCGGCCGCGGCTGTCGCTCCGGCTCCGGCCGTCGGCGCGGATCCCGCCGTCGCTCCCGTGACGGGCCCCGCGCCCGCCGCCGCGCCGCAGGTCCTCCGTTCGCGCCGTGCCGCCCTGGCCGCGGGAGCCGCGGCCGCGGCGCCGTCGTCGCGCCGCCCGGCTGGTCGCGCGTCCGTCGCCTCGGTGACCACCGCCTCCGGCGCTCCGCAGCCCGTGGCGTCGTTCCCCGCCCGCGTGCTCGGCGCCGCGAAGAAGTCGGCGCTCGTCGTCGCCGCGGTCGGCCTGGCGGCGAGCACCGTGCTGCCGCTGCTCGGCGGGGCCGGCGGGTCCGCCGCCCAGGCCGACGGGGCCGAGTCGCCCTACGTCGCCTCGACGGGCCAGCGCCTGTCGGTCGGTGCGGACGTCTCCGACGCCGACGCGACCCGCGACCCCTACGGAGCCACCTCGCTCGTCGACCTCGCCACGCAGAACCGGCGCAACGTGACGGCCGCCGTGGCCAGCGACTACACCGGGCCCACCACGGCCGACCACCTCGCCGACCCCCTCTACGACGAGCTCGACCGCGACCAGGTGCTCGCCGTCGCGATGCAGTACCTCGGCACGCCGTACGTGCACGGCGGCGAGGACCCTTCCGCCTTCGACTGCTCGGGCCTCATCACGTTCGTGTACGCGCAGTTCGGCATCGAGCTCACGCACTACGTGCCGGCGCAGGAGCAGGAGGGGCGGCGCATCCCCGCCTCGGAGGCCGTGCCCGGCGACCTCGTCGTCTTCGACGACCTGGCCCACGACGGCATCTACGCCGGCGACGGCATGATCCTCGACGCCCCGAAGCCGGGCGGCTTCGTCGACGTCCGGCCCATCTGGACGCCCGCGCACCACTTCGTCCGCATCGACGGCTGACGCCCGCGGAGGTCGCCCGTCGCGCCTCCTGCCCGATGCGCCTCCTGCCGCGCTGCGCTTCCTGCTCCCCGCGCCTCCTGCGGCGCACCGTGACGTTCGCTCGGCACCGTGAAAGTCCACGGTGCCGAGCGAACTCCGCGGTGCGGAGGCGCGGCCCGTGGCCGGCGCCGGCCCGTGCGGCTACGCCCCGAGGCGCCCGGTGAGCCGGTCGCGCAGCCCGGCGCTGCGCTCGTCGAGCCCGACGAGCTCGACGGTGGTGCCGTGCTCGGCGGCCTTGGTGACGACGCCGTCGAGGGCGGCGACGCTCGAGGCGTCCCACACCTGCGCGTGGGTGAGGTCGACGACGACGTGCTCCGGGTCGTCCGCGTAGGCGAAGTGCTCGACGAGGTCGTTGCTGCTGCCGAAGAAGAGGGGACCGCGCACGTCGTAGCGCACCCGGCCGGTGGCCTCGTCGAGGTGGCGCTCGACGCGGATGACGTGGGCGACCCTCCTGGCGAAGAGCACCATGGCGAGCAGCACGCCGACGGCGACGCCGATCGCGAGGTTGTCGGTGGCGACGACGACGACCACGGTGACGACCATGACGAGGGTCTCGGGCAGCGGCATGCGCCGCAGCGTGGACGGCCGGAGGCTGTGCCAGTCGACGGTCGTGACGGCCACGACCATCATGACGGCGGCCAGGGCGACCATCGGGATCCGGGCCATGACCTCGCTGAGCCCGGTCACGAGCAGCAACAGGAACAGCCCGGCGACGACGGTGGACACGCGGGTGCGCGCCCGCCCGATCCGCACGTTGACGACGGTCTGGCCGATCATGGCGCAGCCGGCGATGCCGCCCCAGGCACCGGCGGCCATGTTGGCGACGCCGAGGGCCCACGACTCGCGGCCCTTGTGCGAGGGCGTGCCGGTGAGGTCGTCGACGAGCTTCGCGGTCAGGAGGGTCTCCATGAGCCCGACGAACGCGACGCTGAGCGCGGTGGGCCAGATGATCTGGAGCGTCTCGAGCGTGAGCGGCACGGAGAAGGGGGTCAGGCCGGGCAGGCCGCCGCCGACGCGCCCCTCGTCGGCGACGACGCCGACGTCGAGGCGGGCGACGGCCACGACGACGGTGACGACGACGATGGCCACGAGCGGCGCCGGGACCGCCTTCGTGAGGTACGGCAGGCCCAGCACGATGGCGAGGGTGAGGGCGAGCAGGGGCCAGACGATCCAGGTCTGCCCGAGCACGTGCGGCACCTGCGCCACGAAGATGAGCACGCCCAGGGCGTTGACGAAGCCGATCATGACGCTGCGCGGGATGAAGCGCATGAGGCGGGCGAGGCCCCCGAGCCCGAAGGCGAGCTGCACGAGCCCGGCGAGGAGCACGGTCGGCAGCACGTAGCCGACCCCGTGGCTGCTGACGAGCGGGGCGATGACGAGCGCCACCGACCCGGCGGCGGCGGTCACCACGGCGGGCCGCCCGCCGAGCACGCTCATGACCAGGGTCAGCACGATCGAGGAGACGAGGCTGACCATCGGGTCGACGCCGGCGATGACCGAGAAGGAGATCACCTCGGGGACGAGCGCGAGCGTGGTGACGATGCCGGCCAGGGCCTCCCTGGTGAAGAGGCGGGGGCTGCGCAGCACGGCGCGGACCGAGTCGTCGGGGCGCGGGCGCGGGCTGGTCGTCACGGCGGACATGCGGGTCTCCTGCGGGAAGATGGGTGATCGGACCGGCGACCCTGCCGGCGACGAGACCCTGCAACCCTATGCTCGCGTGGGGGAGGGCCGGACCACCACGAGGGGGACCTGTGACGCACGAGCCAGGGGCGACCGATCGCACCATGCGCATCGGAGAGCTCGCCGACCGTGCCGGGATGTCCCTGCGCACGATCCGGCACTACGACGAGGTGGGCCTCCTGACGCCGTCGGGGCGCACCGAGGGCGGCTTCCGCCTCTACACCGAGCAGGACTTCGCGCGCCTCATGGTGATCCGCCGCATGAAGCCCCTCGGCTTCAGCCTCGACGAGATGGCCGACCTGCTGCGCATCGTCGGCGCCCTCGAGGCCGACCCGTCCGACGCCGCGTCGAGGGTCCGGCTCGACGAGTTCACGGCTCGCGCGGCCGAGCGCCGCGCAGGGCTCGAGGCGCAGCTGGCGATGGCCGACGAGTTCCTCGCGCTGCTCCGCGCGCGCTGACCCCGTACCGGGCAGGAGGCGCGGGTCGCCCCCGCCCCGCGCCTCCTGCCCCGGGCCTCCTGCCCCGCGCCCCGCGCCTCCTGCCCCGCGTCAGCCGCGGTCGGCGTCGCGCCGCTCCACGAGGTCGACGGCGTACGACGCGAACCAGCGACCCGCCCCGGGGCCGTCGTTGCAGTCGCCGTCGCTGAGGCCGGGCGTCTTCACCCAGAGCAGTGCGTCGAGGTCCTCGTCGCCGTCGGCGACGCGGGGGTCCTGGCCGAGGGCCACGCCCTCGGGGTTGCACCACGTGCCCTGCCAGCCGCGGCCGTTCCGCGACACGTCGACGACGTAGTGCGCACCGCCGGTCAGCGCCGAGAGCCGGCCGGCGTAGTCGCGTTCCGAGTCGGTGGGGTGGAACCCCGACACGTTGGTCGAGAAGCCGCGCGCGTGCTCGACGCCGGCGGCGCGGAGCCGTTCGGCCATGACCGCCGGCGGCACCCAGTCCGAGTTGCCGCCGTCGAGGTAGGCGGGGACCCCCGCGGCCGCGAAGCCCTCGACGGCCTCGCGCAGCAGCGGAAGGCGCACGTCGGCCTGGTCCGGGCAGGTGTCGAGCATGGCGAGCGAGTCGGGCTCGACGACGACCACCGCCGGCTCGCCGGCGAGGGCGTCGGCGACGACGGCGCTCCAGGCGGCGTAGCGGTCGGCGGGCAGGCCACCGCGGGAGTGGTGGCCGCAGTCGCGCTCGGGGATCGCGTAGGTGACGAACACGGCCGTCCCGCCCTGCGCGCGGGCGTCGGCGAGGTACTCGGCGATCTCGGCGCGCAGCTCGGCGTCGGTCCAGCCGTCGCCGAGCCAGAGCGCGACGGGGCGCTCCGCGATGTCGTCGGCGGCGGCAGCGCCGGCCGTGTCGCCCGACCGGACGAGCTGCGAGCTGGCCCTCGAGGCGACGGAGTCGGTCTGCACGGCGAGGCCGCCGGGGAAGACCCGGTCGACCGGAGCGCGACGGATGTCGTCGGAGCGCAGGGCGGTCGAGGTCGGCGCGGGGTCGGGGGAGGCGGGCGGCTGTGGTTCGGTGCCCGAGGTGCAGCCGGCGAGGAGGGCGCCCACGGCGAGCACGGTGGCGGCACCCGCGGCGGCACCCGCGGCGGCCCGGCCCCGTGGGGCGAGGCGTGGCCCCGCGCGACGGGACGGCGCGACGGCCATCGGGCGGCGGGCGGGTCGTCGGCTCACGGGGTCTCCGGCTCGCAGGTCGCAGGATGTCCGGGTCGCAGGGTCTCCGGGAGGACGGCCGGGGGTGCGACCGACCTGGTCGTGACGGTCACCGGCACGGAGACCGTCCCTGGTGCTGACCATCTGAGCACGGACACGCCCCGGCCGCAGCCGGACGTCTCGGGGACCGAGCGCGTACCCCACGCGGTCGGGCGACGTCGAGGACCGCCCGCGGGCCCACCACCGCGGACGGACGTCGCGGGCCCGGCGCCTCCTGGTGGAGATCGGCCGGGCCCGCGACGGTCCCCCGTTCCCCCCGGAACGCATCCTCTGATCCCAGGGTAGGGAGCCGCGGGGGTCGGACGCAGTACGAGAACTGGTGAGAACGGGCGTCGAACGGGTGGACCGTTCGGTCCGGCGGGGTGACGACGGACGGCACGGCGTCGACCGCCGATCACCCGCGGGTGATCGAGGGGTGACGCCGTGCCGTCGGGGCGCGGGGCCGGGGGTGGCTACGGGACCAGGAGGCCCGAGGTCTGCGAGGTGGCGCGCGCGTAGCGCTCTGCCACGTTGCCCCAGTTTACGACGTTCCAGAAGGCCTTGACGTAGTCGGCGCGCACGTTCTGGTAGTCGAGGTAGTAGGCGTGCTCCCAGACGTCGAGCATGAGCAGCGGGACGAGGCCGAGCGGCACGTTGCCCTGCTGGTCGAAGAGCTGGAACACGGCGAGCTTCTGCCCGATCGAGTCGTAGGCGAGCACGGACCAGCCGGAGCCCTGGACGCCGAGCGCCGTGGCGGTGAAGTGCGCCTTGAACTTCTCGAGGTCGCCGAAGTCGCGGCCGATCGCCTCGAGCAGGTCGCCGGTGGGCTCACCGGCCTCGGGGCTCAGGTTGGTCCAGAAGATCGAGTGGTTGACGTGGCCGCCCAGGTTGAAGGCGAGGTCCTTCTCGAGCTTGTTCACGTTGGCCAGGTCGCCCTTGTCGCGGGCCTCGGCCAGCTGCGCGAGGGCCGTGTTGGCGCCGGTCACGTAGGTCTGGTGGTGCTTCGAGTGGTGCAGCTCCATGATCCGGCCGCTGATGCTCGGCGCGAGGGCGTCGTAGTCGTAGGGGAGGTCGGGAAGGGTGTAGTCAGCCATGAGGTGATGTGTCCTTTCTGTGACGCCTCCACCGTACGCCCACGGTCGGGGTAGGTTCAGGCGCGGGTCAGGCGACCCCCAGGCGATCGACGGGAGGCACCCATGGCCACGTTCGGAGGGTTCGGCAGGCGCCGCGCGACCGACCCGAGGCTGCCGCCCGGCCAGTACCTCGAGCAGGGGTTCCCCGTGCTCTCGGCGGGGCCCACGCCGAACATCAAGCGCTGGGAGCTCGCCGTCGCCACCGAGACCGCGACGCGCACCTGGTCGTGGGAGGAGTTCCTCGCCCTCCCGCAAGAGCAGATCGAGACCGACATCCACTGCGTCACGAGCTGGACGAAGCTCGGCACGCACTGGACCGGCGTCTCGCTCGACACCCTCTTCGACGGCCTCGAGACCGAGCACCAGCACGCGATGGCCTCCAGCTACGGCGGCTACACGACGAACCTGCCCCTCGACCAGCTGCTCGGCGGCAAGGCGTGGGTGGTGCACCGCTACGAGGGCGAGCCCCTCTCGGCCGACCACGGCGGCCCCGCCCGCCTCTTCGTGCCGGGCCTCTACTTCTGGAAGAGCGCGAAGTGGCTGCACGGCATCCAGACGATGGCCGTCGACCGTCGCGGCTTCTGGGAGAGCATGGGCTACCACGGGCACGGTGACCCCTGGCGTGAGGAACGCTACGCGTGAGCGTCGAGCCGGCCGTGCCCCGCGACGCGGACGAGACGGCCGGGCCGGCTGACGCGCAGGGGTCGGAGCTGCCGGTCGACCCGTCGGGTGCCGTCGTGGGCGCCTGGCTGCCCGCGACCCTCGCGTCGACCGAGCCGCTGTCGGGGAGCGGGCGCACCCTGCGCCTCCTGGTCCCCGGCCTGCGCGAGGCGGCCGCCGGCCAGCACGTCGACGTGCGGCTCACCGCCGACGACGGCTACCAGGCGGTGCGCTCGTACTCGCTGAGCGACGTGCGGGCGAGCGCAGGAGGCCCGGGTCGCGTCCCCGAGATCGAGCTCGCGGTCGAGCGCCTCGACGACGGCGAGGTCTCGCCCTACCTCGTCGACGCCATGGAGGTCGGCGACCCCCTCGAGGTCCGCGGACCCATCGGCGGCTGGTTCCGGTGGCCGCCCACCCGGTTCGGACCGGGCTCGGCCGTGCAGGCCGTCATGCCCGATCCGCTCGGTGCTGCGCCCGTCGACGCCTCGCCGGTGCAGCTCGTCGCCGGCGGGTCGGGGGTCGCACCGCTCGTGAGCATGCTCCGGGTGCGGGCCGCGCTCGCGGAGGGGCCGGAGTTCCGGCTGCTGCACTCGGTCCGCGACGCCGCCTCGCGCTGGTTCGCCGCAGAGCTCGACGCGTACGCCGCAGCCGGGGTGGCGGAGGTGACCACGCTCTTCACGCGGGCCGCGCCCGCAGGAGGGGGTCGGGCCCCCGGCCGCCTCACCGAGCGGGAGCTGCTCGACGTCGCCCTGCCCGCCGAACGCCACCCCGTGGTCTACGTCTGCGGCACGAACGGCTTCGTCGCCCGGGTCGCCGAGTGGCTCGTCGCCGCCGGGCACGACCCGACGCGCGTGCGCACGGAGCGCTTCGGCGGCCTCTGACGCCGGCCCGGCCCCCGTCCGGCCTCTGTCGCCCGGCACGCGTCACTGGTCGGAAAAGGCGACAACGACGGGGGCGGTGCGCGCGGGGGTGGCTCGCGGGCGGCGTGTCGGGCGCGAGTTGTCGCGTTCGGCGGCGGCAGGAGGTGCGGGGCCCGTCCGGTGGTGCGGCGGGCGTCCGGCAGATGGTGCGGCGGTGGCCGGGCCGGTGGCGCGGCGATGGGGCGGGCTCCTGCGCCGTCTCGTCGGAAAAGGCGACAGGGAGGGGGGCGGTGCGCGCGGGGGTGGCTCTCGGGCGGCGTGTCGGGCGGAAGTTGTCGCGTTCGGCGGCGGCCGGCAGGAGGTGCGGGGCCCGTCCGGTGGTGCGGCGGGCGTCCGGCAGATGGCGCGGCGGTGGCGCGGCGGTGGGGCGGGCTCCTGCGCCGTCTCGTCGGAAAAGGCGACAACGGGAGGGGGTGGTGTGCGCGGGGGTGGCTCTCGGGCGGCGTGTCGGGCGGAAGTTGTCGCGTTCGGCGGCGGCCGGCAGGAGGTGCGGCCCGGCCCGGCAGGAGGTGCGGCCCGGCCGGCAGGCGGCCCGGCCCGGCCCGGCGGCGCCCGGCAGGAGGCCGGGCCCGGCGAGTCCCCAGCCCGCGGCTGCGAGCATGGTCGGGTCCCCGCCCTCCCCGCTGATCCCGGAGTCGTGCTGATGTCGCCTCGTACCCTGTTCCGTTCGTTCGCCGTGGCCGAGGTGGTGACCTGGACGCTGCTGATCGTCGGCATGCTGCTGAAGTACGCCGTCCGCGTCACCGACGTCGGGGTGAGCATCGCGGGTCCGATCCACGGGTTCGTCTTCTTGGCGTACCTCGTCGCCGGCGTCGTCGTCGCCGTCAACCAGCGCTGGAGCGCGGGCATCACCCTGCTCGCCCTGGCGAGCGCCGTCGTGCCCTTCGCCAGCCTGCCGGTGGAGCGGTGGATCGACCGTTCCGGGCGCCTCCGGGGCGGGTGGCGGCGCGAGGCGACCGGTGACCACCGGGACCGACGGCCGCTCGACCGCCTGCTCCGGTGGGTGCTCGCGCACCCCGTGCTCGCGCTCGTCGTCGCGGTCGTGGGCGTGAGCGTCGTGTTCGCCGCGCTGCTCGCGGTCGGGCCGCCCGTGCAGCTCGGCGACTGACGCGGGCAGCACCTCCTGCGCTCGAGCGTGCCGAGCCGCGTTGAGCCGCGCCGTGCGGCAGGGTCCCGTCGCCAGGCAGCGGTCCTGGACAGAAGCTTCACGCACTAAGACATCAGCCAGCTGAAGGGCGTACGGTGCCCCGCATGACCAGCCCGCAGCAGCCCCGCCCCACCAGCCCCGCCCGCCCCCACGGCACCACCCGCGCCGACGACCCGCACGCCGCCACCACCCGCGCCGACGACCCGCACGCCCCCGCCACCCGCGCCGACGTGGTGCGCCAGGTCGTCGTCGTCGTGACCGCGGTCGTCGCGATCGTGCTCGCCGCCTTCGGCTCCGGCGCCTTCGGCGGGGCCGAGGTGAGCGACGCGGCCGGCGGTGCCCTGAGCGCCGACGCGACGACGATCGCCCCCGCGACCCAGGCGTTCTCGATCTGGAGCGTCATCTACGCGGGCCTCGTCGCGTACGCGGTCTACCAGGCGCTGCCCGGCCTGCGGGCGCGGGACCGCCACCGCCGCCTGGGCCCCTGGGTCGCCGCGTCGCTGCTGCTCAACGCCGCCTGGCTGTTCGTGGCCGTGCAGCTCGGCAGCGTGTGGGGCGCCGCCGCCGTCATCGTGGTGCTGCTGCTCGTGCTGGCCCGGATCTTCGTGCTCCTGCTGCGCACCCGCACGGCGTCGTGGGTCGACGCGGTCGTCACCGACGGCACGCTCGGCCTCTACCTCGGCTGGGTGAGCGTCGCGACCGCGGCGAACCTCGCGGCCGCGATCGCCAGCTCGGGCTTCGACGGGGCCGGGCTGGGCGTCGACGGCTGGTCGGTCGTCGTGCTGGCCGTCGCCGGCCTGGTGGGCGTGGTGCTCGCCGTCGTCGGGCGCGGACGCCTCGCGCCCATGCTCTCGCTCGCGTGGGGCCTCTCCTGGGTCGCCGTCGGCCGGCTCACGGCCGAGCCCGAGAACGGCACCGCGGGCGTGACGGCGCTCGTCGCGGCGGCGGTCGTCGTGGTGGTGACGGTGGCCGTGCGGGTGACGCGGGGGCGTCGTCGGGGCGACGCGAGCGCCTGAGGCGACCGGGGCCTCCTGCGGGGCCCGTCGTCCGCCCGACGAGCAGGAGGCGCCGCACCCGTGGGGGTGCGGCGCCTCTCGTGCGCAGGGCAGGAGTCGCGACTAGCGCCCGCCCTCCAGCTTGCGGTGGCGCTGGGCCACGCCGAGCGTCCCGTAGGGGTAGTCGTCGAGGCGCGGCTCGCTCGCCGTGGTGAGGCGCGTGAGCTCCTCGCCGGTGAGGGGCAGGCCCGAGGCTCCCAGGTTGTCGCGCAGCTGCTCGACGGTCCGCACGCCGAGGATCACGCTCGTCACCGCGGGCCGCGAGAGCAGCCAGGCCAGCGCCACCTGCGACGGGCTGGCGTCGTGGGCGCGGGCGACGTCGTGCACGACGTCGAGCACCGCCCAGGTGCGCTCGTCGGCGTTGCGGGCCTCCCAGGCCTCCATGCCGCGGGCCGGGTCCTCGCCGAGGCGGGTGGCGCCGGTGGGGGCCTGGTCGCGCACGTACTTGCCGCTCAGCCATCCGCCCGCGAGCGGCGACCACGGCAGCAGGCCGATGCCGGCGTCGAGGGAGGCGGGCACGATCTCGTGCTCGATGTCGCGCACGAGCAGGTTGTACTGCGGCTGCAGCGTCGCCGGGGGCGTCGTGCCCAGGGCCTCGCCGCGGTGCACGGCCTTGGTCAGCTGCCAGCCCAGGAAGTTCGAGAAGCCCCAGTACGAGATCTTGCCGGCGGCGACGGCGTCGTCCAGGAACCGCAGGGTCTCGTCGATCGGGGTCAGCGCGTCCCACGCGTGCAGCTGGTAGAGGTCGACGTGCTCCACGCCGAGCCGCGCGAGCGACGCGTCGAGCGCCTTCGTGAGGTGCCGGCGCGAGAGGCCGACGTCGTTGGCCCCGGACCCCATCGGGAACCGGCCCTTGGTGGCGAGCACGACCTGCTCGCGCTCGGTGGGGTGGTCGGCCAGCCAGCGCCCGACGATCTCCTCCGACGTGCCCGCGCTGTAGACGTCCGCCGTGTCGACGAACGTGCCCCCGGCCTCCGTGAAGGCGTCGAGGATCTCGCGGGAGGTGCTCTCGTCGGCCTCGGCGCCGAACGTCATCGTGCCCAGCGTCAGCTCCGACACCACGGCACCGCTGTTGCCCATCAGTCTCTGGTCCATGACTCGACGCTACGCCGCCTGTACCCCGAGCGTGCGGAGCGTGGCCCCCGAGCGGGGGGACTGCCGCACCTCCGTACCCGCGGGTACCGTGGAGGAGCGGCCGATCAGGGGCCGGTCCGTGGAGCGACGCCGACCACGTCGCGACCTCGGTCACCCGACCTGCGTGGGGGACACGTGAAGAGCACATCCGTCCTGGGCACCGCGAGCTGCCCCGTCGACACCACCGATCTCGAGCGTGCGCACGCCGTCATCCGGGACACCTACAAGGTGGGGACGATGACGGCCGAGACCCGGGGCCCGCGCGGCTTCCGGTTCCGTCAGAGCGTCGTCGGCGACCACCGCTTCGGGCTGGGCCGCTTCTCGTACACGGGGACGGTCGAGTCGGAGTCCGAGATCGTGCCCTTCGTCTGCGTGGGCCAGGTGCACTCCGGCAGGCTCGAGGTGACGAACGAATCCGTGCAGCTGCGGACGGTGCCCCGCACCCCGTTCCTCTTCCCCGACGGGGTCCCGGTCCGGACGCGCTACGACGACCTCGATCTCGGCCAGGTGATGCTCGACCGGTCGGCGCTCGAGGAGGAGCTCCGGGCCCTCCGCCTCCTGCCCGCGGGCGGCGTCCGGTTCTTCGACCCGTCCCCGGTGTCGGCCGACGCGGTGCGGCACTGGCAGGCGCTCTCGTCGCACGTCTACCGCGAGGTCCTCGGCAACGAGGCGGCGGCGTCGAGCGAGCTCGTCCGCGGGTCGGTGTTCCGCATGTTCGTCGCCGCACTGCTCGAGACGTTCCCGAGCAACGTGGTCGACGACCACCTCGAGCACGACCCGGCACCCCTGCCGGGCACGGTGCGGCGCGCCCTCGCCTTCATCGAGGAGCGCTCCGGTGGGGACATCGGGCTCGTCGAGATCGCCCAGGCCGCCCGCCTCACGCCCCGGGGGCTGCAGCTGGCGTTCCGGCGCCACCTCGACGCGACGCCCCTCGCCGCGCTGCGTGCGGAGCGCCTGCGCCGGGCCCACGCCGACCTCGTCGAGGCCAGTCCGGACCGGGGCGACACCGTCGCCGCGATCGCGGCCCGCTGGGGCTTCGCGCACCAGGGGCGCTTCGCCGCGGCGTACCAGGCGTCCTACGGGCGGCCGCCGCGCACGACCCTCGAGCGCTGAGCCGGGCGCGTCGCGCGCCCCTTCGCCGTAGCGTCGACCGATTCGTTCGCCGGACAGACCGTGGCGTTCCCTACTCGCTCGACGGACACTGGACGGGCCTCGCAGGGTCAGGTTCAGGGCTGCGAGAAGGGCGCGGGGGGCCGTTCGGGTCGGCTCCCCGCGTCGACACCCGTCACGCGGCGGGACGCGTCAGTCGCGGGCGCTCGACGGGTGCGCCGACACGTCGGTGCGCAAGAACGAGCGGTGCGAGCGCGACGCGGTGGGTCCGCGCTGGCCCTGGTAGCGCGAGCCCGTCTCGGTGGAGCCGTAGGGGTGCTCGGCCGGCGAGGTGAGCCGGAAGAAGCAGAGCTGCCCGATCTTCATGCCCGGCCAGAGCTTGATGGGCAGCGTGGCGACGTTGGACAGCTCGAGCGTCACGTGCCCGCTGAAGCCCGGGTCGATGAACCCGGCGGTCGAGTGCGTGAGCAGGCCGAGGCGGCCGAGCGAGCTCTTGCCCTCGAGGCGCGCGGCGACGTCGTCGGGCAGCGAGACGAGCTCGTACGTGCTGCCGAGCACGAACTCGCCCGGGTGCAGCACGAACGGCTCGTCGGCGGGCGTCTCGACCAGGCGGGTCAGCTCGGGCTGGTCCTCGGCGGGGTCGATGAACGGGTACTTGTGGTTGTCGAACAGGCGGAAGAACCGGTCGAGGCGCACGTCGATGCTCGACGGCTGGATCAGGGAGGGGTCGTAGGGGTCGAGGCCGATGCGGCGGGCGTCGAGCTCTTGCTTGATGTCGCGGTCCGAGAGCAGCACGGGGACGAGCTTAGGGGCCGAGGGGGCAGACTCGGGGGATGCGTGCCGTCACGATCTCCCGCCCCGGAGGACCCGAGGTCCTCGTCGTCGCCGAGCTGCCGGAGCCCGTGCCGGGCCCGCACGAGGTCGTCGTCGACGTGGCCGCCGCGGGCCTCAACCGGGCCGACGTGAGCCAGCGGCAGGGCTCGTACCCGCCTCCTGCCGGTGCGCCCGAGTGGCCCGGCCTCGAGGTGTCGGGCACGGTCGTCTCCGTCGGCGAGCAGGTGACGCAGGTCGCGGCCGGCAACCACGTCGTGGCGCTCCTGGGCGGCGGCGGGTACGCCGACCGCGTCGCCGTCGACGAGGGCCTCGTGCTGCCCCTGCCGAAGGGCGTCGACCTGGTGCTCGCGGCCGGACTGCCGGAGGCCGTGGCCACCGTGTGGAGCAACGTGTTCCTCGCCGCCGGGCTGCGGGCCGGCGAGACGCTCCTCGTGCACGGCGGCACGAGCGGGGTCGGCTCCGTCGCGATCCAGCTCGCCGTCGCCCGCGGCGCCACCGTCTACGCGACCGCCGGCGGGGCGGAGAAGGTCGCCTTCTGCGAGGAGCTCGGCGCGACGCGGGGCATCGACTACCGCGACGAGGACTTCGTCGCGGTCGTGCAGGAGGCCACGGGCGGCCGCGGCGTGGACGTGGTCCTCGACCTCGTGGGCGGCTCGTACCTCGGGCGGGACGTCGAGGCGCTCGCCGTCGGCGGCCGCGTCATGGTCATCGCCGCCCAGGGCGGTCGCGAGGCGACCCTCGACGTCGGCCTGCTGATGCAGAAGCGCGCCCGCGTGTGGGGCACGACGCTGCGCGCCCGACCCCTCGAGGAGCGCCGCGAGATCATGGCCTCGGTGCGCGAGCACGTCTGGCCGCTCGTCGAGCAGGGCGCGGTGCGGGTGATCCTCGACAGCGTGTACCCGCTCGAGTTCGCCGCGACGGCCCACCGCCGCATGGAGTCCGGCGGGCACCTCGGCAAGATCCTGCTCGCGGTGCGCTAGCGCCCCGCGGGTGCGGTGCGTCCGGGGTGCGGTGCGGACAGGGGGCGCCGCGGGGGCGCGGTCCGCTACGCGACGCGCGAGTCCGCGCCGCGGCGCGCGACGCCCCCGCCGGAGACCTCCACGAGCACCGGCAGGTCGGTGCCGAGGAGCAGGTCCAGCCCGCGGACGGCCTCCGACGCCGCGGCGACGACGGGCGCGGGGGACGCGCCCGACGTGACGCGGACCCGGACGCGCAGGGCGGGCCTCCCGTCCGCCCGGAACGCGGTGACGTGCACGGCGGCGACGTCGCGGCGGTGCTCCAGCGCGTGCACGAGCGCCGTCCCGGCGAACGACGCCGACACGGCGATGCTGCCCGCGGGCTCGTCGACGCTCACCACGCGGTCGGTGCGGCCGCCGCCATGGGCGAGGACCGCCCAGAGCAGCAGCAGCGCGACGACCAGGCACGCCACCGTGAGCGCGAGGGGCAGCCAGCTGCCGCCGGTGCCGCCCACGGGGTCGAGCGGCGTACGGGCGAGCAGGTCGGCCAGGCCGTCGCCCGTCGACCCGAGCGCCTCGCGGAGGACGCGACCGACGCTGCCCGCGCTCGCCGTGGCGAGCAGGGCCGCGCCCGCGCCGACGGTGACGAGGCCGACGACGGCGAGGAACAGCCTGCTGAGAGCGCGGTTGCTGCGGCTCATGCGCCGATCCTCCCGTGCCGCCCGACCCGGGCCGTGACCTCGAGCGGCGGCCGCCAGGGGTCGGCGGCCAGGTCGTCGCGCACCGCGGCGAGCACCGCCTCGTCGTCGAGGGCGACGCCCGAGCTGCGGACCAGGTCGAGCCCGACCCGGCGCCGCGACACCCAGGCCCGCACCTGCGACGCCCCCAGGCGGCCGGCGCTGCGGGCTCGGCGGGCGGCGGCCGCGGCGATGACCTCGTCGTCGACGACGGCCGCGACGCGGGCGTCGTCGAGCGCGTGGCGCCCGCGACGTCCGGGTGCCACGGCCAGCACGAGCAGCACGAGCCCGACGAGCACGGTGACGGCACCGACCGCGAGCACGAGGGCCGGGGCGTCCGTGGCGGTCCGCGCCAGCGTGCCGGGCAGGTCGACGAGCGACGCCAGCAGGGCGGGCCGGCCGAGCGCGGCCAGTGCCGACTCCGTGCCGACCCAGGCGACGAGCACGAGCAGCAGCAGGGCCACGACGACCGTGGGCACCGACCGCGACGCGTGCGTCGCCCGGCGCAGGAGGCGGTGGTACAGGGCGCGGTGATCGGTCACGACACCCTCCGGCGGGCCTCGGCACGGGCGCCCGTGACGACGACGTCGACGCGCGAGACGGACCTCCCGGTCAGCTCGCGCACGCGCGACCGGACGGTGCCCTGCAGCTCGCGGACCAGGCCCAGGACGCCGCCCTCGGGCAGCTCGGACGCACGGTCGAGGGCGGGCACGCTCACGGGCGTCGCGACGTGGAGCGCCAGGTCGCCGCCGTCGTCCGTGGCGTCGACGCGGACGTCGTGCCGCTCGACGCGCAGCTGCTCGGCGACGACCGCACCGGCCACGCGCTGCAGCACCCTGGGGCGCACCGAGACGTGCCCGGGCACGACCGGGCCGTGCTCGCTCACGACGAGGAACGCCGCCCGCGGAGGGCGTCCCACAGGGCGTGCACGTCGGTGCGGCCGGAGACGACCCGGCCGACGAGGCCGCCGACCGCGAGGAACGCGGCGACGACGAGCATCTCGCCGAGGCCGAACGCGACCGCGACGACGCCGAGGACGGCGCCGACCGCGAGGCCCACCTGCGTCGTCGTCATCGCACGCGGCCCTCGGACTCGCCGCCAGCGTCGTCGCCGGGGATGTGCACGTCGTCGACGGCGACGTTGATCTCGGCGACCTCCATGCCGACCAGCTGCCTGATCGCCTGCGCCACGCTCGCGCGCACCTGCTCGGCGACGTCGTGGATCGGCACCGGGTACTCGACGACGAGGGTGACGTCGGCGGCGACCTGCGTCTCGCCGACCTCGACCGCGATGCCCTGGGCGGCGTCGCTGCCGCCGACCACGCCGCGGAGCGCCCCGAACGCGCGGGCCGTGCCGCCACCGAGGGCGTGGACGCCGGGCACCTCGCGGGCGGCCAGTCCGGCGACCTTCGCGACGACGGCGTCCGCGACGACCGTGCGACCGGGTGCGGCCCCGACGGCGTCGCGAGCGCCGGCGGAGGACGCCCGCGGGGACGACGCGACGGAGGAGCCGGAGGCGCCGGAGCCGGGCGACGCGCTCGCCGACGCGGCCCCGCCGGGGGCGGTCGTGCCTCCTGCGGTGGGGACGCCGAGCGCGTCGGTGGCGGGTGGGTTCGTCGTGTCGGCCATGGTCGCTCCTCGTTCGTTCTGGGACGGCCCCGGTACCGGGGCCCGTGGCTGGTGTACCAAGGACGGGACGCAACGGCCAGTCCTTTCGTCACGCTACGCCCGGACGCCCTGCGACCGGGCCCGGACCGAGCAGGGGAGGCGAGATGGCCACGGACCTCCAGCAGGCGTCCGACGGCACCCTCGCCAGCCGGGCCGCCGACGGCGACGAGCGCTCCTTCGAGGTGCTGCTGCGGCGGCACCTGTCGCTCATGACGGCCTACGCGACGCGCCTCACGGGCTCGCGCGCCGACGCCGTCGACGCGGTGCAGGAGGCCTCGATCGTCATCTGGCGGGAGCTGCCCGAGCTGCGCACGCCGGAGGCGGTCCGCGGGTGGTTGATGCGCATCGTCGCCCGCAAGGCGTTCGACCTCATCCGTGCCCGCAAGCCCGCGAGCGACGTCGACGACCTCGAGCTCCCGACGACCGGCACCGACGACCCCCTCCGCAGCGCCGAGTCGGGCGACGCCATGACGGCGCTGCGCGCGGCCCTCAGGAGGCTGCCGGCCGGGCAGCGACGGGCGTGGCTGCTCCGTGAGGTGGGCGGGGAGTCGTACCAGGACATCGCGGCGCGGACCGGCACGAGCGTGACCGCCGTGCGGGGCCAGCTCGCCCGCGCCCGTGAGACGCTGACGCGCGAGATGGAGGCCTTCCGATGAGCGAGCGCACACCCGACGGGCGGGACCTCGCGCCTCCTGCCCTGCCCGGGGTCGACCCCGGTGCCGCGGCGGCGACCGCCGCACAGGCGCAGGCCGACGCGCGCGCCGCCGTCGACGCGGCCTCGGACGAGCCCGGCAGCGCCAGCTACGAGAGGCTCTCCGACTACCTCGACGCCTGCCGCCAGCCCTACGACCCCCTCCTCGAGGAGCACCCCGGCAACCGCGCCCAGCTCGCCGCGCTCGAGCGCCTCCGTGCCGTCACGGGCGACGTGCTCGCCGCCGAGGCCGCCGCCGAGCCCGCGCCCGAACCGCACTGGATCGCCGGGATCATGGACCGCGTGCGCCTCGAGGCGCGCTCGGGCCGGGAGATCCCGTTGGCCTCGCCCGACCCGCGCAGCGAGCTCCGCATCACTGAGGGCGCCGTGCGGGCCCTCGTCCGCGACGCGGGCGACGGCGTGCCCGGCGCGATCGTGCTGTCGTGCACGCTCGCCGGCGACGTCACCGTGCCGGAGGCGCCGGTCACCGTCGAGGTCGCCGTCAGCGTCCGGTACGGGGCCGCGGCCGACACCGTCGCCGACGGGGTGCGCACCGCCGTGCACGCGGCGCTCGCCGCCCAGACGGAGCTCGTCGTCACGGCCCTCGACGTGCTCGTCCGCGACGTGCACGTCGAGCCCCGGACCACCGACGACGGACCGACCGGAGGTGCCCGATGAGCGACGGACGCCACCTCGACCCCGCGGGGCCGCCCGAGCCGGCGGGGCCGCTCGAGCCCGTCGCCCCCGGCCCTGGCCCCGACGACATCGTCGGCCCCGTCGACCCCGACGCGCTCGGAGCGGCGCTCGGCGCGGTCGCCGCCGCCGTCGAGGGCGTCACCCGCGTCCAGCCGCGCACCGGCCTCGGCGAGATGGTGCAGGGCGCCCTGGGCGGTGCGGTCGGCGGGCTCCGGTCGCTCGTCGGGCACCGGGGGGCGGCCGTCGACCGCACCGCGGGACCGTCGGGCCCGGTCGTCGGCATCGCGCTCTCCGACGTCGAGGTGCGCCTCACGGTCGACCTCTGCGTCGCCGAGGCGGCCACCGCCCCGGCCGTCGCCCGCCGCGTCGCGGAGGCGCTCCTCGCGCATCCTGCCCTCGCCGGGCTGCCGCCCGCGTCCGTCGACCTGCGCGTCGTCGGCGTCGACCCCTGAGCCCGGCCCGGTGGCGCGGCGCGGCCCGGCCCGGCCCGGTGGCGCTGCACCGGCCGGTCTCGGCCACGATCGCAGGAGGCCCGCCCCACGCCCGGCGGCGACCTTGCTAGAGTGGTCGCGCACGCCCCGGCGTGCTGCGCGAGTGTAGTTCAATGGTAGAACTCCAGCTTCCCAAGCTGGTAGCGCGGGTTCGATTCCCGTCACTCGCTCCAGATCCCCCGACGAGCACCGCGGTCAGCTGATCGAGACCTCGACGCTCCCGTCGCCCGCCACCGCCGCGCGCACCTGGCGCAGGTCGCGCACGCGCGGCAGCCCCTGCGTCGTCGGGCTCTCGTGGCCGCCGACGACGACCACGCGCATGCCCGCCGCGAGGCCGGCACGGATGCCCGCCTCGGCGTCCTCGAACACGATCGCGTCGCCGGGCTCGACGCCGAGCCGGGACGCCGCGAGGAGGTAGCCCGAGGGGTCGGGCTTGCCACGGGCGACGTCGTCGGCGGTGACCACGACCTCCGGCAGGGGCACGCCGGCGCCGGACGTGCGGGCGTGCGCGAGCTCGGCGTCGGCGGAGGTGACGAGCGCGACGGCGGTCGCGGGCAGGGCCGCGAGCAGGTCCCGGGCGCCGGGGACCTCGACCGTCGTGCCGGCGAGCTCGAGCTCACCGGCGGCCAGCTCGGCGAGCAGCGCGTCGTGGTCGAGGCCGGCGGGGGCGAAGCGGGCGATGCTGTCCTGGCCGCGGACCCCGTGCACGGCGGCCAGCACCTCGGCCGGGTCCAGGCCGAACCGCTCGGCGAACCCGGTCCAGATGCGCTCGACGGTCGCGAGCGAGTCGACGAGGGTGCCGTCCATGTCGAAGAGGAAGGCGCGGGCGGTGAGCGTCGTGGGAGTGGTCACGGGACCATCCTGGTGCCCCGGGGCCGCGCCTCCTGCGCTCGTGCTCAGGCGAGGGCGCGCTCGAGCCGCGCCTCGTGGGCCGACAGGCGGCCCTCGCGCGTCGGCGGGGCGACCGCGTCGAGCCGGCGCAGGAGGCGCGTGGCCGCCTCGAGGACGGCCGGCTGGTCTTGCGCGTAGGTGTCGACCGCGTCGAACACGCTGTCGACCAGCTCCTCCACCGCGGGCCACGAGCACCGCACGAGCGGGGCCCCGGAGTCGTCGACGAGCGCGGTGACGGCCTCGCCGCGCCGCCACAGCGGGACCAGCACGCCCGCGGCGTGGTCGAGCGCGCTCACCGCCGTGTAGGGGTCGTTGCTGCCCGAGGCGAGGCCCCGCACCGCGATCTCGACCAGCTGCTGCAGGGCGAACGAGACGTCCTGGTGGGGCGTCCGCGCCACGCCGAGCGTGAACGCGCGCCGCAGGGCCTTCACGGTCGCCGAGGGCGCCGGGCGGTCCGTCGTCACGAGCACGTCGCCCTCGATGACGTGGCTCCCGGGCATCGCGACGACGTCGACGAGGCCCGCCCCATCGGCGGACCGCCGCAGCTGCTCCCAGGCCACCGCCTGCACGTAGCCGTCGGAGGCGGCCCTGACGTTCGTGCCGTCGGCCCCGCCGACGAGCGTGCCGTGGGCCGTGCCCGCGTCCGGGTCCGTGGGGCGTGCCCGCGCGGGGTCGGTGCTGAGGCCCTCGCCCGGCTCGTCCGGGTAGACGAAGGCGGCGACGCCGCGGAGGTCGTCCATCACGCGCCCCTGCAGCGACGTGATCTGCACCGAGCGGGCGATGTGGTGGATGAAGAAGACCAGCACCCCGACGTCGAGCACGCCGAGCAGCACGGCGACGTGCACCGCGATGACCGGCACGAAGGCGCTCGCGTCGTCGACCTCGGTGTGCACGGTCCGCATGACGACGATCGCGTAGAGGAACGTCGACGTGAACGTCGCCAGCACGAACTGGTTCGCGCGGTCGGCCATGAAGTTGCGCACGAGCCGCGGGCCGTACGTCGACGAGGTCGTCGCGAGAACCGAGATCGTGATCGAGAACGAGGTGCCGGCCACCGTGAGCATCGACGACCCGATGACCGACAGGAGCGAGCGGCCGCCGGAGGCGCTCAGCGAGTCCAGGAAGAACACCCGGTCGGTGGCGAGCGCGGGCAGGCTGCGGTCCAGGAGGACGAGCGCCTCGGCGAGGACGACGGCCAGGAGGCCGAGCGAGGCGGGCAGGAACCAGAACGACTCCCGGACCCTGAGCAGGGCGCCGGTCATGCGCGCACGGGCGGGGCATCGAGCAGGAGGTCCATGCCCTGCACCCTAGGCGGGGCCGGTCCCTCGCGACGCGGCCGGGCCTCCTGCACCGTGCCGTGACCGGCACCGCACGACGCGACGCCGGCCTCCTGGGCGGAGGCCGGCGTCGCGGGGAGGGCGTGCGCTGCGGTGCGCGTCAGCCCGAGGGGTTCTCGACGGGCGCGCCACCGGGCGCGGTGCCCGTGTCGGGGTCGGCCGTGGTCGGGTCGGCCGTGGTGGGATCGGTCTCGCTCGGGTCGGACGTGCTCGGACCCGTGGTGCTCTGACCGGGGGGCGGCGTCGGTTTCGCCATGAGTGGCTCTTTCCCGACGGGGCGTCTCGTCGCTGAGTCGTCCTGCGCCGGGAGGCGCTGGGTCCGTCGCGACGTTCCCCGTCCCCTGCTGTCTACGCCCCGGGCCGCGTCGCGCACCCAGGTCCGCCCGCCCGTGCCGCCGCGGGCCTGCGCCGCGGCGCCGAGGCCGGGCGCGCGACGCCCGGCGTCAGCCGTCGGTGCCGGTGCCGGTGCTCCGGGGGAGGGTGCTCGCCCCGAGCGGCGAGGCGTCGTGGAGGCCGAGCTCGACGGGCCAGAGGTCGTGCTCGTCCGCCGTGGGCTCCAGCACGTCGACCTCGCGACGTTCGAGCTGGACGGAGACCCGCGGGGTGACCAGCACCGAGACGGTGCAGCGGCCCTGGCCGGCGACGAGCAGCTCGACGAACCGGGCGCCACCGTTCGCCGCGTCGAGGAGCTGTGCCTTGAGCACGTCGAGGTCCTGCTCGGGCGACAGCTCGTAGCGGTGCCCGTCGATGGTCAGGAGCGTCTGGAGCATGGGGGGTCCTCGTGGTGCGTCCGAGTGGCGTCCGAGGCGGGAGCGGGGTCTGGGCTGACGTCCGGGGTCGGTTCTCCGACCACCGAGAACGTTACCGCCGCCGCGGCTCCGTCCGAGAGGGGTGGTGCTGCCGTCGGGGGTCGGCTACGCGTCGCCCGGCGCCCGGGCTCCTGCCCGGGTGGCGCGGCTCAGCGGGGGACGCGCACGCGCCGGGCCACGACGTCCCGCGCGAGCTCGGAGAGCTTCGTGCCGGTCGACCGCGCGCTCCTGCGGAGCAGCTGGAAGGCCTCCTCGGTGCTCACCCCGTGCTGGTGGGCCAGCACGCCCTTGGCCTGCTCGATCACCACCCGGGTGTCCAGCGCCTCCTGCAGCTGGGCCTGGACGAGCCCCGCCTCCTGGAGGACGCGCTCGTGCAGGATCCCGATCGTCGCGACGTCGGCGAGGGCCTGCGCCGCGCGCACGTCGCGCGCGTTGAGCGGCCCCGTCGAGGTGCGCAGCAGGTTGAGGGCGCCGATGGTCGTGTCGCGCAGCCGCAGCGGGATGGCGTGCACCGACCGGAAGCCCTGGTCGAGCGCGCAGCGCTCGTAGCGGGGCCAGGGGCGGTCTCCCTCGCCGATGACCTCGACCGACACGACGGTCCCGGTGGCGAAGCACTCGGTGCAGGGGCCCTCGGCGGCGTCGACCTGCATGACCTCGACCAGTCGGCTCGCCTCGCTCGTCGAGGCGACGACGTCGAGCTCGCCCCGGTCGTCGGCGAGCAGGAGGCCCGCGGCGGCCACGTCGAACAGGTCCACGCACGAGTCGACGAGGGTCTGCAGCAGCTCGATGACGTCGTAGGAGTCGACGAGCGTGTCGGCCATGGTGGTGAAGAGGTCGACCATGCGGGCCTCGCGCGTGCTCTCGATCATCGGTCGTCCTCGATCCCGTCGTCGTCCGCGGAGAAGGACACGATGCCCCGCAGCACCTCCTCCGCCACCTCCCGCAGGGGCCTGCCGGTGGCGAAGGCGTGCGCCTGCAGCAGCAGGTGGGCGTCCTCCGGCGTCGTGCCGAGCTGGGCGAGCACCATGCCGGTGGCCTGGTGCACGGCGCGCCGCGTGTAGCGGGAGGCGCGCGGGCCCTCGTCGTCGTGGTCGGCGGCGTCGACGATGGCCTGCCGCAGCACCCGACGGCCGACGAGGTCGGCGACCCGCAGGGCGTGCGCCTGGTCGTCGTCGCTGAGGGTGCCGGGCCGCACCCGGTAGAGGTCGACCGCGCCGAGGCGGAGGGGCCCCACGCGGAGGGGGAAGGCGAACAGGGCGCCCAGCTCGAGCTCGCGGATCGCCTCCGAGAAGGCGGGCCACTCGCGCCGCGGCAGGCCGCGCACGTCGGGCTCGATGACGGGTGCGTCGGTCGCGAGGCTGTCCCAGCAGGGGCCCTCGCCGAGGTCGAACTGCAGCTCGTCGATGCGCAGGGCGAGGTCGTCGCTGCCGGCGACGGTCTCGCTGCCCAGGGGCGAGCCGAGCGTCGCGACCGAGGCACCGTCGACCGTCAGCCCGTGCAGGAACGGGCGGTGCAGGCCGTCCGTGCCCGACAGGCCGTCGAGGAGCTGGACCGCCTCGCTGAACCGTGCGTCGCCCATGGGCACCTCCCCGTCGACCTCCAGTGTGCCCCATCGCGCCCGTGCGCTGAGCGGACAACCGGGATCGGCGCGCCCGCTCGATGTTATGTTCGAGTCCCGTCAGGGGCGCCGTGGTGCTGCCCCGTCCGGCCGTCGAGGCCGGTGCGGAGCCCGTCGCGGCTCCTGGTGGCGACAGGGCCTCGGGGCCCAGGAGGGCGGACCGCTGTGCCCGATCTCTCCTCCCGCCCCGGCGGCGCGTCCCCGGGGGAGCGCCCGCTCGGTGACCGCGTCCGCATCCGCGCCCTCGGCCACGACCTCGACGCCGCCCGGATCGAGCTGGCCCCCCTCTACGACGGGGTCGACTGGCGGGCCGACACGACGGAGAGCGACTTCACGTTCCGCTACACCGCGGCGGGCGACAGCGGCATGTCGCTGCGCACGTCGGCGATCCAGGGGCGGCTCACCGGGCAGATCCCCCCGGGCGACGAGCTCGTCGTGCAGTGGATCTCGCACGGGCGCGCCGTCGTCGACGACGGGCACGACGTCCAGCAGGTGCGCCCCGGGGTGCCCCTGCTCTTCCCCGCCCACGAGCACTTCACGTTCACCTACGAGGACTACGACCAGCGCATCGTGCATCTGTCGAAGGACCGCGTCGCGGAGGTCGCGGCCGAGCAGGGGCACCTGGGCGGCGCCGCGGGCCTGCGCTTCGACCACACCGCCCCGGTGACGCAGGAGGCCGTGGCCGCGTGGCGCGCGACCGTCGCGGAGGTCTCGTCCGCGCTCGGCGCCGGACAGGTCTCGCGCGTCCTGTGGGCCGAGCTCACCCGGCGCACCTCGCTGGCCTTCCTCGGCCTCTACCAGCCGCAGGGTGCGCGCCTGCCCCCCGAGCTGCTGCACCCGCGCAACGCGACGCTGCGCCAGGCGGTCGAGTTCGTGCACGCGCACGCGCACCTCCCGCTCACCGTGATGGACATCGCGGCCAGCGCGAACCTCGGCGTCCGGGCCGTGCAGCAGATGTTCCAGACCGCGCTCGACCGCACCCCGATGGGGTACCTGCGCGAGGTGCGGCTCGAGCGGGTGCGCGACGAGCTGCTGCAGAGCGACGTCGACGCCACCACGGTCGCCGTCGTGGCCCGCTCCTGGGGGTTCTCGCACGCCGGCCGCTTCTCCGCGACGTACGCCGAGCGCTTCGGCGAGTACCCGAGCGACACGCTGCGCCGCGGGCGCTGAGCGCGGGGCGCGCGCGCCCGCCCACGCTGCGCGCGCGCCCGCCCCCGCTGCGCGCGCGCCCGCCCGCCCGCCCACGCTGCGCGGAACATCGATGTGACCCGGGATGCGGGCTCGGGCCTCCTGGCGCAGCAGTTCGCGACACCTCGATCGGGCCCGGTGCCCGGTGCCGGGTGCCCGGTGCCGGGTGCTGGGTGCTGGGTGCTGTCGACGGTGTCCACGATGTGCTGGGTCGGGCGCGCTGCACCCGCCGATCGTGGACACGCCCGCGAGGAGGGTGCCCACGATCGGCTGGTCCCGCGCTGCTCCGTCAGCGTGTCGTGGACACCCTCGGGTCGGGCCGGGTGGACCGGGACAGGCGGACCGGAACGGGCGGGAGGGACGAGCTGGCTGGCGGGCTGGGCGGCCCGGGTCGGGCGGGGCGGACGAGCTGGCGCCGAGCGCCGGACCGGGAGCGGGCCCGGGCTGCTGCGGGTGATGATCGTTCTCGTCATCGATTGCATCGACGCATTGCAATGCGTGCATGTGTCTGCTCTACTGGGACCACCGACCCGCCCGCGACACGAAGGAGGCCACCATGGCCGACACCCAGACCGAGACCCACGCCGAGCACACCGTCGCCGAGCACCAGCACGGCGAGGCCTGCGGCCACGAGACCGTGCAGCACGACGACCACGTCGACTACGTGCACGGCGACCACAAGCACGCGCAGCACGCCGACCACTACGACGAGCACTGAGCGCTCGCGCCTCCGTGGCCCACGCGGGCAGGAGGCGCACCCCGGTCCGTCAGGACCGTCACCCCGGAGGGCCCGCCGACAGGCGGGCCCTCCGTCGTGCGTGCGGGCCGGCCGCGCCGTCGTGCCGGCGGCTCGCCGGGCCGTCGCCGGAGGGTGGGCGAGTGCGTCGTCGGCGGGCGGCCGCGGTCGCCCGTCGGCGACGGAGCCGCCCGCGTCCCGGGCCAGCCCTGGCCCGTGGGGGCGGGGCTGCTGCCCGGCCGCGGTGCCGGGCCGGACTACCCTGGACCGCATGTCCGACGACGAACGGCTCGAGGCCGCGGCCGACCTCTTCAAGGCCCTGTCGTCGGCGTCGCGCCTGCGGCTGCTGCGGCTCCTCGACGTCGAGACGGCCACCGTCTCCGCGCTGGTCGAGGCCTCCGGGCTCTCCCAGCCGCTCGTGTCGCAGCACCTCCGCGTGCTCCGGAGCATCGGGCTCGTGCAGGTCGAGCGCACCGGCCGCGAGGCCCGCTACTCCGTGGCCGATCGGCACGTGTCGCACATCGTCGCCGACGCCATCGAGCACTCCGGCGAGGCCGTCACCCCCTGACCCCGCGGGGCGTCCCGCCCGCCCGGCCGCGACCTCCTGCCCGCCCGCCCGGCCACGACCTCCTGCCCGCCGGGTCAGGCGACGCGACGTCCGTCGACGAGGTGCACGAGCGCGACGCCCGGGCCGCGCAGCTCGGCGTCGTGGGTCGCCTCGACGACCGTCGCGCCCCGCGCGAGCTCGCCGTCGACGGCGCGGCGGATGAGCCGCTGCGCGGCGGCGTCCACCCCGGCGGTGGGCTCGTCGAGCAGCAGGAGGTCGGCGCGCCGGGCGAGCCCCTGGGCGACGAGGGCGCGCTGACGCTGCCCGCCCGAGAGCGCCGAGAGCGAGCGCCCGGCGAGGTCGGTGATGTCGAGCGCGTCGAGGGCCTCGTCGACGGCGGCGCGGTCGTCGGCCCGGGCGTGCCTCCTGCCGGCGCCCCAGCGCCCCATCGCGACGGTCTCGCGCACCGTCAGCGGTAGTCGATCGGTGACGGCGCTGCGCTGCACCACGAGGCCGACGCGCAGGCCGGGGGTGCGCTGCACCTGGCCACGGACGGCGTCGTGGGTGCCGGCGAGCACGGCGAGCAGCGTCGACTTGCCCGAGCCGTTGGGCCCCACGAGCACGGTGTGCTGCCCGGGCTGCAGGGACAGGTCGAGGGCGTGCAGGGCGACGTGGCCGTCGTGGCTCGCCTCAACGCCGCGTAGTTGCACGACGGGTGTCGCTGACGTGGCGACGGGCGGCGGGGCGGAGGACGGAGCGGTGCGCATGGTCATAACGATAGTCGTTCTCATGTAGGGTCGACGACCGTGACCGACCTCCTCGACCCGTTCAGCACCGCGTTCATGCTCCGAGCCCTGCTCGGCGGCGTGCTCGTCGCGGCGCTCTGCGGCGTCGTCGGCACCTGGGTGGTCGTGCGCGGCACGGCGTTCCTCGGCGAGGCGATGGCCCACGGCCTCCTGCCCGGCGTCGCGATCGCCACCCTGCTCGGACTGCCCCCCGTGGCCGGCGCCGCCGCCAGTGCCGCCGTGATGACGGCCGGCCTGAGCCTCGTGCAGCGCCGCGTGCGCCTCTCGCAGGACACCGTCATCGGCCTGCTCTACGTCGGCATGCTCGCGGTCGGCGTCGTCGTCGTGTCGCGGTCGCGGTCGTTCGCCACCGACCTCACGGCGATCCTCTTCGGCGACGTGCTGGCGATCCAGGCGTCCGACCTGACGTTCCTCGTCGTCGCGCTCGCCGTGGTGCTCGTCGTCGTCACGGCGTTCCACCGCTCGTTCGTCGCGCTCGCCTTCGACCCGCGCGTCGCCCGCACGCTCGGCCTCCGGCCCCGGCTCGCCCAGGTGGTGCTCGTGGCGCTCGTCACGCTCGTCGTCGTGGCGTCGTACCAGGCCGTGGGCAGCCTCCTGGTGCTCGGCCTCCTGCTCGCCCCCGCCGTCGCTGCGGGGCACTGGATGCGCCGCGTGCCCAGCACCATGGCGCTCGCCGCCGCGCTCGGCGCGGTCGCCGTCGTGGTCGGCCTGCTCGTCTCCTGGCACGCCGGCACCGCCGCCGGCGCGACCATCGCTGCGTCGGCCGTGGCCCTCGCCGCGCTGTCGGGCATCGCCCGTGCGGCGGTCGTGCGCCTCCGACCCGGGCGACGAGCGCAGGAGGCGCGTCCCGCCCCCGCCCCGCCCGCCCGGCCCGCCGTGGCGTCGGCCGCACCCTCGCGCGACGCCGTGCCCTCGCGCGACGCCGAGCACGGCGCCGCACCCGCACCCGCGGACCCGCACCACCCGCACCACCCGCGCCACCCGCACCACCCCCACCCCGCTACCGACCCGAGGGAGCTGTCCCACCCGTGAAGTCCCGTCCCACCCTGCTGCTGCCCGCCGCGGCCGCCGTCCTCGCCCTCGCCGGGTGCGCCTCCGGGCCCGCCGGCGACGCCGACCCGGCCGCCTCCGAGACCGCCGTGCCGCACGGCTACGTCGAGGGCGCCTCCGAGCAGCAGGAGCCCCAGCTGCGCCTCGTCACCCTCGACGACTCGGGCGCGCTGCACGCCTTCGACCCCGTCGCCGAGGAGTCGCGCGAGCTCGCCGACCTGGCGGGCGACGACGTGAGCCGCCTCGCCACCGACGGCCGGTACCTCTTCGCCTCGTCGGAGGACGGCGTGCTGCGCATCGTCGACGGCGGCGCCTGGACGGTGCCGCACGGCGACCACAACCACTACTACCTGGCCGACGCGCGCGAGGTCGGCGAGGTCGACGGCGGCTCGGGCGCGGGCCCCGCCGAGGTCGCCTCGAGCGCGACCGTGACCGCCGCCTGGTTCCCGGGGTCCGGCACGGGCGTGCTGCTCGACGCCGAGGCGCTCGCCGACGGCGAGGTCGCCGAGCTCGGCCGCGTCGAGGGGCCGGAGGGCGCGGGCGTGCTCGCGCCCCTGGGCGACCTCGTCGTCGCGAGCGACGCGACCGGCGGTGGCGCGGCCGACGGGCTGCGGGTGCTCACGGCCGAGGGCGACGTCGTCGACGGGGCCACGGCCTCCTGCCCCGACCTGCGCGGCGCGGCCTCGACCCGGGTCGGCATCGTCGTCGGCTGCTCCGACGGCGCCGTGCTGGCGACGCAGGACGACTCCGGCGAGGTGTCGTTCGAGCAGGTCCCGTACCCCGCCGGCACGGCCGCCGCTGACGTCGCCACGGCGTTCGAGGGGCGCCCCGGCCGGCCCACCGCGGCCGCCGTCGCCGGCAGCACGGGCGCCTGGCTGTTCGACGCCCGCGCCCGCGAGTGGACGCTGATCACGACCCCCGAGCCGCTGCTGCGGGCCAGCGCGGTCGGCGACTCCGACGGCACCGTCGTCGGCGTCGACGCCTCCGGTCGCGTCGTCGTGCTCGACCCCACCGGCGTCGTCGCGCAGACCGAGCCGCTGCTCGCCGACGACCTCGTCGACGGTGCCCTGCCCGACGGCGTCGAGCTCGAGATCGACGTGTCGCGCAGCTACGTCAACTCGCCGTCCGCCGGCGTCGTGCACGAGATCGACCACGGCGACGCCGCCCGGGTCGCCCGCACGCTCGACGTCGAGGGCGACGCCGCGCGCTTCGTGGAGACGGGCCGATGAGCCGCGTCGACGCGCTGGCCGGCTGCGTGCTCGCCGGCCGCGCTGCCCGCCGCGGCGGTCCTGGCGGGCCCGGCCGGGGCCTCCTGCGCTCCGTCGTCGCGGCCACGGTCGCGCTCGGGCTCGGCGTGACGACGGCCGGATGCTCGACGGGCGCCGGCGCGGACGGCCCGTCGGTCGTCGTCACGACGAACATCCTCGGCGACGTCGTCGACGAGCTCGTCGGCGACCAGGCCGAGGTCACCACCCTCATGCCGCCCGACGCCGACCCGCACTCGTTCGAGATCTCCGCGCAGGACGCGGCCCGGATGCAGGACGCCGACCTGCTCGTGTCGAACGGCCTCGGCCTCGAGGAGGGGCTGCAGCACCACGTCGACGCGGCCCTCGCCGAGGGCGTGCCGGGCGTCGCCGCGGGCGACCTGGTCGAGCCGCTCGCCTACGTGACCGGCGACGCCGAGGGCGACGTCGACCCGCACTGGTGGACCGACCCCGCCCGGATGCTCGACGTCGTCGACGGCCTCGAGCAGGAGCTCGCGGCCACCGTCGACGGGCTCGACCTCGACCGGCTCGCCGAAGCGGCCGACGCCTACCGTGGCGAGGTCGAGGCGGTCGACGCCGAGATGGCGGAGGCGTTCGCGGAGATCCCGGCCGAGCGCCGCGCCCTCGTCACCAACCACCACGTGTTCGGCTACCTCGCCGACCGGTACGACTTCAGGATCATCGGCGCCGTCGTGCCCGGCGGCACCACGCTCGCCTCGCCGAGCGCCTCGGACCTCGCCGACCTCACCGCCGCCATCGAGCAGGCCGGGGTGCCGACGATCTTCGCCGACTCGTCGCAGCCCGACCGCCTCGTGCAGGTGCTCGCCGACGAGGCCGACGTCGACGTCGATGTCGTCGCCCTCTACACCGAGTCGCTCACCGCCCCCGGCGGCGGCGCCGAGACCTACCTCGAGATGCTGCGCGCCAACGAGCGCCTCATTACGACCGGCCTCTCCCCCTGACCACCACCACCCGCACCACCCCCGGAAGGAACCCATGATCCAGCGACACCACCGCCTGCTCGCCGGCGCCGCACTGACGGCCGCCGCCACGCTCGCCCTCACCGCCTGCTCGGGAGGCGCGTCCCGCGACTCCGACGCGTCCGGCTCGTCCGGCGGCTCGGGCGCGTCGAGCGCCTCGGCCGCCGAGCAGGTCGACGCGGCCCAGGCCCGCATCGCCCTCACCTACGACGGCGGCCTGCTCGTGCTCGACGCCGACACCCTCGACGTGGTCGGCGACATCGAGCTCGCGGGCTTCAACCGCGTCAACCCGTCCGGCGACGGCCGCACCGTCATGGTGTCGACCGAGGAGGGCTTCCAGGTGCTCGACACCGGCGCCTGGACCGCCGACGGCCAGTCGTACGTCGCCGAGCCCGTGCTCACCGACCTCGTCTTCGACGCACCCACCCCCGGCCACGTCGTCCGCCACGGCGACAAGACGATCCTCTTCGCCGACGGCACGGGCGACACCACCGTCTACGAGACGGACGACCTGCTCGACTCGCTCGGGTCGGGCGAGCTGCCCGAGCACGAGGTCGTCGGGGCGCCCGACGCGCACCACGGCGTCTCGATCGTGCTCGAGGACGACACCCTGCTCACGACCATCGGTGACGCCGAGGGCCGCTCCGGCGTGCGGGCGCTCGACGCCGACCGCGAGGAGATCGCCCGCAGCGAGGAGTGCCCGTCCGTGCACGGCGAGGGCACCACGAAGGGCGAGGTCGCGGTCTTCGGCTGCAGCGACGGCGTGCTCGTCTACGCGGACGGCGAGTTCACCAAGATCCAGGCCGAGGACGAGTACGGCCGCACCGGCAACGAGTACGTCACCGAGACGTCCCCGATCGCGGTCGGCGACTACGAGACCGACCCCGACGCCGAGGGCGTCGAGCGGAACTCCCTCGTGCTCACCGACACCGAGGCCATGACCACGGTCGTCGCCCCGCTGCCCGACGGCGTCGGCTACACCTGGCGCGACGTCGCCCGCACCGCCGACGACGACGCGGTCGTCCTCGGCACCGACGGCTCGCTCCACGTGATGGACGTCGAGACCGGCGAGATCACCGACACCTACCCGGTCATCGAGGCGTGGACCCCGCCGATCGAGTGGCAGGACGCCCACCCGGCGCTCACCGTCCTCGACGGCACCGCCTACGTGACCGAGCCCGCGACGAGCTCGATCCACGCGGTCGACCTCGCCACCGGCGACGTCGTCACCACGGCCGAGCTGCCCGCGGCCTCGAACGAGATCGCGGTGGTCACGGGCTGAGGCCTGGCGGGCCAGCCCTGGCGGGGCGGGCCCTGGCGGGTCGGCCCTGGCGGGGCGGGCCCTGTCGGGTGGGCCCTGGCGGGTCGGCCCTGCCGGGTCGGCCCTGCCGGTCCTGCCGGTGCTGCCCGTGATCCGAAAAGGCGACCGTCCCGGCCGACGTGCGCGCTCCTCCTGCGGGGTGAGCGGCGTGTCGGCCGCGGACGGTCGCCTTTTCGCGACAACGGCGGGCGTGAGGGCAGGAGGCGCGGGTCGGGCTGGGGCAGGAGGCGCGGGTCGGGCGCGGGGCAGGAGGCGCGGGTCGGCGGGTGCAGGGGGCGCGGTTCGGGGGCGCGGGCCCCTTGCCAGGGATACCCCCGGGGGGTATGGTGGACGCGTGACCGAGACCTCCACCCCCGCCAGTGTCGGCTACGTCGACGACAAGAAGGCCCTGCTCGCGCGCCTCAAGCGCACCGAGGGGCAGGTGCGCGGCATCGCGCGGATGGTGGAGGAGGACACCTACTGCATCGACGTCCTCACCCAGGTCTCGGCTGCCACGCGAGCGCTCGAGTCGGTCGCCCTGACGCTGCTGACCGACCACCTGCACCACTGCGTCTCGCAGGCGGCCCAGGGCGACGGCGAGCACCTCGACGAGAAGATCCGCGAGGCGAGCGCCGCCATCTCCCGACTCGTGAAGTCCTGAGCACCGACACCACCACGCCGCGTCCGTCCCCCCTCGTGAAGGAGCCAGCATGACCACCACGACCCTCCCCGTCACCGGCATGACCTGCGAGCACTGCGTCGCCAGCGTCACCGAAGAGGTCACCGAGCTGTCCGGCGTCTCCGACGTCTCGGTCGACCTCGTCGCGGGCGGCACCTCGACCGTCACCGTCACGAGCGATGGCCCGCTCGACGCCGACGCCCTGCAGGGCGCCGTCCGCGAGGCGGGCTACGACGTGGCGTCGTGACCCCCGCTCCGACACGCGGCTCGGCCGCAGCAGGAGGGTCGGGCCGACCCGGCGGGGACGTCGCCTCCGACGACCCCGGCGTCGGCTCGCGCACGGTGCTGCTCGACGTCGAGGGCATGACCTGCGCCTCGTGTGCGATGCGCGTCGAGCGCAAGCTCGGCAAGCTGCCCGACGTCAGCGCGACCGTCAACTACGCCACCGAGAAGGCCCGGGTCGTCGCCCCGGCCGAGGTCGACGACGAGCAGTTGCTCGCCGCCGTCGCGGCCGCGGGGTACTCCGCGCGGCTGCCCGCGCCGGAGGTGCCCGTGACGGCACCCGACGACGCGGGCGACGGGGCGGGGTCGGGGGGCGCCTCCGGCCTCGACCCGCTCGTGCAACGCTTCGTCGTGTCGGCCCTGCTCGGACTGCCCGTCGTGCTGCTCTCGATGGTGCCCCCGCTGCAGTTCGAGAACTGGCAGTGGCTGACGCTCACGCTCGCGGCCCCGGTGGCCGTGTGGGGGGCGTGGCCGTTCCACCGGGCGGCGGCGGTCGCCGCGCGTCACGGCTCCGCCAGCATGGACACCCTCATCAGCGTCGGCGTGGCCGCGGCCTTCGGCTGGTCGCTCTGGGCGCTGTTCCTCGGTGACGCCGGCCGGCCTGGCCTGCACATGACCTTCTCCTGGTTCGCCACCGGCGACGGCCACGAGCTCTACCTCGAGGTGGCGGCCGCCGTCACCGTCGCCGTGCTCGGCGGCCGTGTCGCCGAGCACCGCGCCAAGCGCCGGTCGGGCGCCGCCCTGCGGGCCCTGCTCGAGCTCGGCGCGAAGGACGCCTCGGTGCTGCGCGACGGCACCGAGACCCGCGTCCCGACGAGCGCCCTCGTGCCCGGCGACCTCGTCGTCGTGCGCCCGGGCGAGGCGATCCCGAGCGATGGGCTCGTGCGCGACGGCGCGTCGGCCGTCGACCTCAGCGCCTTCACGGGCGAGTCGGTGCCCGTCGAGGTGGGCGTCGGCGACCGGGTCACCGGTGCGACGCTCGTCGTCGGGGGCCGGCTCGTGGTCGAGATCACGAAGGTGGGCCACGACACCGAGCTGGCCCGGCTGGCACGGCTCGTCGACGAGGCGCAGACCGGCAAGGCCGACGTGCAGCGCCTGGCCGACCGCGTCTCGGCCGTGTTCGTGCCCGTCGTGCTCGTGCTCGCCCTGGCGACGCTCGTCGGGTGGCTGCTCGTCGGCGGCACCGTCGAGCAGGCCTTCACCGCTGCGGTTGCGACGCTGATCATCGCCTGCCCGTGCGCCCTCGGCCTCGCCACCCCGACCGCGCTGCTCGTCGGGACCGGTCGCGGGTCGCAGCTCGGCATCCTGATCAAGGGACCGGAGGTGCTCGAGCGCACCCGCACCGTCGACACCGTCGTCCTCGACAAGACCGGCACCGTGACCACCGGGCACATGACGCTGCAGCGCGTGGTCCTGGCCGACGGGACCGCGCCGACGGCCCCGGGCGGCGCCGGTTCGACGGCACTGGCCGTCGGTGGCCCGGCGGCTCTGGCCGACGGTGGCTCGGCGGCTCTGGCCGACCGTGGCTCGGCGGTACTGTCCGCCGGTGGTTCCACGGCTCCCGCCGCTCCCGCCGCGAGCGGTTCCGCGGCTCCCGCCGAGAGCGGCGGAGTCGTCGCGGGCGCCGACCGGCCGGCCGCACGCGACGCCCTGCTCGCCCTCGCGGCAGCCGCCGAGTCCGGGTCCGAGCACCCCGTCGGCCGCGCCGTCGTGGCCGGCGCCCGAGAGGCCGGCGTCGCCGTACCCGACGCCACCTCCTTCCGTGCGCACGCCGGAGACGGTGTCGAGGCGCTCGTCGACGGTGGCCTGGTCGTCGTCGGCAAGCCCGCCTGGGTGACGTCCTCGTGGTCGGTCGACGTGCCTCCTGCCCTGGTCGACGCCGTCGGTGCGACCGCCCGGGTCGGTGAGACGGCGGTCGTCGTCGCTCGCGACGGAGCAGCCCTCGGGGTCGTCGTGGTCGCCGACACGGTCAAGCCGGAGGCCGCGGACGCCGTCGCGCGGCTGCGGCGACTCGGGCTCGAGCCCGTACTGCTGACCGGCGATGCCGAGGGTGCAGCACGTCACATCGCCGGCCTCGTGGGCATCGACACCGTCCATGCCGGTGTCACGCCCGCCGGAAAGCTCGAGACCGTGCGGCGGCTCCAGGCCGAGGGGCGGGTCGTCGCCATGGTCGGCGACGGGGTCAACGACGCGGCCGCCCTGGCCGCGGCCGATCTCGGCATCGCGCTCGGCACCGGGACCGACGCCGCCCTCGCGGCGAGCGACCTCACCGTGGTGAGCGGCGACCTCCGCGGCGTCGTCGACGCGGTACGGCTCTCCCGAGCGACGCTCGGCACGATCAAGGGCAACCTCTTCTGGGCGTTCGCCTACAACGTCGTCGCCCTGCCGGTCGCGGTGCTCGGCTTGCTGAACCCCGTGCTCGCGGGCGTCGCCATGGCGGCGTCGAGCGTCTTCGTCGTCACGAACAGCCTGCGGCTGCGGGCCTTCCGACCCGGGCGCTGACACGAGGGGACCGTCCAGCCGGGCACCGGACCCGCCCTGACGGTGTCCACGACACGCGGAGGGTGCGGCCTCCGACGTGCCGAACGTGGACGGTCTCGCTCTGACGGTGTCCACGACCGGCGGGTGCCGCGTCCTCCGACCCGCATGTCGTGGACACCCGGCGGCCAGCGCCCAGTGCCCAGTGCCCTCGCACCCAGCGCCCGCGCACCCGGCGGCCGGCGGCCGCTCACCGGAGACCGGCACCAGGTCGGCGGGCTGGCCGCTCGGCGCTGGCTGCCGGACGTGTCCGGCCCCGTGTGCCTACCGTGGGGGGCCAGCCCCGCCGGCCGGGCGGGCACGAGCGACGGGAGAACCCATGAGCCACGCAGCCGACATGATCCGCACCCACCCCGAGGACCTCACGGGCACCGACGCCGACGCACTCGCAGCGGCGATCGAGGCCTGCTTCGACTGTGCCCAGACCTGCACCGCCTGCGCCGACGCGTGCCTCGGCGAGGACATGGTCGCGGAGCTGCGCCACTGCATCCGCACCGACCTCGACTGCGCCGCCGTCTGCCTCGCCACCGGTCAGGTGCTCTCGCGCCGCACCGGGCACACGACCGAGGTCCTCCGCACGCTCGTCGAGGCCTGCCTCGCGATCTGCCGCAGCTGTGCCGAGGAGTGCCGCGGCCACGCCGAGATGCACGAGCACTGCCGCGTGTGCGCCGAGGCCTGCGAGCGTTGCGTCACCGCCTGCGAGGCGCTGCTCGCCACGCTCTGATCCACCGCGGCTGGGGCTGGGGCTCCGGCTGCGTCTGCCCGGGTGCTCGACCCCGACGCCTGGCCCGGCTCGGGTGCTCGACCCCGACGCCTGGCCCGGCTCGGGTGCTCGACCCCGACGCCTGGCCCGGCCCGGGTGCTCGACCCCGACGCCTCGCCCGGCCCGGGTGCTCGGCCTCGACGCCCGGCCCGGACGCCGGGGTAGCCGGAGCTCGCCGCGGCGTCGGTACCTCGCCTCCGTGGGGTCCGTGTGCTGACGCGGGGTCAGCCTCCTGGAGCCGAGTCGCAGGAACCGCGCATCGGTGGTGGGCCCGTTGCCTGGGCGGGGTTCCTCGGCCGAGGGGTGGTTCGCGTCCTGCTGTCACGCGCGGGCCGCTGCGGCGGGAGCGCGAGCCGGGGCCCGGCGCCGATCAGGCGCCCTGGCCGCCCTGCCCGCCACGGGCGGCCGCGGCGTGCTCGGCGTCGGCGACGAAGCGCTGCACCGTCGCGGTGTCGATCTCGGTGCCCCCGCCGCAGTACGCGCAGGTGATGACGTGCTTCGTCGAGAACGGGAAGAGGGGCAGGAAGAACAGCGTGAACCAGCGCTTGCGCTCGACGAGGCGCTGGGCGGCCTCGTGACCGCAGATGCCGCAGACGTAGGCGAGGACGCCGAGCACCTTCGCCGTGCCCTTGGTGCCGAAGATGATCATGAGGTCCCCCGTCGTGGGCCGGTGCGGTCGCCGGACCAGCGCAGCCTAGCCGCGGGACCCTCTGGTCAGAACGCGTAGCGGATCCGGCACCACGGGATCTCCTCCGCGACGAGAGCCCGGAAGCGGTCGACCGCCTGCGCCTTGAGGTCGCGGCGGTACCGCACGTTGACGGCGCCGTTCTCGCTCACCTTCTGCTCTTGCAGCTCGGGCCGCCAGAGGAGCTCCTCCGCCTTGGGGTGCCACCCGGTGTTGACCTCGTGCAGGCGCTCGTTGTGCGTGAGGAAGATCACCTCGGCGGCCATCTGCGCCTTGGCGCGCTCGCCGAGGACGTCGTCGAGCTGGCTGAACAGCTCGCGCCAGTCGTCGACCCACGTCGGCGTGAGCACGACCGGCGAGAAGTTCACGTGCACCTCGTACCCGGCCTCGACGAAGTCGTCGATCGCCGCGATCCGTTCGGCCATCGGCGAGGTGCGGATGTCGGTGACCTTCGCCGTCTCGGCGGGCATGAGCGAGAAGCGGATGCGCGTGCGGCCCAGGGGGTCCCAGTCGAGCAGGTCGCGGTTGACCCACTTCGTCGCGAACGACGCCTTCGCGGTCGGCGTCATGCGGAACAGGTCGCAGAGGTCGCGCACGTTGTCGCTGATCGTCGCGTCGACCGAGCAGTCGCTGTTCTCGCCGATGTCGTAGACCCACGCCTCGGGATCGCACTGGTTCGGCTCGGTCTTCGGCCCGCGCTTCTGCACGTGCCGGGCGACGTGCCGGCCGATCTGGTCGATGTTGGCGAACACCGTGACCGGGTTGCTGTAGCCCTTGCGGCGCGGCACGTAGCAGTACGAGCAGGCCATGGCGCAGCCGTTGGCCGTCGACGGGGCGATGAAGTCGGCCGAGCGCCCGTTGGGCCGCGTGACCAGGGACTTCTTGACGCCGAGCACGAGCGCCTCGGTCTTGATGCGCACCCAGCGCGGCACGTTGGCCTCGTCGCCGTGCACCTCGGGCACGAGCCAGTGGGACTCGATCGGCACGATCTCGGCCTCGGGCCAGCGCGCGACGACCTCGGCCCCGCGCGGCAGCTCGAGCGCCGCCGGCTCGGCGTAGATGCGCCGCACCTGCAGCAGGGGGCGCGGGGCGGTGCGGAGCATGCTCCCTGTCTACCCGGGACCACCGACGCTGCGGTCCGCCCGGCCGGGGTGCACCGGGCAGCGCAGGAGGCAGCAGCGCAGGAGGCGCGGGACGGCAGGAGGCCGCACCTCGCGTTGTCGCTCCTCCACAACGGATCCGTCGTCCCGATGTCGGCGCCGCTGCACGGTGCGACCCGCGCCGTGCTGCACAGTGGTACCCATGACCGTTTCCTCGACCGCTCCCGCGGCCCCCGTCGTCCTCGCCGACCGGATCGCCCGCACCGGCGTCGCCGCCGACGTCGCCTGGATCACCGCCGGCGCGGCCCTCACCGCCGTGCTCGCCCAGGTCGAGGTGCCGCTCTGGCCCGTGCCGATCACGGGGCAGACCCTGGCCGTCGTGCTCGTCGGCGCCACCCTCGGCCTGCGCCGCGGTGCCCTGTCGATGGTCCTCTACGCGGTGGTCGGCCTCCTGGGCGCTCCCGTCTTCTCGGGGGGCCAGGGCGGCCTCGCCACCCTCGCGACGCCGAGCTTCGGCTACGTCGTCGGCTTCATCGGCTCCGCCGCCCTCGTCGGCTGGCTCGCCGAGCGTCGCTGGGACCGCCGCTTCGGCCTCGCGGCCCTGGCCTCCCTGGCCGCGACGGCGCTGCCCTTCGTGGTGGGCCTGCCCTGGCTCGCCGTGGTGCTCGGCCAGCTGGGCGCCCCGAACGACCTCGGTGCGGTCCTGCAGGCCGGGCTCTACCCGTTCGTCGTGGGCGGCCTCATCAAGGCGCTCATCGCCGCCGGAGTGCTCCCCCTCGCCTGGCGCGCGCTCGGCCGGGGCGGTCGCGACTGACGCCGCACCTCCTGCGCCACCCCGACGCCCCCGAGCCCTCGTGCTCGGGGGCGTCGTCGCGTCCGCCCGCCCGTGCCCGTGCCGCCCGCGCGTCCGTACGCCCGAAGCATCGAGGTGACGCGAAGTGCGGTCCCCCGGGCCGGGAGGCAGCAGTTCAGGTCACATCGTGCGTGCGTGCGTGCGTGCGTGCGTGCGTGCTCTGGGCGAGGGGCCTGGTGATCGAGGTGACTCGAAGTGCGGTCTCGTGGGCGTGGAGGCCGCAGTTCGGGTCACCTCGTGCGCGGGGAGGCCGCACGGGCGGGCCGCGCCCCGCGCGTCAGGCGGCGGGGCCGAGCAGCACGGCGAGCAGGCAGGCCGCACCGCCGACGATGAAGGCGGCGGTGCCGAACTGCATGGTGAGGGTCTTGTTCTTGTCGGCGACGGGCACGCTCACCTCGAGGATCGGGCAGCCCGACCAGCCGATGAGCCCCACGCTCAGCGCGACGATCCCCGCTCCCACCCAGAACAGCCAGGCGAGCCCGGTCGAGAGAAGCGCGGGCCGCCACCCCGACGACAGCAGCAGCCCCGTGGTCACGGCCACGGACCCGACGGCGGCCATGAACCAGAGGGTCCCGGTCCACATGATGCGCTGGAGGTTCTGTTCGTTGGTCATCAGGTCGTGGGTCACCACGACATCCTTCACCCTCTGCACGTTCCGTGCGACCACCGGGCCCCGAGGCGCGCTCAGAGGGTCACGGAGCCCGCGACGACCGTCGTGGTCGCCCCTCCCACCCAGACCGTCCCGTCGGCCTCGCGCCGTACCTCGACCACGCCCGCGCGCCCGACGCGGCTGCCCTGCGTCGCGGTGTACCGCTCGGGCGCCCGCCCCTCGCGCAGCAGCCACTGCGCGACGGACGCGTTGAGGCTGCCGGTGACCGGGTCCTCGGGCACGCCGATCCCGGGCACGAAGGCGCGCACCTCGACGTGGTGCGGCGAGCCGGCCGCGTGCCGTCCGACGACGCCGAGGCGCAGGTCGCCGGCCCCTGAGCCCGCGAAGTCGGGCTCGAGGGCGAGGACCTCCTCGGCCGACGCCAGCTCGACGGCGGCCCAGCCGGGCCCGTTGTCGACCCACTGGTGCCCGACGACGGCCGAGGCCGGCACCCCGAGCGCCGTGACGGCGCGGGCGAGGAGGTCGTCGTCGAGGGGGCCGCTGCGGACGGTGGGCGGCGCGGCGAAGGCGAGGCGCGCCTCCTGCCCCTCGCTGCGGCGGAGGCCGACGAGGCCGGCCGCGCACTCCTGCACGGGTGCGGCGGGGTCGCGGGGCGCGCCTCCTGCCCCGAGCCACGCGTGGGCGGAGCCCAGCGTGGGGTGCCCCGCGAACGGCAGCTCGCCGCCGGGCGTGAAGATGCGCAGCCGGTAGTCGGCGTCGGGGTGCGTGGGCGGCAGCACGAAGGTGGTCTCCGAGAGGTTCGTCCAGCGCGCGAACGCCGCCATCGTCTCGTCGGTGAGGCCCTCGGCGTCGAGCACGACGGCGACCGGGTTGCCGCCGAGCGGCTCGGTCGAGAACACGTCGACCTGGGCGAAGCGGCGGGGGCGGGGGAGCGTCATGCCCCGATGCTGCACCCACGGGGGCAGGAGGCACGGGGCGCCCCGCCGGGTCCCGGTCGCGCGACGGGGCGCCCGCCAGGTCACGGTCGCGCAACGAGGCCCCGCCCGGGGGTCGCGCTACCGGGTAAGGACAGGCTAACCTCAGTTCCGTGAGCACCCCCGATCAGCCCCGACCCGCGTCGCTCGACGCCGTCGGCGTCACGGTCGCGTACGACGGCACCGACGTCGTCCACGCCGCCGATCTCGCCCTCCGCCCCGGCCGCGTGACCGCCCTGGTGGGCCCGAACGGCTCGGGCAAGTCGACCCTCCTGCGCTCCGTCGCCCGGCTGCAGGCGGTCCGTAGCGGGTCCGTGCAGCTCACCGAGGGCGGCGAGGTGCTCGACTGCGCCGACCTGTCCCCGCGCGACTTCGCCCGCCGCGTCGCCCTGCTCACCCAGGGCCGCCCCACTCCGGGCGGGCTCAGCGTGCGCGACGTCGTCGAGTTCGGCCGCTACCCGCACCGCGGGCGCTGGGGCCGCACCGACCCCGACGGGGCCGCCGCCGTCGACCGTGCCCTCGAGCTCACCGGCGTCGCCGGCTTCGCCGACCGCGGCGTCGACCAGCTCTCCGGCGGCCAGCTGCAGCGCGCCTGGCTCGCCAGCTGCCTCGCGCAGGCCACGGGCGTGCTGCTGCTCGACGAGCCCACCACCTACCTCGACCTCCGCTACCAGGTCGAGCTGCTCGACCTGGTGCGCGACCTCGCCGACCAGGGCGGCATCGCCGTCGGCGTCGTGCTGCACGACCTCGACCAGGCCGCGGCCATCGCCGACGACGTCGTCGTGCTCGACGCCGGCCGGGTCGTCGCCGCGGGCCGCCCGGCCGACGTGCTCACCACCGAGCTGCTCAGCGAGGTGTGGGGCATCCGCGTCGAGGTCGACGTCGACCCGTGGACCGGGTCCGTCCGCACCCGCGCCGTCGGACGCCACCACGCCCGCGGGCAGCTGCCGCAACCCCTGCACGCCTAGCCGGGGGCGGTGCGGGCGAGGAGGCCCGCGCGGCAGCCAGCAGCCGGCAGACGGCAGGGTGCGGCAGCCGGCACGCAGGCCGCGCCCCGCCCCTGACCGCCAGCGCACCCGCCGCCACGACCACCGCCACCTCGCCACGCCGGACGAATCGTCGGGTCCGTGCCGCGCCTCCTGACCCGCCCAGCGCGCCACCCGGCGCGCCGCACCTCACCCGGCGCGCCGCACCTCACCCGGTGCCCAGCACCCCGCCCGGCGCGCCGCACCCCGCCCCGGGACCGCTCCCACGACCACTCGCCCCCAGACGCCCCCACCACCACCGAAAGGCACCACCCATGACGAAGACGCGCACCCTCGCCGTCGCGGCCCTCGCCGCGGCGACCGCGCTCGGCCTCGCGGCCTGCGGCACCACCGAGGCCCCCGACGACGCCTCCGCGACCGGCGGCTCCGGCTCCGCCGGCGGCTCGATCACCCTCACCGACGGCGCGGGCGCCGAGCTCACCCTCGACGGCCCGGCCACGACCGTCGTCGGCACCGAGTGGAACGTCGTCGGCGACCTCGTCTCCCTCGGCGTGGAGCCCGTGGGCGTCGCCGACGTCGAGGGCTACCAGGCCTGGTCCGCGGCGGTGCCGCTCACGGGCGAGCCGACCGACATCGGCACGCGCGGCGAGCCCAGCCTCGACACGGTCGCCTCGCTCGCCCCCGACCTCATCGTCGCGACCACCGACCTGCCGGCCGACGCCGTCGCGCAGCTGCGCGACATCGCCCCGGTGCTCCAGGTCGAGTCGGCCGACGCCTCGGCGCAGATCGACCGCATGATCGGCAACCTCGAGCTCATCGCGCAGGCGACCGGCACCGAGGACGAGGCCGAGCAGGTCGTGCAGGAGTTCCGCGACACCGTCGAGGACGGCAAGGCGCAGCTCGAGGAGGCCGGCCTGGGCGGCACCCCCGTGGCCTTCGCGGACGCCTACGACGACGCCGGCCAGGTGAGCGTCCGGCCCTACGTGGCGGGCTCGCTCGTCGGCGACGTGAACACGGAGCTCGGCCTCGTCGACCCATGGGACCTCGAGGGCGACGCCGCCTACGGCCTCGCCTCGACCGACGTCGAGGGGCTGACCGCGCTGCCCGACGACACGCGCCTCGTGTACGCCGCGAACGACGTGCTCGGCGACCCCTTCGCCGACACGCTCGCCGACAACGCCGTGTGGACGTCGCTGCCGTTCGTGCAGGACGACCACGTCGTCCGCATCACCGACGGCATCTGGATGTTCGGCGGCCCCGCCTCGATGACGGCGTACGTCGAGGCCCTCGTCCCCGCCCTCACGAAGTAGCCGCCGCGTGACCGCCACCGCCGCACGCCCCGAGACGCGCGTCGCCCCGCCGGGGCCGACCCGTGCCTCCGGACCCGTGCTCGCGGTGGCGGTCGCGCTCGCGGTCGCCGTCGCCCTGCTCGCCGTCGTCGACGTCACGCAGGGCACCGCCGACGTCGGGCCGGCCGAGGTGTGGAGGGCCCTGCTCGGGCAGGCGAGCGCGGGCGACTCGTCGGTCGTCGTGGCGTCGCGCCTGCCGCGCATGCTCGCGGGCCTGCTCGTCGGGGTGGCGCTGGGAGCCTCCGGTGCCGCGCTGCAGACGGTGAGCCGCAACGTGCTCGCCTCGCCCGACACCCTCGCCGTCAACGCGGGCGCGTACGCGGCGCTGGCCGTCGCCTCGGTGACGGGCCTCGTGCTGCCGGTGCTCGCCTCGGGCGCGGTCGCGTTCGTCGGCGGCCTCGCAGCGGCCGCGGTGGTGCTCGCGCTCTCGGGGCTGGGCCGGACCAGCCGGTCGGGAGGCGCGGACGCCGGAGCCGGCACCATCCGCCTCGTGCTCGCCGGCAGCGCCCTCGCGCTGGGGCTCGCCTCGGTGACGAGCGCTCTGCTGCTGCTCTTCCCGCGGCAGACCGAGGGGCTGTACCAGTGGGGCCAGGGCAGCATCTCGCAGAACGGGCTCACGGCCGTGGCGCAGATGGCACCGGTCGCGGTCGTCGCCCTCGTCGCGCTGCTGCTGCTGTCGCGTCGGCTCGACGCGCTCGGCCTCGGCGACGACGCCGCCCGCAGCGTGGGCGTGCGCGTGCGCTCGACCCGCGTGCTGACCCTGCTCGCCGCCGTGCTGCTGTCGGCCGCGGCCGTGACGGTCGCCGGGCCGGTCGGGTTCGTCGGCCTCGTCGCGCCCGCGATCGTCCGGGGGCTCAGGAGGTTCGCCCCGGCCCTGGTGCGCACGGTCGCGGCCGTGCCCGTGGCCGGCCTCGTGGGCGCCGCGCTCGTGCTGGGCGCCGACGTGGCGCTGCGGGCCACGGTCGGCGCGCAGACGTCGGTGCAGGTGCCGACCGGCATCGTGACGTCGCTCGTCGGTGCGTTCGTGCTCGTGGTGCTCGCGTTCCGGGCCCGCGACCGGGCTGCCGCGGCCCCCACCGAGCGCCACCCCGTCGTCGGGCGGGGGCGGGCGCTCGCGGTCACGGCCGTGCTCGTGGCGGTGCTGGTCGGCCTGGTGGTCGCCTCGGTGCTGCTGGGCGACGCGAAGCTGCTGCTCGGCGACGTCGTCAACCACCTCACCGGTCGCTCGGGCCGCGTCGTCAGCTACGTGCTCGACACGCGCGTGCCACGGGTCGCGGCAGCGGTGCTCGCGGGGGCGGCGCTCGCGCTGTCGGGCACGCTCGTGCAGGCCGTGACGCGCAACCCGCTCGCCGAGCCCGGCATCGTCGGCGTCACCGGGGGCGCCGGGCTGGGGGCCGTCGTGCTCGTCACCACGGTGCCGCTCGCCTCCGGCTGGGGCATCGCGGCGGCGGCCTTCGCGGGCGCGGCCGTGGCGTCGTTGCTGGTGTTCGGGCTCGCAGCGAGGGGCGGCTTCGCGCAGAACCGCCTCGTGCTCATCGGCATCGGCACGTCCACGGCGGCGACGGCCCTGGTGAGCCTGCTCATCGTGCTCACCGACCCGTTCAACGGCGCGAAGGCGCTGACCTGGCTGTCGGGCTCGACGTACGGGCGGACGTTCCCGGACCTCCTGCCCGTCGTCGTCGCCCTCGTCGCCGGGACCCTCGTGGCCGCCGCGTCGACCCGTCGCCTCGACCTCGTCGCCCTCGACGACGACACCCCGCGGCTGCTCGGGCTGGCGCTGCCCGCCCAACGGCTCGGGCTGCTCGTCGTCGCCGTGGTGCTCGCCGCCGCGTCGGTGACGGCCGTCGGCGTCGTCGCGTTCGTCGGCCTCGTCGCACCGCACGCGGCCCGCGCCCTCGTGGGCAGGAGGCACGCCCGCGTCGTCCCCGTGGCGATGCTGCTCGGAGCGTCGCTCGTCTGCCTGGCCGACGTGCTCGGGCGCACCGTGATCGCCCCCGCCCAGCTCGGCGCCGGACTGCTCACCGCCGTCGTCGGCACCCCGTACTTCGTCTGGCTGCTCTGGCGGGCGCGCGGCTGAGGGGCGGGGGCGGGTGGCCGGTCTCGCGCGGGTGGTGCGGCTCGCGCGGCTGGCGCCGGCCGCGCGGCTGGCGCGGCTGGCGCGGCTGGTGCGGCTCGGCGGGCGGGTGCGTCGTCGGCGGGCGTCCGTGGTGGCCCGGGTGCGACGGACCCGCTCGCCTTCGCAGGGCGGAGGCCCGGCCTGCGGCAGCATGGAGGGCATGGACGACGACGTGAGCCCCGAGGTGCGCGTGGTGCGGAGCGACGACCCGGAGGCGCGGCGCCTCGTCGACGCCGGCTGGCGGCCCGTCGGCGAGTCGTGGGGTGCGCGCCTCCGGCTGGGCGAGCCTCCTGAGCTGGCGCCGCTGCGGGCGCTCGTCGCCCGGGCGGTCGAGGCGGGCTGGTCGGTGCGCGAGCTCGAGGCGGCGGACGACCCGGCCGTCGTCGCCCACGAAGCTGCCACGCGCGACGACTACCCGGTCACCCCGGCGACCGAGCCCGACGTGGTCACGGCGGAGGGTCTCCAGGAGCTGCGCGCCGAGGGGCACCGCGCCTTCGGTGCCCTCGACGCCCGGGACGCGCTCGCCGCGGTCACCGTCGTGGGCCGCCGCCCCGACCGGGTCGAGACGCTCTGGACGTCCGTGCGCCGCGAGCACAGGAGGCGCGGCCTGGCCGCGGCGGTCAAGGCCGCGTCCGTCGTGGCGCTGGCCGGCGAGGGCGCCCGCGTCTTCGGGACCGGGGGAGCACAGGTCAACGCGGCCGCGCTGGCGGCGAACGCACGCCTCGGCTACCTCGTGGAGGAGCGGTGGCTCAGCCTCCGGCAGACCTGACGAGCCTTCACGTCGGGACGGGCGCGCCGTAGGATGGCGGGACGCCGATCGAGGGAGACCGATCATGACCACCGCCCTCGTCGCCCTCGCCCTCGTGGCCCTCGCCGTCGTCGCGGTCGTGCTCCTGGTCCGTCGTGAGCGCCGCGCGGCCTCGCTCGCCGCCCGGCTCGACGCCGCCGACGACGGCTCGGGCCTGCGCGAGCACGCCGACGCCACCCGCCAGCAGGAGGCCCACCGCGGCCAGGCTGGCGGCCTCTCGATGGGCGGCGCGGAGCAGAACTCGGCCGGTTGGTGAGCGGTCTCGCGCCACTGTCCTGACGGCGAACCAGTCAGCTGCCTGGTTCGGCGTCAGGCGGGTGGCTCGGGGTGGCGGGCGAAGGACGCCGTGCCGTCGGGCCCGCCGACGGGTGATCCCCGGCCGAGGCGGGTGGCCGCGCGGGCGGGCGGCGGCCCCGGGCGCGCACCACGGCCTCCGCTCGGCCAGACTCCGGTGAGGACGACGGAGGGCGGACCACATGGAGCGCACGGGGCAGGCCGAGGGCACGCCCGCCGGCGGACCGGGGCCAGCGCGCACGCCCGCGGCCGGGCCGACCACCGCGGGTGCGCACGCGAGGGTGCCGGGGCCAGCGGGCACGACCGCCTGGGCCGAGGCGACGGCCGCCACCAGGAGGCTCGTGGCCGAGGGCGAGGAGGTCCGGTTCTCGACGCAGCTCGCGATGCTCCTGATCGCCGCCTTCTTCACGCTGCTCGCGGTGCTGATCACCTCCGGCGGCTCCGTCCGGCCCGAGGAGATCGCCCAGGTGGCCCTCACGGGGGCCGCGACGGTGCTCGGCCTGATCCACTGGCTGGCGAGCCGCCGGACCGGCGTGCTCGTGCCGTTCCTGGGCGTGCTGTCGCAGGCGCACCTCGCCCCGCTCGACGCGGAGCAGCGGCGGTCCTTCGCCCGCGCCGTACGGGGCCGCGAGGCCGACCCCGGCCCGGCCGCCCCGCTCGTGCTCGCGCAGCTCGACCTCGCCGCGCGACGGGACCGGTCCACGGTCCGCAGCCTCCTGGTCGCCGGGCTCGCCGTGCTCGGGGCCGCGATCGGGTCGAGCCCCTGGCTCGTCGCGCTCGTCGTGGCCTGCGCGGCGTTCATGGTCGTGATGGTGTCGGTCGAGCGGCGGTGGCACCGTCGTGCTCGCGTGCGGTCCGAGGCGGCACTGGCGCGTGCCTCCTGACGGCTGCCGCCGGCCTCGGCACCGCGTTCTTCGCTCGGCACCGCGAACTCCTGCGGTGCCCAGCGAAGGACGCGGTGCCGAGGTGGGCGCGGGCGTGGTGGGCGCGGGCGCGGTGCCGAGCTGACCGCTCGGGCGGGTGACCGCCGCGCGGGCCCGCACGCCGGGGCGGCCGCGCGGGGGCGAGCCGCGCCTCCTGCGCTCAGGGGCGGAGCGCCGCACGCCGCAGCGGCACCGCCCGCGGCACCCAGCACCGCACGGCCGCCCGGTAGCGCCGGAACTCGTCGCCGAAGCGGGCCTCGAGATCGGCCTCCTCGAGGGGGCGGATCACCACGTGCCAGACGACCCCGCCCGCGAGGGCGTAGGCGACGACGAGCCACGACCCGAGCACCAGCCCGACGCCGACGCCCTGCGCGATGCCCGCCACGGCCATCGGGTTGCGGACGAGGCGGTACGGGCCGGCGAGCACGAAGCGGTTCGGCATCGCCGACGGCAGCGGCGTGCCCGCGCCGAGCGTCGACATGACCGCGGCCGCCCACAGCCCGAGCGCGCTGGCCGCGACGAGCACGGCCGCCCCCGCGACCCCGGCTGCCCCGGCGACCCCGGCACCGCCCGCGACGGCAGCGGTGCCCGCCGCGCCCGAGCCCGCACCGGCCCCCGCCGCGTCAGCGCCCGCACCCGCGAGGAACGGCAGCGACAGGCGCCAACGGTCCTCGAGCGCCGCGAGCACGAGCGGCACGACGACGAGCGCCGCACCCCAGAAGACGACGATCTGCGCGGCCGTCGTCAGCACGTGGCGACGAGCCCGGGCGGTGGCGTCGGCGGGGCGGAACGCGAACGGTCCGCTCGCGATCCACGCCGTCGGCACGCGTCCCCACAGCACCAGGCACAGCGCGAGCACCGATCCGACGGTCGCGCCCGCCATGAGCAGCACGCCGACGCCCGCCTCGCGCGTCACGGTCGCCCAGCACGCGAGGCCCAGGGCGACGAGCGTGGTCCAGCTCGTGGCGACGACGGCGGCCGGGCGGAGGCCCGCGGCGGCCAGGGCGGACGCTCCCACGAAGAGCGGCAGGTCGAGCGCGGCGACGGGCACGGGGTCGAGGCTGCCGAGCGTGGCCGTGCGCACGGCCGGCACGAGCGCGACGAGCAGCCACCACGCCGCCCCGGCCGCGGCCTGCACCGCGAACCACGCCCTCCCCCAGCCCATGGACGCACGGTAGCAGCGGGGCGGGCGGTGCCCGGCGCCTCCTGCGCGGTGCCGGTGCCGGGGCCTCCTGCCCCGAACCGGTCGTCTGCTCGGGAACCAGTCAGCGGGCTGGTTCCCGGGCAGACCGGTGGTGCGCGGCGGGGGCAGGAGGCGCGGGGCGGCGGGCGCAGGAGGCGCGGGCCGGTCCCGGCGCAGCCCCGCGCAGCACGGAGGGCCCGGCCGTGACGGCCGGGCCCTCCGTGATGGGGTCAGTGCTGGCGACGACGCGTGAGCGTCAGCGCCCCGCCGAGCAGCAGCAGCAGCGCTGCCCCCGCGGCGATCCCGGCGGTCTGGTCGGCGCCCGTGTAGGCGAGGCCCGAGGCGATCCGGCCGGAGCCGTAGCCGTAGCCGGCCGTGCCCGTGCCGCCCGCGCCGGTGCCCGCGCCGCCGCCGGTGCCCGCGCCACCGCCGGTGCCGTCACCGTCGCCGGTGCCGTCACCAGTTCCGTCGCCGGTGCCGTCGCCGTCACCGGGCCCCTCGGCCGAGCCCGTGGGCACGACGTAGGTGAAGGGCAGCGGCTCGGTCGCGCCCCCGGCCGTCTCGACGACGATCGTGGTCGGTCCTGCCGCGCACGGCGGGGTCGCGAAGGCGAGCAGGGTGCCGTCGGCCGAGACCTCGACGTCGGCCGCGTCGATCGTCACGCCGCAGATCGTGACGGTCGTGCCGCCGGGCACGAAGCCCGTGCCGCCGACGATGACGACGGTGCCGCCCGTGGTCGGGCCGGAGGTCGGGTCGGTGCCGTCGGCCGTCGGTGCCTCGACGTAGGCGTAGCCGTCCGCGAGGTCCGCGGAGCCGGCGGGGCCGGTGACGGTCACGTCGACGGGTCCCGCGGCGGCGCCCTCGGGCACGACGACGGTCACGGTCGTGTCGGTGGCGTCGACGATGGTCGCGGGGACCCCGTCGAAGGTGACGTCGGTGGTGCCGTCGAGGTCGGTGCCGCCGATGACGACGGTGTTCCCGCCGGCGAGGGGGCCGGAGTCCGGGGTCACGCCGGTGAGGTCCGGGGCCTCGGCGTCCTCGGCGACGTAGGTGAACGGGTCGCCCGCGGTCGTGGTGACGCCGCCGGGGGCGGTGACGACGACCTCGGCGAGGCCGGTCCCGGCCGGGCTGGTGACGACGACCGAGGTGCCGTCGGCGGCGATCGAGACGATCTCGGCGGGGACGCCGTCGAAGGTCACCTCCGTGGTGCCCTCGAGGCCGGTGCCGCTGACGGTGACGGTCGTGCCGCCCGCCTCCGGTCCTCGGGCCGGGTCGAGCCCGGTGATGGTGGGCGCCCCGGGGGCCGCGTCGGCGAGGTACGTGTACGCGAGGGTGGTCGCGCCGCCGTCGGGGTTGGTGACGGTGACGACGGCGGGGCCGAGGTCGCCGGCGGGCGTCGTGGCGGTGAGCGAGGTGCCGTCGGCGGCGACGACCACGTCGGTGGCGGGGGCGCCGTCGAAGTCGACGGCGGCGTCGGGCGAGAAGCCGGTGCCGGTGATCGTGACCGGCTGGCCGCCGGCGACGGGGCCGCTGTCGGGCGTGACGTCGAGGGCGGTCACGGGGGCGGCGGCGCCCGCGGCGGGCGTCTCGCAGGCGGCGGTGGCGAGCACGAGCTGGCCGACCGGCAGGTCGACGACGGGTGCGCCGAGCAGGTCGCCCGAGACGGTGAGGTCGGCGAGCACGGCGGTGGCCGTCGCGGACCCGGGGGTGGTGGTCTCGACGGACGACACGACGACGTCGAGGTCGAGGCCGAGCAGGTCGCCGGTGAGCTCGGCGGTCCCGGTCGCCGTGGGCGTGCCCGCGTCGAGGGTGACGGCGGTGCCGAAGAGGGTGAGCCCGGCGAGGGTGGTGGCGGTCGTCGGGGCGGTGCCGAGGGTGCACACGGCGTCGGCGGTGACCGCGTCGGCGGTGAGCACGTCGAGGCCGAACAGCGAGAGGTCGACGTCGGCGACGCTCGCGCTGCCGGCCGAACCGGTGGCACCGGTCGTCGCACTGGTGGTGACGGCGCCGACCGTGGCGTCGGCGACGGTGGTGGCGAGGAGCGTCGCCCCCACGGTGGTGGACTCCGCGGGGGCGTCGCCGTCGGTGACCGCCACGGCGCCGACGGAGGCGTCGGCCGTGAGCTCGGCGAGGGCCGGCAGGGCGCTGCCGTCGAGGGCGAGGCCGACGCCGGTGGCGCTGGCGTCGCCCGGTGCTGCGGACGCGGGGCCGGCCACGAGGACGGTGGCGCCGAGCACGACGCCCGCCGTCACTCCGACCGCCGCCGCCCTGCGGGCATGGGTGGTGAACGTCATGTGTTGCTCCTTCGCAACGAGGGGGCGCCCCTGATCGGCACCCGTGCCCCGAAGCTAGGCGGGCCCCCTCGCTCGGGTGGCCCCCTCTTCGGGGGACTGATGCCGACGTCGGGCGTGTGCGTCGCGGGCGCGCAGGAGGCCGTGGCCGCGCCCGGCGCGCCGCTAGGCTCCTGCGCATGGCCGGCATCCGGTACCCCCGTCCGCTCGTGCGCGGCGCCCGCGTCGAGGTGCCCGCGCCCTCGTCGGGGGTGCCCGAGGCATTGCACGCGAGGCTCGACCGGGCCGTCGCGGACCTCCGTGGCCGGGGCTTCGACGTCCGCGTCGGCGACCTCGCCCGCCGCGGGGGCCTCGTGCCGGGCACGGTCGAGGAGCGCCTCGACGAACTGCACGCGGCCTTCGCGGCCCGCCCCGGCGCGGTCCTGCCGCCCTGGGGCGGGGACCTCGCGGTCGAGCTCGTCGACCGGCTCGACTGGGCGGCGCTCGCCGAGGCGGGTGCCTGGTTCGTCGGCTGGTCGGACCTGTCGACGCTGACGCTGCCCCTCACGGTGACGACCGGGCTGGCGACGCTGCACGGGGCGAACCTCCTGGACGAGCCGTGGGAGCTGCCCGAGGAGTTCGTCCGCTGGACCGACGTCGCGGCGCTCGCCGAGGGGGCGTCCTTCACGCAGCGCGCGGCGCCCCGTCGCCGGTCGCGCCCGTGGGGCGAGTGGTCGGACGAACCGTTGAGCCGCGGAACGGCGTACGAGGAGCCCACCCGCTGGCGCACGCTCGACGGCCGGGCCGAGGTGCGCGCCTCCGGCCGGCTGCTCGGCGGCTGCCTCGAGACGGTGTCGCTGCTCGCCGGTTCGCGCTTCGGCGACGTGCCCGGCTTCGCACGCCGGCACGCCCCCGAAGGGCTCGTGCTGCACCTCGAGGTCGCGGGGGCCGACGCCGCGACCGCCCTCCGGCTGTGGACCTCGCTGCGGCTGGCGGGCTGGTTCGACGCGGCGACCGCGGTGCTCGTCGGGCGCACGACCGCGCCCGACGTCGACGGGCTGACGCAGGACGAGGCCGTCGAGCGCGCCCTCGGCGGCCTGGGCGTGCCGGTCGTGCTCGACGTCGACACCGGTCACCAGCCGCCGCAGCTGCCGCTCGTCGACGGCGCCCTCGCCGAGGTCCGCCTCGACGCCGAGGGCGGTTCGATCACCCAGCGGCTCGTCCCGTGAGCGGCTCCCGCCTGGCGGCCCTCCTGGGGACCCTCGCCGTGCTGGCCTCCGTCGTGGGCGGCGCGAGCCTCCTGCTCGGGGGCGACCCGTCGTCGCCGGCGGCTGTGGTCGCGTGGGCGGTGGTCGGCGTCGTGATCGCCGGCGTGCTGCTCGTCACGGCGTGGCGGACACCGTCGGTGCGCGTGCCCGAGGTCGTCATCGAGTTCGCGCTCGTGCTCGTCGGGGGAGGACCCGCCCTCGCCGTCGCGGCGTCCGTCTCCGGCACGGCGTGGACGGGCGTGGCGCCGTCGGTCGTGAGCCTCGCCGCCGCGGTGGTCGCGCTCGCCACCGCCGTCGGGGCGACCGTCGCACGCCGCCGAGCCGCGTCGGCGACGCGGGCGTCCGAGGGGCCGACCCCGTGAGCGCAGGAGGCGCGCTCGCCGCGGCCGCGCAGGTCACCTTCCCCGCCACCTACGACTTGGTCTGGACCGCGGTCCTCGGGCTGCTGGCGACCGGCGTCGCCTGGGCGCTGGTGACGGTGCTGCGGTCGCCGCTGTCGGGCCGGGCGACCGCGCTGTGGTGCCTGCTGCTCGTGCTGCTGCCGCCGGTCACGGTGGTCGCCTGGGCCGTGCTCGGCCGCGCGGCGCGCCGCGACGGCCGCCGGCTCAGGCGGGATCGCCCCAGAGGGGCCGAGCCTCGGCGGCCGCCGCCCGGAGAGCCGCGCCGTCGAGCTCGAGGCGTCCTTCGTCGAGCCCGGACCCGGGCCAGGTCACCACGAGCGTGAGCGGTCCCGCCGGGGGCAGCGGCCAGAGCCAGAGCACCTCGGTCGCGGTGCACGACGACCCGTCGCCCTGGTCGAGGACCGTGAGCACGTGCCCCTCCGGCGGCGCCTCGGGGTCGCCTCCCGGCCACGGCTCGGTCGGGTCGGTGAAGGCGCGCTCGCCGTCGGCCAGCTGCACGCCGAACCGGACGGCCTCGGCGGGGTCGCTCGGACGGCGCACCCGCCCGGGCTGCGTCGTCCGGCGACCGTGCCCGCCCACCCGCCCGCGCGGGCGGTCCGCCGGGCCCGGCCCAGGCCTCCTGCGCGACAGTCGTTGTTCGATCGTCACCTGGCGCGTGCTCACCGCCGATTAGCGTGCAGAACATGGGGACGACGACGCGCACCAGGTCCACGAGCATCACCGCCAGCGGGGCCGCCGCCGTGCTGCTGCTCACGGGGTGCACGGGGGCGGACGGCGACGCGGCGGGTCCGACGCCGACCACGACGACGACCGTGACCGCGGCACCGTCGACCCCCGAGCCGACCGCGACGCCCGAGCCCTGGGGCGCGACGGAGCCGACGGCGGCGCTCGACCTCGACTGCGGGAGCCTGCTCTCCGCCGGGACGGCCGCTGCGGTCGACGCGTCGTGGCTGCCCCGCGACGCCTACGACCGTGCCGACGTGCTGCCCGACGACTACGCGATCGCCCAGGAGGGCGGCCTCGCCTGTCAGTGGGACAACGGCGAGCGGCACGACGGCAAGGGCAACGCGGTCGGCGGCAGCGGGTACGCGGGCCTGCGCGTCGAGGTGCTGCCCCGCGCCACCGAGGACTGGGCCCGCTACGTCGAGATCTACGGGGAGGGGCCCGAGGTGCGGGAGAACTGCTTCTCGGGGGACGCGGTCGACGGTCCGTTCACCAGGTGCAGCTCGAACCAGATGGTCGGTGACACGTGGGTGGCGTTGTCGATGAACGGCTTCGAGCTGCCCGCCGGCGGTGACGGCCGCCAGGTGCTGGCCCCCGTGCTGGCCGAGGTGACGGCCGCCGTCGGGTCCGCGGACGTGACCGACGAGGCGTCGTCGCTCGGCGGCCCGCTCCCCGGGTGGTCGTGCGTGCCGGGTGCCGAGCTCGAGGCGGCGGCCGTGCCCGAGGTCGCCGGCTCCTCCCTGCGGCTGCCCACCGGCGGGTGGTCGCTCTACGCCTCGGCGTGGGCACGGGCCCAGGCGGCGCACTGCTCGACGACGCCCGACGGGGGGACCAGGTTCACGACCGAGGCCGTCCTGGTCGGCGGCGCCTGGGCGTTGCGCCAGCGCCTCGAGTTCGACCACGTCGACGAGGGGTCGGCCGTGACCGTGGCCGGTCTGGACGACGGCTCGGCCTTCCGCAGCTGCGACGACGCGGGGTGCACGACCGACCTCGTGATCGGCGAGGACTGGGTCCGCCTCGTGGTCCGGCGCGAGGCCGTCCCCGACGCCGAGGGCGCGAGCGAGCGCTACGCCGCCGCGTACGTGGAGCGCGCGACCGCGGCCTGACCTGGGTCGGGGCACGGCCCGCACCTCGCCGGGCCGAGTGCGGGCGGGTGCGTCGCCGGCGGGCGTCCGTGCACGCCCGGGGACGACGCACCCGCCCGCAGACGCGGCGGGCGCGGCGGCACGGCGCCGGGCGCGGCTCACCCGGCCACGTGCCTCCTGGCCCACAGCTGCACGCCCAGCCCGAGCGCGAGGAACCCCGCCATCAGCCCGCCCATCGCGACCGCGGTGCCGCCGAGCGCGCCGGCGAGCGGGGTCGCGAGGCCGCCGAGCCCGAACTGGAGGCCGCCGACGAGCGCGGCCGCGGTGCCGGGGCTCCGGTGCCCGAGCGCCTGCGTCAGCGTGATCGACCCCGGGATCACCCAGCCCCAGCCCGCGGTGACGAGCGCGAGCGCCGGCCAGACCACCGCCGGGCCGGCTCCCGCGAGCGCCCCGCCCAGCACCACGACCGACCCGGCGGTGCAGGTGACGAGGCCGACCGTGTAGAGGAGGTCCTCGTCGGTGCGGCCCACGAGCCTCCTGAACAGCAGCGTCGACGCGATCATGCACGACGCGTTGGTGGCGAACACGAGCGCGTAGGCCCCCTCGCCGAACCCGTACTGCTGCTGGAACACGAACGACGACGTGGCGACGTACGAGAAGAACCCGATGGTGGCCGTGCACCCGGTCACGAGGTACCAGCGGAACCGCGGCAGGCGCAGGAGGTCCGCCATCCGCCGCAGGGACTCCCGCGGCGACCCCGCGCCCGGCTCGGGCGCCGTGAGCGTCTCGGGCAGGAGGCGCAGGGCGGCGAGGGTGAGGACGACCCCGAGCAGCGCGAGCAGCGCGAACGTCGCCCGCCAGCTCGACACGGCGAGCACGGCCCCGCCGACGAGCGGCGCGACGACCGGGCCGAGCGAGTTCAGGGCCGCGAGCGTCGCGAACAGCCGGCTGCGGGCGACGCCCGTCGTCGTGTCGCCGACCATCCCGCGGGCCGCGACCGAACCCGCGGCGCCGCCGAGGCCCTGCAGCACGCGGGCGAGCACGAGCGTCCCGACGTCGGGGGCGAGGGCGCAGGCGACCGAGGCGAGGGCGAACAGGGCCGTCCCGCCCAGGAGGGCGCGCCTCCTGCCGGTGCCGTCGGTGAGCGGCCCGAGCAGGAGCTGCCCGAGGGCGAAGGAGACGAGGAACGCCGTCAGCGTGAGCTGCACCTGCGCCGTGCTGGCGTCGAGGTCGCGGGCGATCGCGGGCAGCCCGGCGACGTAGAGGTCGGTCGCGAACGGCGAGATGCCGACGATCAGGCCGACGGTGAGCACGGCGCCGCGTCGGCCGTCCCAGGGGGAGCGGTCGTCGGGCCGGACGTCGTCGTCGCGCATCGCGGTCGAGCCTAGGCCCGGGGGCGCGCGGAGCCCCGCCCCCCTCGCCGGGCCCTGCACAACGGATCTTGCGCAACGGTCCTTGTGCAACGGTCCTTGTGCATCTAGGGTCGGGTGCATGACCCCACCGCCCCGCACCGGACGCACGACCGAGCTCCGCGACCCCGCGAGCATGCGCGCGCTCGCGCACCCGACCCGCATGCGGCTCGTGGGCCTCCTGCGCGACCGCGGCCCGCAGACCGCCGCGATGCTCGGCGACGCCGTCGACGAGGCGCCCGGCACGGTCAGCTACCACCTGGGCAAGCTCGCCGGGACCGGGCTCATCGAACAGGCCGAGGGGCACAGCACCGACCGGCGCGAGCGGTGGTGGCGGGCCACGAGCGACTCCACCTCGTGGGAGCCCGCGGCGATGCTCGACGACCCCGAGCAGCTGGTCGCCTCGTCGGCCCTGCAGAAGGCGATCGCGCAGGTCTACGCCGCGCAGTTCAGCCGCTACGTGGACACCCTGCCCACGTTCGCCCGCGAGTGGGTGGCCGCGTCGGCCTCCTCCGACCGGGCCGTGCACCTCACCGCCGAGCAGCTCGGCGAGCTCCGCGGCGACCTCGAGGCGCTCGCCGAGAAGTGGGAGGCGGTCAGCCAGCAGCAGGCCGGCGAGCCCGGCACCGCGAGCGTCACGCTCGTGTACCAGGCGTACCGCACCCCCGCATGAGCGCAGGAGGCGCGGACCGCCCCTCCCGCCGTCGCGCCCGCGGCTCGCTCGTCGCCCTGCTGTCGGCGCACGCGATCTCGCAGACGGGCAACGTCGTGACCGCCTTCGCGATCCCCTTCTCCGTCCTCGCCACCGGGGGCACGGGCACCCAGGTGGGGATCGCCGCCGCGGCCGCCACCGCACCCGTGGTGCTCGGCGGTCCGCTCGGCGGCGTCGTCGTCGACCGGGTCGGCGGCCGCCGGGCCGCGATCGCCGCCGACGTCGTCAGCGGGGCCACCGTGCTCGCGATCCCCGTGCTGGCGCTCACCGTCGGGCTGCCCTTCGGGGCCCTGCTCGCCCTCGTCTTCGCGGGAGGCCTCCTCGACACCCCCGGCCAGACCGCCCGCCGCGTGCTGCTGCCCGACGCCACCGTCGCCGCCGGCGGGCGGCTCGAGCAGAGCGTGGGGTTCCTCGACGGGTCCGAACGCCTCGCCCGCCTGCTGGGGGCCTCGCTCGCAGGACTGCTCGTCGCCGCGGTCGGCCCGATGGCGAGCCTCTTCGTCAACGCCGGCACCTTCGCCGTGTCGGCCCTGCTGACCTGGGCGTTCGTGCAGGGCGCGAGCCGTGGGGCCGGTGCCGGGGCCGGAGCTGCCGCGGGTGCCGGGGCCGGAGCTGCCGCGGGTGCTGCGGCTGGTCCGGACGCCGGGGCGGGGGCCGCCGCCGGGGGCGAGGCGGCGGCCGGGGCCGAGCCCGCGCCTCCTGCCCCCCGGGCGTCGTACTGGTCCGAGCTCGCCGAGGGCTTCCGCTGGGTCGTGCGCGACCCGCTCATGCGGGTGATCGTGGCGCTCGTGCTCGTCACGAACCTGCTCGACGCGGCTCGCACGTCGTCGCTGCTGCCGCTCTACGCCGCCGACCGGCTCGGGGGAGCGGCGGCCCTCGGCCTGCTCGTCGCCGTCATGGGCGGTGCGGCGCTCGCCGGGAACGTCCTCTTCGGCCTCGTCGCCCACCGGGTGCCGCGCCGCGTCGTGTTCGCGGTCTGCTTCACGCTCGCGGGGGTCCCCTCGAGCGCGGCGCTCGCCCTGGGCCTGCCCCTGCCCTGGCTGGTGGCCTCGGCCGCGCTGTCCGGCTTCGCCGCGGGCGCCATCAACCCGATCCTCGGAGCGGTGCAGCTCGAGCGCGTGCCCGAGGCGATGCGCGGCCGGGTCTTCGGGCTCATCGGCGCCGGGGCCTGGGCGGGGATCCCCCTCGGCGGCCTGCTCGGCGGGGTCGCCGCCGACGGGATCGGCCTCGGCCCCGCCTTCGCGATCGTCGCGGTCGTCTACGGCCTCGTCACGCTGTGGCCCCTCGCAGGAGGCCCGTGGCGCGCCATGGAGCGCGGGTCCCGCCCGCGCTGACCCGCGCCCGCCTCCTGGCCGTGTCGCCTGCCCGTGTCGCCTGCCCGCCCTCTCGCCCTGCCCTGGGCATCGATGTGACGCGAAGTGTCGCCCAGCGCGGCTCGAGGTGACCGTTCGGGTCACCTCGATCGCCGGGAAGGGGTGGCCGGGTGCCTGGGGGCCCGGGTCAGGGGCGCGCGGCACCCGCGGCGGCGGCGATGGCGCGCGTCCGGTCCTCGTCGAGCGAGAACACCTCGGTGCCGTCGTCGGGGCCGGCCACCCGCAGCGCCGTCGAGCGGACCTCGCCCGAGGGGTGCACGTCGACCACGAGGCAGCCGGAGCCGCGCACGGCGCGTTCCGTCCCGTCCGGCGCGGCGACGTCGGTGTCGTTGGCGACCCCGGGCGCGACGAGCACGGGGACGCCCGCCAGCGACCCGACGATCGGGTGGTGGTAGTGCCCGGCCAGGACGACGCGGACGTCGCTGCCCTCGATCACCGCGGCCAGCGCCTCCGGCCGTTGCAGGGCCAGCGCCGCGTGCAGCGTCGTCGGGGCGGGCAGGGGCGGGTGGTGCAGCACGAGCACGGTGCCGCACGGGGCGGGCGTCGCCAGCAGCTCGCGCAGGTGGTCGAGCTGCTCGGGCCGCAGGAGCCCGTAGCCGGCGCGCGGCACCGACGTGTCGAGGGTGACGACCCGCCAGCCGTCCACCTCCGAGGTGCCGTCGACGGGCGCCGGGTCGACGGGTGTCGGGCTGACGGGCCCAGGGCCGACGGGTGCCGGGCCCCCGACGCCGGGGTCGGGGGCGCAGGAGGCGCGGGGTGCGCCCGACACGTCGGTCCCGCCGGGCGCGACCCGGGCCTCCTGCGCGACCCGTGCCTCCTGCGCGACCGCACGATCGAGGTGGTGACCGTCGCCCAGCACCGCCGTGAACCCGGCGCGCTGGTCGTGGTTGCCGGGCACGAGCGCCACGGCAGCGCCACGGTCGGCCGCCCAGGGGAGCACCCGGTCGCGGAGCAGGCGGTACGAGGCCTCGGAGCCGTCGTCGGAGAGGTCGCCCGACCCCACGAGCAGCCGCACCCCCTCGACCCGGCCGGCGGCCGCGAGCACGCGGTCGAGCGCGTCCGTCGTGTCGACGACGCCCTGGTGCAGGGAGCCGTCGCCCGTGAGGTGGGGATCGCTGAGGTGGACGAGGCGGAGCGCTCCGGGCGGCAGCGGGTACATGCTGCGACCCTACGTCGGGGGTCCTGCCGCCGTGCGTTTCCTGGACAGGGTCCGGGTCGGACCGTCGACGTGGCATCATCGGCAGGCCATGACGACCCTCGACCACCGCCCCGCGCAGGCCGCGCCCGTGGTCCACCACGCCGGCACGGGCGTGGACCCGGACGAGTTCCGCGACCAGATGGAGCTCGGCTTCGAGGGCACCCGGTGGCAGGTGGCCCCGACCGCGGAGCCGTTCACGTGGCGGCAGACCTTCGTCGGCGACGCCGACCTCGGGCTCAGCGCGATCCGCGTCGACGGCCAGGTCGCCGGCACGTCGCTGGCCCGCCCCGAGCACGTCATCAGCTGGCTGCGCAGCGGTCGGCCCATGGACCTCGAGGGCCCCGACGTGATCCGCTCGGGCCTCGGCACGCCCACCCTGTTCGCCATGGACCGGCCGACCCGCATGGGCTACGTCGACTTCGACCAGCGTTGCGTGCACCTCTCGAAGGAGTCCGTCCGCCGGGCCGCCGCCGTCCGCGGCGTCGCCGCCCCCGGGGTGCTGGCCCGTCGCGACGTCCCCGCCGACCCGGCCGGGCTCGAGCGCTGGTGGAAGACCCTGTCGCTCATCACGGGCGTCGTCGGTGCGCCCGGCACGAGCGCCGTGCTGCGGGCCGAGGCGGTGCGCATGACCGCCGAGGCGTTCCTCGACCTCTTCCCGGCCGTGGGCGCGGGCCTCCCGGCCGAGCTGCTGCTGCCCCGCAACGCCCACCTGCGCGCCGCCGTCGAGCACGTGCACGAGTACGCCCACCTGCCGATCGGCACGGACGACCTCGCCGCCGCGGCCGGGATCGGCGTGCGCGCCCTGCAGCAGGCGTTCCTGCGGCACCTCGGCCTCACGCCGACGGCCTACCTGCGCCAGGTCCGCCTCGAGCGCGTGCGCGACGCCCTCCTGGTCGCCGAGCCGTCCACGACGATGGTCGCCGACGTGGCGCGGGCCTGGGGGTTCGCGCACCTGGGCCGGTTCGCGGCCTCGTACGTGCAGCACCTCGGCGAGTACCCGCGTCAGACCCTCGCACGCACCCGCTGACCGCAGGAGGTGCGGCCGCTGGTCCCGTCGGCCCCGCGGCGGCCGGGCGCCCCTCGGCCTCCGGCGGGCCCCTCGGCCTCCGGCGGGTCGCCCCGGAACGACGAGAGGCCTCCCCGGGGGGAGGCCTTCGTCAGGTGATCCTCGTCGGAGTCCCGCGCTGCGGGTCCCTGGTACGGATCGGGGTGGGGCGCGTCGGCGCCCCGTGACCGGGAGGGGTCGGTCGACCTACGAGAGGTCGGAGTCGCCGGGAGCGACCAGGTAGGGGAACCGCTTCGTCACGTAGCGGTGCAGGTCGGGGTGCACGAGGGTCTCGATCGAGGGGAGTTCGGCGTCCATGGTGGGGTCCTTTGCAGTGGGTCAGTCGAGGTCGTCGTCGGCGACGGCCGTGTCGAAGTAGGGGACGAAGTCGTCCACCGAGGCGGGTGCGAGGATGCGGGCGCTGAACGACTTCACGCGTCGATCCCCAGGAGGCTCGAGATGTCGATGGGCTCGGTGGGGGCGAGCTCGAGGGTGGCGGTGCCGTGGACGTCGTTCACGCGATGACCCCGAGGCTGACGAGGAGCGCGGCGACGATGCTGGTGCTCGCGGCGACCGCCGACGTGGCGACGACGGCGAAGGTCGCCTGTCGTTCGGTGGCACGGACCTCGCTGAAGGGCGAAGCCGAGCGGCGTGCTGCGGATGCAGTGATGGACGACATGTCCTGCTCTTTTCTGGCACCCCTGCGGTGCCCGTGGAACTGGCCTCTGGAGGCCCGGTCGGGACCGGGCCGTACCGCCGTGAACCGGTACGTGGAAGAGACTGTCACCCGTTGTCTAGAACGTCTAACCAATCGGTGCAGGCGTGCGCATTGTGGACACGTCGGGGCCGTGGATGGGGGACAGGCGGGCCCGCAGGCGCCTTCCATGGCACGTGGTTGCAGGGCGTGCGGGAGTCGTAGCGCACTCTCGGGGTACAGCTAGGGGTACATCTGTACCCCGGCCGCGTCGTCACGCCCCACCGGTCCCGAGCCCCACGTCGGTCGGGGTCGGATCGCTGTCGGCGGTCGGCCGTACCGTCCTCGACATGAGGGCGCAGGAGTCGTCGAGCGGTGCCGCCGCGGCGCTCCGGCGACCCCTGCCCCACCACCCGCTCGCGGTCCCCGAACTGCCCGACAGCTGGGGTGCGTGGCAGGTCCGGCGCGTGCCCGCGTCGCCGATCGGCTACGTCCGGGCACGCTCGTCGGAGGGGCGTTGGGTCTTCGACTGCCACGCCCACTGCCGCGACGCCCGCGGGGGCCGACCGTGGTTGCACACCGCCGAGTCGCTGGCCTCGGCCGTCGCCTGGATGCTGCAGCGCGAGACGGAGATCTCGGCGTACGCCGCCCGTCACGACCCGGAGCCCGACACCTGGCCGCAGTGACGTGGCCGGGCCGGCCGGTGCGTCCGGCGCCCTCGGGCACGGACGGGCGGGCCCGACGCGGCCCGGCGGGCCGGCGCGGTCCGGCGGGCCGCGCCGCGCCCGCCGCGGGCCGGTCAGAGCCGTCGCAGCAGCTCCGCGCAGGCCATCTCGGCGCGGCGGCAGGTGTCGGTGCAGACGCGACAATGGTCGCTGCGGTCCGCGTGGCCACGGGACGCGTCGACGCTGCGCCGGCAGGCGACCCGGCACGCCTCGACGAGTGCGCGCAGCACGTCGGGGTCGGCGTCGGTGCGCCGCGACAGCACGCGGGCCGTGGTGGCGCAGACGTCGGCGCAGTCCTGGCCGGCCCGGATGGTCGCACGCATCGTGGCCGGGTCGGGCTCGGCGAGGCACGCGTCGACGCACGACGTGCAGGCGGTGGCGCACTCGGCGACCGCGTCGATGCACGCGGCGAGCAGGCGCTCGTCGGCGCCCCCGTGGTGACCGGGGCGGCCGGGGTGGCTGCGCAGCATGTCGTCGATGACGGTCACGATGGTCCCTCCCTTGTGTCGCCCGCGATCAGGCGGCGAAGAAGTCCTCGTAGCGGGCGTCGCCGTGCGTGCTCGGCGCGACCTTCGGCAGGCGCACCTCGATGCGGTGGACGCGCCTCCGGTACGGCGTGATGCGCATCGGTGGCACCTCGGAGTCCCTCTCGTACGTGCTCATGGTCCCCTCCCCTGGTCCCGTGTGCGGTACGGCGCCCAGCGCGCCGTACGACCACAGTGTCGGATCCCGTGTCCCCTCAGTTCGGGCTTGACAGCCGGGGCGCGGTGGCGTAGTGATCACCGTTGGTGCGGGGTGGGGCCGTCGGGCGACCGGGTCTCAGAGGGGCGGTGCCGGGTACTCGCTCCAGGGGTCGTCGCGGTGCGCCGCCGTGCTCGTCCCGTCGAGGTCGCGGAGGTACTCGCGCAGGTAGGGGAGCGAGAAGTCGACCTTCCCGTGGCCGGCCTGGACCACGTAGCCGGTGTCGATCAGCCGCTTCTTGTAGACCTGGACGTAGGAGTCGGAGACCCCGAGCCGATCGACGAGGTCCCCGATCCTCGTGGCACCGTCGTCCTGGGCCATGGCCCTGACGAACGCCTGGTCCCTCTCGGACAGGTCGAGGTAGACGCGGTCGATGACGCGGCTCTGGACCGCCGAGACGGCCCGGTCCAGGGCGGCTTCGGCGTCGCGCAGGGTGATCGTCCGCCCGGTCGGGTCGGCGCGCCACGCGTAGTCGCCGACCAGCTGGACGAGGTAGGGGTACCCCTGCGAGATGGCCGTCAACCTGTCCAGCGCGTCGGGGTCGACGGGCCGCCCTCCGATGCGGGCCGTCTCGGCGAGCACGTGCTTCGTCTCCCGGGGGGAGAGCCGACGGAAGTCGAGGTCCTTCGACCTGCGGAGGAACGTCGTGTGCTCTTGCTTCAGCAGCTCGTCGAGGTCGACCTTGATCCCGGCGAAGACGACCATGAGATCGACGTCGTCCTCCAGGGCGTGCGCGATCTCCCGCGCGAAGCGGGAGAGCTCTCGGAGCCGGACCTTGCCCGAGGAGACCTCGTCGATCGTGATGAGGATCCCACGGCCGTCGACGGCCCGCGACAGCGCCACCAGGTCGTCGCGGAGCAGGGGGCGCACCTCGCGACGGCGATCCTGGTACTCCCACGACGCGGTGAACTGCCAGACGCCGAGGCTCGTGAGCCGCCGTTTGGACTCCGTGTCGAGCCCGTCGACGAGCTTCGGGACGGTCGTCTCCATCACGCGCTCCATCAGCCCGGAGCTCGCGTTGTCGCTGATGACGAGCCAGCCGCGCTCCTCGGCCTCGCTGCGCAGGAGCGAGAGCATGGAGGTCTTGCCGGCCCCGCGCAGGCCGGAGACGAGCACGGAGTGGTTCTCCCCGAAATCGAGGGTGTCGAACACCTCGGTGAGCTCCTCGATGGCCTGCTCGTGGCCGCCGAAGACGAGGGGGCGCTTGCCGTAACCGGGGCGGAACGGACTCGTGACGTGGTCGCCGCTCATCGTGCTCCTCCCAGAACGCTGTTCATCTTATTCATTTCGCCCGCCCGTCCGGCCTGGCGGGCAGCGTCAGCTCGAGCGCGTGCTCCCGCACGTGGGCGACGGCGCCGAGCACGACGACGTGCTCGGCGAGGCGCGAGGCCAGGACCTCGGGCGGCTCGCGGTGCGAGAGGGCGGCGAGCCGCGGCGTGGTGCGCTCGACGAGCAGGCCGATCGACGGGGCCACGGCCCCGGCGACGATGATGCGGTCGACGTCGAGCACGCTGCTGAGCACGGTGCCGATGCGGGCGAGCCGTTCGGCGAGGCGCTCGACGAGTTCGAGGGCGGTGGCGTCGCCCGCGTCGGCGGCGGCGAGGACGACGGGGGCGCCCAGGTCGTCGACGGCGGTGCCGTGCAGGAGGCTGGAGCGGGGCACGAGCCCGGCGGCGCGGGCGTCGCGGGCCCAGTCGCGCAGCACCGCGCCGATCCCGTCGGCCGAGCCGACGCCCTCCACGAGGTCGAGCAGGCGCATCTCGCCGGCGGCGCCGCGCGCACCGCGCACGAGCGCCCCGTCGAGCACGAAGCCGGCGCCGAAGCGCTCGCCCGCGAGCAGGGTGACCGAGCTGGCGGTGCCGAGGCCGTGGGGCGCGGCGCCCTCGGCGAGGGCCGCGAGGTTGGCGTCGTTCTCGACGACGACCGTCGAGGAGCCGACGTGCAGGGCTCCGACGTAGTCGGGGTTGACCCGCTGCCAGAAGTCGCTCGCGGACTCGGCGGGGGAGGCGCCGCGGGCATCGACCGGCGCGGGCACGCCGACGACGGTCGCGAGCACCCGGTCGGCCGTGGCGCCGGCAGCCGCAAGGGCCTCCTCGACGACGAGGCCGACCACGGTGCGGCGCTCCGTGCCGAGCGCGTCGGGGTCGAGCCGCCGTTGCGCCCGTCCCAGACGGGCGCCGCGCAGGTCGGCCACGTCCACAGTGACGTGGTGCTGCCCCGCATCGATGCCGACGACGCAGCCCGCGTCGTGCGCGAGGGTCCAGCGTCGTGCCGGCCTGCCCTTGCGGTAGGCGTCGGTGGAGCGCGCGTCGGCGAGGGGCCGCAGCCAGCCGCGGTCGAGCAGCTCGTCGCAGACGCCGATGATCGTCGACCGGCTGAGCCCGGTCGCGCCGATGAGGTCGCTCGCCGTGACGACGTCGTGCTGCCAGGCGACGCGGAGCACCTCGGCCGCGTTCATCGAGCGCAGCACGCTGGGGGAGGTGGCCCCCGCGGTGCGCCCGGTGACGGCGCGGCCGTCGGCGGGCCGCGCGGGGGCGTCGTCGATCGTCACGGAACCCCCTCGTCGTCCCGATCGCGACACGATCGGCTCGGACCATGGTGCCACGGCTCGATTTGATCTAGGTTCTTGATCTAGGTTCCACATCAAGTCGCCCGGCACTGCCGCCGGGCCTCACCCCGGGAGACGACGACGTGCCCACACCACCCCTGCCCTCCGGCGGCCTCTCGCGCCGCACGATGCTCGCGGGCCTCGGCGGCCTGGGCGCCGCGCTGGCCCTGGCCGGGTGCTCCGCTCCCGGCGGCGCGGGCCCCCGGTCCCGCGTGACGGAGATCACCTTCTACCAGACCAAGCCCGAGGCGATCCCCTACTTCGCCGACCTCGTCGCGCGCTTCAACGACGCGCAGTCGGGCATCCGCGTCGTGCACGACTCGACCTCCGGCATCGCCGCAGGCTTCGTGCGGGGCGACCCGCCCGACGTCGCGGCCTTCACCTACAACCTCGAGATGGCGCGCTTCATGGAGCGCGGGGCCCTCAGCGACCTCGGCGACCTGCCCGAGGCCGCGCGCATCCGGCCCGAGGTGCAGCAGCTCGTCGACCAGTACGCGACCTACCCGGGTCGCACGAGCGTGCTGCCCTATTCGATCACCGCGGCGAGCGTCATCTACGACGTGGACCTGTTCGAGCAGGCGGGCGTCGCCTTGCCCGAGACCTGGAGCGAGCTCCTCGCCGCGTGCGAGACGTTCCGTGCGGCCGGCGTGGACCCGATCTACAGCACCTTCCGCGAGCCGTGGACCGTCGCGCAGGGCCTCTTCGACTACACCTCGGGCGGCATGCTCGACGTCGCCGACTTCTTCGAGCGGCTGTCGGCCCAGGGCACGGACGTGGGCAGGGGCTCCGGTGCCTCCTTCGAGCGCGACTTCGCCGAGCCCGTCGACCGCATGCTGCAGCTGGCGCAGTACTCCAACGCGAACCGCAACTCGCGCGGCTACGGCGACGGCAACCTCGCGATGGCGCAGGGCCAGGCCGCGATGCTCATGCAGGGGCCGTGGGCGCTGGCCGAGATCGAGAAGGCGGCCCCGGGGGCTCGCGTCGGCACGTTCCCGCTGCCGATGACCGAGGACCCGGCCGACCGCAAGGTGCGCGTCAACCTCGACCTCGCGCTGTGGATCCCGCAGTCGTCGCGCAAGCAGGAGGCGGCGCGCGAGTTCCTGAGGTTCCTGCTGCAGCCCGAGATCCAGGACGCCTACAACCGCGACTTCCTCGCGTTCGGCACGACGACGACCGCGCCGCCCGTCACCGACGAGCGCATCGTCGGCATGCAGCGCTACTACGACGAGGGCCGCTTCTACCAGGGCGCCAGCAAGGCGATCCCGCTGACGATCCCCGCCGAGAACTACGTGCAGGGCATCGTCACGGGCGCCGACCCGGCGGGCACCCTCCGCACCATGGACGCCGACTGGCGCCGCCTGGCGTTCCGCGCATGAGCGCCACCGCCTCCCCGTCCGGATCGAAGGAGACCCGCATGGCCCCGACCACCGCGACCGGCACCCCGGTCGCCCGCGTCCAGCAGGCGGTCGCCCCGGCGTCCGCCGCGGGCACCCGATCTGCGGGCAGGAGGCGCGGACGTCGCGTCGACCCCGTCTTCTACCTGTTCCTCCTGCCGACCCTGGCGATCTTCACGCTCGCGATCACCCTGCCGGCGGTGATGGGCGTCTTCTTCAGCTTCACGGACTCGATCGGCTTCGGCGACTTCGAGATGGTGGGCCTGACGAACTACGTGGCCCTGGTGGGCGACCCGGCGATCCTCGCCTCGTACGGCTTCACGACGGGCTTCGCGCTGGTCACGGTGCTCATCGTCAACGTGCTCGCGTTCGCCCTGGCCCTCGGCCTGACCTCGCGGATCAGGGCGAAGACGGCGCTGCGCGCGGTCTTCGTGATCCCCATGGTGGTCTCGGGCATCATCATCGCGTTCGTCTTCCAGTTCCTGTTCTCGAACTCGCTGCCCGCCCTGGGCACGACGCTCGGCGTCCCGGGCCTGCAGGACAGCATCCTGGCCGACGCGAGCACCGCGTGGATCGGCATCGTCGTCGTCACGGCGTGGCAGGCGATCCCGAGCGCCCTGCTCATCTACATCGCGGGGCTGCTGGCGATCCCCGGCGAGGTGTACGAGGCGAGCGCGCTCGACGGTGCCGGCGGCTGGAAGCAGCTGCGCAGCATCACGCTGCCGCTCGTGGCCGGCTACGTCGTCATCAACACGATCATCGGCTTCAAGAACTTCCTCAACAGCTACGACATCATCGTCGGCCTGACGAACGGCGGCCCCGGCACGTCGACGCGCAGCATCGCGATGACGATCTTCTCGGGCTTCACCAGTGGCGACTACGCCTACCAGATGGCCAACGCCACCGTCTTCTTCGTGATCGCGGTCGCGATCTCGCTCGTCCAGCTCCGGCTCACCCGCGGAAAGGCGGCCCTCTGATGGCGAACCCCGCCCTCGTCACCCGCACGATCACGTCGTCGTCGAAGGACGCCGACGGCACGCGCCGCCGCCGGCCCGGCAGGGTCGGCCAGGAGCGCACGAACTGGGTGGCCACGGTGCTGCTCGTGATCGCGGCGATCACCGTGCTCGTGCCGCTCTACGTCACCGTCACCATGTCGCTGAAGACGAGCGCGCAGGCGGTCGACGGCAACGCGTTCAGCCTTCCGGCGCCGCTCGACCTGTCGAGCTTCGCCACCGCGTGGCAGCTGACCGACTTCCCCCGCGCGTTCACCGTGTCGGTGCTCGTCACCGCGGCGACGGTCGTCGGCACCGTGACCCTGGCCTCGCTCGCGTCGTACGCGATCGTGCGCAACTGGGACCGGCGCCTCTTCCGGTGGTCGTTCTTCTACCTGCTGGCGGCGATGTTCCTGCCGTTCCCCGTGGTCGCGCTCTCGCAGATCAAGCTCACGGGGCTCGTCGGCCTCGACAACCCCGCGGGCGTCGCCCTGCTGCACGTCATGTTCCAGCTGTCGTTCTCGATGCTTCTGTTCACGGCGTTCCTCCGCTCGCTCCCCGAGGAGCTCGAGGAGAGCGCCCGCCTCGACGGCGCCAGCACCGGCCAGGTGTTCTGGAAGCTCGTCTTCCCGCTGCTCGCCCCCATGAGCGCGACGGTCGGCATCTTCGCGTTCCTCGCCTCCTGGAACGACTTCGCGATGCCCTCGCTGATCACCGCCGACCCGTCGCTGCAGACGCTGCCGGTGCTGCAGCAGATCTTCCAGACGCAGTTCTCCAACGACTACAACGTCGCCTTCTCGTCGTACCTCATGGCGATGGCGCCCGCGATCGTCGTCTACCTCTTCACGCAGCGCTGGGTCATGGCGGGCGTGACGCAGGGCGCCATCAAGTGAGCCGACGCGACCGGCAGGAGGCGCGCCTCCTGCCGGTCGCACACCGCACGACCCCCTCCACCCCCACGAAGAAAGGCACCGCCCCCGCATGACGAACGTGCTCCACGCCCCCGACGCCGTCACCCTCACGGACGACCCCACCTGGTGGCGACAGGCCGCGGTCTACCAGATCTACCCGCGCAGCTTCGCCGACTCGGACGGCGACGGCATCGGCGACCTGCCCGGCATCACCGCCAAGGTCCCCTACCTGCGCGAGCTCGGCGTCGACGCCGTCTGGCTGAGCCCGTTCTACCCGTCGGCGCTCGCCGACGGCGGCTACGACGTCGACGACTACCGCGACGTCGACCCGCGCCTGGGCACGCTCGCCGACTTCGACGACATGGTCGCGGCGCTCCACGGCGCCGGGATCCGGCTCATCGTCGACATCGTGCCGAACCACTCGTCGGACCGGCACGTGTGGTTCCGTGAGGCGCTGGCCTCGCCGAAGGGCTCGGCCGCGCGTGCCCGCTACCTGTTCCGCGACGGCAAGGGCGAGCACGGCGAGCTGCCGCCCGCCGACTGGACCTCGACCTTCGGCGGGCCCGCGTGGGAGCCGGTCGGCGACGGCCAGTGGTACATGCACTTCTTCGCGACCGAGCAGCCCGACCTGGACTGGTCGAACCGTGAGGTCCGCGAGGACTTCCTCACGACGCTGCGCTTCTGGAGCGACCGGGGCGTCGACGGGTTCCGCGTCGACGTCGCGCACGGCCTCGCGAAGGACCTGCCGCTCGACCCGGCCGAGCTGCCCTCGCAGGCCGAGCTCGACGCCCGGACGAAGGCCGACGGCCGTCACCCGCTCTGGGACCGCGACGAGGTGCACGAGATCTACGCCGAGTGGCGCGAGGTCTTCGACTCGTACTCGCCGCCGCGCACGGCCGTGGCCGAGGCATGGGTCGACCCGGACCGGCGCGCCCGCTACGCCAGCGCCTCCGGCCTGGGCCAGGCCTTCAACTTCGACCTGCTCGAGGCCGACCCCGACGCCGCGTCCTTCCGCGACATCATCACGTACAACCTCGCGGCCGCCGCCGAGTCGGGCTCGTCGACCACCTGGGTGTTCTCCAACCACGACGTCGTGCGGCACGCCACCCGCTACGGCCTGCCGCCCCGCGGCGACGACCCCGTCAAGGCCGGCACCGCGTGGCTGCTCTCCGGCGGCACGACGCCCGTCGTCGACGTGGAGCGCGGCCTGCGCCTGGCCAGGGCGGCCTCGCTCTTCCTGCTCGGGCTGCCCGGCTCCGCCTACCTCTACCAGGGCGAGGAGCTCGGCCTGCAGGAGGTCGCGGACATCCCCGCCGACCAGCGCCAGGACCCCTCGTTCTTCCGCAACCCCGGCGTCGACATGGGCCGCGACGGCTGCCGCGTACCGATCCCGTGGACCCGCGAGGGCGCCTCGTTCGGCTTCGGCGCGGCCGCCCCGCACCTGCCTCAGCCGGGCTGGTTCGGCGACTCGTCCGTCGAGGCGCAGGAGGGCGACGCCGGGTCGACCCTCTCGCTCTACCGCCAGGCGCTCGCGCTGCGCCGACGGCTGCAGGCCGAGGAACGCCTCACCTGGCTCGACGCCGGGACCGGGCCGGGCGCGGACGACGTGCTCGCGTTCGAGCGCCCCGGCGGCTGGCGCGTGGTGCTCAACCTCGGCACCGGTCCCGTGCCACTGCCCGAGGGCGAGCTGCTCGTCGCGAGCGGCCCGCTCGACGAGGCCGGCGCCCTGCCGGCCGGGACCGCCGCCTGGCTCCAGGCGTAGCGCCCGGACGGGGTCGGGTCGGCCCGCCGGGTCGGCCCGGCTCACAGGTCGGCCGGCCCGGCTCGCAGGTCGGAAAAGGCGACAGCTGGGCGGGCAGGAGGTGCGGGTCGGCGCTCCTGGGCGGCGTGTCGTCGTGAGATGGTCGCGTTCGGCGGGGGTGGCCGCCCTGTGGGCCTGCTGTCCCGCCGGGCGGGCCCGGCTCGGTCCGCGTGCCGGTGCCTCCTGCTCATCGCCCGCCTCCTGCGCTTAGCGCCGCAGTTCGCGCGGGTCCGGGTCGGAAAAGGCGACAGCTGGGCGGGCAGGAGGTGCGGGTCGGCGCTCCCGGGCGGCGTGTCGTCGTGAGACGGTCGCGTTCGGCGGAGGTGGCCGCCCTGCGGGCCCGCTGTCCCGCCGGGCGGGCCCGGCCCGGGTCGGCCCGGCTCACAGGTTGGAAAAGGCGACAGCTGGGCGGGCAGGAGGTGCGGGTCGGCTGTCCCGGGCGGCGTGTCGTCGCGGGGTGGTCGCGTTCGGCGGGGGTGGCCGCCCTGCGGGCCCGCTGTCCCGCCGGGCGGGCCCGGCTCGGTTCGCGTGCCGGTGCCTCCTGCTCATCGCCCGCCTCCTGCGCCTGCCGCCGCAGTTCGCGCGGGTCCGGGTCGGAAAAGGCGACAGCTGGGCGGGCAGGAGGTGCGGGTCGGCTGTCCCGGGCGGCGTGTCGTCGCGGGGTGGTCGCGTTCGGCGGAGGTGGCCGCCCTGCGGGCCCGCTGTCCCGCCGGGCGGGCCCGGTCGTGCCCGGTCGGGCCCGGCCGGACCCGGCCCAGGCCGCCCGCCCCTCCGGCCGGCCGGACCCGGCCCAGGCCGCCCGCCCGGCCGCCCGCCCGGCCGGCCGGACCCGGCCAGCCCGCCCCTCAGGCCGCGGACCGCTCCGGGCGCGTGAGGGCGGCGACGAGGTCGCCCATGAGGTCGGCCGGGGACACGTCGCCCGTCGCGGGGGCGTCGAAGGCGGAGCCGACCGAGATGCTGATGAGCACGCGGGCGAGGGAGTCCGCGGAGAGCCCGGTGACGTCGCGCGTGCGCCCGTCGAAGACGAGGTCGACGAGCTCGCGCAGCGTGTCGAGCACGGCGCGCCGCTGGCGGGCGAAGACCGCCATGACGCGGTCGTCGGCGACGGCGCGGGAGCGCAGCTCGGCCATCAGCGCGAAGTCGTCGGCGGTGCCGTCGCCGTAGGGTGCGTAGGCGCGGCGCACGGCCTGGGGCAGCTCGTCGAGGGTGCCCTGGATCGACACGGGCGTGCTGCCGTCGGGCGTCATGGCGCGGAGGGCGTCGATCTGCGCCTGGGTCTCGCGTTCGAGCACCGCGATGACGAGGTCGGTCTTCGACGCGTAGTTCGAGTAGACGGCACCCTTGGTGAACCCGGCGCCGGCAGCGACGTCGTCGATGGTCGTCCCGGGGACGCCGCGCTCGGCGAAGAGCAGGGCGGCCGCCTGCAGGAGGCGCTCGCACACCTCGGCGCGCGTCGGACGCCGGGTGGGGGCGTCGGGGAGGGGTGGCACCCGGTCACCCTATCCGCCTGGCGAGCCACGCCCCGTGCCCCCCGTTCGGGGGTGTCAATACTCGCGGGTATGTAGCTGTACCATCGAGCCACCTGGTGCACCCGAAGCATCAGGTCCGAGCGGGTGCACGGCCCTCTGGGCGGTGGGTTCCCTACCCCACCGCCGGTCGTGCACCCGGCTCGATCCTCCCCCTACCCTGGTCGTCGTGCTCGTCGATCTCCTCCGTTCGCCCGGCGCCCGCGTCGGTGCGTCGGTGGCCGTCGCCACCGGTCTCTACGGCGTCTCGTTCGGGGCGCTGGCCGTCGCCTCCGGCCTCGATCCGTGGCAAGCCTGTGCGCTGAGCCTCGTGCTCTTCTCGGGCGGTTCGCAGTTCGCCTTCGTGGGGGTCGTCGCGGGCGGGGGCGCCGGGGCGGCCGCCGCCAGCGCCGCCGCCCTGCTCGGCGTGCGCAACGCCGTCTACGGCATGCAGATCGCGGCGCTGCTCCGGCCGCGCGGCTGGCGTCGGCTCGTGGCCGCCCACGTCACCATCGACGAGTCCCTCGCCACGAGCACCGGTCAGGTCGACCCCGTCGAGCAGGGCCGCGGCTTCTGGGTCGCCGGGATCGGCGTCTTCGTGCTCTGGAACCTCTTCACCCTCGTCGGTGCCCTCGCCGGCGACGCCCTCGGGGACCCGCGGCGCTGGGGGCTCGACGGGGCGGCCGTGGCGGCGTTCCTCGGGCTGCTCTGGCCTCGCCTGCGCACGCGGGAGGCGGGGGCGGTGGCGGTGGCGTGCGCGCTCGCGACGGTCCTCGTGGTGCCGGTCGTGCCTCCTGGGCTGCCGGTCATCGTGGCGGCGGTCGTCGCCGTCGGGGCGGGGCTCCTCGCGGCCCGCCGGGCGGGCGTCGTGCCCGCAGGAGGCGCGGCCGGCCTCGAGCCGGACGTCGCGCCCGACGACGCCCCGGGCGGACGCCGGAGCGGCGCCGTCGACGAGCTCCGACCGGACTCCCCGGGGCGCACCGAGGGCGACGACGGGCAGGAGGCGCGATGAGCCTCTGGGCCTGGGTCGCGGTCGCCTGCGTGGTCGGCTACGCCACCAAACTGCTCGGCCACCTCGTGCCCGCGACGTGGCTCGACGATCCCCGCGTGGCCCGGATCGCAGGGACCCTCACCATCGGGCTGCTCGCCTCGCTCACCGTCGCGAACGCCGTGTCGACCGGGCAGCAGCTCGTGCTCGACGCGCGCCTGGGCGCGCTCGCGGCCGCCGCGGTCGCGCTGTGGCTGCGGGCGCCGTTCCTCGTGGTGGTGCTGGTCGGGGCGCTCGCCGCCGCCGGGCTCCGGATGCTCGGGCTGCCCTGAGCTCGCCGGCGTGCGAGACCACCGGCGCGCGGGGCCGCGGGGCCGCTGGCTCGCGGGGCCGCTGGCGCGCGGGGCGTGGTGCCCTGAGCCCTCCGGCGTGCCATGCCGCCGACGGTCGGTGCCGGAGCCTCCTGTGCGCGACCGGACCGGACGCGGCTCAGTCGTAGACGCGGCTGAGCCGCCAGTGGCCGTCGACGTCGCGGACGACCTCGAACATGTGGGTCGTGCCCGCGCTCGACGTCGCCTGGAACCGCCAGCCCACGAACGTGCGCGGCGGGTGCGTGAGCAGCTCGTGCGACCAGTCCGACTCGCCGACGAGCCGTGTGGGCATGTCGCTCACGCGCCAGCGCAGGCCCTCGTGCACGAGCCGTGCCGGCCGGTCGCCGTCGAACCAGAGAGCCACCGGGTCGTGCGTCGTCGTGGTCATCACCTGTCGCCTCCTGTTCGAACACGTGTTCGAGTGGAGGCGAGTCTAGGTCGGTCCGGAGCTGGGTGGCAAGCGCCCCGGCGTGTCCCGGACGACGTCCACGAACGGTGGGTGCACGGAGGCCGGATCGGCCGTTCGTGGACACCGTCCGGTCGGCGGTGTCCACGAACGGCGGGCGGCAGGAGGCGCCACCCGCGTGTCGTGGACACCCTCCGGGCAGGGGCAGGGGCAGGGGCAGGGGCAGCCTGGCAGGCGGTCCGGTAGGCGGCCGGCCCCCGGCCGCGCCGACCGGCCCGGCCCGGCCCGGCCCGGCCCGGCCCGGCCGGCCCGGTTCAGCCGTCGAGGCCGACGACGCGGCCGAGGTGGTCGAAGCGCACCCAGCCGGGGCCGTCCGCGAGCGCGAGCTGCAGCACGTCGGGGGTGACCTCGTGCGTGGTGACGCCGCGCACCCGGGCGTACGAGGCGACGGCGTGCCGGTGGTCGACGACGAGGCCGGAGGCCAGCGCGTCGCCGACGGCCCCGAGCGCGCTGGCGCGCGTGGGCGCGGGCAGGACGAAGCGCGGGTGCTCCATGAGCAGCAGCGCGCGGGTGCCGCCCGCGACGGGTCCGGACCAGTACGGGTAGACGCCGGTGAGGTACGCGGCGGCGAGCACGAGCCGTTCGGGCAGCGTGGGGTCGAGCGGGATCTCGGCGCGGGTGAGCTCGTCGACGCCGTACTGCTCGCCCACCTGGCGGACCCGCCCGGCCAGCTCGATCGTGGCCTCCGGGTAGCCGTTGAGGTTCTGCCAGGCCCACAGCCACGTCGCCGGGCCGGGCGCGGCCGAGCCGACGAAGTGGGCGCGCGCGACGATCGGCTCGAGGCCCTGGGCCGAGAAGGTCAGCGTCGAGCGCAGGGCGTCGAACTGCCACGAGCGCTGGCCGAGCAGGCGGGCGACGTGCGCCTGCTGCTCGGTGCCGAGCACCGCGGCTCCGTCGACGAGCGTCTGCAGTGAGGTCTCCCCGGTCATGGGGACCACGCTAGCGCGCGGCGTCCTCCGGCACGGCGGCGTCGTCCTCGTGCCCGGCACGGCCCCGACGGCCGAGGCGCGTCGCGAGGAACAGCAGTGCGCCCACGGCGAGCAGCACCGCGCCGAACAGCCACACCTGCGCCTCCTGCTGGGTGAGCAGCAGCACGCAGGAGGCGACGCCCAGCACCGGCACGGCGGTCCAGACCCTGAAGTGGTCGTGCTCGACCCGGTCGCGGCGCAGCACGAGCACGGCGACGTTGGTGCTGATGAACACGAAGAGCAGCAGGAGCACGACGGTCGAGGCGAGCGTGGCGAGGTCGCCGACCAGCGTGAGCACCATGGCGACGAGCGTCGTGACGGCGATCGCGACCCACGGCGTGCGGCGGTTCGGCAGCACCCTGCCGAGGACGGCCGGCAGGAGGCCCTGCTCGGCCATGCCGTACGTCACGCGGCTGGCCATGATCATCGTGAGCAGGGCGCCGTTCGCGACGGCGACGAGGGCGATGAGGCTGAACAGCCAGCCGGGGACCCCGACGCCGGACGCGGCGACGACGTCGAGCAGGGGGCCGCTGCTCTCGGACAGCTCGGCCGCGGGCAGGGCGATCGAGCTGGCGAGCGCGACGAGCACGTAGACGACGCCGGCGGCGGCCAGCGAGCCGAAGAGGGCCTTGGGGTAGACCTTGCTGGGCTGGTCGATCTCCTCGGCGACGTTGGCGCTGGTCTCGAAGCCGACGAACGAGTAGTAGGCGATGATCGCGGCACCGAGGGTGGCGAGGGCGGGCGACGTGCCCTCCCGGAACTCGCCGACGCGCGAGACGTCGCCGCCCCCGCCGCCGAGCAGGACGGCCACGACGACGACGACGATCACGAGGCCGCTGACCTCGATGACGGTCATGACGACGTTGCTGCGCAGCGACTCGGTGATGCCGCGGGCGTTGAGCAGCGCGACGAGGGCGAGGAACACGATCGCGGCGAGCACCTGGGGCACGTCGAGGAACACGCCGAGGTAGTCGCCGCCGAAGGCGAGCGCGAGGCCGGCGGCGCTGACGACGCCGGCGGCGAGCATGGAGAAGCCGACGAGGAACGACACGACCGGGGTGCGGAACGCGCGCTCGGCGAAGACGGCGGCGCCTCCGGCCCTCGGGTACTTCGTGACGAGCTCGGCGTAGGAGCCCGCCGTGAGCAGCGCGAGCAGCAGGGCCAGCAGGAGGGGCGCCCACAGCGCCCCGCCCACCTCGGCCGAGAGCGTGCCCATGAGGGCGTAGATGCCGGCGCCGAGCACGTCGCCGAGGATGAACAGGAACAGCAGCGGCCCGGTGATGGCCCGCTTGAGCTTGGTCCCGCCGGGCGCGGTGGTCCCCATGGGGCTCGCCCCGCCCGGTGCGGGGGTGGTCGTGTCGCGGTCCATGCGGTCCTGCCCTTCGGTGGCGCACCGGCGGCACCGCTGCGGCACGCGACGGTAGGCCCGTCCTGCACGTCGTGCACGGGCTTGACACGACGGCGCCGGGTGGTCCCGCGCCCGTGCCCGTGCACGGGCCGGGGACGTGCGAGAGGCACCCCGCCGGGACGGGGTGCCTCTCCGGGGTGCGCCGCGAGGGCGCGCACGAGGGGTCAGGAGGTCCGGGTGCCGTCCGTCCCGTCGGTCGCCGTCGCGTCGGTGCCGGCCGTGCCCGTGCCGGTCGTGCCCGTGACGGTCATGTCGAGGTCGTCGAGCCGGTCGTCGATGGCCGGGTCCGTGGAGACGGCCTCGGGCGACGTGAGCAGGACCGGGCCCGTGGCGGGCGGGGTCGAGGGCGCCGCGACCTGCGTGCCCCGGGAGCCGAGGACGCGCCTCCTGACCGCCGCGAACGGCCGCGGCAGCGCGCCGAGGAGCCCGCCGCGCTCGCTGGGCGCCTCGACCTCGAGGCCGTAGTACTGGCCCACGTGCTCGAGCAGCACGTCGCGCTCGGCCTTGTCGTAGGCGCGGCGCTCGCGGTTGAACGCGATGATCGTCGACCAGCAGGTCAGCAGCAGCACGATGCTGAACGGCAGGGCCGTCGTGATGGCCGCCGTCTTGAGCGCGTCGAGCCCGCCGGTGAGCAGCAGGGCCACGGCGAGGAGCGCCGCGACGAGGGCGAAGAACACGCGCATCCAGTTCTTCGGCTCGATGTCGCCGCCGGAGGCGATCATCGCCATCACGAGCGAGCCGGAGTCGGACGAGGTGACGAAGAACACGCCGATGAGCAGGATCGCCCCGACGGTGAGCACCGCGCCGGCGGGCAGGCCGCCGAGCAGGGCGAACAGCGAGCCCTCGATGTCGACCGAGCCGTCGGCGCCGATGAGGCCGCCCGAGCCGTCCGTCTGCTGGTGGATCGCCGCACCGCCGAGCACCGCGAACCAGAGGAACGTGAGGGTGGTCGGCACGAGCAGCACGCCCGCGACGAACTGCCGGACCGTACGGCCCTTCGAGATGCGCGCGATGAAGATGCCGACGAAGGGGGCCCAGCTCATCCACCAGCCCCAGTAGAAGGTGGTCCAGGCGCCCTGCCACTCCTCGCCCGCCGCGCCCTGCTGGGCGGTGACGTTGAACGAGAGGCCGACCACGTTCTGCAGGTAGGCGCCGATCGACTGCACGAAGTCGCGCAGCAGGAACTGCGTCGGACCCACGATGAGCACGAACAGCAGCAGTGCCGCGGCCAGGATCAGGTTGAAGTTCGAGAGGATCTTCATGCCCTTGGTCACGCCCGTCACGAGCGACACGATGGTGACGGCCGTGATGACGCCGATGATGGCGATCTGGCCCACGGTGGAGCTGTCGGCGATGCCCGCGGCCTCGAGGCCGGCACCGATCTGGATCACGCCGAGGCCGAGCGAGGTCGCGACGCCGAACAGCGTGCCCACGAGCGCGATGACGTCGATGAGGTTGCCCCAGCCGCCGCGCACGCGGTTGCCGAGCAGGGGCTCGAGGGCCCAACGGATCGACACCGGTCGACCACGACGGTGGATCGCGTAGGCCAGCGCGAGGCCGAGCACGACGTAGATCGCCCAGGCGTGCAGGCCCCAGTGCAGGAACGTCTGCGTGAGCGCCTGCTGTGCGAGCTGCGCCTCGGTGCCCGTGACGCCGGGGCGCGGCGAGGCGAAGTGGCTGAGCGGCTCGGAGACGCCGTAGAAGACGAGGCCGATGCCCATGCCCGCGGCGAAGAGGAGGGCGAACCACGAACCGGTCGAGAACTCGGGCTCGTCGGCGTCCTTGCCGAGCTTGATGCGGCCGAAGCTGCCGAAGCCGACGAAGATCGAGAAGCCGACGAAGAACGCGGCCACGAGGACGTAGTACCAGCTGAAGTTGCGGACGATGCCGCTCTGCAGGCCGAGGAAGAGGGCCTCCGCCGAGCTGGGGGCGACGAGCGTGTAGGCGACGAAGCCGAGGACGACGACGGCGGCCGGCCAGAAGACCCATCGGTGGACGCCGGAGCTCGTCGTGACGGGCTCGGAACCGGGCGGTGAGGCGCCTGCGGGCACCGTTGACGGGGACGAGGTCGGGGTGGACATCCGTCCATGGTGCCTGGTCGGCGCGCCGACCGCACCGGCTGCCCCTCGTCCGGGGGTGGCCGGCAGGAGGCGCGACGGGGGAGGAGGGGTCGCTCGCGCTGCGTCCGGGGGAGGACCCGGCATCGTGCGCACGACCCATCCGGGGACGACCCGGGGGCGACGCGGTGACGGCGCCCCGCTCCGTAGCGTCGCCCCATGACCGCGATCAGCACGTCCCGGCCGGAGGCCCGCCCCGGTGCACCGGCCCGCCCCGCCGCGGCGCCACGCCCTGCCGCTGCCGCGATCCCCGCCCGGCCCCTGTCGCCCGCGCACCCCGTGCGGACCCTCCTGCTCGTCGTCCTCCTGCTCGTCGCGCTCGCGGTGGCCGTGCTGCTCGCCCTGCCCGGCGACCCCGTCGTCGTCGGTCGCGCGGGACCGGGCGTGCTCGCGGCGCTCGCCGTGCTCGTGGCCCTGGTGGCGGCCACGGTGCTCGTCGTGGCGGGCGCGCGTCGCGCCTCCTGCCGGTGGCGCGAGCCGGCCCGTGCCGTGCTCGGCCTCGGCGTCGCGGTCGTCGTCGCGACCACCTGGGCGGCCGCCCTCGGCGCGGGCCTGCTCGTGGCCTCCGTGGCCGGCGTCGACCGCTGGACCACCGTCGGCGAGGTCGACGGCCGGAGCGTCGTCGTGCGCGAGTCGACCTCGGTCACGGGGCTGCGCGTCGCGGTCGGCGTGCGCGACGGCTGGCGGGTGCGGGTCGGCTCGACCCCAGGAGGCGCGCTGTCGTCGCCCGGCGAGCCCACCGGGCACCCCTCCGCGGCGGGCGGCTACGCGCTCGAGCCGGGCGACGGCGAGGGCTCGCCCGCGGTGGTGTCGTTCGAGCTCGACGGTCCGCGACGGCTCGAGGTGCCGCGCGGCTGACGCCGGCGCAGCCGTCGGCGCGGCGTAGCAGCCGGTGGCGCTTGTGTCGAGATCTGGGCGGGCCGGCCGTCCACGAGGGATGCTCGTCGTGCTTCGCGGGCGGTTCAGGGTCGCGAGGCCGGCGGTGGGGCCGCTTCGGGTGCGTGCCCCACCGCCCCTTCCCGCTCCGCACGGGCGCGCCGCTCGACGCACGCGGGCCGTACCCCTTCTCCGCGCCCTCCGTGCCGCCCGGGTACCGTCGGCCCCGAGGAGGGCCCAGCGCACGTGTCGCCCGGCACGGTACCCGAGCCGCCAGACGCGGTCGCGCCGACGAGGCACCGGCACCGTGCGAGGTGTCCCCGCACACCATCTCAGCCCGGACCCCGCTGACGGCGAGGTCCACCCGGGCCGTCAGGAGCACCACCATGGGGTACATCGTCTACGACGGGGAGGTCCTCGAGTTCAAGGTCGAGGACCGCCTCCTCGCCCACCTCCAGATCGTCATCGTCAACAAGTTCCGCCGCGGGGAGTCGTTCCTCTTCTCCTGGCACGAGCCGCCCGAGACGGGCGACGGCCGCGCCACGGTCTGGATGTCGCCCGACATCGGCCTGCGCTTCAAGTTCGCTGGCAGCCGGGCCCCCGACATCAACCCGACCTGGCTCGCGCTGCTCTACGAGGAGGCCAGCTCGGGGCGGGGCCTGCACGTCGTCGACGAGCCCGCCCGCGACCCGGGCACGCGCCTGCCGGGCACGAGCGGCGCCCCCGTCGACTGGACGGTCGAGCGTGCCGACCCGCCGCGGCGCCGCGCCGCGCGCCCGCCCGGCGGCTGACGCGGGCCTCAGCGGGTCTCGGGGTCGAGGTTGAGCACGGTGCCGATGAACAGTCGCTGGTCGTCGCCGACGACCTCGAGGCCCGCGTTGAGCCAGATGAGGGCGGCGGTCGTGATGCCGAAGCGCGCGGAGACCCCGGCGACGGTGTCGTCCGCCGCGACGAGGTAGCTCCGGGGCGTGCCGTCCGCGGCCGCCTCGCCGACGGCGCCCGTGGCACCCGCCCGCGGGCCGGACTCGACGGGTGCGACGTTCGTCTCCCTCGTCGGCACCGACCAGGTGACGGGGTCGACGGCGAGCACCTTGCGCGGCCCGATCTCGACGGGCACGTCGGTCGACTCCGTCGACGAGTAGGTCACGAGCGTGCCCAGGTACGACGGTGCCGTCGTGCCCGGCAGGCCGGTGGTGAGCGCCTCGGGCGTCGTGGTCGGACCACCGAGCTGCAGGTCGCCCGGGCCGACGGCGGTGAGGCCGTCGCCGACCGAGGGCGCGATCTCCATGAGGGTCACCGAGACCGGCACGGGCAGGGTCGAGGTGAACCCCGTGTACTCGGTCTCGTACGAGTCGTCGCCGACCGCCACGATCCGGTAGTGGTACCGGATGCTGCCCTTGGGCGAGGTGACGTCGCCCTCGGCGACGACCGTGCCCGCGGCGACGGGCGTGATGCTCGGGGGCGGTGCGTCCTCGGCGTCGGACTCGGGCGTGGCCGCCGACGGGGTCGGCTCGCCCGTGGGGGTCGGCGTCGGGGTCGGGGCGGGCCTCGGCGTGCGGGTCGCGCTGCGCGTGGGGGAGGGGCCGGAGGTCGGGGTCGGCCGGTCCGCGGCGGTCACCGGGGCGATCCAGTCCTCCACGAGGAAGGACCCGCCGACGACGAGCGCGGCCGCGACCGCCAGGCCGCCCGCGGCGAGCGCGATCGTGCGGCCCCGGCCGCGGGTGCTCCCGGCCGTGCCGTCGTCGTCGTGACGGTCGTCGTCGTCCGACGGTCGTGGCTCCTGCCCCCAGGGGTCCTCCGGACCCCGCCCCTGCTCCTCAGACATGACTCCCCCTCAGGGAGAGCATAGGAGCAGGGGCAGGGGCAGGGGCCGCGCGCCCCCGGTGCGCCTCACTCGAACAGCGAGTTGACCTGCTCGTTCGCCTGCGTCAGCGAGTCGACCGGGCGGCTGCCGATGTAGACGGCGTCCATGACGGGCTTCATGATCGAGAGGATCTCGGCCGCGTTGTCCGTCACCGGGTAGAGGACCGTGCCGCCGTCGTCGACGAGGTCGGTGAACGGCTCCACGTCGACGCCCTTCTCGGCGAACGCCGCGATGGCCGCCTCCGTGCCCTCGGGCCGCGCCGGGAAGATCACGCCCTCCTCGCCGACGATGGTCTGGCACTCGCTGCCGCCGAGGAACTCCACCCAGCGGGCCGACTCCTCGGGCACGCTCGTCTGCGCGCTGATCGAGTCGCCGAGGCCGTTGTACATCGAGACCGCCTGGCCGATCGGGCCGGTCGGCACGCTCGTGATGCCGAGGTCGACGCCCTCGAGGCGCAGGTAGCTCGAGATGGTCCACGAACCGTCCGCGACGAGCGCCGCCTGCCCCGAGCCGAGCTGCTGCGTGAGGTTCGGCGCGGTGCCGACCCGCTCGAACGACGGGAAGTACCCCTTCTCGACGAGCCCGAACAGCCAGCCGATCGAGGCCTGGAACCGCGGGTCGTCGTAGTGGTACTCGTCGCCCCAGACGGGCGCGTTCGTGAGCTCCCACCCGGTGCCGCCCGCGAGCCACGACCACTGCGTCTGGCCGTTGGTGTCGCCGGCGCCGTTCGAGCCGAGCCCGTAGGTGACGACGTTCGTCGGGTCGAAGCCGGGCTCGTCGCCGCGCACGCCGGCGGCGTCGACGCTGAGGTGGGCGATCACGTCCTCGAAGGTCCCGCCGGTCTCCGGGTCCCAGGTGAGGCCCTGCAGGTCCTCGGGTGCGTACCCGGCCTCGGCGAGCACGTTCTCGTCGTAGAACAGGGCGATGGTGTCGAAGTCCTTCGGCGAGCCGTACTGCTTGCCGTCCTGGCCGGTCCAGAGCTCGGCGAGCCCCTCCTGGTAGTCGGCGGGGTCGAGGTCGGCGGTGGCCTCGAAGTCGTCCAGGGGCAGGATCACGCCCCGGTTGACGAACTCCGGGTACTTCGTGAGGTGGTCGGTGAAGACGTCCGGCCCGGCCCCGGCGACGAGGCCGGCGGTGAGCTTCTGCCAGTAGTCGGCCCAGCCGTACTGGGTGATCCGGATCTCGACGTCGGGGTTCTGCGCCTCGAACGCGTCGGCGCACTTCTGGTAGCCGGGCAGCTGCAGCGACTCCCAGAGCCAGTAGTCGACGGCGACGCGGTCGTCGGCGCCGGGCAGTCCGGCGGCCGAGCAGCCGCCGAGGGCGACGACGCCGGCAGCGGTGGCGACGCCGGCGACGAGCGTCCGGAGGCTCCGGCGACGACGGGCGCTCCGGTCGCGGGACGAGGGGGTGCGGGTGGCGGGCATGGCGGTCCTCACTTGATCCCGTTGAAGCCGATGTTGGCGACGATCCTCTTGGCGAAGACCGAGAAGAGCACGATCATGGGCAGCGCCGCGACGAGGGTCGCGGCCATGAGGCCGGACCAGTCCGGGCCTCCCGACGGGCTCTGGGCGCGGAAGGCGCCGAGCGCGACCGTGAGCACCCGCGAGTCGTCGGTGTAGCTGACCATGAGCGGCCAGAAGTAGTCGTTCCACTGCGTCATGTAGGTGAGGATGCTGACGGTCGCGATCGGCGCCGTCGACATCGGGATCACGAGCTTGAAGAAGATCGCGATCTTGCTGGCACCGTCGACGAGGGCGGCCTCCTCGACCTCCTTGGGCACGTTGAGGAAGAACTGCCGCAGGAAGAAGATCGCGAACGGCGTCATGAACAGGCTCGGCAGCATGATGCCGAACAGGTTGTCGATGAGCCCCAGCTGCTTCACGAGCAGGAAGTTGGGCAGCAGCGTGAAGATCACCGGCACCATGAGCGAGAGCAGGAACGCGCCGAAGACGAGGTCGCGGCCCTTCCAGCGCAGGCGTGAGAACGCGTAGGCGGCCATGGCCGAGAAGAACACCTGGAACACCGTGACGGTCGTGGCGACGATCACCGAGTTGCCGAGGTACCGCCAGAAGTCGAGCTTCGCGCCCGAGCCGCCGTCGGCGATGGCGTCCTCGACGCTCTGTGCGCCGAAGACGCGGGCGAAGCCGTTCCAGGTGGGGTCGACCGGCAGCAGCGAGGTGGCGTTGGCGTAGAGGGCGCCGTTGCTCGACAGGGCGGTGCGGAGGATCCAGTAGAACGGGAAGATCGTCACCAGCAGGACGACGCCCATGACGGCCCAGGCGAGGACCTTGCCCCAGCGGATCGGGCGACGCGGGCGGGCCTGGCGGTCGTGACCCGTGCCTCCTGGGCCGGTGCCGGGGCTCCGGCCGGCGGCGCGGTCGTCGTCGGCGCGGTCGGCGGCGACGGGCAGGGTGGCGCTGGCTTGCACATCGGACACGGTCGGCTCCTAGTTCAGGTCGGACTGGCCGGCGCGCGTGAGCCGGTACTGGAAGAAGGTGACGACGACGAGGATCACGAGCATCGCGACGCTCAGCGCCGACGCGTAGCCGAAGTCGAACTGGGCGAAGGCCTTGTCGTAGATGTAGACCTGCAGCATCCGCGAGGCGTCGACGGGGCCGCCGCCGGTCGTCACCGAGACGGTGTCGAAGACCTGGAACGAGCCGATCACCGAGATGATGAGCACGATGCCGAGCACGGGGCGCAGCAGGGGCATGGTGATGCTGCGGAACATGCGCCACTCGCTGGCGCCGTCGACGCGGGCCGCCTCGTAGTAGTTGGCGGGGATCGCCATGAGCCCGGCGAAGAGCAGGAGGGCCGTGTAGCCCAGGTGCCGCCAGACGTTCACGGCCGCGATGGTGGGCACGACCCAGGTCTCGGTGGTGAAGAAGCCGATCCGGTCGAGGCCGATCCACTCGAGCAGCTGGTTGCCGATGCCGAGCTGGAAGTCGAGGATCCACAGGAACACCAGGGCGGCGACGACGTTCGAGACGAGGAACGGCGCGAGGACGATGCCGCGCAGCACGGACGAGCTCGTCAGCCGCTGCATGAGCACGGCGATGCCGAGCGCGATGACGGTCTGCGCGCCGATGTTGAGCACCACGTAGTACACGGTCACGCGGGCGGCGTTCCAGAACACCGGGTCGGCGACCAGCTGCCGGTAGTTGTCGAGGCCGACGAACTCGGCGGGCGAGAGGAGGTCCCACGAGGTGAAGCTCAGCCAGATGCCGCGCAGCAGCGGCCAGAAGTAGAAGGCGACGAGGCCGATCGTGGCCGGGAGGACGAAGAGCAGCGCGAGCTTCGTGTCGTCCGGTCGTCGTCGTGTGCGGGAGAGCGCCGCGGACCGGGTGCCCGGTGCGCCCTGCTCTCGCGTCGTGCTCGGGGGTGCCGTCGAGACTGCCATCAGACTCCTTCGTCCTGGTCCGCGTCGTCGCGGACGGTGGCCGGGGCGTCCCTCGGTCGAGGGGCGCCGCCGCGGCCAGTGTCCACCGACCGCGGGGTGCTCACAACCCCGTGAGGTCACAGGCGGGTAACGAAATGGAAACGCTTCCAATTCGTCGGAGGCCCGGCTAGGGTCGGCCCTGACCGTCCCCCACCAGCCGCGATGGAGCAGCCCGTGACCGTTCTCGACACCGACCAGACCACGACGATCCGCTGGGGCGGCGACGCCCTCCGGCTCGTCCTCGAGCACGACGCGGGGTCGCCCGTGCGACTCGTCGCGATCGAGGAGGGCGGCACGGGGGCGACCCGGGACGCGACGGGGGCGAGCGCCTCCGAGGAGGCGACCAGCGCCTCCGGCCGCCCCGGTCCGCTGCAACCCGTCGTCGAGGTGCTCTCGCCCGCCTGGGGGCGCAGCAACAACAGCTACCGCTACGCCGAGACCGCCCTCGGCGTCGGCCTGCGCCACCGCGGCACCCGCACCAGCACGGGCGCCGACGGCACCGAACGGCTCGAGGTCGAGCAGGTGCACGCCGCCAGCGGCCTCGTCGCCGTCAGCGTCTACGAGCAGCGCCCCGGCGTCGCCGCCGTGCGGACCTGGACCACCGTCTCGCTCGAGCCCGGCAGTGACCCGCTGCCCCTCTGGGCCGTCTCCTCGTTCGCGACCGGCGCCGTCGTCTCGGACTCGCCCAACGACGTCGACCTCTGGCACGCCGAGACCGGCTGGTGCGCCGAGAACCGGTGGGGATCGCAGCCGTTGCGCTCGCCGGGGCTCGTGCGCGTCGACCGCACCGCCCGCGGCGAGACCAGCCGCAACCGGATCTCGGTGACGAGCGTCGGCTCGTGGTCGTCGGGGGTCGTCAACCCGATCGGCGCCGCGCAGGACCGCTCCACCGGGCGCACCCTCGCCTGGCAGGTCGAGCACAACGGCGCCTGGACCTTCGAGCTCGGCGAGAGCCCCGCCTGGGGCCTCGGCGGCGTGCCGCTCGAGGAACGCCTCTTCAGCGAGGAGCCCTTCGGCCCGCCCCGGGGCGACCGCTCGCGCGACGGCGCCTACGTCTCGGTGCTCGGGCCGACCGACACCCTGCACCAGTGGTCCGTCACGCTGCGCGGCGACGACTCCTTCACCACGGTGCCCGTGTCGTTCACGGTCGCCGGCGCCCTCGACGACGCCTTCGGCGCGCTCGCCGAGCAGCGCCGCGCCACCAAGCGGCCGCACCCGCAGGACGCCGTGCTGCCGATCGTCTTCAACGACTACATGAACACGCTCGAGGGCGACCCCACCGAGGGCAAGCTGCTGCCCCTGATCGACGCCGCCGCCCGCGTGGGCGCCGAGGTGTTCTGCATCGACGCCGGCTGGTACGACGACACGGCCGGCTGGTGGGCGAGCGTGGGCGACTGGCGGCCCTCGACCGCGCGGTTCCCGTCCGGGCTCGGCTCGGTGCTCGACCACGTGCGGTCGCGCGGCATGGTCGCCGGCCTCTGGCTCGAGCCCGAGGTGGTCGGCGTCACCAGCGAGGCCGCCCGCACGCTGCCCGACGACGCGTTCCTGCAGCGCGGCGGCGTGCGCATCGTCGAGCACGACCGCTACCTGCTCGACCTGCGCTCGACCGCGGCCAGGGCGCACCTCGACGAGGCCGTGGACCGCCTGGTCGGCGAGCTCGGGGTCGGCTTCTTCAAGCTGGACTTCAACGTCACGCCCGGTGCCGGGACCGATCTCGACGCCCCGTCGGTGGGCGCCGGGCTGCTCGAGCACAACCGTGCGCTGCTCACCTGGCTGCACGGCGTGCTCGACCGCCACCCCGACCTCGTGCTCGAGAACTGCGGCTCGGGGGCCATGCGCAGCGACGCCGCCATGCTCGGCGTGCTGCAGCTGCAGTCGACCTCCGACCAGCAGGACCCGCTGCTCTACCCGGCCATCGCGGTCGGGGCGCTCGCGCACGTGCTGCCCGAGCAGGCCGGCAACTGGGCCTACCCGCAGCCGGGCACGACCGACGAGGAGATCGTCTTCACCGAGTGCACCGGCCTCGCCGGGCGCCTCTACCAGGCGGGCGTGCTGAGCCGCATGGACGACCACGGCCTCGACCTCGTCGCCGACGCCGTGCGGGTCCACAAGGAGCTCCGCCTCGACCTCGCCCGCTCCACGCCGCGGTTCCCGACCGGGTTGCCCACCTGGGACGACGACTGGGTCACCGTCGCCTTCGACGTGCACGACTCGGCCGACACCGTCGTCGTCGCCTGGAGGCAGGCGCACGCGACGGGCACCGTCGAGCTCGCGCTGCCGCACCTCGGCGACGGCGACGTGCACCTCGAGCAGGTCTACCCCGCGCAGGAGGTCGGGGCGGCCTGGTCGGCGACCCGCACCTCCGGCGGCCTCCGGCTCGAGGCGCCCGAGGGGGTCGCGGCGGCGCGGGTCTGGCGGGTGAGCGCCGCGTAGGACGCGGGGCGGGCCCGCGTCGCGGGGCGGGCCCGCGTCGCGGGGCGGGCGCGCGTCGCGGGGCGGGCCCGCGTCGCGGCGGGCCCGACCGCTCGGGTCAGAGCAGGTCGGCGAGCACCGCTGCGGTCCGGTCCGGGGCCTCGAGGTGCAGGTCGTGGTGCACGCCGGTCAGGCGGCGCAGCTCCCAGCCGGCCTGCTCGAAGCGCGCCGCGACGGCGTCGGGCAGCACGGCGGGGGAGTCGTCCGTGAGCACGATCGCCGAGGGGACCCCGGGCGGGCCCACCTCGACCGGGTGGAAGGCCACGTCGCGGAACACGCCGAGCGCCATCCGTCGGTCGAACCGCGACCCCGCGCCGTCGAGCGCGGCCCGGACCTCGGGGCCGTAGGCCGCCCTCGCGGCGGCGCTGCGCCGGGCCTGGACGGCCCCGCTGACGCCGAGCGTGACGAGCGGCACGGCCCAGAAGAGCCGGCCCGCCAGTCCGGTCGTCGGCAGCGCGAGCGCGAAGCCCGGGTCGAGGTAGACCGCCCGCCGGGGCTGCAGCCGCCCGACCGCACGGGCGAGCACCGCGCCGCCCAGCGAGTGCCCGACGACGCCGTCGAGCCCGGTCGGCAGGGCGGTGGCGAGGTCGTCGGCGAACTCGTCCAGTCGGTACGACGACGCCCGGTCGCTCCGTCCGTGCCCTCGCAGGTCGACGGTCGTGATCGTCCACGAGCCGGTCGCGAGCAGCTGGTCGACGAGCGGCTGCCAGGTGCCGCCGTCCCCGCCCAGGCCGTGGACGAGCCCGACGTGCCGCTCGCCGTCACCGGTCGTGGTCGTGTGCAGGCGCATGCGACCATCCTGCCCGCCGGCGCCGTTCGCGCGACCGGGGCGCGGCCCCTGTCCGCACGGCCGGGCCGGGCCTCCTGCCGCACGGGCCGGGCCGCGCCTCCTGCTGCACGGGCCGGGCCGCGTGCTGCACGGGCGGGACCGTCTCCCGCGGGCCGCCGTGGCCGCCCGCCTGCGACGCACCCGCCCGTGGGCGGGGAGCGGTGGCGCGTGCGCCCGACGCACCCGCCCGGGGCGGCGGGCGCGCACCGCGGTCGGGCTCCGCCCCCTCAGCCCCGCCCGGGCGGCGGCGCGCTCGACTCGCGCGGCACGAGCACGGGCGGCAGCGCCACGTCGTCGGGAGCCGGGCGGCCCTCGATCCGGGCGACGAGCTGCTCGAGGGCCAGTCGGCCGAGCGCGTGCCAGTCCATGCGCACGCTCGTCAGCGACGGGGTGAGCAGGCGCGAGACGGGGTCGTCGTCGAAGCCGACGACGCTGAGGTCGTCGGGCACCCTGCGCCCGGCCTCCGCGAGGCCGCGCAGCGCCCCGAGCGCCGTCTCGTCGTTGAAGCAGAGCAGGGCGGTCGCGTCGGCAGGCAGCACGTCACGGGCGGCCAGGAGGCTCGAGGCCGGGTCCCACGAGACGGGGATCGGCTCGGGCACGCGGCGACCGTGCTCCTCGAGGGTGCGCCGCCAGCCGGCGGTCCGGCCGCGGCCCTCCTCGGGCGGGGGGCCGACGCTGAGGTGGTGCACGGTCTCGTGGCCGAGGTCGAGCAGGTGCTCGGTGGCGAGGCGTGCCGCCAGCTCGTCGTCGATGTGCCCGTGCGGCAGGTGCGACACCCGCGACCCGATGCGGCGCGCCGACGTGGCGTGCAGGGTCGACGGCAGGCGTTGCAGGGCGGCGGTGACCTGGTCGTCGAACTCGATGCCGACGATGCCCGCGAGCGGTTGCTTGAGCAGCAGCTCGACGGCGGCCGTGACGTCGGCCGGGTCCTCGCTGCGGACCACCGAGACGGCGGCGATGAGGCCGTGCTCGCCCGCCGCCTCCTGCACGCCCTGGATCGTCGAGTGGTGGCCCGTCCGACGAGTGTCGGCCGCGAGCACGCCCACGATGCGGTTGCGCCCGCTCACCAGGGCCCGCGCGGCCTCGTTGGGCCGATAGCCGAGCTCGGCGACCGCACGCCGGACGGCCGCGCGCCTCCGGTCGCTCACCTGGTCCGAGCCGTTGAGCACCCGCGACACGGTCGCGATCGAGACGCCGGAGGCCCGGGCCACGTCGGCGATGCCCGGGCGCTTCGGCGGGGTGGCGGGCGGCATGCTGCGACTGTAGCCCCGGGTCGGTGGCCGAGGGCGCGGGGCGTCCCCCTCGCCCCGGCCACCGCCGGGCGGGTGCGTCGTCCGCGGGCCGTCGTGGACGCCCGCCTCCGACGCACCCGCCCGGAGGCGCGGATCAGCCCAGGTGGCCCCGACGGCGGCGCAGGCCGAGGGCGAGCCCGCCGAGCGCGACCGCCAGGAGGGCCAGCGCGGCCAGCAGCCCGGTGCCCGTGCTCCCCGTGAAGGCGAGCGGGCCGCCCGCGGTGGCGACGGGCGGGGCGGAGGCGTCCGCGCCTCCTGCGCCTGCGCCGGGAGCGGGAGCGGGGTCGCCGGGAGCCGGCTCGCCCGCACCCGGGTCGCCGGGGGCAGGAGGCGCGGCGACGTCCGCCACGGACACCGCGACGGCGAGCGTGGCCGCAGCGAACGGCGTCGGGGCGAAGTCGGGCAGGTCGCCCGCGCTCGACACCGTGACCGTCGCCGTGCGCTCGCCCGGCGTCGCCGGGGTCGTCGACCCCGTGACCAGCCAGTCGTCGCCGTCGGGCACGACCGTGGCGGGCACGGGCACGCCGTCGCCCCAGTCGACGGTCGCGGCCAGGGACCGCGCCTCGTCCGACAGCACGGCCGGGGTGGGCGTCACGCGCGACGTCGCCGGGAACGGCCAGGTCCGCGGCGCCAGCGCGGCCCGGGCGAGGCGGGCCACGAACGGCTCGCCCACGGTCGCCTCGACGGGCTCGTCGACCGGCGCGAGGTCCAGGTCGGCGGCCTCGTACGACGAGACGCTCGGCACGGCGTCGCCCGCGCCCGTGCCCCAGGTGAGGCCCTCGGGCGATTCGACGAGGTCGAACGCGAGGGCGGCGCCGTCCTGCAGCTCCGAGACGTCGAGCCAGGTCTGCGAGCGGGCCTCGCCGTCGACCGTGAGGCCGCGGACGTATCGCGGGCCCTCACCGGACGCGCCCGGGGCGTCGACCGTGACGACGGCCCCGCCGTCGAGCGTGATGCGCGCCGACTGCACGCGCGGGGCGTTGACCGCCATGATCCCCGAGCCGGGCTCGACCGGCATCATGCCGAGCGAGGCGAGCACGTACCAGGACGACAGGGTGCCGAGGTCGTCGTTGCCGACGCCCCCGCCCGGTGCGTCGGGGAACCGGGCCAGGTTCGCGGCGAGCACGTCGCTCGTCCTCGTGGGCTCGCCCACGAAGCCGTACAGCCACGCCGTGCCGAGCATGGGCTCGTTGCCGGGGTTGTAGCCGATGCTCGAGTAGTAGTCGCTGCCGCCGGTCGCCCACGAGTCGGGCGAGACGCCCGGCTGCGCGCGCAGCGCGTCGATGTCGACGTACTGGTCGAGGCGTTCGAGGAACGCGTCGCGGCCGCCCATCGCGTCGACGAGGCCGGGGACGTCCTGCGGGGCCATCCACTGGTAGTTCCAGGCGGTGCCCTCGTGGAACCCGGACTGCTGCACGGGAGCGAGCTCCTCCACGGAGTTGAAGGCGCCGTCGGGCCCGACCGCGTTCACGATGCCGGTGTGACCGCCCGTGAGCTCGACGTCGGGATTCCACAGGTTGCGCCAGTTGCGACCGCGGTCGAGGAACGCCCGCGACTCGTCGTCCTTGCCGAGGCGCTGGGCCGCGGCGCCGATCGCGGCGTCGGCGACGGCGAACTCCATCGTCGCGCTGCCGCCGTGGCGGTACTCCTCGTACTCGCCGCCGAGGCCGCCGCCGTCCTCCGCGTACCAGGGCACGTGCCCGTTCTCGAGGTAGAACTCGGCGCTCTGCCGGCCGACCGAGGCGACGTCGGCAGGAGGCGCGGTGGTCGCGTTCTCGACCAGCTGGCCCCAGAGCTCGTCCGAGATGTCGTCGGGCACGGTGCCCAGGGCGAAGTTCTCGGCGAGCCACGGCGACACCGGGTCGCCGGCCATGATGTTCGTCTCGAGCGCGCCCAGCGACCAGCGCGGCAGCCAGCCGCCCTCGACGCGGGCGGCGTGCATGGACCGGACGATGTCCTCGGCGCGGTCGTGCTCGAACAGCGCGTGCAGGGTGGCCTGCGTGCGGTAGGTGTCCCAGAGCGAGAAGCGCTGGTGGTAGGTCCAGTCGTCGGCGACGTGCTCCTGCAGGTCGAGGCCGAGGTAACGGCCGTCGACGTCGCTGCCCACGGTGGGCGAGAGCAGGCTCTTGTAGAGCTGCGTGGTGAAGACGCGCAGCTCCTCCTCCGTGCCGGTGGTCACGTCGATGCGCCCGAGAGCGTCGTCCCACTCGGCCTCGGTGGCGGCGCGCACGGCGTCGAAGCCGAGCCGCTCGTCGCCGGTCGTCGTCTCGGCGAGCCGGTTGCCGCGGGCGCCCTCGACGTCGACGAACGAGACGCCGACGCTGATCTCGACGTCGTCGTCGACGGTCGTGTCGAAGGTGGCGACGGCCCCGTTGAGGCCGGTCTCGGCGGCGCTGGCGTCGGAGCCCTCGACGTACGCGCCGTCGGCGCCCCAGGTGCCGCGGCTGGCGACGTCACGGTCGAACTCGGCGCTGAAGTGGTAGCGCACCCTCTCGTCCGTGCCGCCGCAGAAGCCGCCGTTGTCGACCCAGCCCTCGAGGGTGCGGTCGTCGACCCAGGTGACGGAGCTCGCGCCCGCGTCGCGCAGCGTCTGGCCCACGTTGAACGACACGTTGCCGGTGCCGCCCGCGGGGAACGTGTAGCGGTGCTCGCCGACGCGCGTGCTGGCGGTGAGCTCGGCGGTCGTGCCGTCCTCGAGCTGGGCCGTGTACCAGCCGGCGTGCGCCTGCTCGGTACTGGCCTGGTCGCGCAGGGGGATCGCCCGGCGCTCCGTCACGGGCACCGCCGAGCTGCTGGGCGTGACGAGGACCTCGCCCGCGGCCGGGCAGCCGGCGCTGTTGACGTGCTGGTGGCTGAAGCCCCAGACCTCGCCCGCCTCGACGCTGTACGACGTCGACTGGTACGAGTTCGAGTTGTCGGGGCTGAGCTGCACCATGCCGAACGGGGCGGTCGCGCCGGGGAACGCGTTGCCCTCGTCCTCGGTGCCCACGAAGGGGTTCACGAGCGAGGCGCGCTCGCCGTCGACGGCGGTCGCGGCCGACGCGGGGGCAGGAGGCGCGACGGCGGTGAGCGCGCCCGCCCCGAGGAGCGTCGCCACAGCCAGGAGGCCCGCGGTCGTCCTGCGAGCCGGTGCGGCGGCGGGGTCGGAGCGCCGGGGGCGCCTCCGGGGATCGGTGGTGGGGTGCTGCACGCTGGGCGTCCTCCTCGACGTCGATGCGGCTCCGGTCGGCAGGGGGACAACGTTGTCAAGATGCGCGACGACATCGGCGGACCAGAGGTCCGGCCAGTGTCGCACGGACCCTCGGCGCCCGTCGACTCGCGCTCGGAGGGCAGGGCGACGACAATGAGGGGGTGCGCCCGTGCGCCACCCCGAGACCCGCACCCCGCGTGCCCGTGCCCAGGAAGGCCCCACCATGAGCAGCCCCGTCGTGAGCAGCCCCGCCGTCGCCGCCCCCCGTTCCCCCAACCGCGGCATCGGCGTGCTGTTCGGAGCCCTCTTCGTGGCCCTCGGCGTGTGCGGCTTCTTCGTGTTCCCGCTCGGCACCTTCTTCGACACCGAGGGCGGCGAGCTGCTCTGGCTGGGCATCAACCCGGCGCACGTCTTCCTCTGGATCATCTCGGGCGCGGCCCTCGTGATCGCCGGCACGGCGGGCGTCGGCTCGGCCCGCACCATCAACGCCTGGGTCGGCGCGCCCATGCTCGTCCTGGGCGTCGTCGGCCTCTTCGTGCGCGGCACCGACCTCAACCTGCTCGCCTTCACGATCCCCAGCGCGCTGCTGTGGATCGCGGCGGGCGCGCTCCTCCTGCTCACGGCCGTCGGCGCCGACCGCCCCCGCGGTACGGTGGCGCGCCGCTCCTGAGAGCCCGCCCCGACGTCGCCGTGGCCCGGCTGCACCCCTGGTGCAGCCGGGCCGCTCGTCTGTAGGGTGGGCCCAGGAGTTAGGGTCACCTCACCTGCAGGTCGCCCGGCTCGTCGCCCGCGACCCAGGAGGTGCCCGTGTCGAACGTCCTGCCCTTCTGCGAGGTCCTGCACGAGCGCACCGCGTCACGCCCGGCCGACGCCGGCTGCGACTTCATGACCGACCTGCTCATCGGCCGCGGCACCCGCGACGACTACGTCCAGCTGCTCGCCCAGCACTTCTTCGTCTACGAGGCCCTCGAGGCCGCGGGCGAGCAGCGGGCCGCCGACCCCGTCGCCGCCCGGTTCCTGTCGCCCGCACTCACCCGGCTGCCCGCGATCCGCTCCGACCTGGCGTTCCTGCTCGGCGACGACTGGCGCGACCGGATCGAGCCGCTGCCCTCCACCCGCGAGTACGTGCAGCGCCTCTCCGACGTCGCCGCCACCTGGACCGGCGGCTTCATCGCGCACCACTACACGCGTTGCCTCGGCGACCTGTCGGGCGGGCACATCATCCGCTCGGTGCTGCAGCGACGCTTCGGGTTCGACACCAACGGCGTCGGCTTCTTCCTCTTCGCCGAGGTCGCCGAGCCCAAGGCCTTCAAGGCCACCTACCGCGAGCAGCTCGACGCCGTCGACTGGACGCACGACGAGCGCGAGCGCGTCATCGACGAGGTGCTCGTCGCCTACCGGCTCTGCACGGCGCTGTTCGCCGACCTGGCCGCGGCCAAGGCCGGGCGGTCCTCGGCGGCCTGACCACGCCTCCTGCGTGCGGGTCGGCGGGCCCGGCGTCAGCCGAGCACGCCGAGGTGCTCGAGCAGGATGTTCGTGCCGATGAGGATCAGCACGATCCCGCCCGCGATCTCGGCCGGGCGGCCGAAGCGCACGCCGACGCGGTGGCCGACGAGCACCCCGACGAGCGTGAGGACGAACGTCGTCGCCCCGATGAGCAGCACGGCGCCGCCGATGGGGACGGGCAGGAACGCCAGCGTCACCCCGACGGCCAGCGCGTCGATGCTCGTCGCGACCGAGAGCACGAACAGCTCTCGCAGCGAGAGCCGGTCGGTGTCGACGTCGCGGTCCTCGTGGGGCGTGCGCGCCTCCCAGAGCATCTTGCCGCCGACGAGCACGAGCAGCCCGAACGCGACCCAGTGGTCGACCTCGGCGATGACGTCCGCGAAGGCCGTGCCGAGCAGCCAACCGAGCAACGGCATGATCGCCTGGGCCGCCCCGAAGGCGAGGGCGATGAGCAGGGCGGAGCGCCCGACGGCACGCTTGACGTGCAGGCCCTTGCCGAGGGCGACGGCGAAGGCGTCGGCGGAGACGCCGACGGCGATGAGCAGGAGGGCCCAGGACGACATGGTGCGAGCAGCGCCTTTCCGAGGTGAGAGGGGCAGCGCTGCCCGGACGACCTGACGATCCTGCCACACTGCCGCGCGTGAAAAGTGCTGATCAGAAGTGTTCGGACGCCCGAAATCAGCTGTGCAGGGCACCGCGTGCGGACCTTCGTGGGGCCGGTGCGGGCGTTCGTGCCCCCGGGTACCGTCGGACCTCGACGACAGGAGGCGCCATGAGCGACAGCACGCCCGCCCACGACCCGCAGGACCCGACCGGCTCGACCGGCACGACGGGCACGACCGGCCCGATCGACGACGGCCAGGTCGACGACCCGCAGGCGCACGACGGTCCGTCGGAGGCCGAGCAGCGGTCACAGGAGGCCGCGCTCGCCACGGTCGCCGATCGGGAGCCCGAGCTCGCCGACCACGCCCGACGGGCCGAGGGGCAGCACGGCGCGACGCCGGGCGACACCACGGAGCCGCTCGGCGGCGTCCTCTCGGGCGAGCGCGACTACGTCGCCGTCGACCCGATGGGGCTCTCGGGCGACCAGGACGTCCCGAAGGGAGACGAGGAGGTCGGCCGGGGCAGCGTCCATGACACCGCGCACGACGGGCAGCAGGCCGAGGGCCAGGGCTGACGCCTCGCCACGCGACCCCAGGAAGCCGCCTGCACCCCAGATCGAGATCCGGGGTGCAGGCGGTTTCCTGGGGTGCGGGCGCCGCCGGGCGCCGCCGGGCGCCGCCGGGCGCGTCAGGAGGCGGCGGCGCCCGAGTCCTCGGCGGCGCGGATCGCGGGCACGCGCGTCGCCTGGCTCATGAACCGGCGCACGTCGAGGTCGACGATGATGTCGGCGGGGCGCAGCGGGCGCGAGAGGTAGAGCCCCTCGAGCGCCGTGATGCGGCTGAGCGCCACGTAGGTCTGACCGGCGCTGAACACGCGCGTGCCGAGGTCGACGATCGCGCTGTCGTAGGTCTTGCCCTGCGACTTGTGGATCGTGACGGCCCAGGCCAGGCGCAAGGGGAACTGCGTGAACTCGGCCACGACGTCCTTCTTGAGCTGCTTGGTCGAGGCGGAGTACGAGTAGGCGAACTTCTCCCACACGGCGGGCACGACCTCGTGCTCCTCGCCGTCGACCTCGACGAAGACCGTGTCGCGGACCTTCGTGACGACCCCGGTGCTGCCGTTCACCCAGCGCTGGTCGCTGTCGTTGCGCAGGAACATCACGCGCGCGCCCGGCTTGAGCTCGAGGGCGTCGTCGGCCGGGTAGGCGCGGCCGCCGAACTCGCCCGACACCTCGGCGCGCGCGGTGAGCACGCGGCCCGGCAGGCGCTCGAGCTCGACCTTGTTGATGCGGGTGACGGTGTCGTTGCGGGTGGCGAGCGTGAGCGCGCTGCCGTCGGTGGGGGCCGGGCGGGCGCCGGCGCCGTTGAGGGCGCCCGCGATCTCGGCGGTGACGCGGCCGTGGCGCACGGCGTTGAGCATCTCCTTGAAGTCGCCCTCGGTCTGCCGGTGGATGAACGCCAGCTCGTAGATGCGCAGCGTCGCGTCGTCCCACACGTGGGCGTCGAAGAACCACATCGAGCGGTAGTTGTCGCGGAAGTACTCCCGCTCCTCGAGGTCGCCCGGCACCGGTGGCAGCTGGTACGGGTCGCCGAAGAGCACGACCTGCACCCCGCCGAACGGCTCGTGCCGCCGCTGGCGGGCCTGCCGCAGCGAGCGGTCGATCGCGTCCATGAGGTCGGCGTTCACCATCGAGACCTCGTCGATGACGAGCGTGTCGATCGTGTTCAGCAGCTTGCGCAGCTCGGCGTTCTGGTCGATGTCGTGGTCGGCGATGAGGCCGATCGGCAGGCGGAACAGCGAGTGGATCGTCTGGCCGCCGACGTTGAGCGCGGCGACGCCCGTGGGGGCGCAGATGACGACCTGCTTCGAGGTGTTCCACGCCAGGTGGGCCAGCAGCGTCGACTTGCCGGTGCCCGCGCGCCCCGTGACGAAGACGTGCTCGCGCGTGTGCTCGATCGCCTCGTACACGGCGGCCTGTTCGGGCGAGAGCGCGACGGCCACGGCAGCACCACCCCTCGCTCGGTCACGTCGACGGCGGCCACCCGGCCCGGCCGTCGCGGACCCCGGCAGGTGGGCGTCCGCAGGTCTCCGATCGTACCGGGGAGCCGGCCGCACTCGGCCGAGCGGGAGGGGCGCTCCCTACACTGTGGGCATGTCGTCGTCCGTGGGGGAGGGGAGGCGGGGTCCGGCCCTGCTCCGCGTCGTGCTGTTCTGGGGTGCGGCGGCCCTGCTCGTCGTCGTGGCCTTCGTCGTGACCGTCGTGACCCTCAACGCGACGCTCTACAGCGCCTCCGGCTTCGCCCGCAGCTACGTCGCCGCGGTCGACCGCGGCGACGTGCAGAGCGCGCTCGCCTACGCGGGCGTCGAGCCGAGCGACGCCGACGGCGACGCCCTGCTCACCGTGCCGTCGCGCGGGGGCCTCGACGACGTCCGCGCGATCGACGACGTCCCCCTCGACGACGGCACGCACGCCGTCACGCTCGGCTACACGGTGGACGGCGAGCCCGCGCAGTCGCAGTTCGTGGTGCAGCAGACGGCGAACCGCTTCGGGCTGTTCCGCGCCTGGCGGTTCGCGCAGGCCCCGGTGGCCTCGCTCGACGTCACGCCGCAGCACGACCCGCGGTTCCGCGTCGACGGCCGCACGGTCACCGCGGCCCAGGCCGACGTCGCCACCCGGTACGTCGTGCTGGCCCCGGCCACCTTCGAGATCGACCACGAGAGCACCTGGCTCACCGCCGAGAGCGAGCGCGTGGTCGTGCCCTCCGCCGGCGGGACGGTCGCGGCGTCGGTGGCGACGGAGGCGAAGGAGTCCTTCGTCGAGACCGTCCAGGACGACCTCGACCGGTTCCTCGACGAGGAGTGCCTGCCGCAGCGCGTCCTGCTGCCCGCGGGCTGCCCCTTCGGCCGTCAGGTCGACGACCGCCTGCTCGACGAGCCGGTGTGGACGATGCCCGCCCACCCCGTCGTCGAGATCGTGCCCGCACCCACGCCGGGCCAGTGGCAGGTGCCGGCCGTCCCCGGCACGGCGCACCTCGAGGTGCCCGCGCAGCGGCTCTTCGACGGCACCCTGTACACCGTCGACGACGACGTCCCGTACACGGTGTCGTACCTCATCACCATCGGCACCGACGACGCCCTGACCATCGAGGCGCAGTAGCGGCGCAGGAGGCGCGCCCCGGCCGCCTACCGGACGCTCGCCCGGCGCAGCGACAGGGTCGTGCCTCCTGAGGCGACGAGCACGAGCGCGACGCCGGCGACGATCAGCCACCAGGTGCGGAAGGCCCCTGCGATGTCGCCGAGCGACGGCGCGAGGAGCAGCAGGAGGCCCGCCAGCAGGAGCACCGCGACGACCGCGACGCCGAGCGGCCCCCGCGGGCCGAAGCGCAGCCACACGGCCCCGAAGGCCGAGCCGATCGTGAACGCCGCGAGCGAGCCGAGGAGCACCACGAGCAGCAGCACGCCGACGTTCCCCGAGCCCAGCACGGCGGTGTCGAACACGTAGATGCCGACGAACCAGTGGCCGGTGAGCAGCTCGAGGCCGAGCAGGAGGGCCGACACGGCGGCGAGGTAGGCCGACACGATCAGGTGCGTGGCGAGCGTGCCCGCCGCGAAGCCGCGACGCGTCGTGCCGAGCGAGGAGGCCAACGGGAACATCGACGACACGCTCGCGACGCCCGTGGCCACGAGGTACCCCGACACCGACCAGGCGAGGGCGGGGTTGTTCCGGGCGCCCTCGGCGTACTCGGGCGAGCTCGGCGTGAGGCCCGTGGCCCGCTGGATGGCGAGCTGGATGATGACCGTGGCGACGGCTGCCACGAGCATGATCACGAGCGGCACGAGGAACCAGGTGGTCCGGCGCACGAGCTGCAGGCGGACGACGGCGGCGGTGCGGTTCACGACAGGGCTCCTTCGGTGGGGGCGGACGCGGTGGGGGCGCCGGGGGTGCCGACGGGGGCCGCGGGGGCGTCGGCCGCGCCGGCGCCGAGCGCCGCGACGACCTGCTGCAGCGACACCGAGCCGAGCTCGACCCCGGCCTCGCGCGCCTCGCGGCGGAGCGCGTCGTCGAGGCGGCCCTCGACGGTGACGCTCGCGAGACCGCCGAGGGCGTGCCGGGCGAGCACCCGCCGGGCGCCGACGAAGCGCTCGACCGCGCCCGCGGCTCCTGCGACCGACCAGGCCGACGCCCGCGCGGTCTCGACGTCGGCGTCGAGGACGACGCGCCCCTCGTCGAGCACGACGACGTGCTCGAGCAGCGACTCCGACTCGTCGACGAGGTGCGTCGACAGCAGCACGGTGCGCGGGTGCTCGGCGTAGTCGGCGAGCAGGCGGTCGTAGAAGATCTGCCGGGCGGTCGCGTCGAGGCCCAGGTAGGGCTCGTCGAAGATCGTGAGCGGTGCCCGCGAGGCCAGCCCGAGCACGATGGCGACGCTCGACGCCTGGCCGCGGGACATCTTCTTGATGGGCGTCCTCACGGGCACCCGCAGGTCGGCGACGAGGTCGCGGGCGAGGGCGGCGTCCCAGCCGGCGTGGAACGCGGGGGCCACCGAGAGCACGTGGCCGATGCGGAAGTCGTCGGGCCAGCGCTGGCTGTCGCGCACGAACGAGGTGCGCGAGAGCACCTCGACGCTCTCGACCGGGTCGTGCCCGAGGGTGCGGACGCTGCCCGAGCTCGGGCGCTCCTGGCCGGCGACGAGCGAGAGCAGCGTCGTCTTGCCGGCGCCGTTGCGACCGAGGAGGCCGCAGATCGAGCCCTCCCGGACGCTCGTGGTGACGCCCGCGAGGGCGGTGGTCGACCCGTAGGTGCGGTGCACCCCGGAGACCTCGATGGCGGTGCTCATGACTGGTCCTCCTGCTCGATCATGTGCGTGAGCGCTGCGGCGTCGATGCCCAGCGCGGCGGCCTCGCGCACGAGCGGACGCACGTACTGCTCGGCGAAGCGGGCGCGACGCTGCTCGACGAGCAGGTCGCGGGCGCCGGGGGCGACGAACATGCCGATGCCCCGGCGCTTGTAGAGCACCCCGCGGTCGACGAGCAGGTTGACCGCCTTGCCGGCCGTGGCGGGGTTGATGCGGTAGAACGCGGCGAACTCGTTCGTGGACGCGACCTGCTGCTCCTCGGCGTAGGTGCCCGCGAGCACGTCGTCGGCGATGCGGTCCGCCAGCTGCTGGAAGATCGGGGTGCTCTCGTCGAACACGACGACCTCCTCCCTGTTGGTTCATTACTTGAGTAATGAACCTAGGGACCGGGGCGAGCCGTGTCAAGGGGCAGGAGGCGCGGGGTCGCCCGGTGCGCAGGTCCCGCCCACGCCCCGTCCCCGCCCGCACGGTCGCGCCGCCGCCGCCCGCCGCCCGCACGGTCCCGCCGCCCGCCGCCCGTCGCCCGCCGCCCCGGTGCGCCGCCCCGTCCCCGCGGTCGGCCCGCCTCCCCCGCTCGGCCGACGCCGGTCCGTCCTCGGGGCGACGCCACCGGCCGTCCCGTTCTGGTGGACTGGTGCCATCCCACCCAGGAGGAGTCGCCGTGCCCCGTCCCACCCCGAAGACCACCCCGGTCGTCGCCGCAGCCCTCCTCGCGCTCGCCCTGCCCCTCGCGCTGGGCGGCTGCACCGTGACCGACCTCGCGGTGCCCGCGGCGGCGACGACGACGACCGGCGCGACGTCCGCGCCCGACGTCCGCGCGACTCCTGCCCTCGTCGACGGGGTCGAGGCCGAGCTGGACGCCCTCGAGGCCGAGCACGCCGCCCGCGTCGGCGTGCAGGCGATCGACACGGGCGACGGCCGCGTCGTCGCGCACCGGGCCGACGAGCGCTTCGGGTTCGCGTCGACCCTCAAGCTCCCCGCCGCGGCCGTGCTGCTCGACCGGACCACCGACGCCGAGCTCGCCGAGACCGTGCGCTGGACGACCGCCGACGTCGAGGCCGCGGGGTACTCGCCGGTGACGGGCGAGCACGTCGCCGACGGGCTCCCGCTCGGCGAGGTCGCCGAGGCCGCGGTGCGGCAGAGCGACAACACCGCCATGAACCTCGTGCTCGAGCGCCTCGGCGGGCCGGAGGGGCTGGGCGACGCCCTCGTCGAGCTGGGCGACGACGTCACGAGCGTCGACCGCACCGAGCCGACGCTCAACGACGTCACGGCCGGCGACCCGCGCGACACGACCACCCCCGCCGCCTTCGCCTCGCTGCTCCGTGCCGTGGCGGTCGACGACGCGCTCGACCCCGACGACCGTGCGACGCTGCTCGACTGGGCCTCCGGCAACGCGACCGGCGACGCCCTCGTGCGCGCGGGCGCCCCCGAGGGCTGGGTCGTGGCCGACAAGTCAGGAGGCGCGGGCCCGATCCGCAACGACGTCGCCGTGGTCACGCCCCCGGGTCGCGCACCGATCGTGCTCGTCGTCCTCACGACGCGCGACGACCCCGCGGCCCCGTACGACGACGCCCTCGTCGCCCGCACGGCCGAGGTGGTGCTCGGCGCCCTGCGCTGACCCGCGGATGCTGTGCCGCCGCGCCGCGCCGCCGCCGCCGCCGCGGCCGCGCCGCCGTCGCCGGTCGGCGCCCTGCGGTCGCGCCCGACTGCGCCCCCGTTCGTCCGGCACCCCGGCGCCCGCCCCTGCGCCAGGAATCTGACGCGGAACCAGCCAGGTGACTGGTTCGCGCGCAGACGACTGGTTCCGCACGCGGGCGGCCGGGCGCGCGGCCGGGCGCGCCGGCGGGCGGGGGCCGCGGCGGACGGGACGTCCGCGCCCTGGTGGTCCGCACCTCCTGCGCGTACACTTCATGCAGACGCATGAATATGGAGGACCCCATGACGCATCCCCTCGAGCTCGGACTCGACACGTTCGGCGACGTCACCGAGACCGCCGACGGCACCCTCGTCAGCCACGCGCAGGCGATCCGCGACCTGGTGGACCAGGCGGTCCTCGCCGACCAGGTCGGCCTCGACTTCATCGGCGTGGGCGAGCACCACCGCGTCGACTTCGCCGTCAGCGCCCCCGAGGTCGTCCTCGCGGCGATCGCGGCCCGCACCGAGCGGATCCGCCTCGGCTCGGCCGTGACGGTGCTGAGCAGCGACGACCCCGTCCGCGTGTACCAGCGCTTCGCCACCGTCGACGCGGTGTCGCACGGGCGCGCCGAGGTGATCCTGGGCCGAGGCTCGTTCACCGAGTCGTTCCCCCTGTTCGGCCTCGACCTGCAGGACTACGAGGCGCTCTTCGAGGAGAAGATCCAGCTCTTCGCCGAGCTGCTCAAGGACGAGCCCGTCACCTGGCAGGGAACGAAGCGCGGCTCCCTGCAGGACCAGTGGGTCTACCCGCGCCCCGAGAGCGGCACCCTCAAGACCTGGGTCGGGGTCGGTGGTTCGCCGCAGTCGGTGATCCGGGCCGCGCACTACGGCCTGCCGCTGTTCCTCGCGATCATCGGCGGCCAGCCCGCCCAGTTCGCCCCCTACGCCGACCTCTACCGGCGGGCGCTCGCGCAGTTCGAGAAGCCCGACCAGCCCATCGCGATGCACTCGCCCGGCTTCGTCGCCGACACGGACGAGGAGGCCCTCGAGATCCTCTTCCCGTACCAGGAGGCGCAGACGAACCAGCTCGGACGCGAGCGCGGCTGGCCGGCGTACACGCGCGCGCAGTACGAGCACAGCGCCGGCCCCGAGGGGGCCCTCTACGTCGGCTCGCCCGAGACGGTCGCGCGCAAGATCGTCCGCAACCTGCGGCTGCTCGGCGCGACCCGGTTCGACATGCGCTACAGCATGGGCCTGCTGCCGCACGCCCACATGATGAAGAGCATCGAGCTCTACGGCACGAAGGTGGCGCCCCTCGTGCGCGAGCTCATGGCCGAGGAGCCCGAGCCGGCCGCGGCGACCGTCACCGCCTGACGCCGCGCCCGCCGGGCGCACGTGCCGCGCCCGCCGGGCGCACGCCACGCACGAGGGCCGGAGGCCCGGGTCGTCCCCGGGCCTCCGGCCCTCGTCGTGTCGGCCCTGCTGCGCGCAGGGCCCGACGTCAGCTCGCGCGGCTGCGCAGCAGCGTGAAGCTCCAGTCGCGCACCAGGAGGGTCGTGACCTCGCCGGCGACCTGCTGGTCGGGGTCGCTCGAGATCGCGAGCTCCCACTCGGCCTCCGGCGCCCCGGGCACGGTGAACTCGACGACGCCCTCGCTGCCGTTGACGAGCAGGGCGAAAGCGTCGCTGCCCGTGTGGGTCAGCACGAACGTGATCGCCTTGTTCGTCGGCTCCGCCCAGTCCTCCGGCTCGAAGCCGGCGCCGTCGGCGCGCAGCACCTCGACGTGGTCGTCGCTCTCGACGTCGGGCGCGTAGCGGAACCAGTCGGGCCGCAGGGCGGCGTTCTCGCGGCGCAGGCGCACGAGCTCGGTCGTGAACGCGAGCAGGTCGCGGTCGACGGCCGACCAGTCGAACCACGAGATCTCGTCGTCCTGGCAGTAGGCGTTGTTGTTGCCGCCCTGGGTGCGGCCGAGCTCGTCGCCGCCGAGCAGCATGGGCACGCCCGCGCTGAGCAGCAGCGTGCCGAGGAGGTTGCGGCGCTGGCGGTCGCGGAAGTCGGTGACGGCCGCGTCGTCGGTCTCGCCCTCGACGCCGCCGTTGAACGACTTGTTGTCGCTCTCGCCGTCGGCGTTGTCCTCGCCGTTGGCCTCGTTGTGCTTCTCGGCGTAGGCGGTGAGGTCGTGCAGCGTGAACCCGTCGTGGGCGGTGACGAAGTTGACGCTCGACAGGGGCGAGCGACGGCTGGCCTCGTACACGTCGGGGCTGCCGAGCACGCGCTCGCTGAAGGTCGAGAGCACGCCGTCGGCGCCGCCCCAGTAGTCGCGCACGTCGTCGCGGAACTTGCCGTTCCACTCCGACCAGTCGGCGGGGAACCCGCCCACCTGGTAGCCGGCGGTGTCCCACGGCTCGGCGATCATCTTGACGCTGCGCAGCACCGGGTCCTGGTGGATCAGCGTGAGGAACGCGCTGTGCTCGCTGGCCTCGCCGCCCTGGCGCGTGAGCGTCGTGGCGAGGTCGAAGCGGAACCCGTCGACGTGCATCTCGGTCACCCAGTAGCGCAGGCTGTCCATGATGAGCGCCAGCGCGGTCGGGTGGCTGACGTTGAGGCTGTTGCCGGTGCCCGTGGTGTCGAAGTAGGCGCTCTCCTCGCCCTCGACGAGGCGGTAGTACGCCGGGTTGTCGAGGCCCTTGAACGAGATCGTCGGGCCCATGTGGTTGCCCTCGGCGGTGTGGTTGTAGACGACGTCCATCCACACCTCGAGGCCGGCCGCGTGGAGGTCCTTGACCATCTGCTTGAACTCGGCGACCTGGCCGCCGCGGGTGCCGGCTCCTGCCGAGGCGTACTCGTCGTGCGGCGCGAAGAAGCCGATCGAGTTGTAGCCCCAGTAGTTGCGCAGGCCCTTCTCCTCGAGGTGGCTGTCCTGCACGAACTGGTGCGTGGGGAGCAGCTCGACCGCGGTCACGCCGAGGTCGGTGAGGTGCTTCACGGCGGCGGGGTGGCCCAGGCCGGCGTAGCTGCCACGGATCTCCTCGGGCACGTCGGGGTGCTGCTGCGTGAAGCCCTTGACGTGGACCTCGTACACGACGGTGTCCTCGAGGCGCGTGCCGGGGCGGGCGTCGTCGCCCCAGTCGAAGGCCGGGTCGACGACGACGCTGCGGGGCACCGCGGCGGCCGAGTCGGTGTCGTCGCGCTGCTCGGGCTCGTCCATGTCGTGCCCGAAGACGGCCTGACCCCAGTCGAAGCGGCCGTCGACGGCGCGCGCGTAGGGGTCGAGCAGCAGCTTGTGCTCGTTGTGGCGGAGGCCCGCGGCGGGGTCCCAGGGGCCGGCGACGCGGAACCCGTAGCGGTCCCCGGCGCGGACGCCCTCGACGACCCCGTGGAAGACGTGGCCGGTGCGGTCGGTGAGGCGGGTGCGGTGCTCGGCACCGTCGTCGTCGAACAGGCAGAAGTCGACGGAGTCGGCGGTCTCCGACGAGACGGCGACGTGCACGCCGCCGCCCTCGAGGAGGGTCACGCCGAGGGGGTAGGGGAGGGAACGAGGATCCATGTGCTCATCGAACAGGAGCGCAGGAGGCTCGGGCCAAAGCTGGGAGAACGCCCTCGCGACGGCCGCGTTCAGGTCTCCAAGGGCATGTGGCGGTGCATGAAGCGGTCGAACTGGGGGACCGTGAACTGCGCGTAACCGTAGCGGGGCGTGTACAGCAACCCCTTGTTGATCAACCGGGCGCGGATCGGGCCCAGTTGCTCCGATGTCCTGCCCAGGACCTCAGCGACCTCGGACGCTTTCTGCTCCGCACTGCCGAGTTCGGCCATGGCTCGCATGTACCTCAACTCCTCTGGCGTGGCGCGCTGGACCCTCGCACGGAAGAAGCTGCTGTCGAGCTCGGCTTCGACTACCTCCAGAGCGTCGCGTGCGGCCTCGAGCGTGATGGTCGGACGCGTCGCTGCGTTCCACGCTGCCCGTCCGAACTCCTGCAGGAAGTACGGGTATCCCTCCGTGTAGCCGATGATGAAGTCGAGGGCGTCGACCGAGTACTCGACGTCTTCTCCTCGTGCCGGTTCGACGAGGGCTTGTACGGCGGCGCTCCGGGGCAGCTCCCCGATCGCAGGGAACTTGAACAGACGCTCGGCGTACGACTTGGCGTTCCCCGCCAACCCCGGCAACTGCGGCAGGCCCGCGCCCGCGAACGTCACGGGGAGCTGTCTCTGCACGGTGCGGTGCACGGCGCCGATGAGTGCCTCCAATTCGTGCTTCTCGAGGAACTGGATCTCGTCGAAGAGGAACACCACTCCGCGTTCCTTCTCGGCAGCTGCTTCGCCGAGGGCCTCGAAGACGTCTGCCAGATCGTCTGCGAGGGAGCCGCTGTCGCCGAGCCCGAACTCGGGCTCGACGTCGAGCCCGGCGGTCACTGCTCCGTCGGCCTTGACGGAGATCGTGAAGGACTTCACGACCCCAGCAGCGCGGGCGGCGCGAGCTCCCCACCGGGATCGCGGGGAGACCTGCAAGAGTGCCCTGCGAGCGAGGTTCGCGATCTGGGGCTGGAAGGGGGTGGACTTCGACACCTCAGCGGTGATCGGGACCCACTGCTCTTCGCGGGCGATGCGTTCGTACTCGCCGAGGAGTACCGTCTTGCCCACTCCGCGGAGGCCCGTGACAACGACGGACTGCTCGGTGTAACCGTTGCTCAACCGGTGGAGCAGGACGCGGAAGTCGTCCACTTCTTGAGCACGACCGGCCAGGTATCGAGGAGGGGCGCCTGCATTCGGCGTGTACGGATTGCGTGCTCGCTCCACGGGGCCTCCTTGACAGCTTTTGACAACTTTAACAATCGGTGTAAAAGACGGTCAAGCTTGTCAATGATCGCCATATCTCAGGCCCGCGCACGCGGCTCAGCGCACGCGCTCCCCGCGGTCGCCGCGGGCGAGGGCCTCGAGCTGCTCGTTGTACGCCGCCAGCTCGGCGTCGCCGTCGCGGTCGGCCTGGCGGTCCTTGCGCGTGGCCTCGCGGGTGTCGCTGCGGAACCACAGGATCGCGACCGTCAGGGCCAGCGCGAGGGTCGGGATCTCGCCCACGCTCCAGGCGATGCCGCCGCCGACGTACTGGTCCTGCAGCGGGGCGTCGCCCCAGGTGCGGCCCATGGCGCCGTACCAGTCGGCGAGGAACAGCCCCGAGCGGGTCATGATGCTGAGGCCGAAGAAGGCGTGGAAGCCCATCGTGGCGAAGAGCGTCAGCAGGCGCATCGGGTACGGGAGGCGCTTCTTGACCGGGTCGATGCCGATCATCGACAGCACGAAGAGGTACCCCGTGATGAGGAAGTGCACGATCATCCAGTAGTGCCCGAGGTGGGTGGTCGTGGCCCAGCTGAAGAGGCTCGTGTAGTAGAACACCCAGAGCGAGCCGGCGAACATCACGGCGGCGACGATCGGGTTGGTGAGCACGGTCGCGATCGGGTTGTGCACGAGCACGAGCACCCACTCGCGGGGTCCGCGCGTGCCGTCGGTGCGGCGGTGGATCGCGCGCAGCGCCAGGGTGACCGGGGCGCCGGGCACGAGCAGCACGGGGACCGCCATGCCGAGCCCCATGTGCGCCAGCATGTGCACGCTGAAGAGGTACTCCTGGTAGACGTTCGGGGCGCCGCAGGTCAGGTAGGCCAGCAGCAGCACGCCGGCCGTCCACGAGATCGTGCGGCCCACCTGCCAGGAGTCGCCACGACGGTGCAGGCGCACGACGCCGGCCAGGTAGAAGAACAGCAGGAACGCGCAGACCAGCGCCCAGAGCAGGTCGACGTTCCACTCGGTGAGCCAGCTCAGCGGCGTGAGCGCGGAGGGCAGCGGGTCGCCGGTGAGGATCTCGGCGGGCGTCGGGTCGGCGAGGTCCGTGGCCACGACCTCCTCGACGGGCGTGGCCGTCCTCGCCAGGGCGGCGGCGACTCCTGACGCGATGCCCATGAACGCCAGCTCGGCCGTGACGAACCACCAGAACGGCCGAGACGTGCGCTCGGGGTGCGAGGTCATGCGGCCGACGAGCCAGCGCCGCTGCACGACGCCGAAGACGCCGAGGGCGACGAGCGAGAGGGTCTTGAGCAGTACGAGCAGGCCGTAGCCGGTGGTGAGGGCGTCCCAGCTGCCGAGGCGGAGTCCCGCGTTGAAGACGCCGGAGACGGCCACGACGACGAAGCAGAGGAGCGCGAGGGTCGAGTAGCGGGCGAGGACGACGCCGACGCGCCCCTTCGCCTCGAGCGCCCCGCGCAGGAGCACCAGGGCGACGAGCCCGCCGAGCCACACCGAGGCCGCCTCGAGGTGCAGGGCGAGCGACGTGACCGCGGCGTCGTGCCCGCTGGCACCGGCGGCGTGGCCCTGCTCGGCCAGGGGGATGAGCCCGCCGCCGGCCAGGAGGGTGAGGCCGATGAGCGCGTACCGGTCGCGCAGCGCGAACGAGAGCACGGTGACGACGGCCGCGATGATCGTCATGACCAGCCAGGCGCGGCCCAGCTCGGTGTCGGTGAGGAAGAACGCGAGCGTGCGGCCGAACTGGTCGTCGAAGGTGACGGGCACGTTCGCGACGCTGAGGAAGGTGAGGAACGTCGTGGTGACGGCGAGCACCGTCCACAGGCCGGCGGCACCGGCAGCGACGTCCATCGCGCGGTCGTGCGCGGGCTCCTCGCGCTGCAGCGCGAAGCAGGTGAGGAACAGCGTGCCGATCGTGACGGCGGCGGAGATGTTCAGCAGCGACTTCGCCAGCGGCAGGCCGAAGCGCACGACCGGGCCGGGGTCGACGAGCAGGGTCGCCTGCGCGGCACCGCCCAGGAAGAGGGCGGCGACGACGGAGACGACGGCGGCCAGCACGAGCAGTGCGGGCCCGGCGACGCGGACGAGTCTGGGCACGGTCTCCAGCCTAGGTCGGGGGAGGTGGGAGCCGGTGGGGAGCGGCGGCGCCCGGACGCCGAGAGGGGGAGCAGCGACCGTGGTCGCTGCTCCCCCTCTCGAGGTGGTGCTGAGGACTACTTGACGGCAGCCTTGAGCTTGCTGCCGGCGCTGACCTTGACGCTGTCGCTGGCCGCGATCTCGAGTGCCTCGCCCGTCTGGGGGTTGCGGCCCGTGCGGGCGGCGCGGTGCGACTTCTCGAAGGCGATCCACCCGGGGATGGTGACCTTCGTGCCCTCGGCGACGGTCTTCGACACGACGGAGAAGAAGGCGTCGACGACACCGCTGACCGCGGCCTGGCTCTGGCCAGACTCTTCGGCGACGGCGGCGACGAGCTCGGTGCGGTTCAGTGACTTGTCAGCCATGTTGTTGTCCTCCTCGGACTTCTGCTGTTGGACGACCGGGGCGAAGCGCCGAGGCCGTGCGGTTCAGACCACCAGGCCGAGGGCCCCGTGGAAACGGTGCGAACCTACCAGGACGACTTGGTCACACCGGGCAACTCGCCGCGGTGGGCCATGTCACGGAAGCGCACGCGGCTGATGCCGAACTCGCCGATGTGACCGCGGGGGCGGCCGTCGATGGCGTCGCGGTTGCGCAGGCGGACCGGCGACGCGTCACGGGGGAGCTTCTGCAGGCCGAGGCGCGCGGCCTCGCGGCTCTCGTCGGTCCCGTTCGGGTCGACGAGGGCCTTCTTGAGCTGCAGGCGCTGCTCGGCGTAGCGCGCGACGACGACCTTGCGCTGGTCGTTCTTGGCGATCTTGCTCTTCTTGGCCATGCTCAGCGCTCCTCGCGGAATTCGACGTGCTTGCGGATCACCGGGTCGTACTTCTTCAGCACGAGGCGATCGGGGTTGTTGCGACGGTTCTTCTTGGTCACGTACGTGAAACCGGTGCCCGCCGTCGAACGGAGCTTGATGATCGGACGGACGTCCTGCTGCTTTGCCACTAGATCTTCTCCCCACGGGCCAGGAGGTCCTTGACCACGGACTCGATGCCCCGTGCGTCGATCACCTTGATGCCCTTGGTGCTGAGCTGCAGGGTGACGTTACGACGCAGCGAGGGCACGTAGTAGGTCTTCTTCTGGATGTTCGGGTCGAAGCGGCGCTTGGTGCGCCGGTGCGAGTGCGAGATGTTGTGCCCGAAGCCGGGGACGGCTCCGGTCACCTGGCAGGTTGCTGCCATGGTTTCCTCCGTAGGTACCGTAGGAGCTGACGCCCCTACCCAAGGTCACTTGTCGGCGCGCCGGTCCTCCCCGGCCCGACGAGGTCGGGCCCGTACAGCTGGGGTGGCGGTGCACATGGGCGCAGAGTGCGCCCAACCAAGGGGACAGCCTACTGGACGGCCAGCACCGGGGCAAGACCGCGTCGCGGCACCCGCAGGAGGCCCGGGTCGCGTCAGGAGGCGGGGGTCGCGCCCGCCGCCAGCTCGCGCGTGCACGCCGGGCAGAAGCCGAACACGTCGACGACGTGGTGCGGCTGGGTGAAGCCGTGCTCGGCCGCCACCTGCTGCGCCCACGTCTCGACGGCGTCGGCCTCGATCTCGACGGTCGTGCCGCAGTTGCGGCAGATGAGGTGGTGGTGGTGCGTGCCGGGGGTGCAGGCGCGGTAGAGGCTCTCGCCCTCCTGCTGCAGGGAGTCGGCCGAGCCCTCGGTGGCGAGGTCGGCGAGGGCACGGTAGACGGTCGCCAGTCCGATCGGGGACCCGCTGTCGCGCAGGGCGGTGTGCAGGGCCTGCGCGCTGACGAAGCCCTCGCTCGTGCTCAGCGCCTCGCGCACGGCCTCGCGCTGCCAGGTGTTCCGTCTCACGACCATCTCGCGTCCTCCGTCACGTCGTCGTCGAGGCTACCCGGGCCTCCTGCGCGACCGCGTCCCGCCGGGTGCGCCCTGAGCGATCACGGCGCCACGAGACGAGGCGGCAGGCCAGCCAGGTGAGGAACGAGATCGTCGTCACGTAGGGGCTGATCGGCAGCCCGCCGCCGAGGGCGAGGAGGATCCCGCCGACGACCGACGTCACCGCGAACACGGTGCTGAGCACCGGCACGAGCACGGGGTGCACCGTGAGGCGCAGGGCGGCCGCGGCGGGCGTCACGAGCAGCGAGAGCACGAGCAGCGCCCCGACGATCTGGATCGACACGGCGACCGCGAGGCCGAGCACGAGCATGAACACGAGGCCGAGCGTCCGCACGGGGACGCCCGCTGCCGCGGCGACGTCGGGGTCGACGCTGGCGAAGGTGAGCGGGCGCCACATGACCACGAGGGCGATGACGACGATCGCCGAGATGACGAGCAGGGCGCCCAGCTGCGGGTCGTCGACCGAGACGATCTGCCCGGTGAGCAGGCCGAACTTGTTGGCCGACCGGCCCCGGTAGAGGGCGAGGAAGAGGATCCCCAGGCCGAGCCCCGCGGGCATGAGCACCGCGATGATCGAGTTGCGCTCCCTGGCCCGTGCGCCCAGCAGCCCGATGAGCAGGGCGGCGAGCACGCTGCCGACGAGCGAGCCCGTCACCACGTTGACGCCCAGCAGGAGGGCCGCCGCGGCCCCCGCGAAGGAGAGCTCGCTGACCCCGTGCACCGCGAACGGCAGGTTGCGGGTGATGACGAAGGGGCCGATGAGGCCGCCGACGATACCCAGGACGGCACCCGCCAGGATCGAGTTGCGGACCAGCGCGACGAGCTCGCCGAAGTCCTGGAACGAGAAGAGCTGGGCCCACAGCGCCGCGAGGTCCATCAGTGCACCGCCCCTTCGTCGTCGTCGCCGTGCTCGACGTGGTGGTCGTCGTCGTCGTGCCCGCCGACGATGACCACGCGGCCCATCGTGCGGATCACGTCGACGGGCGTGCCGTAGAGGTCGCTGAGCACGTCGGCCCGCAGGACCTCGTCGGGCGTGCCGACGGTGAACGAGCCGCCCGCGAGGTAGAGGATCCGGTCGACGACGTCGAGGATCGGGTTGACGTCGTGCGTCACGAAGACGACCGCCGCGTCGTGGCGACGGCGCTGCTCGTCGAGCAGCTCGGTGACGCCGCGCTGGTGGCGGAGGTCGAGGGAGATGAGCGGCTCGTCGCAGAGCAGCAGGGCCGGGCCGGCCGCGAGGGCCTGGCCGATGCGGGCACGCTGCTGCTCGCCGCCGGAGAGGCTGGCCACGGGGGCGTCGGCGAACGAGGTGGCGCCGACCTCCTCCACGATGGCGTCGATCGCGCGACGCTCGCCGGCGGTCTCGCGGCGCAGCCCCCAGCGGTGCCCGGTGACCCCGAGCGCGATCATGTCGCGGGCGCGGAGCGGCGTGCCGGCCTCCATGAGGCGCTGCTGCGGCACGTAGCCGATGCGGCGGTGGCCGCGGCCGACGGGCCGGCCGAGGAACTCGACGCTGCCGGAGGTGAGGGCCTGCTGGCCGAGGACGGCGCGCAGCAGCGTGGTCTTGCCCGCGCCGTTCGGTCCGAGCACCGCGACGAACTCGCCGGGCGCGACGTCGAGGTCGAGCCCGGACCAGAGGGTGCGGTCGCCGAACGACATGCCGGCCCCCCGGAGGCTCAGGACGGGTGCGGGGCGCACGGCGGCGCCGCCGGCACCCTGACGGGCACCGGCGGCGAGGTCGTCGCGGCGGGGAGGCGTGGTCGTCACTCGGCGAGCGCCGCCGTGATCGCGTCGATGTTGGCCTGCTGCCACGAGACGTAGTCCTCGCCCTCGGGGAGGAGCTCGGTGACGGGCACGATCGCCACGCCGGCATCGGTCGCGGCCTCCTCGACGCGCTCGGTCTCGGGGCTCGAGGTCTGCTCGTTGTAGGCGAGCAGGTCGACCTGGCCGTCGGTGAAGAGCTTGAGCGTGTCGTTGAGCGCGGCGGGCGCGACGTCGTCGCCCTCCTCGATGGCCTCCGAGAAGGCCTCGGGGGTCACGTTGACGAGGCCCATCGCGTCGAAGAGGTAGCCGGGCACCGGCTCGGTGTACGCGACCGAGTCGCCGCCGTGCTGCGCCTCGACCTCGGCGGCCTGCGCCTCGAGGTCGGCGATCTGCTCGCCGAACGCCTCGGCGTTCGCCGTGAAGGTGCTGGCCTGGTCGGGGTCGGCCTCGCCCAGCGCGTCGGCGATGCTCGTCGCGAGGGCGGCCATCGACGGGAGGCTGTAGAAGACGTGCTCGTTGAACTCGCCGTGCTCGTGGTGGTGGCCGTGCTCGTCGGCGTGCTCCTCGCCCTCGGCGTGGTCGTGCTCGTCGGCGTGCTCCTCGCCCTCGGCGTGGTCGTGCTCGTCGTCGGCGTGGTCGTCCTCGGGGGCGAGCCCGGAGACCTCCACGGCGTCGAGGACGGTCGCGTCGGTGCCGCTGGCGTCGAGCATGGTGTCGACGAAGGCGTCGTACCCGCCGCCGTTCATGACGACGAGGTCGGCGCGCGAGACCTCGAGCTGCGTGCGGGCGTCGGCCTCGAACGAGTGCGGGTCCTGCGAGGGGTCGCTGATGATGCTCGTGACGCTCACGGCGTCGCCGCCCACGGTGGAGGCGATGTCGCCGTAGACGTTGGTCGAGGCGACGACGCTGATCGTGCCGTCGCCCTCGGCGCCCGCGGAGCCGCCGTCCGTGCCGGAGCCGCCCGCGCATCCTGCGAGGGTGAGCACGGCGGCCGCGGGGAGGGCGAGCAGGGCGAGGGGGCGGCGCGAGGTCATGCCGCCACGCTACTCCTGTTGATAATGATTGTCGAAACGAGCAGCAGGAGGCCGGGGCTCAGTCGAGCAGGAGGGCCGGCTCCTCGAGCACGCTCGCCACGTCGGCGACGAAGCGGCTCGCGACGTCGCCGTCGACCACGCGGTGGTCGAAGCTCGCCCCGATCGTGGTCACCATGCGGGGCCGCACCTCGCCGTCGACGACCCAGGGCTTCTGCTTGATCGTGCCGAGGGCGACGATGGCCACCTCGCCCGGGTTGAGGATCGGCGTGCCGGTGTCCATGCCGAAGACGCCGATGTTGGTGATCGTGATGGTGCCGCCGGACTGGTCGGCGGGCGTCGTGCGCCCGTCGCGCGCCGTGATCGTGAGCTGCTCGAGGGCCTCGGCCAGCTCGAGCAGGCTCATCGCCTGCGCCTCCTTGACGTTGGGCACGATGAGCCCCCGGGGCGTCGCCGCGGCGATGCCGAGGTTGACGAAGTGGCGGACGAGGATCTCCTTGTCGGTCCACTCCGAGTTGACCATCGGGTTGCGGCGGACCGCCCAGATGATGGCCTTCGCCATGATGAGCAGCGGCGAGACCTTGACGCCCGCGAACTGCGGCGACGCCTTGAGCCGCTTGACGAACTCCATGGAGCGCGTCGCGTCGACGTCGACGAAGAGGCTGACGTGCGGTGCCTCGAAGGCGCTCCGCGTCATGGCCTTGGCGATCTGCTTGCGGACGCCCTTCACCGGGATCCGCTCGACGCGCTCGTCGCTCCACTCGGGCGTCTCGATGTTGCGGAAGACGCTGACCTGCTGCGCGTGGCGGATCACGTCGTCGCGCGTCACCTCGCCGGCCAGTCCGGTGGGCTGCACGGTCGCGAGGTCGACCTCGAGGTCCTTCGCGAGCTTGCGGATCGGCGGCTTCGCGATGATCGGCAGCGCCTGCGCGGCGGGCACGCTCGTCGTCGGGCGGCGGCGGGCCTGCTCGGCGACGCGCAGCTGGCGGGCATCGACCTCGTCCTGGCTGCGACGGCGACGACGGGTCGAGCTCGCGCCCCCGGCCGAGCCGTAGCCGACGAGGACCGAGCCGGAGCCCTCAGGAGCCGCGGGTGCGGCCGTCGAGGACGCCACGCTGCCCGCCGCCCCCGCGGCCGCGACCGCGTCGGCGGAGGCGACCGGGGCCTCCTGCGCCACCTCGGGCACGGAGGAGCCGGCGCGGGCGCGCTGCTCCGAGAGCGCGGTCTCGGCCTGCGAGATCACCTGGGCGGTGCGGGCGAGGCCGCCGCCCTCGAGGGCGTCCGCCTCGGCGGCGCGCGTCGAGGGGGTCGCGGGCGCGTCGCCCTCGCCGATGGTGATGATCGGCGTGCCGACGTCGACGGTGCTGCCGGGCTCCACGAGCAGCTGGTCGACGACGCCCGCGTAGGGCGACGGCAGCTCGACGAGCGACTTGGCGGTCTCGATCTCGACGAGCACCTGGTTGATCTCGACGGTGTCGCCGACGGCGACCTTCCACTCGACGATCTCGGCCTCGGTCAGGCCCTCGCCCACGTCGGGCAGCGCGAACTCGCTGGTCATGTCGGACTCTCTCTCGTGTGCGCCGGGGATCAGTAGGCGAGGGCGCGGTCGACGGCCTCGAGCACGCGGTCGGCGTCGGGCAGGTACAGCGTCTCGAGCTTGGCGGGCGGGAAGGGCGTGTCGAAGCCGCTGACCCGGAGCACGGGCGCCTGGAGCGTGTAGAAGGCCTTCTCGGCCACGGTGGCCGCGATCTCGGAGCCGACGCTCACGAAGCCGGGCGCTTCTTGGGCGACGACGAGGCGGCCCGTCTTGCGGACCGACTCGAGGATCGGCCCGTAGTCGACGGGCGAGAGCGAGCGCAGGTCGACGACCTCGACCGAGACGCCCTCGGCGGCGGCGATCTCGGCGGCCTGCAGCAGCACGCTCACCATGGCGCCGTGGCCCAGGAGGGTCACCTCGGTCCCGGTGCGGACGACGCGGCTGGCGTGCAGCGGCACCCCCGGCTGCGTCAGGTCGACCTCGCCCTTGGGCCAGTAGCGGCTCTTGGGCTCGAAGAACATGACCGGGTCGTCGGAGGCGATCGCCTCTTGGATCATCCAGTACGCGTCGTGCGGCGTGGACGGGCTCACGACCCTCAGGCCCGCGGTGTGGGCGAAGTAGGCCTCGGGGCTCTCCTGGTGGTGCTCCACGGCGCCGATGTGCCCGCCGTAGGGCACGCGGATGACGACGGGCATGCTCAGCGCACCCTCGTGCCGGTTGGTGAGCTTCGCGAGCTGCGAGGTGATCTGGTCGAAGCCCGGGTAGATGAAGCCGTCGAACTGGATCTCGACGACGGGGCGGAACCCGCCCATGGCGAGGCCGATCGCGGTGCCGACGATGCCCGACTCGGCGAGGGGCGTGTCGATGACGCGCTGTTCGCCGAACTCGGCCTGCAGGCCCTCCGTGACGCGGAAGACGCCGCCGAGCGTGCCGATGTCCTCGCCCATGAGCAGCACGCGCGGGTCGCGGCGCATGGCCTCGCGCAGCCCGGCGCCGATGGCCTTGCCGAGCGGCATCGGCGTGGTCGCGGGCGCGTCGGTGGCGGCCCCGGTCGTGGCGTCGGGCTGGACGGTGCCGGTCATCGACGGCCTCCCTCGGGTGCGTCGGTCGGGTCGCCGAACCCGGCCTCGTAGCTGGCGAGCCACTGCTTCTGCTCGGTCATGAGCGGGTGCGGCTCGGAGTAGACGTGGTCGAACACGAGGCCGACCTCCGGGTCGCGGAGCGCCAGGGTGCGCCGGCGGACGTCGCTGCCCAGGTCGGCGGCCTCGGTCGCGAGGCCGGTGAAGAACGCGTCGCTCGCCCCGCGGGCCCGCAGGTACGCCTCGAAGCGCGTGATCGGGTCGCGGGCGATCCAGCCCTGCAGCTCGTCGTCCGTGCGGTACTTCGTCGGGTCGTCCGACGAGGTGTGCGCCCCGATGCGGTACGTGAGGGCCTCGATGAAGCGGGGGCCGCCTCCCGTGCGGGCGGCGTCGAGGTCGCGTCGGCTCACCGCGTAGCTGGCGAGCACGTCGTTGCCGTCGATCTGCGTGCCCGGCACGCCGAAGCCGCCGGCCCGGTCGACGAGCGGCGTGCGCGACTGGCGCGACACGGGCACGCTGATCGCCCAGTGGTTGTTCTGCAGGAAGAACAGCTCGGGGGCCTGGAAGCTCGCGGCGAAGACGAGCGCCTCGCTCACGTCGCCCTGGCTCGTGGCGCCGTCGCCGAAGAACGACACGACCGCCTCGTCGCGCTCGACGTCGCCCGTGCCCGTCTTGCCGTCGAGGGTGAGGCCCATGGCGAGGCCCGTCGCGTGCAGCGTCTGCGAGCCGATCACGAGCGTGTAGACGTGCACGTTCTGGTGCTCGGCCGGCACCCAGCCGCCGTGCGTGTGGCCGCGGAGCAGGCGCAGCACGTCGACGGGGTCGACGCCGCGCGCCATGACGACCGCGTGCTCGCGGTACGACGGGAAGACGTGGTCCTGCGGGCGCAGGGCGTGGGCGACGCCCACCTGGGCGCCCTCCTGGCCGTGGCTCGGCACCCAGAGGGCGAGCTGCCCCTGGCGGGCGAGGGCGGCCCCCTCGGCGTCGAAGCGCCGGGTGAGGACCATGTCGCGGTGGAGGGCTTCGAGCTGCTCGTCGCGGAGCGCGTCGACGTAGGGGAGGAGCTCGTCGGTCGCCTCGTTCTGCGCGACCTCGCCCGACGGCGTGACCAGTTGCACGGGCACCGGTGCGCCCACCTGCTCGGGAGAAGACATGGCAGTCAATCTAGTCGCCGGTGCATGCCCCTACCGGGATGCGCCGGGGGCGATCTCGCGGCAGGCCCGCAGGAGCGCGTCGACCGACGCGGGCTCGCCGATCGTGATCCGGAGGCCCTCGGGCGCGAACGGCCGGACGACCAGGCCGCGCTCGGCCAGCAGGCGTGCCGCGGCGGCCGTGCCCTCGCCGGTGGGCAGCCAGACGAAGTTGCCCTGCGCCTCCGGCACCGCCCAGCCCTGGTCGAGGAGCGCGAGCCGGACCTGGTCGCGGAGGGCCACGACGCGGTCGACCCGGGCGAGCAGCTCGGGCTCGTGCTCGAGCGAGGCGAGCGCCGCGCGCTGCGCCTGGTCGGTCACCGACAGGGCGATCGCCGTCGAGCGCGCGGCGTCGAGCAGCGGGGCGGCGCCGATCGCGAAGCCGACCCGCAGGGCAGCCAGGCCGTAGGCCTTCGAGAAGGTGCGGAGCACGACGAGGTTGGGGTGGCGCTCGGTCAGCGACTCGCCCCGCACGGCGTGCTCGTCGGTGACGAACTCGGCGTACGCCTCGTCGAGGAGCACGAGCAGGTCGTCGGGCACGGCGGCCATGAAGGCCTCGAAGTCGGCGGTCGACACGGTCGTGCCCGTCGGGTTGTTCGGCGAGCAGACGATCGCGACGCGCGTGCGGTCGGTGACCGCGGCGGCCATCGCGACGAGGTCGTGCGAGCCGTCCTCGCGCAACGGCACCTGCACGCTCGTGCCGCCGGCGACCGTGACCAGGCCCGGGTACGCCTCGAAGGAGCGCCACGCGTAGACGACCTCGTCGCCGGGGGCCACCGCGGCGAGGAGGAACTGCGACAGCAGCGAGACCGATCCCGCGGCGACGTGCACCTCGTCGGTGGTCACGCCGTGGCGCTCGGCGAGCACGGCCCGGAGCCCGGCGGCCGTGGCGTCGGGGTAGCGGTTCACCTGCACCGCGTCGCGCAGGGCGTCGACCACGGCCGGCAGCGGGTCGAAGGGGTTCTCGTTGCTCGAGAGCTTGAAGGCGTCAGGAGCCGCCTGGGCCCCCTGGCGGTACGGCGGGAGGGCGGCGATCTCGGGACGCAGGCGCACGGGGGTGGTCACCCCTCCAGCCTAGGCGGGGGTCCTCCGACTTCCGCGGGGGCGCGTGCCTCGGCATGATGGGCTGCATGACCCGCTTCGTGCTGCGCGCGCTCGTGAACGCCCTGGCCCTGTGGGCCACGACCACGCTCGTCACGGGCGTCAGGGTCGACCCGTTCGGCGACGGCGGGACCCTCGAGGTCGTCCTGTCGTACCTCTTCGTCGCCGTCGTCTTCGGCATCGTCAACGGGGTCGTCGGCACCGTCATCCGCGTCGTGGCCTTCCCCTTCTACGTGCTCACGCTGGGCCTGCTCGCCCTGATCGTCAACGGCCTCCTGCTCGGCATCGTCGCCTGGATCAGCAGCGTCGCCGGCTTCGGCCTCGAGATCGACGGCTTCTGGTGGGGCGTGCTCGGGGCGCTCGTGCTGGCCGTCGTCGCCTGGCTGATCGGCATCGTCGTGCGCCCCGTCGTCGGCGCGAGCGACCGACGCCGGTGAGCGACGCGGGGGGCTTCAGCGTCTGCTTCGTCTGCACGGGCAACATCTGCCGGTCGCCGATGGGCGAGGTCGTGCTGCGCGCGCTCGCCGAGCGCGACGGGCTCGGCGACCGCCTCGTCGTCACGAGCGCCGGCACCGGCGACTGGCACGTCGGCGAGGCCGCCGACCCCCGCACGGCCGAGGCCCTGCGGGCCCGCGGCTACGATGGGCGGCGGCACCGGGCGAAGCAGTTCGAGGCCGCCGACTTCGCCCGCCACGACCTCGTGGTGGCGTTCGACCGCGGTCACGAGCGGGTCCTCCGGGCGTGGGCGGCCGACGAGGCCGAGCGGTCGAGCGTCCGCCTGCTGCTGTCGTTCGACCCCGCGTCGGACGGGCCCGACGTGGCCGACCCGTACTACTCCGACGCCGCCGCCTTCGACGCCGTGCTCACGCAGGTCGAACGGGCGACGACGGCCCTGTACCACCAGATCCGACCTGCTCTCCGTGGAGGACCCCCGTGACGCTGCCCCCCCAGCCCCTCAGCCCGCTCGACGGTCGCTACCGTGCCGCCGTCGGCGGCCTCGGCGACCACCTCAGCGAGGCCGGCCTCAACCGGGCCCGCGTGCACGTCGAGATCGAGTGGCTGATCGCGCAGACCGACCGCGGCGCCTTCGGCTCGACCCCGCTCACCGACGCCGAGAAGGCGGCCCTGCGCGCGGTCGTCACCGACTTCGGCCAGGCCGAGATCGACGAGCTCGCCGCCATCGAGGCCACCACCCGCCACGACGTCAAGGCCGTCGAGTACCTCGTGCGCGACCGTCTCGCCGCCCTGGGGCTCGACCGCCTCGCCGAGCTCACCCACTTCGCCTGCACGAGCGAGGACGTCAACAACCTCTCGTACGCCCTCACGGTGCGCGCCGCCCTCCTCGAGGTGTGGCTGCCCGCCTTCGACGCCGTCGTCGACGCGCTGCGCACGTGGGCGCACGACCAGCGCGACCAGCCCATGCTCGCCCGGACCCACGGCCAGCCCGCGACCCCGACCACGGTCGGCAAGGAGTTCGCGGTCTTCGCCCACCGCCTGCAGCGCCTGCGGGCCCAGATCGTCGGCACCGAGTTCCTCGGCAAGTTCAGCGGAGCCACGGGCACCTTCTCGGCGCACGTGGTCGCCGACCCCGACCTGGACTGGCAGGAGGCGTCGCGCGCGTTCGTCGAGGACGCCCTCGGCCTCAGCTGGAACCCCCTCACCACGCAGATCGAGTCGCACGACTGGCAGGCCGAGCTGTACTCGCGGGTGTCGCACGCCAACCGCGTGCTGCACAACCTCGCGACCGACGTGTGGACCTACATCTCGATGGGCTGGTTCACGCAGATCCCGCAGGCGGGCGCGACCGGGTCGTCGACCATGCCGCACAAGATCAACCCGATCCGCTTCGAGAACGCCGAGGCGAACCTCGAGCTCTCCAGCGCGCTCCTCGACTCGCTGGCCGCCACGCTCGTGACGTCGCGCCAGCAGCGCGACCTCACCGACTCGTCGTCGCAGCGCAACATCGGGGTCGCCTTCGGGCACTCGCTCCTGGCGCTCGACAACCTGCGCCGGGGCCTGGGCGAGATCGCCGTGTCGGCCGCGGCCCTCGAGGCCGACCTCGACGGCAACTGGGAGGTGCTGGGCGAGGCGATCCAGACGGTCGTCCGCGCCGAGGTGACCGCGGGCCGCTCGACCATCGCCGACCCCTACGCGATGCTCAAGGAGCTCACGCGCGGCAAGCGCGTCGACCAGGCCCAGCTCGTCGCCTTCGTGCGCGGGCTCGACATCGGCGACGAGGCGAAGGACCGGCTCGTGGCCCTCACCCCCTCGACCTACACCGGCCTGGCGTCGGAGCTCGTCGACCGGCTCTGAGCCCGGGCGGGCGGCGGCGCGACGGCTGCCCCGACGGACGACGCCCGGTGCCCCACGGCACCGGGCGTCGCTCACGTCGGGGCGGGCTCAGTGCCCCTTCGGCCGGTCGGACTCGTCGAGCTCGCTCTGCTCCTCGGCGTCCGGCGCGGTCGCCAGCGAGAGCATCGCGAGCACGACCAGCCCGACGATGAAGGCCACGCAGAGGAAGATCAGGCCCAGGTCGAGGTCGCGCGTGGTCATGAGGACGACGAGGCCCGTGAAGACGCCGAACCCGGCGGACAGGCCGAGCAGCTCGGCGGGGCGGAGACGATCGCGGCGGCTGGGTGTGGTCATGAGGTGGGGACTCCGTCCGAGGTGGTGCCGGCGGCCGCCACGGGGGCGGGCTGCCATCTGAGCGAGAGGGCGGCGATGACGAGGAACACCCCGACGAGCACGCCGTAGGCGCCGAGGACGCCCACGAGCACGGTCGACGAGGTGAGCACGCCGCTCACCTGCTCGATGCCGCCGAGCTGCCGCGAGTAGTCCGGCGGCACGACGAGGAAGACGACGGCCAGCAGCAGCGTGAGCACGCCGACCGTGGACCAGTCGCGGGCGAGGGGCGTGCGGCGACGGCGGCGCAGGCCCGTGACGAGCTCGAGGACGCCCGTGAGCAGGGCCCAGGCGACGACGAGGCCGACGAGGAGGGGCAGCCCGCCGTCGGCGAGCAGCAGGGCGGCGGCGCCGACGACCACGCCGACGGCGCCCTGGGCGACCTGCAGCGAACGGCTCGACGGGTCGTCGAGGCGGCGCCACGAGCCGAGGGCGAGCACGAGGCCCGAGCCCAGGGCGGCGGCACCGAGGCCGAGCAGGCCGACCCGCGGGGAGTGGTCGAGCGTGAAGGTCGTCACGAGCCCGACCGCGAGGAGGGGCACGGCGCGGAGGAGCGGGACCGGCCAGTAGCGGCCGCTGCTCGCGGGGTCGACGGCGTCCGCCACGGGGGCGTCAGGGGCAGCCGGCACGAGACCTCTTCCAGGGGTGGGGATCACCGAGGAGTGTACTGCGCGGCCCCCTCCCGCCCCTGACGGGTCGCTCGACGTCGAGGTGGTCGGAGGGGGACGGACGTCGGCGCTTCACCCACGGTTCACAGCCCGAGGCCCTAGCGTGGCGGGAGCAGTCTCATCCGAGGTCGCCCCGTCGCCCTCCGGAACAGTGGGCACGCACCCCGGAGGACGGTCCATGACCACCACCGCACCCGCGTCCCTGCCCGCCGGCTTCCGCCGCACGACCTCCGGCCCGACGGCCAAGCCGACCAGCACCTACTCGGCACTGCTCAAGGAGGTGCGCGAGGCGGGCCTCCTGCAGCGGCGCACCGGCTTCTACGTGATGATGTTCGTCGTCGTCACGGTCCTGCTCGCCGCCGCCGGGACGGGCTTCGTCCTGCTCGGCGACAGCTGGTTCCAGCTGCTCATCGCCGCGGGCCTGGGCATCATCTTCACGCAGTACGCGTTCCTCGCCCACGAGGCCGCGCACCGCCAGGTCTTCGCCTCGAACGCCACCAACGACCGCGCCGGCCGCGTGCTCGCCGCCGGGGTGGTCGGCATGAGCTACGACTGGTGGATGTCGAAGCACAGCCGGCACCACGCGAACCCGAACGCGGTCGGCAAGGACCCGGACATCGCCTTCGACACCATCTCGTTCCTCGAGGAGGACGCCGCGAAGCAGCGCGGCGCCATGCGCTGGTTCACGCAGCGCCAGGGCTGGCTGTTCTTCCCCCTGCTCCTCGCCGAGGGCGTCAACCTGCACGTCACCTCGTTCCGCTCGTTGCTGCGCCGCGGGGAGGTCGAGGGGCGCTGGACCGAGATCACGCTCGTCGTCGTGCGGCTCGGCCTCTACTTCGGCGTCGTCTTCGCGTTCCTGCCGCTCGGCATGGCCTTCGCGTTCGTCGGCGTGCAGCTCGGCGTGTTCGGCGTCTACATGGGCGCGTCGTTCGCCCCCAACCACAAGGGCATGGCGATCGTGCCCGAGGGCTCGAAGCTCGACTTCCTGCGCAAGCAGGTCCTCACCTCGCGCAACGTCACCGGCGGCCGCTGGGTCACGCCGTTCATGGGCGGCCTCAACTTCCAGATCGAGCACCACCTGTTCCCGAGCATGCCCCGCCCGCACCTCGCCGCCGCACGCCTCATGGTGAAGCGCCACTGCGAGGCCCAGCAGATCCCCTACACGGAGACGACCGTCCTGCAGTCGTACGCCATCGTCGTCCGGTACCTGAACCGCGTCGGCCTCGCCGCGCGCGACCCGTTCGACTGCCCCGCCGCGGCCACGATGCGGCCGTGACCAGCGCCTCCTGAACGCGCGGGGCCTCCTGGCCCGCCCTTGCCGACCCGTCCCGACGGCCCCGCTCCCCGGAGCGGGGCCGTCGCCGCGTCCGGGGGGACGCGGGCGAGGGCACGCGCAGCCCGACCGGAGCACGATGGGGCGATGCAGCGCCTCCACTACGCCGACGGCTCGTTCGTGACCGGCGACGAGCTCGCCACCGCCGTCGTGCGCTACGCCCGGGCGCTCGCCCGAGCGGGCACCGCCGACACCGTCGAGGTGCCGATCCTGCTCGACGAGGGCGGGTTCGGCCGGTCCCAGCTGCTCATCGGGCCCGCGAGCCAGCTCGTGCTGACCCCGGGCGACCCCGACCTGCCCCCGCTCGTCGACCCCGTGCTGGTGGCCGACATCGAGGCGCGCCGCGTCGCCCTGGCGCCCGCCCCGGTCGCCGAGCCCCGCGACGTCCCCGCCTCCGAGCGCGTGTCGCTGGACTTCGAGGACTGACCCTCGCCGCGGCCCCGCCGCGGCGACCGGCCTACGCGGGCAGCGACTCGGGCCAGGCGGCGAGCTGCCAGCCGAGCCACGGGCTGTAGGCGAACGGCGTGGCGGCGACGGCCCCGCGCAGGGCGGCGGGCTCGACCCAGGCCCATTCGGCGACCTCGTCGGGCGAGGGGTCGGGGGTGCCCACGGCGCGCGCGGTGAAGACGGGGCAGATCTCGTTCTCGACGATGCCGGAGGCGTCGGTCGCCACGTACCGGAAGTCCGGCAGCACGGGCCTCACGTCGCGCACCGCCATGCCGAGCTCCTGCCCGGCGCGCCGCAGCACGGCCTCGGCGGGGGACTCCCCGGGGCCGGGATGTCCGCAGAACGAGTTGGTCCACACACCGGGCCAGGTCGCCTTGGAGAGGGCGCGCCGGGTCACGAGCACGCGACCGTCGTCGTCGAGCACGTGGCAGCTGAAGGCCAGGTGCAGGGGCGTCGCGGTGGTGTGGACGGTCGCCTTCGGCGTGGTGCCGACGGGGCGGCCGTCGTCGTCGAGCAGTACCACGAGCTCGACGCCGTCGCCGGGTGAGGGGCTCCCGATCGGCTGGGGAACGGCGGAGGTCTGCTCGGTCATGCACGGTAGTCTGCCCCCTGTGGAGACGGACCGGGTGCACGCGACGACGCGTGAGGACGACCGGGTCGAGGCGGTCCTCGACGAGTTCTTCCAGCTCGCGAAGGAGCGCGCGGCCCAGGTCGGCTCGCACTACGTCGACCTCTGGCAGGTGCTCGAGCGCAACAGCGCGGGCGGCAAGCGGTTCCGGCCGCGCATGGTCCTCACGGCCTACGAGGCCCTGGGCGGCACCGACCGCGAGGCGGCGGCCCGCGTGGGCGCGGCCTTCGAGCTGCTGCACACGGCGCTGATCGTCCACGACGACGTCATCGACCGCGACTTCTCGCGCCGGGGCATCCCCAACGTGTCGGGCAGCTACCGCGACACGGCGACGACCGCGGGGCTGCCGACCCCGGCGGCCGAGCACCGCGGCACCTCGGCGGCGGTCATCGCGGGCGACCTGGCGCTCACCGGTGCGAGCCGCATGCTGCTCGCCGTCGAGTGCGAGTCCGGGCTGCGCACGCGCCTGCTCGACATCCTCGACGAGGCCGTGTTCGCCAGCGCGGGCGGCGAGATGGTCGACGTCGAGTTCTCGCTGAGCCCCGAGCTGCCGACCGTCGACGAGATCCTCGACATGGAGCGGGCCAAGACGGCCGTCTACTCGTTCGAGGCGCCGCTGCAGGCCGGTGCCGTGCTGGCGGGCGCCTCCGACGAGGTCGTGGCCCTGCTGGGCGAGTTCGGGCGCGAGGTGGGCACCGCCTACCAGGTGGTGGACGACCTCCTGGGCGTCTTCGGCGCCGAGTCCGACACGGGCAAGACGACGCTGGGCGACCTGCGCGAGGGCAAGCGCACGGTCCTCGTGGCGCACGCCGCGACGACGCCCGAGTGGCCCACGATCAAGCCGTTCATCGGCAAGCCCGACCTCACCGAGGCCGAGGCCGAGCACGTCCGGGGCCGCCTCGAGCTCTCGGGCGCCCGAGCCTTCGCGGAGGACCTCGTGCGGCAGCACGCGGGCCGCGCCCTCGACCTCCTCGCGGATCCCGTGCTGCCGGGCGACCTGCGATCGTCCCTGACCCCCGTCGTCGACGTCGTGCTCGAGCGGGTCCGGTGAGCACCGCGACCACGGGGCTGTCGCTCTACGACGCGACGGCCGAGGCCACGGCCTCCGGCGTGATCCGGCGCTACTCGACCTCCTTCGGCCTCGCGTCGCGCCTCCTCGGGGCCGACGTGCGCCAGCACGTCGAGAACGTCTACGCCCTCGTGCGCGTCGCCGACGAGATCGTCGACGGGCCGGCGGCGGAGGCGGGGCTCGACCGCGACGCGGCGGGCGCGCTGCTCGACGACCTAGAGGCCGAGACGGAGCGTGCCGTCCGCGACGGGTTCAGCGCGAACCTCGTCGTGCACGCCTTCGCGCGCACCGCTCGCGCCTGCGGCTTCGGCGCCGAGCTGACGGCACCGTTCTTCGCGTCGATGCGCAGCGACCTCGACGTCGCCGAGCACGACCAGGAGTCCTTCGACCGCTACGTCCACGGCTCGGCCGAGGTGGTCGGGCTGATGTGCCTGCGGGCCTTCGTCCGCGAGCGGCACTACCCGGCGTCGACCCTCGCCGAGCTCGAGCACGGGGCCTGCGCGTTGGGCGCGGCCTTCCAGAAGGTGAACTTCCTGCGCGACCTGGCCGCCGACTTCGAGGCGCTCGGCCGCAGCTACTTCCCGGGCGTCGACGTCTCGACGTTCGACGAACGGACGAAAGCGAGACTCGTGGCCGACATCGACGACGACCTGCGGGCGGCCGGCGAGATCATCCCGGTGCTGCCGGCCTCCTCGCGACGCGCGGTGGCGCTCGCGCACGGCCTGTTCGCCGAGCTGAACCGACGGCTCGAGGCCACGCCGGCCTCCTCCCTGGTCCGTGCCCGGGTGCGGGTGCCCGACCCGGTCAAGCTGCGCATCGCGGCCTCGGCGGCCCTCGGTCGCGTCGCGCCCGTGCCGGCCCCCGCGGTGCAGGAGGCCCGCCCGTGACCGCGCGCTGGCTCGCCCGGGCGGAGGGCACGACGAGCGTCGAGCGCCACGGCCGTCGCGTCGTCGTGATCGGCGGCGGCATCAGCGGCCTGGCCTCGGCGGCGCTGCTGGCCCGTGACGGGCACGAGGTGACGGTGCTCGAGCAGCTGCCCGACCTGGGCGGTCGCGCGGGTTCGTGGGAGCACGAGGGCTTCCGCTTCGACCTGGGCCCGAGCTGGTACCTCATGCCCGAGGTCTTCGACCACTTCTTCCGGCTCATGGGCACGTCGAGCGACGAGCAGCTCGACCTCGTCGAGCTCGACCCGGGCTACCGCGTCGTCTTCGAGCGCGGCGAGACGATCGACGTGCCCCGCGGCCTCGAGGCCGTCGTCGCCGAGTTCGACCGGGTCGAGCCCGGCAGCGGCGACCGCCTCAGGCGCTACCTGCGGTCGGCGCGCGACACCTACGACATCGCGAAGGAGCGGTTCCTCTACACCAGCTTCGAGTCGTACGGTCCGCTGCTGCGCGGCGACGTCGTGGTCCGCATGCCGAAGCTCGCGCGCCTGCTGCTGCAGCCGCTCGACTCGTTCGCGGGCCGCATCGTGGCGGAGCCCCGCCTGCGGCAGATCCTCGGCTACCCCGCGGTGTTCCTCGGCTCGTCGCCGTTCGCGACCCCGAGCATGTACCACCTCATGTCGACGCTCGACCTCGACGACGGCGTGCTCTACCCGCAGGGCGGGCTGACCACGGTCATCGAGCGCATCGCGGCGGTCGCGCAGGAGGCCGGGGTCGAGCTGGTCACGGAGGCCCGCGTCACCGCGATCGAGACCGAGCCGACGAGCGGCGAGGGCCGCGGTCCCGCGGCCCGCGCGACGGGCGTGCGCTGGACGGACGCCGCCGGCACCGAGCACGTGCTCGAGGCCGACGTCGTCGTGAGCGCGGCCGACCTGCACCACACCGAGACGCGCCTCCTGCCCGCCGAGCTGCGCACGCACGACGCGCGCCACTGGGAGCACCGCGACCCGGGGCCCAGCGCGCTGCTGCTCTACCTCGGCGTCGAGGGCGAGGTCCCCGAGCTCGAGCACCACACGCTGCTCTTCGCCGACGACTGGCACGAGAACTTCGAGCGCATCTACGGCGACGTCAAGCGGATCCCCGACCCGCCGTCGCTGTACGTCTGCAAGCCGAGCACGGTCGACCCGTCGACGGCGCCCGCCGGGCACACGAACCTCTTCGTGCTCGTGCCGCTCCCGGCCGATCCGGCGCTCGGCCGCGGTGGGCTCGACGGTGAGGGCGACCCGCTCGTCGAGCGCCTGGCCGACCAGGTGATCGAGCAGATCGCGAGCTGGGCGGGCGTGCCCGACCTGGCGGAGCGCGTCGTCGTGCGCCGCACGCGCGGCCCCCGCGACTTCGTCGACGACTACAACTCGTGGAGCGGCAGCATGCTCGGCCCGGCGCACACGCTCTCGCAGAGCGCGATGTTCCGTGACGGCAACGTGTCGTCCGCGGTCGAGGGGCTGCTGTTCGCGGGCGGCTCCGTGCGGCCCGGCATCGGCCTGCCGATGTGCCTGATCAGCGCCGAGGTGCTGGTGAAGAACCTGCGCGGCGACACCTCGACCGAGCCGCTGCCCGAGCCCGCCTGATGGAGCACGGCCTCCTGGGCTTCGTCTACCTCGCGGCGCTGCTCTTCTCGATCTTCGGCATGGCGACCCTCGACCGGCGGTTCACGCTGTTCGTGTTCCGCGACCCGGCGCGCGGGGCGGTGACGTTGCTGGTGGGCGTCGTGTTCTTCGTGGTCTGGGACCTCGTCGGCATCGACCTGGGCATCTTCTTCCGGGGCGAGACGTCGTTCATGACCGGGTGGCAGCTCTACCCCGAGCTCCCCGTCGAGGAGGTCTTCTTCCTGGTGCTGCTCTGCTGGCTGACCATGAACGTGCACGCCGGGGCCCGCCTCGTGCTCGCCCGCCGGGCGTCCGCCGCCGAGGTGCGCGGGGCCCGCGTCGACGAGGGGCAGGAGGCCCGATGACCTACTGGGCCGTGAACGCGGTGTTCCTGGGCGTCGTGGCGGTCGTCGGGCTGCTCGCGCTGCTCGTCGCGCGCCTGCGCTCCCGCGGCACCGCGCGCGACGCGGGCAGGAGGCGCGTCGTGGCGCGAGGCGCGCTCGTCACGACCGTGGTCCTCCTGCTGATGACCGCGGTCTTCGACAACGTCATGATCGCGATCGGCCTGGTCGGCTACGACGAGGCGAAGATCAGCGGGCAGTTCGTGGGCATCGCGCCGCTCGAGGACTTCGCCTACTCGATCGCGGCGCTCGTGCTGCTGCCCAGCGTGTGGACGCTCCTCGGCGGCCGCTCGACCGTGGAGGAAGGGACCCGCCGGTGAGGACGCTGCAGGCGCTGTTCGTGTCGTCGAGGCCGCTGAGCTGGGTGAACACCGCGTTCCCGTTCGCGGCCGCGTACCTGCTCACGCAGCTGGGCGGGGGCGGGGGCGTCGACTGGCTCGTGCTCGTCGTCGGCACCCTGTACTTCCTGGTGCCGTACAACCTCGCGATGTACGGCATCAACGACGTCTTCGACTACGAGAGCGACCTGCGCAACCCGCGCAAAGGCGGCGTCGAGGGGGCCCTGCTCGACCGGTCCTTCCACCGCGTGACGCTGATCGCCGTCGTCGTGACGAACGTGCCGTTCCTGGTGTTCCTCGTCGCGGTCGGCGACCCGCTCAGCTGGCTCGTGCTCGCCGTGAGCCTCTTCGCGGTCGTCGCCTACTCGGCCCCGCGCCTGCGCTTCAAGGAGCGCCCCTTCGTCGACTCGCTCACGTCGAGCACGCACTTCGTCAGCCCGGCGGTCTACGGCCTCGCGCTGGCCGGGGCCACCTCCACCCTGCCGCTCTGGGCGCTGCTCGCCGCCTTCTTCCTCTGGGGCGTGGCCAGCCACGCCTTCGGAGCCGTGCAGGACGTCCTCGCCGACCGCGAGGCCGGCATCGGCTCGGTCGCGACCGTCATCGGGGCCCGGGCGACGGTGCGGGTCGCCGTCGTCGGCTACCTCGTCTCGGGCGTGCTGCTGACCTTCACCGACTGGCCGGGACCGCTCGCCGCCGTCCTGCCGGTGCTCTACGCGCTCAACTGCCGCCCGTGGTGGGACGTCGCCGACGCCGACAGCGAGACCGCCAACCGGGGTTGGAAGCGCTTCCTCTGGCTCAACTTCGTCGTGGGCGCTGCGACGACCATGCTGCTCATCTGGTGGTCGCTGCTGCGGGGGTGACCCGACCCTCCTGCGCTCGTCCGAGGGTGCGGCAGGTGGCACGTGCGCCCGCCCTGCCGTCCTCGCCCCGCGGCGGCAGGCACGCCGTCGCCGGAGCGCCGCCGGGCGTTCACCCGGAGGCCAGGTCGGACCGATACGTTGCATGCCGTGTCGTCCCTGGCTCCTCGGTCCCCGCGCCTCGTCGACGACGTGCGCCGTCGCTGGCAGCGCGTGCGTCGCCACCCCCGGTCGATCTGGTGGGCCTTCGCGGCCCTGCACGGGGCCGTGCTGCTGGCGCTCACGCCGCTCATGCTCGCCGGCGGGGTGAGCGGCGACCTGCCGCTCTACCGGACCTGGGCGTCCGCCGCCCTCGGCGAGGGCACCTGGCCGGTCCTCGACCACGCCTGGGTCTACCCGGCGGGGGCGCTCGCGCCGATCGTCCTCGCGGACGTGCTCGGCGGGTCGCTCTACCAGCTGGTCTGGCTGCTGCTGCTCACCGGCCTGAACGCCCTGTCGCTCTGGCTGCTCACCGACCGCGGTCGGCGCACCGTGGACGCGACGGCCGCGTGGTGGTGGCTGCTCGTGCTGTTCCTGCTCTCGCCGGTCGCGTTCCTCCGGCTCGAGGGCTTCAGCGCACCGCTCGTCGTCGCGGGGCTCCTGCTGCTCGCCCGGCACCCGCGCACCGCCGGCGTGCTGCTCGCGGCGGCCACCTGGATCAAGGTCTGGCCGGCCGCCGTCGTGGCCGCCGTCGGAGTGGCCGCGTCGCGCCGCACCTCGGTGCTCTGGGCGGGCGTCGCGGTCACGGGCGTCGTCGCAGCGGTGGTCGTCGCGGGGGGTGGTGCGACCCACCTCGACAGCTTCATCACGATGCAGGCCGACCGTCGCCTGCAGCTCGAGGCGCCGCTCGCGACGCCCTGGGTCTGGATGACGATGCTGCGGATCCCCGGCGCGGCGATCTACGAGAACGTCGCGCTGGCCACGCGCGAGGTCATGGGGCCGGGGGACTGGTGGGCGACGAACGGGAGCACGACGCTCATGTTCGGCGTGCTCCTCGCGATCGTCGGGCTGCTCGCGATCGCGCGGTTCGGCGTGCCCGGGGGCCCGCGCCCCGTGGTCGACGAGACCGACCTGGTGCTGCGCGGGGCCCTCGCGCTGACCTGCACGTTCGTCGTGCTCAACAAGGTGGGCTCCCCGCAGTACATGCTTTGGATCGCGCCCGTCGTGGCCGTCGGGCTGTTCCTCCGCCCCGAGGAGCACCGCACCCCCGCCGTCCTCACGGCCTGGGCCGCCGGGCTGACGACGCTCGTGTTCCCGCTGCTCTACCGGCAGCTCCTCGAGCTCGAGGTGCTGCCGGTCGCCGTGCTCGGGGCCCGCAACCTGCTCGTCGTGCTGCTGTTCGGCTGGAGCGTCGTGCGCGTCGCCGACGCCGTGCTGCCCGCCCTGGGCCTCGAGGGGCGGACGCTGGCCGGCCTCGTCGGGGCGCGACGGGCCCCCGGCCGGACCGTGCCCGTGGTGCGGGCCGACGAGCGTCCCTGAGCGGGACCGTTCCGCTCCTCCCCCTAGCGGGTCGGGCGCCCGCGCGTCCACCCCTCGGCGGGTGATCTGGGCGGCGGTCGGTGGATCGTGCCAGCGTGGAGGGCCGGAACCGAACGCACCAACCAAAGGAGTCCCCCATGAAAGGCAAGTTCCTCTTCGTCGCAGGCGCGGCCGTCGGCTACGTCCTCGGAGCCCGTGCCGGTCGCGGTGCGTACGTGAAGATCAAGGACCGCGCCGAGGGCATCTGGGAGAACCCCAGCGTGCAGAAGGGCGTCGCGCAGGCCGAGTCGTTCGTCAAGGAGAACGCGCCCGTCGTCGGCCAGAAGGTCAAGGAGGCCGCCTCCACCGGTGCCGCCGCCGTCTCGGACACCGCCTCGAAGGTCTCGTCGAAGGGCGGCTCGAAGGCCCAGGACGCCGCCTCGAAGGCCAGCGACGCCGAGAAGGGCGCCGCGGACAAGGTGTCGGAGAAGACCGACCAGGCCGTCGACGCCGCCGAGAAGGGCAAGGCCACCGAGAAGCTGCCCGGGGTGAACCCCGGTGAGTGACCTGAAGGACCCGGAGCGCAGCACCAAGCGCTCGCTGGGCTCGCTGCTCGGCAGCATGCCCGACCTCATCTCGCGGCTCATCCGTGGCGAGATCGCCCTCGCGAAGACCGAGCTGACCGCCAAGCTCAAGCAGTCGGGCGTCGGCATCGGCCTCCTGGTCGGTGCCGCACTGTTCGGGTTCTTCCTGCTCGCCGTGCTCATCACGGCCGGCGTGCTCGGCCTCGCGACGGTCCTGTCGCCGTGGCTGTCCGCGCTCCTCGTGGCCGCCGTGCTCCTCGTGATCACGGGCGTGCTCGCCCTCCTGGGCCTCAAGGCGCTCAAGAAGGGCGTCCCGCCGACGCCCGAGCGCACGGTCGCGAACGTGAAGGCCGACGTCCAGGCGCTGAAGGGACAGGGAGTCCATGACCGATCGTGACGACCAGCACGGCAGCCACCCCGCGCCGGAGCCCACCGGCCCGGGCACGGGACGCCCGGAGCTCCGCTCCGGCGCCAGTGCCGCCGAGATCGAGCTCGAGGTGGCGCGCACCCGCGAGGAGTTCGCCCGCACCCTCGACGCCATCGAGGACAAGCTCAGCGTCCCGGCGCACGCGCGCCGGCTCAAGGCCGGCGTGCAGCGCCGGCTCGCCGACGACCCCACCAAGGTCGTCGCGCCCGCCCTCGCCGGGGTCGCGGGCATCGCCGCGATCGTCGCGGGCATCATCAAGACGCGCCGCTAGCGCGAGCAGCAGCAGGGAAGACGGATCAGCATGGCCGAGAAGAGCAGCACGCGCGAGGCACGGGCGATCGATCCGGACGACGAGCGCAAGCCCGACAGTCCGGACGACCTGCACAAGCCCTCCTGGGGCTACGTCCTCAAGAAGACGCTCCGCGAGTTCGGCGGCGACCAGTGCACCGACCTGGCCGCGGCGCTCACCTACTACGCGGTCCTCGCGATCTTCCCGGGCCTCCTGGCGGTCGTGTCGCTGCTCGGCGTCTTCGGGCAGGCGGGCAGCACGACCGACGCGATCCTCGAGATCGTGCGCAACCTCGGGTCGGAGCAGGTCGCCGACCTGCTCCAGGGCCCGATCGAGCAGTTGACCACCTCTCCGGCGGCCGGCTTCGCGCTCGTCGTCGGTGTGCTCGGTGCGCTGTGGAGCGCCTCGGGCTACGTCACGGCCTTCAGCCGCGCGATCAACCGCGTGTACGGCATCGACGAGGGGCGCCCGATCTGGAAGCTCCGCCCCGCGATGCTCGCCATCACGGCGTTCACGGTCGTCGCGATCGTCATCGCGCTGCTGATCCTCGTGCTCAGCGGCGACGTGGCCGAGACCGTCGGCGACGTGATCGGCCTCGGCTCGACCGCGGTCTTCGTCTGGAGCATCGCCAAGTGGCCGGTGCTCGCGATCATCGTCGTGGTCATCGTCGCGGTGCTGTTCTACTTCACGCCGAACGTCAAGCAGCCCAAGTTCCGCTGGATGAGCATGGGCTCGCTGCTGGCCATCGTCATCTGGCTGATCGCGAGCGTCGGGTTCGCCTTCTACGTCGCGAACTTCTCGAACTACAACAAGACGTACGGCTCGCTCGGTGCCGTCATCGTGTTCCTGCTGTGGCTCTGGATCACCAACCTCGCGCTGCTCTTCGGTGCCGAGTTCGACGCCGAGGTGGAGCGCGGTCGTGAGCTGCAGGCGGGCCTCGAGGCCGAGCGGGACATCCTCCTGCCGCCCCGCGACACCGCGCAGAGCGACAAGAAGGCCGAGAAGCGCGCCGAGGACGAGTTGCAGGGCATGAAGCTCCGGCAGGAGGCCGCTGCGGCGATCCGCCGGAACGAGTCGGACCACGAGCAGTCCGACCGCATGACCGCGGGCGGCCGTGACGCGAAGGAGGCCGCCGACTCCGACGGCAGCAGCCAGCAGCGCCGCGACGACGAACGGCGCCACGACCGGGGCTGACCCCGGCGGTCCCCGCACGACGAGAGGGACGGGACGAGCTGCGGCGCAGCTCGTCCCGTCCCTCGTCCGTGCGTGGCGGGCAGGAGGCGCGTGCCGGGGCCGGCCCGCGCCTCCTGCCGTCAGAACGCGTAGCCGAGCTCGCCGGGGTAGTCGCCGCGGGCCGTGAGGCGCTCGGTCGCGTCGCGCAGGTGCGAGAGCGTGAGGCCGAGCGTGCCGGGGCCGAAGCTGACGCGCGAGACGCCCAGCTCGGCGAGGCGGGCGAGCGGCACGGCCGACGGGTTCGCGATGACGCTCACCTTGCCGTGGATCGCCTCGAGGGCCCGCTGGACGAGCTCTTCGGTGCCGAGGCCGAGCACGAAGGCGCAGTCGGCCCCGGCGTCGAGGTACGCGTTCGCCCGGGTGACGGCGTCGTCGAAGCTGTCGGGGTCGCCGGCCAGCGCGTCGACGCGGGCGTTGATGACGATCGGCACGCCGGTCGCCTCACCGGCACGGCGGGCCGCCGCGACCTTGGCGACGGCGGTGTCGATGTCGTAGAGGGGCGCCTTGGCCTGGCCGAGGGAGTCCTCGAGGTTGAGGCCGGCCGCGCCCTGCTCGATGAGCCGCACGACGTTGTCGAACGCGCCCGAGGCGTCGGTGGCGTAGGCCTTCTCGAAGTCGACCGAGACGGGCAGGTCGACCGAGCGCACGACGATGCGCGCCGCCTCGAGCATCTCGTCGAGCTCGAGGCCCTCGCCGTCCTCGACGCCGCGCGCCTCGCTGATCGAGTGCGACGCGGTCGCGAGCGCCTTCACGCCCGGCACGGACGCGACGGTGCGCGCCGTGATGGAGTCCCAGACGTTGGTGACGATCAGCGGGTCACCGGGCACGTGCAGCGAGCGGAGGAGTTCGGCCTTCTCGGCCGTCGTGGAGATCGACATGCCCCCAGCCAACCGCACGTGCGCCCCGGGCGCCAGCGTCACCAGTCTGACCGTCTCGTGTTCGCCTTCACTCCCCGATATCGCTGGATATGGTCCTATAGGCGCGCAGGGGGCTCGTCAGGGCTCCCAGTCCCTCGATCTTCCCTTCGTCGATCAACTTCCTCAGCCACCAACGAACGGTAGACGGCGCCAGCTGCGTTCGTGTGCTGAGACCACGAGCCGTCAGCGGCTGGCCGCCTTGAAGGGTCGCCAGCAGGACCTCGCCAGGAGTGCCCTCGTGTACCTGTACCTGTACCTGTGCCTTTGACCGGGCTGCCTCGACTGTCGCCCGCACGTCGGCTGGCAGCACGTAGCGGGCGTATCGACGACCTCCCTCTTTGACGGCGAGCCCGGCTTCGACCAGTTCGCGGAGGACCGCGCCAGCTTCGATGCGATCAGCCCCCCATTCACGAAGGGCCTCGTTCGTGACGTGTCCCTGACGCATCATGGCAAGCGCGAGTCGATGGTTGGGGCCCAGGTCCGCGGCCCCGACGGCGGCGAGCCACCGAAGGGTGTCGGCGCTGAGGAGCTCAGAGCCGTTCATGGTCACGCGGAACTGTGTGATGCTGTTCGCGAACTGAGGACGTCCTTGGCCGTACGCCCGGGCCTCACTGATGATGCGGGGTATGCCAGAAGCTCGATTCTCGGCGACCAGGCGATCCGAAGCAGGCATGTAGGTGTCCGAGAGGATCTGCGCAAGAGTGGCGTTCCTCGACGACGAGATGCCTTCCTCGCCGAGGTCGTCCTCGCTGACAGGGCCGTACAGTCCTCCGGGGTTGCGGACGACGATGCTGTCGGGGGTGATCTCGATCTGCACCTGCGTGCCTCTGGTGAGGGAGCTGTAGTCGCGATGCAGCAGGGCGTTGACCACGGCCTCGCGGACCGCCTCGAGGGAGTACTCGAAGCGCTCCTGGCGGCCTTCCGCCGACACCAGGGATCGTGCGGACATGTTCCGTCTCGCCGCCGCTATCGTCTGGGCGACCATCTCAGGGATGGAGCCTCGGACGGTCACGTTGTCGACGAAGCGCTCGCCGTCAGCCATGTCGGCTCCTCTCGCCGTGAAGGAGACGAAGAGCTGCGGAAAGAACTCTTGCGGGAAGGAACCGAAGGCGAGGAGACCGGCGAGGCTCGGAACGAGCGCCTCTCGGTCGGGCGTGAAGACGAGGACGCCGATGCGGCGGAGGACATCCTCGTCACTCGCCTCGGCGAAAGAGGGCACGTCTCGACGGAGCCGCTCAAGGCTTCGAAGCAGGGCCGTTCGATGGAGGTCGTCCATCGAGGCGTCCAGGACGGGCTCGCGGTCGTCGAGGGGCTGGCTCCTGCTGGCATGGAGCAGTTCGACCTCTGCGGTCGTCATCTTGCGATCGCCGTCCCCCGAGCGGACGTACGCACCGGCCCACGGGCCTTTGGTCTTGACGTACGCCGGCTTGAGGTGGGCAGGAAGTTCACTGACGGTGGCGACCAGGCAGACCTTGCCCTCGATCTCCACGAAGTCGGTCTCGACGGGGATGGCGGGTACGACCGCATCAGCTGCCTGTCCGACGAGAGTCGTCCTCGTCGCGGCGGCGTTGCTCAGGCCGACGACGTCGAAGCCTGCGTCCTCATCGACGCCGAGGACCAGTGTGCCGCCGCGCGTGTTGGCAAAAGCGACGATGGTCTCGACGACACTCTTCGGATAACCGCCGGCGGCCGACTTCAACTCGACGTCATCGAATTCTCCCCCGATGCGACGCATGCTCTCGATGACGTCTTGTAGTTCATTCGACTCCATGGGTCCCCCAGCGCATCGGTGCGTCTACTGAGTGGCGAGGTTAGCAAGTCACCTGCTAAGTCAGCAAGCTGCTTGCTGGTCTTGGCAAGTAGCTGCTCCGACTTGGCAAGTAGCTGCTCAGACTTGGCAAGTAGTGCTGGTCACCGCATTGCGGGAGGCGCGGCGTCAGCCGAGCGCGGCGGCGCGCACCGCGGCGATCCGCGCGGGCACGGTCGCGTCCTGCAGCGAGGTGGTGTCGCCCAGCGGGCGCCCCTCCGAGAGGTCGCCGAGCAGGCGGCGCATGATCTTGCCCGAGCGGGTCTTCGGCAGGTCGGGCACGGCGAGCACGGTCGCGGGCCTGGCGATCGGGCCGATCTGCTCGGCGACGTGGGCCCGCAGCGCGGCCGACAGCTCGGGCGTGAGCGCCGACCACACGGCGGGCTCGTCGGCGGACCCGGCGTCGCGCACCGCGCCTCCTGCCGGGCGCTGCGCGGGCACGACGAACGCGGCGATCGCCTGGCCGGTGCGCTCGTCGGCGACGCCGACGACGGCGGCCTCGGCGACGAGGGGGTGGGCCACGAGCGACGACTCGATCTCGATGGTCGACAGGCGGTGCCCCGAGACGTTGATGACGTCGTCGACGCGGCCGAGCACCCAGGTGTCGCCGTCGTCGTCGACCTTGGCGCCGTCGCCCGAGGCGAACCAGCCCTGCTCGCGGAACTGCGTCCAGTACGCGTCGCGGTAGCGCTCGGGGTCGCCCCACACGGTGCGGGCGAGCGCCGGGCCGGGCCGCTGCACGACGAGGTAGCCGCCGCTGCCGCGCGGCACCGGGACGCCGGCCGCGTCGACGACGGCCGTCGCCAGGCCGGGCAGGGCGCGCAGCGACGAGCCGGGCTTCAGCGTGTCGACGCCGGGCAGCGGCGCCATGACGGCGGCCCCGGTCTCGGACTGCCACCAGGTGTCGACGATCGGGCAGCGTCCGCCGCCGACCTGCTCGTGGAACCACACCCACGCCTCGGGGTTGATGGCCTCGCCCACGGTGCCGAGCAGCCGCAGCGACGACAGGTCGTACGTGTCGGGCAGCCCGTCGGGGAACCACGACGAGAGCGTCCGCACGAGCGTCGGCGCGGTGTAGTAGGTCGTGACGCCGTAGCGCTCGATGATCTCGAGGTGCCGCGCGGGGTGCGGGGTGTCGGGCGTGCCCTCGTAGACCACCTGCGTCAGCCCGTTCGAGAGCGGGCCGTAGATCTCGTAGGTGTGCGCCGTCACCCAGGCGAGGTCGGCGGTGCACCAGTGCACGTCGTCGGCCTTCGCGTCGAACACGGCCCAGTGCGACCAGCTCGCCTGCACGAGGTAGCCGCCGCTCGTGTGCACGAGCCCCTTCGGGCGACCCGTGGTGCCGCTCGTGTACATGATGAAGAGCGGGTGCTCGCTGTCGAACGCCTCGGGCTCGTCGACGTCGGGCTGGCGGTCGACGACGTCGTGCCACCAGACGTCGCGGCCGGGCGTCCAGGGCAGGTCGGGGGTCTCGTCGCCCGTGCGCCGCACGACGAGCACGTGCTCGATCGCCTCGACGCCCGCCACCGCGGCGTCGGCGGCCGCCTTGACGGGCACGGCCACGCCCCTCCTGAACTGGCCGTCGGTGGTGACGAGCAGCTTCGCGCCGGTGTCCTCGACGCGGAACCGCAGCGCCTCGGCCGAGAAGCCGCCGAACACGAGCGAGTGCACGGCCCCGAGCCGGGCGATCGCGAGCGTGACGACGATCGTCTCGGCGATGACGGGCAGGTAGACGACGACGCGGTCGCCGGGCCCGACGCCGAGCTCGCGCAGGGCGTTCGCCGCCTGGACGACCTCGCGCCGCAGCTGCGCGTAGCTGACGTCGCGCCGGTCGCCGCGCTCGCCCTCGACGTGCAGGGCCACCTTCTCGCCGAGCCCGGCCGCCACGTGCCGGTCGACGCAGTTGACCGCGACGTTGAGCCGGCCGCCCTCGAACCAGGTCGTGCGCGGCACGGTCAGCTGGCCGTCGGCGCCCTCGCGGACGGGCTCCCAGGTGTGCGCGGTGTGCCACGGGGCGTCCCACTCCAGGCGGCGGGCGGCCTCCTCCCAGAACGCGACCGGGTCGGCCGCGGCGCGCGCGTGCGCCTCGCCCGTGACGTTCGCGGTCGCGGCGAGGGCAGGAGGCGCGGGGAACGTCCGCCGCTCGTCGAGCAGGTTCGAGATCGTGTCGGTCGTGGCCACCCGCCCGAGCCTAGGGAGCGGGCGCGCGCGCTCGGCGGGCAGCGGCAACGAGACGTAACACGGGCGGGGCCCTCCGCTCCGGGTCGGAGGGTGCTCCCGACGGAGCGGGCACGCCGTCAGGTCGTTCCGGGGCACCTGCCAGCGAGGACGGAGGAACGGGGCCCCGCCCCTGCCGCCGTGCCGATCGCCCTGTGGACAGATCGCCGCGCAGGAGGCGCGGGCCGGGGCAGACAGATCCCTCGCGTTCGTGATCTCCCCGTGACCTGCGTACGGTCGGCCGTCGTCCCGCGAGGGACGCAGGTCGCCGGCCCCGCCGGCGACCGCACGGCACGCTCGACACCCCCGCTGCCCGCGAGCGCCGCCGACCCCCGAACTCGTCCAGGGTGGGCAGCGGCACGCTCGCCGTGCCGGGTGCCCGCTGGAGCAGTGACATGACCCGTAGCACCCGCATCCGCAGCCTCGTCGGTGGCGCCGCCCTCGTCGCCCTCACCGGGGCTGGCGTCGGCCTCGCCGCCGCCCCCGCCAGCGCCGCCGACGGCGCCACCTGGGACGCCCTCGCGCAGTGCGAGAGCGGGGGGAACTGGGGCATCGACACCGGGAACGGCTACTCGGGTGGCCTCCAGTTCAGCCCGAGCACGTGGAGCGCCTACGGCGGCAGCGGCAGCCCCGCGGCCGCCAGCCGTGGCGAGCAGATCGCCGTCGCCGAGCGCGTGCTCGCCGGGCAGGGCTGGGGCGCCTGGCCCTCCTGCTCCGCGAAGCTCGGCCTGAGCGGCTCGAGCAGCGCCGCACCCGCACCGGCTCCTGCCCCCGCGCCGGCCCCGGCCCCCGCCCCGGCGGCACCCCAGCAGCAGGCCCCGGCGCCCTCGACCGGCACCGGGTCGAGCGCAGGAGGCGCGGCGTCGTCCGCCGCACCGGCCGCGCCCGCCGCACCCGTGGCTCCTGCCATCGAGGCCGTGCCGACGAGCGGCGAGACCTACACGGTCGAGGCGGGCGACTCGCTCGACCTCATCGCCACGGACCGTGACATCGAGGGCGGCTGGGTGACCCTCGCCGGCGCCAACCTCGACACCGTGCCGGACCCCGACCAGATCGTCGTCGGCCAGGTCCTGCAGCTGCCCGCGGTCTGACGCGCGTCGCACGACAACCTCCGGACGGCCCGGACGCCCCGCCCCTGGCGGCGCGTCCGGGCCGTCCGACCGTGTCGGGCTCCGAGCGTGCCCGGGGGAGCGCGACGGCGGGCGACCTAAGATGGTGGGGACCTGTGCGGCCGCTCCGGCGCAGCGTCCGTGCCCCGGAAGGACCCCGTGACCAAGGCCCCCACCGTCTACGACGTGGCCGCGCACGCGGGCGTGTCCATCGCCACGGTGTCCCGCGTGCTGCGCCGCCCCGACGACGTGCGCCCGGAGACCCGCTCGCGGGTGCGGGCCTCCGTGCTCGAGCTGGGTTACGTGCCGAGCGGGGCCGCTCGGGGGCTCGCCGGGCGTCGCACGGGCGTGCTCGGCCTGTTCCTCCCCGGGCACGACGCGATCGAGGAGCCCGAGCCCGACTGGGCCGCCCTCACCGACGCCCGCCGCATCGAGCTCGTCGACGAGACCGGGCGGGCACGCCCGAGCGGGGGCGACGGGCCGACGCGCACGTCGGTCTCGCCCTACTTCGACGAGGTGCTGCGCGGCGCCGAGGTCGAGGCGTGGCGGCGGGGCTTCGCGCTCATGGTCGCCGCCGGTCGGGGGCCGAGCCGGGAGGTGCTCGTGAACGACATCGCGGGCCGCGTCGACGGGCTGGCCGTGCTCGCCAGCACCGTGCCCGACGAGCTGCTGGCGCACGTGGCGAGGCGGATCCCCGTCGTCGTGCTCGCCGACGCCCAGCCCGGCGACCAGCTCGACCACGTCAGCGTCGACAACCGGGCCGGCATGCGGGCGCTCGCGGAGCACGTCCTCGCCGACCTGCCGGAGGGGCGCCACGTGGTGTTCGTGAGCGGTCCCGCCGACTCGCCCGACGACGCCGACCGGCACGCCGGCTTCGACGACGCCGTGCGTGCCGTGGGGCTGCAGGAGGCGCGGGTCGAGCTCGTCCACGGGGACTTCGGTCGCGAGCGCGGCCGGGAGGTGGGCGCGGCGCTCGTCGCGGGGCGCGGGGCGGACGTGGGGCGGGCCTCCTGCCTGCCGGCCCTCGTGGTGTGCGCCAACGACCAGACGGCGCTGGGGGTGCTGGAGGCGTTCCGCGCGGCGGGCGTCGACGTGCCGGGCCAGGTGCGGGTGACGGGGTTCGACGGCATCGACGCCACGCGCTTCTCGGTGCCGGCGCTCACGACCGTCCGCCAGCCGATGGACGATCTCGGGCGGGTGGCGGTGCGCACGATCCTGGCGCGCCTGGCCGACCCCGCCCTGCCGCCGCAGCGCGTGACCCTGCCCGTGCGCGTGCTGCTGCGGGAGAGCACCGGGGGCTGATCCGGCGGCGTCCTCGCGAGCACGGTCCGAGGCGGCGTCGCTGCGCCTGGCGGTCTCTGCAGTGCTCAGCTGACCGGCAGGTCCGTACCGCTCCACTGCGACCAGGACCCCGGGTAGAGCCTGCCCCTCCCGAGCCCGAGGTGCTCGAGCAGCAGGAGGGTGTGGCACGCCGTCACGCCGGAGCCGCACGACGAGATGACGGGCGTGTCCTCCTCGATCCCAGCGGCGGAGAGCCGGGCTCGGAGGGTCCCCTCGGGCAGGAGGAACCCGCGGTCGTCGAGGTTGTCCCGGCAGGGCAGGCTGCGCGCCCCGGGGATGTGGCCGGACACGGCGTCGAGGGGGTGGGGCTCGCCCCGGAACCGCGTGCCCTCGCGGGCGTCCAGCAGGACCGCCCCCGAGGGCTCGCCCCGGAGCGCCGCGTCGGCGAACCCGGCGACGACGTCGAGGTCGGCGAGGAGCGCAGGAGGGATGTCCCGGGCCGGGAACCCCGACGTCGGGCGTCCCGTCTCGCCGGTCTCGAGGGAGTCCTCGCCGTGGGACGCCGTCCACGCTCCGAGGCCGCCGTCCAGGACGGCCGCGTCGACGCCGACGGCCCGCAGCATCCAGACGAGGCGGGCCGCGAACACGCCGCCCGCCCGGTCGTACGCGACGACCTGGTCGGTGGCGCCGACGCCCGCACGGCGCATCCCCTCGGCGAAGGTCTCGGGGTCGGGGAGCGGGTGCCGACCCGCTGTCGCGCTCGGGGGCGCGGCGAGCCACCGGTCGAGGTCGACGTGGACCGCTCCGGGGACGTGCCCGGCGGCGAAGGCCTCGTGGGGAGACTGCCCCACGGCGCCCGAGCCGAGGTCGACGACGGTCACGGGCTCGGCGAGCATCTGCTCGAGGGAGACGAACGGGGTCTGCACGGTCCCATCCTGCCCGCCGCCGCGCACCGGGCACGACCTGCACCGGTGCCGAGCAGCGCAGGAGGCGCGTCCTCCCCCGCCAGGATGAAGTCCACGCCCGCGGCTCGGCCCCGGCACGTGCCGCTCCTGCTGTCGTGGCACTGGTCCCCGCCGCCCTCGATCCCCGTGCCGCACCAGCCGGAATGCGACGTCGTCGCGTGGACGATGCCCCTCGACAGGGCGGTCGGGGTCACGCCCGACGCCGAGTCGTGGGCGGAGGACCTGCGCCTCCGCCCGTGCCTCGCCGAGCAGGGCTGGGACCGGACGGCGCCCGACCGCGACCCGACGGTCCTGCTCGCGGCGGACGCCTGGCGAGACGGCTCCGTCGTCGTGCCGCCGCTCGACGCCGAGCGGGCGGAGCGCTCCGGCCACGGTCCCGTCACCGACGCCGCCGAGGTGGCGTGGACCGCCTGGGCGATGGAGCACAACGCCGACGCCGAGCTGGGCCGCGCGCTCGACGCGTGCCTGCCCGAGGTGCGCGGCACCTCCTGGGGCGCGCCCTTCGAGGGGCAGGAGGTGCAGGCCCGCGCCCGCGAGCTGCGCGCCGTCGCGCGGCGGCACGCGCTCGCCGACCCCGCCGTGGTCGCCGCGGCGGAGCGCTGGCACGGCTGCCTGGCGGCGGCCGTGCCGGAGGCTGCTCGGCGGCTGCCCGACGACCCGATGGGCCTGCTGACGCCCGTCACCGATCGGCAGCCCGTGCCGGTCACCGGGGCCGGGCGCGCGCTCGCCCGCGCCGACGTCGCGTGCCAGGCGTCCTCGGGCTACCGCTCGGCGCTCTACGAGGCACAGTGGCGGGAGGAGTCGCTCGTCACGGCCGAGGACGCGGCGCTCTTCTCGTCGCCCAGGGCCGACCGGGTCGCCCGCACGGACGAGGCGGTGCGGGCGCTCCTGCTCGACGACGTCGACTGAGGTCGGAGCGCGACGAGACAGGCGGTGGGCCCTCCACCTAGACTGGCCCTTTTGCCACGGAAAGGTGGAGCGACATCCCTCCTGCACCACAGCGGCCCGACGACGGCCGCACCTCCGTCGACGGCGCACCCTGGGGGCGCCGCTCGTGGCGGTCCCTGCTGGGGCGCCCCTCCGCGCTCGCGCTCGTCCTCGCGGTGCTGGTCGTGGACGTGCTGCTCCTCGTCGGGAACGTCGCCTACCACGCCTCGAACGACCCGGGGGAGCCGGTGACCCGGTTCGGGGATCCGCGCTGGAGGGGGGACCTCGACGGGTCCTACGCGGAGATCGTGGGGCACGCGCAGATCGTGGTGGCCGTCGTCGTGCTGCTCGTCGTCGCCGTCGTCCGGCGGACGCTGGTGCACGCGGCGTGGGCACTGGCCTTCGCGGGGCTGTTCCTCGACGACTTCCTGCAGGTGCACGAGCGCCTCGGTGCCGCGCTCGCCGCTGGCTGGGGCCTGCCGGCGATCGCGGGCCTGCGCAGCACCGACCTCGGCGAGCTGCTCGTCTGGGCCGGGGAGGCCCTGGCCCTGGGGCTCGTCGTCGTGGTCGCGACGGTGCGCTCCGAGGCCCGGGACCGACGCGACTCGCTCGTGCTGTTCGGGTGCACAGTCGTCATCGCGGTCTTCGGGGTGGCGATCGACCAGGTGCACAGCGTGCTCGAACCCCACGTCGCGCACGTCGTGGCGGTCGCCCTGACCCTGACCGAGACGGCGGGGGAGCTCCTGGGCATGTCCCTCGCCCTGTTCGCGGCCGCGGCCATGGTGGCCGTCACGGCTCCGCGTCGCGCGCCGGAGCCGACGGTGCTCGGGGGGTCCTGACCGAGGCCCGCTCCCGGACTCGGCACGAGAGCAGGACGCCCTGCCGTGGCAGCTGCCCCGTCCCCGCCTCGGGGGAGCAGCTCACGAGCAGGGCGTCGACGAGGTCAGTGCGCGGCGTCGTAGGCCTCGCGCACGACGGACGAGATGCGGCCGCGGTCGGAGACGGCGTGGCCGTTCTCCTTGGCCCACTCGCGGATCTTCTGCAGCTCGCTCGGGTCGCTCTTGGGGGCGGTGGACGAGGACGAGGACGACGGGCGGCCGGCGGTCTTGCGTCCGACCTTGCGCGCGGCGTTCAGGTAGGGCTCGAGGAGGCTGTCGAGCTCGTCGGCGTGCTCCGTCGAGAGGTCCATCTCGTACGAGGCGCCGTCCAGCGTGAGCGAGACGGTGCGGCCCTCGCCGTCGGCGATGGGGGTCCCGTCGAGGTCGTCGACGAGCTGGACGAGGGTCTTGCGTGCCATGGGGGCTCCTTGCAGGAAAAGAATTCGGATCGACGCGCAATGCGTCGAATCGTCGATTGTCGATATCAGTCTATCGATATGTCGCGAATGATGACTTCATGAAATGGCATCGATTTCATGAGGACTCTTCGCTGAAGGGACAAAGCCGCGGAAATGTCCTCACAAAGGAGAGCGATCGGAGAATGCGGACGCCGAGGGGGACAGGACGGGAGGTGCCGTCGCGACCGGTCACGCCCAGCGCGCCTCGCGCCTCCTGCGCCGCGCCCCGGGCCCGGTGACGCTGCCGTCGTCCGGGCCGAACACGAAGTAGTGCACGCGGGCCGGGTCGAGCCCGGCGTCGACGAGGGCGTCGCGCACGATCGACATGAAGGGGACCGGGCCGCAGAGGAACACCCGGTGCCGGTCGCCGACCGCCAGAGAGCGCACGTCGACGGGATCCAGGTACTCGCCGTTGTCGTCGGGCGTGGAGAGGGCGCCCTGCGTGTAGCTGACGCGCAGGACCCCGCCCGGCAGGCGACCGACGAGGTCCTCGAGCTCGGCCCGGTGGGCGTGCCGCTCGGGGGTGCGCTCGAAGTGCAGGACGGTGACGGGGCGGGTCGACCCGCTGCGCACGAGACGGTCGAGCATGCCGAGCACGGGCGTGCAGCCGATGCCGGCCGAGACGAGCAGCAAGGGGTCGCCGCCGAACCGGTCGAGCACGAGGTCGCCGAGCGGTGCCGAGACGCGCACGACGTCGCCCACCTCGACGGCGCCGAGCAGGTGGGTGGACACCTCGCCCGCGGGGACCCCCGGCGCGGCGGGGAGCACGCGCGCACTGACGCGCCACTGCTCGTCGTCGCCGCCGCGCAGGCTGTACTGCCGGACCTGCCGCGCCCCGTCGGGCAGCTCCACCTGCAGCGAGGCGAACTGGCCCGCGGCGTAGCCGGGCAGCGGCTCGTTGTCGGCACTGACGAGGGTGAGGGCGACGACGTCCTCGGCGGCGAGCCGCTTGTCGGTGACGATCGCCTCGCGCCACGGGTCGTCCGGGTCGAGGTCGGCGGCGCGCTGCACGGCCTCCACGCGGTCGGCGAGCTGGTCGGCCAGGTCGGCCCAGACCTCCTGCCAGGCGGCGACGACGGCCGGGGTCGCGTCGTCGCCGAGCACGGAGCGCAGGGCGGCGACGAGGTGCTCGCCGAAGACGGGGTACTCGCCCCGGGCGACACCGAGGGCCGCGTGCCGGAGGGCGAGGCGGGCGACCTCGTCGTCGCTGCTCGTGCCCGCGCCGGCGCTGCCGAGGCGGCCGGTCGCGCCCGCGCTCAGCTCGGCGAGGGCCTGCGCGTCGAGAGGAGTGCCGGTGCCCGAGGTCGTGCCCGCCCGGCCCGCGACGGGCAGCACGGGCGCGACGACCCGGGCCGCGTGCTCGACGATCGTGCCCGCGAGCGCCCGGGCCTGGCGCCCGGTGGCGTGGTCTGCCCGGTTGAACTGGTCCCGCAGGAGGTCCGGCCGCGCGGTGAACAGGCGCTCGTAGAACTCGGCGGCGAGGCGCTCGGCCCCTGCCGCGACGACGGGCAGGGTCCCGGCCACGAGCCGGAGGGCGGGGCTGCTGATCACGGTGGTCCTGCGGGTCGGCGGACGGGGACGTGACGATCCTGCCGGGCCGTGATGGGAACGCGCTGGGGTCCGTTGCGCCCGTACCGTGTATGCGCTTACACTCGTCGGACCCGGTTCGACGACGACCTACCCGAGGGAGCCCCGTGGCAACGACGCGCACGACCCCACCGACCCAGCCCCCACGATCCCGACGGCGCCTCCGCGCGCTGACGGCCCTCGCCGCCGCGACCACCGCGATGGCCCTGGCGGGCTGCAGCATCCAGATCACCAGTCAGCCCGACCCCAGCATCGGGGCCGACACCATGCTCATCAACGCCGACAAGGGGTCCCCTCTCTTCGAGCGGAACTTCAACCCCTACCTGGCCAACAAGCGCGTGGCGGCGAGCTACGTCTACGAGCCGCTGCTGTTCACGAACGTGCTCGACGGCTCGATCACGCCCTGGCTGGCCTCGGCCTACGACCAGCCCGACGCGCGCACGATCGACATGACGATCCGCGACGACGTCGAGTGGAGCGACGGCGAGCCCTTCACCGCCGACGACGTGGCCTTCACGTTCGACCTGCTCCGCGAGCACCCGGCGCTGGACGTGCGCGGTGCCTGGACGCACATCGACCGCATCGAGGTCGAGGGCGACCACGTCGTGTTCCACCTCCAGAGCGACGACGCCCCGTCGGTCTCGATCATCGGCGTCACGCTCATGGTCCCCGAGCACCTCTGGTCCGACGTCGACGACCCCGAGACCTTCCGCGACCCGGACCCCGTCGGGACGGGCCCGTTCGTGCTGGGCAACTACACCGCGCAGCAGTACACGATGGACAAGAACCCGACCTACTGGCAGGCGGACGACGTCGAGGTCGAGCACCTCGTGCTGCCGGCGACGAACGACCAGCTCGACACCGTCACGCGGGGTTACGACTGGGCGTACTCGTTCATCAGCGACGTCGAGGGCACCTGGGGCGCGGCGAACCCCGACAACACCTTCTGGTTCCCGCCGGGCGGCGTCATCGGGCTCATCCCCAACCTGACGAAGGCGCCGTTCGACGACGTCCACGTGCGCCAGGGCATCTCGAAGGCCCTCGACCGCGACCGCATCGCCGACACGGCCACCGAGGGGTACCTCGAGGCGGCCAGCCAGACCGGGCTGATCCTGCCCAACCAGGAGGAGTACCTCGACCCGTCGCTGCCCGACGGCGGCATGGTCACGCAGGACCGCGACGCCGCCCTCGCCGAGTTCGCCCAGGCGGGCTACGAGCTGCGCGACGGCGAGCTCGTCGACGCCGGCGGCACGCAGCTGTCGTTCTCGATCACCACGGCCAACGGCTACAGCGACTGGCTGCGGGCCGTGCAGGAGGTGCGCCGCCAGCTGGGCGCGATCGGCATCGACGTGCAGGTGCAGGCCCCGCAGCCGGCCGGCTACCAGAGCGCCATCAACAACGGCGACTTCGACATGGCCATGGGCGGCATGGGCAACGGCGACGTGTTCCAGGCCTACGACAACTTGTTGTCGAGCGAGTTCTACCAGCCCGTGGGCGAGAGCACGCAGAACAACTTCGAGCGCTTCAGCGACCCCGCGGTCGACCAGCTGCTCACCGACTACAAGTCGACGGTCGACGAGGCCGAGCAGCGGGCCATCATCACCGAGCTCCAGGGCGTCGTGCACGACCGGCTGCCCGTGATCGGGATGTACCACGGCGGGCTCTGGGGCCTGTTCAACACCTCGAAGTTCACCGGCTGGCCGAGCGCCGACGACCCGTACACCGCACCGCAGACCTACGACTGGGCCCCCCTCATGATCTTCACCCGCCTCGAGCGCGTCGACGCCGAGGGCGGTGACGACGAATGAGGTACCTCCTCGGCAAGGCCGGGCTGTTCGTCCTCACCCTCTGGGCGGCGGTCACGCTGAACTTCCTGCTGCCCCGCCTCATGCCGGGCAGCCCCACCGACGCGGCGATCGCGAAGCTGTCGCAGAACGGCCCCGTCACCGACGCGACCCGCGCGGCCATCGAGGCCCAGCTCGGCGTGCCCGACGGCAACCTCTGGGAGCAGTACGTCGGCTACCTGCGGCAGGTCGTCACCCTCGACTTCGGCGTGAGCTACACGTTCTACCCCGAGTCGGTGTCGCACCTCGTGACGCAGGCGCTGCCGTACACGCTCGTCCTGGTGGGCGCGGTGACGGTCCTCGCCTTCGTGCTCGGCACGCTGATCGGCGTGCTGGCCGCTTGGAAGCGCGGCACCTGGCTCGACTCGCTGCCGACGCTGTCGGGCAGCTTCATGAGCACGTTCCCCTACTTCTGGACGGCCCTGCTGCTCCTGTTCTTCCTCGGCTACGTGCTGCACCTGTTCCCCACGAGCGGCGCCTACGGGCCGACGCTCGTACCGAGCCCGGACCCGGAGTTCCTCCTCGACGCGCTCTACCACGCGGCCCTGCCGGCGCTGACGATCCTCGTCACGAGCCTCGGCGGGTGGATCCTCGGCATGCGCAACGCCATGATCGGCACCCTCGGCGACGACTACGTCACCTTCGCCGAGGCGAACGGCCTCCGTGGTCGCACGGTCGCGATCCGCTACGCGGCGCGCAACGCGATCCTTCCGAACCTCACGGGCTTCGGCCTCGCCCTCGGCGGCGTCGTCGGCGGCTCGATCCTCGTCGAGCAGGTCTTCGGCTACCCCGGCATCGGGTACCTGCTCTTCAACGCCGTCATCGGGCAGGACTATCCCCTGATGCAGGCGCTCTTCCTCATGATCACCGTCAGCGTGCTCGTCGCGAACTTCCTCGTCGACCTGCTGTACGGCGTCCTCGACCCTAGGACCCGCCGATGACCTCCACCGTCTCCGTCCGGCTCCCGCAGCAGGGAGCACCCGACCAGCGCCCGCCCAGCCCGTGGCGCACCCTCGGCCGCTCGGCCGCGACCGTCTGGTCGAACCCGAAGGCGCGCCTCGGCGTCGTCGTGCTCGGCTCCTTCCTCCTCCTCGCGGTCCTGGCGCCGCTGTTGGCCCCCTACGGGGCGAGCGAGAACGGCTTCGAGCGCAGCAGCGACGCCAGCGCCGCGCACTGGTTCGGCACGACCGCCGCCGGCGAGGACGTCCTCAGCCAGCTCCTGTACGGCTCGCGCGTCAGCGTGGTCGTGGGGCTCGTCGCGGGCCTCCTGTCGACCCTCATCGCGGTGGCGATCGGCCTCAGCTGGGGTTACGTGAAGGGCTTCGGCGCCGAGGTGATCGGGTTCCTCGTCAACCTCTTCCTCGTGATCCCGAGCCTGCCGCTCATGATCGTCATCGCCGCCTACCTGCAGAACGGCGGCATCGCGGTCATCATCGCGGTGATCGTCGTGACGGGGTGGGCGTGGGGCGCCCGCGTGCTGCGCAGCCAGACCCAGAGCCTCCGGTCGCGCGACTTCGTCACCGCCGCCCGCTTCTCGGGCGAGCGCTCGGGCCGCATCGTCTTCCGCGAGATCCTGCCCAACATGACGAGCCTCATCGTCAACGCCTTCTTCGGCGCCGCCACCGCGGCGATCCTCGCCGAGGCCGGGCTGTCGTTCCTCGGGCTCGGCGACTCGTCGATCGTCAGCTGGGGCACGATGCTCTACTGGGCCCAGAACTCGAACGCCCTGCTGACCGGCCAGTGGGTGCTCCTGTTCGCCCCCGGCCTCTGCATCGCACTGCTGGCCATGAGCCTGACCCTCATCAACTTCGGCGTCGACGCCGTCGGCAACCCGCGCCTGCGCGAGGGCGGCCGCTCGAAGCGCGCACCGCGCGCGGAGAAGGAGGTCGCCCGATGAGCGACGCCACCGCCACCGCCACCCCGACCGCTCCCGCCGGGGGCGACCCGGACCTCCTGCTCGACGTGCGCGACCTCAGCGTCGTCTACGAGTCGCACGGCGCGACCCCCGTGCAGGCCGTCGACCACGTGTCGTTCCAGCTGCGCCGCGGTGAGTTCGTCGGCCTGGTCGGCGAGTCCGGCTCGGGCAAGTCGACGCTCGGCTACGCCCTCACGCGCCTGCAGAAGCCGCCCGCGCGCACGAACGGCGGCAGCATCTGGTTCGACGGCGCCGACGTGCGCGACCTCGACCCCGAGCAGCTGCGCCGCCAGCGCCAGGGCGGGTTCGCGATGGTCCTGCAGTCGGGCATGAACGCCCTCAACCCCGTGCGACGCGTTCGCGACCACTTCGGCGACGTGTTCCGGGCGCACGGGCACGTGCCCCGCGAGCGCCAGCACGACCGCATGGTCGAGCTCGTCGGCAAGGTCGAGCTGCCCCGCGAGGTGCTCGACCGGTACCCGGGCGAGCTCTCGGGCGGCATGCGCCAGCGCGTCTCCATCGCGCTCGCCCTGGGCCTCGAGCCGCAGCTCATGGTCTTCGACGAGCCGACCACGGCCCTCGACGTGCTCGTGCAGCACGCCGTCATGGACACCATCGTGGGCCTGCAGCGCAGCGAGGGCTTCACCGCGGTGCTCATCAGCCACGACCTCGGCATCGTCCTCGAGGCCACCGACCGCGTGCTCGTCCTGCACGAGGGCCGCATCGTCGAGGACGGCCCGAGCCCCCGCGTGCTCGCCGACCCGCAGGACGACTACACGCGCATGCTCCTGTCGCACTACGCCGACCCGCGCGCCGAGGTGGTCTCGCTGCCCGGCTTCGAGGACCGCTCGGTCCGGCGGGCGAAGGGCGAGAAGAGGTCGGCGGCGTCGACGAGCACCCCCTCCGTCTCGACCCGCAGCACGAGCACGGCGCGCTCGGCCGTCACGGTCGACGCGGTCTCGAAGACGTACCCGGCGCCCCGCCGCGGCGAGGAACCCGTGCGGGCCGTGCGCGACGTGTCGTTCACGCTCGAGCCCGGGCAGTCGCTCGCCCTGGTCGGGCAGAGCGGCTCGGGCAAGTCGACGCTCGCGAAGCTGATCACGGGCGTCGAGCAGCCGACCACCGGGGCCGTGCGGTTCGGCGACGTCGAGGTGCCGCGGCTGCGCCGTCGCGCCCTGCGCGACTTCCGCAGCGACGTGCAGATGGTGTTCCAGGACCCGTACGCGGCGCTCAACCCGCTGCACACCGTCGAGTACGCGCTGACCCGGCCCGTCCTGAACTACACCGGCCTGCGGGGGGCCGATGCCCGCCGGCGGGTCCTCGAGCTGCTCGAGACCGTGGGCCTCTCGCCCGTCGAGCAGTTCGCGGCGAAGCTGCCGCACCAGCTCTCGGGCGGCCAGCGCCAGCGCGTCGTCATCGCGCGCGCCCTCGCCAGCGACCCGCAGGTGATCATCGCCGACGAGCCGGTCTCGATGCTCGACGTCAGCCTGCGCGCGGGCGTGCTCGCCCTGCTCGAGGACCTGCGCGAGCAGTGGGGCGTCTCGCTGCTCTACATCACGCACGACCTGCTCAGCGCGCGGCTCGTCACCGACGACGTCATGGTGCTGCACCGCGGCGAGGTCGTCGAGCGCGGCGGCACCGCCGAGGTGCTGCAGCGCCCGCAGCACGAGTACACGCGCCGCCTGCTCGACGCCGTGCCCGACCCGGCGCGCGCGCACGCGCTGCGCGCGGGGGCGGCAGGAAGCGCGACCGGCCCCGACGACGCCGGTCGCTCCGCCGACGGCCCCGGCCCCGGTGGCGCGGCGCCTCGCGGCGCCGACGCCTCGCCCGCCGCCGTCCCGCCCGCGGGCCGGCCCGGCGCCGGGCCCGGAGCGACGGGCACGGTCCAGCCGTGAACCTCGCCGACCTCGCCCCGCACCCCGTCTTCGGCGCCCTCCCGGTCCCCGAGCACGTCGACACCGTCGCCGTCGACCTCCCCGTCGGGCGGCTCAGCGCCTACCGCGTCGTGCCGTCCGAGGGCCTCGACGCCGCCCGCAGCCGCGGGACCGTGCTCGTCGTGCCCGGCTACACGGGGTCGAAGGAGGACTTCCGCGTCGCCCTGCCGCTCCTCCGCGACGCCGGCTGGGCCGTGGTCGTGATCTCGCGACGCGGCCAGGCGGACTCGGCCGCGCCTCCTGCCCTCGCCGACCACGCGCTCGTCGAGGAGGCCGCCGACGTCGTCCGCGTCGCCGCGCTGCTCGACGACGGTCGGCCCGTGCACCTGCTCGGGCACAGCCTCGGCGGCGTGATCGCCCGGGCCGCGGCGATCGCCTCGCCGACGTCGTTCCGCTCGGTGACGCTGCTCTGCTCGGGCCCGCACGGCTGGACCGACCGCAAGTACCTCGAACGCGGCCTCACCGCCGCGAAGGGCTCCGCGGCGCTCTTCGACGCCGTGAACCCCGCGACGCACGGCCTCGCCGACGACGAGCTCGACCCCGACCTCGCGTTCGTCCGGATGCGCATGCGCGCCACGAGCGACCACAGCATCGTCGGGGGCGGCCTGGTCCTCGAGGCCCTCGACGACACCACGGCAGAGCTCGCCGCGACCGGACTGCCCGTGCTCGTCGCCCACGGCGAGCACGACGCGGCCTGGCCGATCGCCTGGCAGCGCGACATGGCCGACCGGCTCGACGCCCGCTACGCGGTGGTCGCCGAGGCGTTCCACTCGCCGCAGATCGAGCGGCCCGCAGACACCGTGCGGCTGCTCGACGACTTCTGGGCCGGGCACTGACCCCGCGGCGCCGCCGCACCCTCCGCTCCACGACGAAAGGACCCACCCCGTGCTGACCTTCCCCGACGGCTTCCTCTGGGGCGCCGCCACCGCCGCCCACCAGATCGAGGGCGGCAACGTGAACAGCAACTGGTGGGTGCACGAGCACGCGCCGGGCACGAGCATCGTCGAGCCCAGCGGCGACGCCGCCGACAGCTACCACCGGTACCGCGACGACATCCGGCTGCTCTCCGAGCTCGGCCTGGGCTCGTACCGCTTCAGCATCGAGTGGGCGCGCATCGAGCCCGAGCGCGGCGTCGTCAGCCGCGCCGCGATCGACCACTACCGCAGGATGGTCGACACCTGTCACGAGTTCGGCATCGAGCCGATCGTCACGTTGATGCACTTCACCGTGCCGCGCTGGTTCGAGCGCGACGGCTTCTGGCGTGCCGACGACGCCGCCGACCTCTTCGCCCGGTACACCGAGACCGCGCTGCCCGTCGTCGCCGAGGGCGTCCGCTACGTCTGCACCGTCAACGAGCCCAACATCGCCGCCATGCTCGCGGGCGGGGAGGACGCCTCGAACCTCGTCGCCCACGGCCTGCCGGCCCCCGACCTGCAGGTGGCCGACGCCCTGCTCGCCTCGCACCGCCGCTCGCGGGAGGTGCTCTCGCAGGTGCCCGGCCTCAAGTCGGGCTGGACCGTCGCCACGCAGGCGTTCAAGGCCGTCGACGAGGAGGGCGCCGCCGAGGCGCTGCGCGAGTACGGCTACCCGCGCGACGACTGGTACAGCGAGATGGCCGCCGGCGACGACTTCGTCGGCGTCCAGGCCTACACGCAGACCTTCATCGGGCCGGAGGGCCCGCGGCCCGTCGCCGAGGGGCTCGAGACGACCCTCACCGGGTGGGAGTTCTACCCGCCCGCCGCCGCCGAGGGCGTCCGCGCCGCGTGGGAGCTCAGCGGGCACGTGCCCGTCATGGTCACCGAGAACGGCATCGCCACCGACGACGACACCCGTCGCATCGCGTACACGCAGGGCGCCCTCGAGCACCTGCACGACACGATCGACGAGGGCATCGAGCTGCTCGGCTACCAGCACTGGAGCGCCCTCGACAACTACGAGTGGGCCAGCGGGTTCCGCCCCACCTTCGGCCTCATCGGCTGGGACCGCGAGACCTTCGAGCGCACGCCCAAGCCCAGCGCCCGCTGGTACGGCGAGGTCGCCCGCGCGAACGGGCTCGAGCGCCGCTGAGCCGCCGGCCGGGTGCCCGGGGCTGAGCTGCCGGGCACGGGGAGCGTCCGGCCGGGCGCGGCGGGCAGCCGGCCGGTCGCGTCAGCGGCCGTCCGGCGCCCGCGAGGTCAGAAGTACGTGATGCCGTACGGCGCCCGCTCCGGCAGGAGCATCGCGCGCAGCTCCTGCACCGCACCCGTCCGGTGCTCGCGCAGCAGGCCGGCCTGCCGCAGCGTGCCCACGTCGACCCCGCCCAGCCAGGCCGAGCCGAGGTCGGCCACGTCGAGCTCGACGTCGGGGCCGGAGGCGGTGCCCACCTCGCCCGCGCCGGTGACGGGGTCGAGGCTGCCGGTGCCTCCTGCGCTCGTCAGGCGCCACGTGCCCTCGACGTGCCCGAGGGCGTCGTGCACCCGCAGCGTCACGGAGCCGTCGGCCGCGTAGGGGCGCGCCCCGAACGCGGCGGGGGCGTCCAGGAGGCGGAACCAGACGTGGTCCTCCTCGTGCGTCACCGAGAGGGCCCGGCCGTTCGCGAGCGCCAGCAGCAGCGGATCGTCGACGCGGGCCGTGGGGTACCGGACGCTGTCGACGAGGTCGATGCTGAGCAGCAGCTCCCAGAGGTCGAGGTGCGCCTCGTCGGTCGCCGCCACGAGGTCGACCACCTGCAGCTGCTGCCCCGACCCGCCCCCGGCCCCGGTCTGCGGGAGCTCGACGACGCGGTAGGTCAGGCAGCCGTCGGCGACGCCGTCGGCGTCGCGGTGCACGGCAGCGCGGACCGTGTCGTCGTCGCCGCCCTCGGGCTTCGAGCCGAGGCCGGTCACTCCGGGCCAGACGCCCTCGTGCCGGTCGATCGACCCGGGCGTGACGGCGTGGAAGGCGGCGAAGACCTCGCGCGCGATCGCCCCGACCTCGGTGGCGGCGACCAGTTCGACGGTCCCGGACCGGTCGGCCCCGGGACCGCGCAGCAGGCTCACCGGCGCCGAGCGGTCGACCGTGACCGTGCGCTCGCGCATCGCGCTGCCGAAGCCGAAGCGGCGGTAGATGGTGGCCTCGCTCGCCGTGAGGGCCGCGACCGCCAGGCCCGCGTCGGCGGCGCGCTGCAGGTCGGCGGTCATCATGCGGCGGAGGATCCCGCGGCGCCGGTGCGTCGGCTGCACCGTCACGCCGGCGACGAGGTGCGCCGGCAGCAGGTGGCCGCCCCCGACGTTGAGCGACTTCGTGAACGTGGCGAACGTCGCCACGGGCACGCCCTGCCCCTCGAGCGACCCGGGCCGCGGCGTGCGGGGCACGACCGCCGTCAGCTGCCGGCCGTCGGCGGTGATCCGCTCCGCCTCGCGCAGCACGGCCGCCGCGTCGCCGCGCGGCTCGTGGAACGCCAGGCGCTCGGCGTGGATCCACGCCGTCGTGCGGTCGTCCGGCCGGGCCGCCCCCTCTGCCCCCGTGCCGGCCAGGCCCGCGGGGGCGGTGCTGATCTCGTACTCGTCGTCGTGTGCGCTCACGCCTCGACCCTACGGCCGCGGGCGGTGCCGTGGGCGGGGCTGCGGGCGGGGCTGGTCGCGTGGGCGGGTGCGCGGGCGGCGTGGTGGTGGTGGCACTTCCGAAAAGGCGACCGGCCGGTCGGCGCAGGGCGGGCCTCCTGCCGGGTGTCCGGCGTGTCGTCGTCGAGTTGTCGCGTTCGGCGCCCGGGGGGTAGGACGGCGGCGTGGTGGTGGTGGCACTGCGGAAAAGGCGACCGGCCGGTCGACGCAGGGCGGGCCTCCTGCCGGGTGTCCGGCGTGTCGTCGTCGAGTTGTCGCCTTTTGCGACCCTGGGCAGGAGGCAGGAGGCAGGAGGCAGGAGGCAGGAGGCAGGAGGCAGGAGGCAGGAGGCAGGAGGCAGGAGGCAGGAGGCGGCGGCCAGGACCAGGAGGCGGCGGCGCCGATCAGGGGCCGGGGCAGGAGGCGCAGCCCGGCCCCGGCCGGGAGCGCGCGTCAGTCGATCGCGCGTTGGACCTGCTTCACCGGGAGCATGAGCAGCAGCCCGGCGAGCAGCACGAGGGCGATGCCGACGATGCCGAAGCGGGTGTCGCCCGTCACGCCGACGAAGACGGTGAACAGTCCGGGGGCGAGGAAGCTCACGGCGCGCCCGGTCGTGGCGTACAGCCCGAAGATCTCGCCCTCGCGCCCGGGCGGGGTGACGCGCGCGAGCATGGTGCGGCTCGCCGCCTGGGTGGGTCCGACGAAGAGGCAGAGGAACAGCCCGACGACCCAGAAGGCCGACTGGGAGGTGCCGATGGTGAGCGAGACGCCGCAGGCGAGCACGAGCCCGACGAGGGAGCCGACGATGACGCGCTTGGAGCCGATCCGGTCGTCGAGCCAGCCGCCCGCGAAGGTGCCGAGCCCGGCGACGAGGTTCGCCGCGACCGCGAAGTAGATGACCTGGGCCGACGAGAAGCCGAACACCTGTGCGGCGATGATCGCCCCGAACGTGAACACGGCGGCGAGGCCGTCGCGGAACACCGCGCTGGCCCCCAAGAAGAGCAGCACCTGTCGGTTGGTGCGCCACAGCGCCCGGACGGTGCGCCCGAGCGCACGGTACGACGACAGGACGCTGCCCCGGCCGGAGGCGCGGGTCGTCCTGGGCGGTTCGGGCACGGCGAGGAGCACGGGCACCGCGAACGCGGCGAACCAGACGGCGGCGACGAGGATCGACAGCCGGACGTCCCAGGCGCCGCCCTCGGTGCCGGTGGGCACGCCGAGGAGCCCGCCCCGGCCGTCGACGCCGAAGGACTGCAGGAACGCCACGAGCAGCAGGAGGAGCAGGACGATGCCGCCGACGTAGCCCATGCCCCAGCCGAAGCCGGAGACGCTGCCGATCGTCTTCTTCGTCGAGACCTGCACGAGCATGGCGTTGTAGTTGACGCTCGCGAACTCGAAGAACAGGTTGCCGACCGCGAGCAGGGCGGCGCCGTAGACGAGCGCGCCGGGGGTCGGGGCGACGGTCGCCATGGCGACCATGGCGACGACGACGAGCGCGGTGTGCACCGCGAGCCAGGTCTTGCGGCGACCGGAGCCGTCGGAGCGTTGCCCCAGGACGGGCGCCAGCAGGGCGATGAGCACGCCCGCGATGGTGACGGCCCCGGAGACGACGGTCGCGTTCTCAGCCTTGGCGAGCACGAGCGCGGGGTTGCGCGCGTCGTCCCCGGCGGCCGCCACGATCTCGGGGTCGACGAAGGCTCCGCTCGCCAGGTACGTGCTGAAGACGAAGGTCGTGACGACGGCGTTGAAGGCGGCGGAGCCCCAGTCCCAGAGCGCCCAGGAGACGACCTTCCGGCGGGGGATCGCGGGGGCGTCGGGCGCGTCGGCGCCGCCGGTGTCGGCCGTCGTGGGCGAGGTCATGGCGGTCACCCTAGTGCTGCGCGGTGTCGTGCAGGAGGACCGGGCGCCGGCGACGGCGTCGGTGCGGCCCGGCGTGGCCGTCAGTCCAGGGCGCTCGTGTCGAGCGTCGGCTCGTCGAGGTCGGTCGAACGACGGATGTACGACAACAGGGCGCGCGCGTAGGCGACCTCGGCGTCGGGGTCGCTCTCGGCGCCTCCTGTCGTCGTGACGACGAACGCGTCGCCGTCGCGGGTGAGCGAGACGAAGGTCGGGCCGAGCAGGGCGCGCAGCTGGTCCTCGCGGGGCAGCCAGAGCGAGTCGTCGGCGGCGACGGAGTCGAGGGCCCACTCGGTGGTGCCGTTGAAGCCGAGGACGGTCCCGGTGGGGTAGTGGTGCGCCTCGATGGTCATGTCGCTGATCGTGAAGACGTCCTCCTCGAAGCCCGGGGTGTCGACGACGAAGCGGTCGCCGGTGGCGGGGTGCCAGCGCAGGCCGGCGTCGGCGAGGCGGCGGGCGAGGTCGACGGTGAGCATGCGGACATCCTGCCCGGGGCACCTCCGTGCTGGTCAAGCGCGACGCGGTGGCGTAAACTTGAGCCACAACGACTCAACCGGCGCCGGCACCCCCGGCGCCCACCCGCACCAAGGAAGGCACCCCATGGCGAACCTCCAGGGCGCGCCGGCTTCCGACGAGAAGCAGAAGAGCGCGCTCGACCAGTACGGCGTCGACCTCACGGCGATCGCCCGCAGCGGCAAGCTCGACCCCGTGATCGGCCGCGACGCCGAGATCCGGCGCGTGAGCCAGGTGCTCACGCGCCGCACCAAGAACAACCCCGTCCTCATCGGCGAGCCCGGCGTCGGCAAGACCGCCGTCGTCGAGGGCCTCGCCCAGCGCATCGTCGCGGGTGACGTCGCCGACTCCCTCAAGGACAAGCGCCTGGTCAGCCTCGACCTCGCGGCCCTCGTCGCCGGCGCGAAGTACCGCGGCGAGTTCGAGGAGCGCCTCAAGGCCGTCCTCAAGGAGATCACCGAGAGCGACGGCCAGGTCGTCACCTTCATCGACGAGCTGCACACCCTCATGGGCGCAGGAGGCGGCGAGGGCTCCGTCGCGGCCGCCAACATGCTCAAGCCCATGCTCGCCCGCGGCGAGCTGCGCCTCATCGGCGCGACGACCCTCGACGAGTACCGCCAGTACATCGAGAAGGACGCCGCGCTCGAACGGCGGTTCCAGCAGGTGTACGTCGGCGAGCCGAGCGTGGAGGACACCGTCGCGATCCTCCGCGGGCTCAAGGAGCGCTACGAGGCGCACCACGGCGTGACCATCGCCGACGGTGCGCTCGTCGCCGCCGCCGCCCTCTCGAACCGGTACATCTCGGGCCGCCAGCTGCCCGACAAGGCCATCGACCTCGTCGACGAGGCCGGCTCGCGGCTCAAGATGGAGATCGACTCCTCGCCCGTCGAGCTCGACCAGCTCTACCGCGGGCTGGTCCGCCTGCAGATCGAGGAGCTGGCGCTCAAGAAGGAGAAGGACGACGCCTCGCAGGTGCGCCTCACGGCCCTGCGCGCCCAGATCGCCGAGCAGCAGGCCGCCTACGACCGGCTCAACGACCGCTGGCAGGCCGAGAAGGCGTCGCTGCAGGGCATCGGCACGCTGCGCAGCGAGCTCAACGAGGCGCGCATCGACGCCGACCGCGCCCTCCGCGAGGGCCGCTACGAGGACGCCGCCCGCATCAGCTACGAGCGGATCCCCGACATCGAGCGCCGCCTCGCGGCCGCCGAGCAGTTCGAGGAGTCGGGCGAGCGGCTCGTGAACGACAGCGTCACGGACGCCGACATCGCCGAGGTCGTCGCCGCCTGGACCGGCATCCCCGTCGGTCGGCTGCTCAGTGGCGAGACCGACAAGCTGCTGCACCTCGAGAGCGAGCTCGGCCGCCGCATCATCGGCCAGCGCGCCGCCGTGCAGGCCGTCAGCGAGGCCGTCCGGCGCACCCGCGCCGGCATCAGCGACCCCGACCGGCCGACCGGGTCGTTCCTGTTCCTCGGCCCGACCGGCGTCGGCAAGACGGAGCTGGCGAAGGCGCTCGCCGACTTCCTCTTCGACGACGAGAAGGCCCTCGTCCGCATCGACATGAGCGAGTACGGCGAGAAGCACAGCGTCTCGCGCCTCGTCGGCGCGCCCCCCGGGTACGTCGGCTACGAGGCCGGCGGCCAGCTCACCGAGGCCGTGCGCCGGCGCCCCTACAGCGTCGTGCTGCTCGACGAGGTCGAGAAGGCGCACCCCGAGGTCTTCGACGTGCTGCTGCAGGTGCTCGACGACGGCCGGCTCACCGACGGCCAGGGTCGCACGGTCGACTTCCGGAACACGATCCTCGTGCTCACCTCGAACCTCGGGTCGCAGGTCATCGCCGACCCGACGCTCGACGACGCCGCGAAGGAGCAGGCCGTCCAGGCCGTCGTCCGTCAGGCCTTCAAGCCCGAGTTCGTCAACCGCCTCGACGACCTCGTCGTGTTCTCGACGCTGACGACGGACGACCTCGGCCAGATCGTCTCGCTCTACGTCGACCGGCTCGCCCGTCGGCTCGCCGACCGGCGCCTCGAGCTCGCCGTCACGCCGGAGGCGCGCAGCTGGCTCGCCGAGCGCGGCTACGACGCCGTCTACGGCGCCCGTCCGCTGCGACGGCTCATGCAGCGGCAGATCGACGACGCGCTCGCCATGGCGCTGCTGGGCGGCACGATCGAGGACGGCGACACCGTCCGGGTCGACGTCGCCGAGGGCGGCGAGCACCTCACGGTCGTGCGCCACGAGCTCGCCGAGCCCGGGGCGGACGTGCTCGACGACCTCGACTGAGCCCGCGCCTCCTGCGCTCGTCACGGAGGGCCCCGCACCAGCACGGTGCGGGGCCCTCCGCGTCGTCAGAGCCGGGCGATCGCGGCCGCGGCGTCGGCCACGAAGCGGTCGACGTGCTGCTCGGTCGTGTCGAACGAGCACATGAGGCGCACCTCGCCCGTCGCGCGGTCCCAGTCGTAGAAGTGGTGCGCCTCGCGCAGCGGCTCGACGACCTCGCGGGGCAGCACGACGAACACGCCGTTCGCCTCGACCTGCTGCGTCACGACGACGCCCGGCAGCTCGGCGAGGCCGTCCGCGAGGCGCACCGCCATCGCGTTCGCGCGCGTCGCCGAGCGCAGCCACAGGTCGCCCTCGAGCAGGGCGACGAACTGCGCCGACACGAACCGCATCTTCGACGCCAGCTGGGCGTCCATCTTGCGCAGGAAGGTCACCCCCGCCTCGGCCTCGGGCGTGAAGGCGACGATCGACTCGCCGAGCACGAGGCCGTTCTTCGTGCCGCCGAACGAGAGGCTGTCGACGCCGGAGTCGCGGGTCAGCTCGCGCAGGGACGCCCCGGTGGACGCGGCCGCGTTGGCCAACCGCGCGCCGTCCATGTGCACGCGCATGCCGAGCGCGTGGGCGTGGTCGGTGATCGCCCGGATCTCGTCCGGCGTGTAGACGGTGCCGAGCTCGGTGCTCTGCGTGATCGTCACCGCGAGCGGCTGGGGGCGCTGCTGGTCGCCCCAGCCGTACGCCTGCCGGTCGATCAGCTCGGGCGTGAGCTTGCCGTCGGGAGTCGGCACCGTGAGCAGCTTGATGCCGCCGAGGCGCTCGGGGGCACCGCCCTCGTCGGTGTACACGTGCGCGGTCGTCGCGCAGATCACCGCGGCCCAGCGCGGCGTGAGCGCCTGCAGGGCCGCGACGTTCGCGCCCGTGCCGGTGAGCACGGGGTGGACCGTCGTGCCCTCGCCGAAGGTGTCGACGACGATCTCACCGAGGCGTGCCGTGTAGGGGTCGGCGCCGTACGAGCCGACGTGGCCACCGGCGGCGTCGGCGAGGGCGGCGAGCACCTCGGGGTGCGCGCCGGCGTAGTTGTCGGAGGCGAAGGTGTGGGCGGTGGGGTCGTGCAGGACGGTCACCCGACCATGATGCCGGAGCGCCGACGGGTCACACGGCCACGCCGCGGCCGGGCGCCAGCACCGCGTCGAGCAGCACGGCGAAGCGGTCGGCGTGCTCGACGACCTGCCCGGCGAACCGGGTCTGCACGGCGGCGCTCTCACCGTAGGGATCGGCCAGGTCGTCGTCGGCCGGCGCGACGGGCGGTGCCACGTGCCCGCGCAGGCCGCCGAGCAGGGAGGCCGTGGCGGCGACGGGCGAGGACCCCGCGGCGACGAGGGTCCGGGTCCGGTCGAGGTCGTCCGGGGTCACGGCGTCGGTCAGCCGGAGCAGCTGGTGCAGGGTGAACGCCTTGCGTGCCGCCCGGGGCAGGAGCCGGGCCGCCTCGGACCGTTGCTCGCGCGTCGCGGTCACGACGAGGTCGGCGCGGTCGACGAGCTCGACGTCGGGGCGGGCGGGGCGGTGCCCGGCGAGGTCGAGGCCGACGGCGCGCGCGGCCGTGAGCGTGGCCGGCGTGACGGTCCACGCGGGCGTCGCCCGCGTCCCCGCGCTGAGCACCTCGACGCGCGGTCCGAGCCGTCTGGCGAAGGCGGCCGCCAGGAGGGGCGAACGGCAGACGTTCGCGGTGCAGAGGCAGAGGATCGTGCCGTCGGCGGTCACTCCGCCCCCTCCCTCGCGTCGAGCTGCAGCGACTCCTTCGGCACGTACAGGGCGTAGGCGCCCCGGGTGTCGCGGGGCAGGGGGGCCATCGTCAGCAGGAGGGCGGCGGCCTCGCGCCCGCTGGCGCGCAGCACCTCCAGGGCGGACGCCAGGTCGCGGCGGCGCGTGCGGCGCGCCGCCACCACGACGAGCACGCCGTCGACGAGCGACGCGAGCGCCCCGGCGTCCGAGACGGGCAGGAGCGGCGGGGCGTCGACGAGCACGTGGTCGTACGTCGACCGGAGCTCCTCGAGCAGGGCGCGCATGCCCTCGGACGCGACGAGCTCGGCCGGGTTGGGCGGGACCTGCCCGGCGGGCAGGACCACGAGCCCGTCCCGGCCCCAGGGCTGGACGACGTCCTCCAGCTCGGCCGCACCGATCAGGATGTCGGACACGCCGACGGCGCCCTCGAGGTCCATGACCTCGGCGACGCGGGGGCGGCGGAGGTCGGCGTCGACGAGCGCGACGGAACGGCCGGCCTGCGCGAGCGCGATCGCGAGGTTGCAGACCGTGGTCGTCTTGCCCTCGCTCGGCAGCGGCGACGACATGAGGAAGCACCGGCGGTCGCCCCGGGCGTCGACGTACCGGAGGTTGGTCCTGAGCGTGCGGAAGGCCTCTGCGCGTCGCCCCCGGGGGTCGACCTGCACCGTGAGCGGGTGCGAGGCGGCCTGCGGGTCGAAGGGCACGATGCCCAGCACGGGCGTGCTGGTGACCTCCGCGAGGTCGGCGGGCTGCCGGAACCGCACCTCCGTCCGCGAGAGGAGCACGGCGACGCCGGAGGCGCCCAGCACGGCGAGCACCAGGCCGACGGCGAGGTGCGCCGCCAGGCCCGGCGTCTCGGGGCGCGTGGGGACCCTGGCGTCCTCGAGAACGGTCAGCCGGACGGGTGCGCGACCACCGTCGGCGGCGGGCTCGAGGTCGCGGTCGACGACCTCGGTCAGCGACCGGGCCACCGCGTCGGCGACCTCGGCCGCGCGCGCCGGGGACTCGTCCTCGACCACGAGCGTGAGGACGACGCTGTCGGTCGGCGGCACCGCCGACACCCGGGCGGCCAGCTGGTCGACGCTCTCGTCGAGGTCGAGCTCGTCGACGACCGGGCGCAGGACGAGGGCCGTGCGGGCCACCTGGGCGTACGACACGACGCGGTCCCTCGCGGCGGTGTTGCCCTGGCCGAGCTCGAGGGCGGACGGCCCCGCCGTGTCGGGCTGCACGGCGACGTAGAGGCTCGTCGAGGTCCGGTAGACGGGATCGGACGTCGCGTAGAGGGCCAGGGGTGCCGCGAGCGCGAGGACCGCGACGAGTCCCGCGGCGACGCGGTGCCGCGCGAGCGCGCGGAGGACGGGGACGAGGCTCATGGCTCCCCTGCTGGACGAGTTCGGGTGGACGACGGGGGAGTGCAGAATATCAGATCTCGTGCACCGTGGGTAAGATGGGCCGCCCGTCCCCGTCCCCGATCGGACCGAGCTTGACCACCCCTGCGCCCGCCCCGTCCGCCCCGCGCGGGGCGTCGCACCCCGAGGCCACCCGTGCCGACCACGCCCTCGCCGTGGTCCAGGCGCTCGCGGTCTCGAGCGGCACCTTCAAGGCCACGGCGGCGTTCGCCTGGCTCCCCGTCGACCCCGCCCTGCTGGCCAGTGCGGTGGTGGCGCTCGCGCTGGTCCGTGACGTCCTCGTCCGCCGTGCCGCCCTCCTGCCCTGGGGGCTCGCCGCCGTCCTCGCCTGCTTCGTGCCCGGTGCGCTGGTCCCGGTGAGCGTCGGGTACCGGAGCGGCAAGCTCGCCGCCCTCGTGCTCACGGTCCTGCTCGTCGTCGCGGCGCTCCGCACGCTGCGCTCGTCGGAGGTGCTGGCGACCTGGCTCGCGGCGCTCACGGGGTTCCACCTCGTCACGGTGGTGGGAGCCCTCCTGTCGCCCGACAGCGGCGCCTGGGGGCGGCTCACCGTCGAGGGCTCGACGACGATCACCGCGGGGCGGGCGAGCGGCCTCGTGCTGCTGGCGGCGCTCGTGCTCGCGCTCTCCCCGGTGCTGCGGGGACGACCGCTCCTGCGCGGCGCGGCCGTCGCCCTGGCCGCCGCGGGAGGCGTCGTCCTGGTCGGCGCAGGGTCGCGCGGGCCGTTCCTCACGGCCCTGCTCACGATCGTCGTCGTCGCGCTGCTCGCCCCCTGGCCGGGGCGGGCGCGTCGCACGACGGTGGTCGTCCTGCTCGCCGCCGCGGGGGTCGCGGTCGTCGCGACGAGCAGCAGCGCGGGCGCCAGACGGCTCACCGGGTCCCTCTCCTCCGCCTCGGAGGCGACGTCGACCCGGTCGCCCCTCTGGGAGGCCGCGTGGCGGCACCTGCACCAGTACCCGGACGCCCTCGTCGGGACGGGCTGGGGAGGGTACGCCCGCGTCCTCCGGCCCGGCGAGTTCCTGGTCGGCAACACCACGCGCCTCTACCCCCACGACGTCCTCCTCGAGGCCTTCGTCGAGGGAGGGGCGCTGGCAGGCCTCGCCCTCACGGTCGCCCTCGTGGCGTCGCTCACGGCCGCCGTGCGTCGGCTGCGCGCCGCCGACGCGTCGACCGTCGACGTCGTGCTGCTCGCGCTCGCGGTGTTCCTCACCGGCAACGCCCTCGTCAGCGGCGACCTCAACGACAACCGCCTGCTCTGGGTCGTGCTCGCCCTCGCGTGGACGCCGCGTCACCCCGGCCGGCCGGAGTCCCACGACCTCGCGGCCGCGATCGAGGTGCCCACGAGGGCCAGGTAGCAGGCCGCCGTCGACAGCGACCACGCGGCGACGGTGGCGAGCGGGTCGTGGGTGACCGCGGCCGTGACGAGCAGGGCCCCGCTGGTGGCGACGAAGCGCACGACGTCCCAGGCGAGCTGCGCTCCGGGGCGGTGCAGGAGGACGAGCGTGCGGGAGACGGGCAGGGCCACGGCCTGCGCGGCACCGGACACCACGACCCACCGCACCACGTCGACGAGACCGTGCCACCCGTCGCCCGCGAGGAGGGGGACGACGACCGGGGCCAGCGCCCAGAGGGCGGCGGCCCCGGGAGCGGCCACCGCCGTGCCCGCCAGCACGGAGCGCGTGACCTGGTGCGCCGCGCGCGCCCGGCCCGCCCGCACCGTCCCGCCCAGCCGGGCGTCGACGACGTGGCCGACGGCCTCCGCGACGACGACGGCGGGCGACACGACGAGGCGCGTGGCGAGCGCCACGAGCCCGACGGTGGTCGCCCCGAAGGCCGTCGACAGGAGGACGACGGGCGCCTGCAGGCCCACGACGTTGACGAGCGACGACGCGCACGACGCAGCCGCGCGACGCCACGAGCGACCCGCCACGGCCAGGAGCACGCGCACGGGGACGCCGCGTCGCCGTCGGCCGGGCCTGCCGACGAGGGTGCCGAGGCTGCCCAGGGCGCGGGCCACGGCGGGACCGAGGGCGAGGCCCAGGGGGCCTCCCGTGGGTGCGAGGACCAGGGCGACGCCGACCTGCGCGAGCCCCTGCACCGCGTTGCGGCGCCCGAGCGAGCCGAAGGCCGACCGCCGGACGAGGGCGACCGCCACGGTGCGCTGCACGCCGATGGCGGTGCTGGTCAGGGGCAGGAGCCACCAGAGCCCGGCGAGCGGCGGGGTGCCGAGCACGTCGGCGAGCCGGCCGGCCAGGAGGCCCGCGGGCACCGCCGCGAGCACGCCCACGACGAGGCTGGTCGCGACGCCGAGGGCGACGAGCGCCCGTGCCACGGTCTCGCTCCTCGTCGACACGACCGCCCGCTCCCACCCGCCCGAGGCGACGGCGCCGAGCACGGCGGACGTGCTCGTCACCAGGGCGAGCACGCCGAAGGCCTCCTCGTCGTAGAGCCGGGCCAGGAGGGGCGAGGCGGCCAGCAGCGCACCCTGCCCCAGGGCGCTGCCCGACAGCACCCGGAGCAGCGCCGAACGGATCCTGGCGGGTGCCGTCACCGCTGGGCGTCGGGGACCGCGCGCGCGGGCCCGTCGGGGCTCGCGGGGGCCGGGAGGCCGCAGCGACGGTAGACCTCGAGCAGCCGGGGCTCCTCGGCGGCCCACGTGAACACCTCGACGGCCGCCCTGCGCGCGGCCTCGCCGTGGCGCCGCAGCAGCTCGGGGTCGTCGGCGTACCGGCGCAGGGCGCGGGCGAGCTCCTCGGGCCTGGCGGGGTCGACGAACGTCGCGCAGTCGTGCCCGGCCAGGACCTCGCGCCAGAGCGCGAAGTCGGACGCGATGACGGGCATCCCCGCCGCCATGTACTCGAACATCTTCGTCGCGAGGGCCCGGCGGTACGCCGGCGTGGGCAGGAGGACGACGATGCCCACGCGTGCGCCCAGGAGCAGGTCGCGGGCGGCCTCCGGCGACACGAGCCCGTGCAGGGCGACGGTCCCGCGCGCCACGGCCTCGTCGAAGACCGACGCCTCGGCCGTCGGCACGACGTTGCCGACGACGTCGACGACCCACCCCTCGGGGTGCTCGGGGTGGCAGGCGGCCTCGGCGATCACGCGGGAGCCGCGGTGCTCGCTCACGACGCCCAGGTACACGGCCCGGGGCGGGCGCTCGGGCGCCGGTCGTGCCGACTCCTCCTCGGGGCGGAGCCTCGGGAAGTTGTGCACGACCGTGGTCCTGTGCGGCGGGAACCGTCGAGCGGTGATGGCCGTGGCCGCCACGACCTGGTCGCTGGTGCCCGCGAGGCGCACGACCGCGTGGGAGGCGAGGACCGCGGCGCGCCGCACGGGGGCCGGGATCCAGGTCTTGACGGCCACCTGGTCGGGGAGGTCCTCGTGCGCGTCGTAGACCGTCCTGCGGCCGAGCGCCCGCAGGAGGGGCACGGCCCAGACGAGTTCGGGGTCGTGCAGGTGGAGCACGGTCGCGCCGCTCCGCACCGCGACGAGCACCGCGTGGGGCGTGCTCCACAGCATGCGGACCGCCCGGGGACGACGGGGCAGCAGCACGACGTCGACGCCCGATCCCTCGACGACGGTGTCGTCGTCGACGGCGACCAGGAGGGTCCGGTGGTGCCGGGCGGTCGTGGCCGCCTCGCGGAGGTGGACGCGGTTGTCGGTCCAGCGGTGGGCGCTGCTCACGTGGCAGACGTCCCAGGTCGGGGCGGGGCGGGGGCGGGTCAGGGGAGGTCGGGCGGGCACGGCGGCTCTCTCTCGCGGCGGTGGCGGACGGGCGGACGGCGGGCACGCGCCCGCGGGTGGGCGGTCAGGACGGCGACGGGGAGCCCAGGAAGGGCGACGAGGTGGCGTGGCCCGCCTGCGTCACGCCCTCGCGGCGGACGACCACGCGGACGGTCCGCAGGAGCACGACCAGGTCGAGGGCCAGCGACCGGCGTTCGACGTACTCGACGTCGAGGGCGAGCCGGTCCTCCCAGGAGAGGGCGTTGCGCCCCGACACCTGCGCGAGGCCGGTGAGGCCCGGGCGCACCTCGAGCCGTCGGGCCTGGTGGGGCGTCCAGAGCCCGACGTAGGCCAGGGGGAGGGGGCGTGGGCCGACCATGCTCATCTCCCCGCGGAGGACGTTGAGCAGGCCGGGCAGCTCGTCGAGGCTCGTCGACCGGAGCACGCGCCCGAACCGGGTGAGCCGCTGCTCGTCGGTGACGACGCCGCGCTGCCGGTCGACGGGCAGCATGCTCCGGAACTTGAGCATCGTGAAGGGCCGACCGTGCTGCCCCGCGCGCACCTGCCGGAACAGGACGGGCCGCCCGAGGGCCAGGGCGACGACGACGGCCACGAGGAGCGCGACGGGGAGGGCCGCGACGGCGACCAGGAGCGCGACCGTGACGTCCAGGGCGCGTCGGGCCGCTGCTCGGACGTGCTCAGCGCGCACGCCCGAGCTCCTCGACGAGCGCGTCCACGACGCGCTCGCGGTCGTCGCCGCGCAGCGTCGAGCCGCTGGGCAGGCAGAGCCCCCGGGCGAAGAGGTCGTCGGCCGCGCCCGTCACGACCGAACGGTGGCGACGGAAGGCCGGCTGCCGGTGCAGGGGGGCCCACGCTCGGCGGGTCTCGATGCCGCGCCGGTCGAGGGCCCGCAGGAGGGCGCTCGGGGTCGTGCCGGTCCCGGGGTCGACGAGCACGGTCGTGAGCCAGCAGTTGTCGCCCTCGTCGTCGTGCCCGCCCAGCAGCTCGACGCCGTCCAGGCCGTCGACGGCCTCCCGGTAGCGCTCGCGCGTCGCGCGTCGACGGGCGAGGAACCCGTCGAGCCGCGTGAGCTGGACGCGACCGACGGCGGACAGGACGTTGCTGAGCCGGTGGTTGAAGCCCGGCTCGTCGTGCAGGTAGTGGTCGGCGGGCCGTCGCGCCTGCGCCGCGAGGTGCCGTGCGCGGTGGGCGAGCGCGTCGTCGTCGGTGAGCAGGGCGCCGCCGCCGGACGTGCTGACGATCTTGTTGCCGTTGAAGGACACGGCGGCCGCCCGGCCCACGGCGGCGCCGTCGACGCCGCCGCGCCGGGAGCCGAGCGACTCGGCCGCGTCGGAGACGACGACCAGGTCGAGCTCCCGGGCGAGGGGGAGCAGGCGTTCGTGGGCCGTGACGCGGCCGTAGACGTCCACGGGGACGACGGCGCTGACGCGTGCTCCACCGCCCCGTGCGCGTCGCACGGCGTCGCCGAGCAGCCCGAGGTCGAGGTCGCCCGTCCGCGGGTCGCAGTCGAGCAGGAGCGGCTCGGCCCCCGCGAGGAGGACCGCGTTGACGGTGGCCGCGAACGTGAACGTGGCCGTCACGACGAGGTCGCCCGGGCGGACCCCGGCGGCGACGAGGCCGAGGTGCAGCGCCGCGGTGCCGGAGGAGCAGGCGACGGCGTGCCGACGGCCCACGCGCGCGGCGAGGTCGTGCTCGAACCCGGCGACGTCCGGCCCCGACGGGGCGAACCAGCCGCTCGTGACGGCCTCGGCGGCGGCCCCCGCCTCGAGGGGCCCGACGTCGGCGGGGCTGAGGAGGATCCGCGACGGACCGGTGCCGGAACGGTCCACCGTCGCGGTGGCCGCCGAGGTGGCCCGCTGCGCGGACGTCGCGGAGGGGGTGGGAGCGGGCATGGAGGCCTCTCGATCGGTCGAGCGGGTGCACGGGAGGACGGGCGTGACAGATCCGAGTATCGCACGTAGCATTTCACGCTGTCGCCACTCGAACGAAAGGCACCCCTCCGTGACCCCCACCCCCCTCCGCGTCGTCGTCCTCGGCCAGGGCTACGTCGGCCTGCCCCTCGCGCTGCGGGCCGCCGAGGTCGGCCACGCCGTCGTCGGCGTCGACGTCGACCCCCGCCGCGCCGACGACCTCGCCGCCGGTCGCTCGTACGTCGGCGACGTGCCCGACGAACGCCTCGTCGCCGCCCTCGTCTCGGGTCGCTACCGTGCGACCGACGACGTGCGCACGGCCGGCCCCTTCGACGTCGTGGTCGTCACGGTCCCCACGCCCCTGCGCGAGACCCTCCCCGACCTGCGCTTCGTCGAGTCCGCGGCCACGGCCCTCGCGCCGCTGGTGCGGCCGGGCAGCACCGTCGTGCTCGAGTCGACGACGTCCCCGGGCACCACGGCGGAGGTGCTGGTCCCGCTCCTCGAGTCGGGGTCGGGGCTCCGGGCCGGGGCGGACTTCTCGGTCGGCTACAGCCCCGAGCGCATCGACCCCGGCAACGTCCGCTGGACCTTCGAGACGACGCCGAAGATCGTGTCGGGCATCGACGCGCTGTCGCTCGAGCGGGTCTCGAGGTTCTACGAGGGCCTCGTCGACACCGTCGTCCCGGTCAGCGGCACGCGCGAGGCGGAGCTCGCCAAGCTCCTCGAGAACACCTTCCGGCACGTCAACATCGCCCTCGTCAACGAGCTCGCGATGGCCGCCCACGAGCTCGGCGTCGACGCCCGCGAGGCCATCGAGGCGGCGGGGACCAAGCCCTTCGGGTTCATGAAGTTCCTCCCGGGGCCGGGCGTCGGCGGGCACTGCCTGCCCGTCGACCCGACCTACCTGTCCTGGGAGGTCCGACGCAAGCTCGGGCGCCCCTTCCGCTTCGTCGAGCTCGCCAACGAGGTGAACGAGGGCATGCCCGCGCACGTCGTGGAGCGCGCCGAGGCCCTGCTCAACGACCGCTCCACGGCGGTGCGCGGCGCCCGCGTCCTCATCGTGGGGCTGACCTACAAGCCCGACACGTCCGACGCGCGGGAGTCGCCCGCGCTCCGTGTCGCCGAGCTGCTCCGGCTCAAGGGCGCCCGGGTCTGCGCCGTGGACCCGTTCGTCACCGCCGCGGACTGGCCCGTCGGGGTCGATCGGGTCGAGTCCACGACCGCGGCACGTGACGCCGACCTCGCCATCGTGCTCACGCCGCACTCACAGCTCGACCTCACGCCGCTCGAGGGCTGCCAGGTGCTCGACACCCGGGGCGTGGTGGGGCTCCGTGAGGCCGTGCGCCTCTGAGGCGCCGTGCGGCGCTCCCGCGTCCGGCGCGGGGCCGGGCCGTCCGAGGGGTCAGAAGATCATCGGCCGGTCGTCGTCGAGCTCGGTGTCGAGCTCGAGGTCGACGACGACGGGCACGTGGTCGCTGGGGGCGTCGCCCTTGCGCTCCTCGCGGTCGATGCGGGCGTGCACGACGAGGTCGGCGAAGGCGTCCGAGCCCATCACGAAGTCGATGCGCATCCCCTCGTCCCGCGGGAACCTCAACTGCTTGTAGTCCCAGTAGGTGTAGCCCTCGGGCACGAGGGGGCGCACGACGTCCTGCAGGCCCGCGCGCTCGAAGGCGGCGAAGGCGTCGCGCTCCGGCTGGCTGACGTGGGTGGAGCCCTCGAAGAGGCGCACGTCCCAGACGTCCCGGTCGAGCGGTGCGACGTTCCAGTCGCCCATCAGGGCGAGCGGCTGCTCGGGGCGCTCGGCGAGCCACTGCTCGGTCTCGCGGGCGAGGGCGGCCAGCCAGTCGAGCTTGTAGGCGTAGTGCGGGTCGCCGAGCTCGCGGCCGTTCGGCACGTAGAGGCTCCAGAGGCGCACGCCCTCGACCGTGACGCCGATCGCGCGGGCCTCCTTGGGCTGGTCCGGGCCCTCCTGCCCCTTGGCGAAGCCGGGCTGGGTCGGGAACGTGATCTCGACCTCCTCCATCGGCAGGCGGCTCGCGAAGGCGACGCCGTTCCACTGGCTGAGGCCGTGCAGCTCGACGTCGTACCCGGCCTCGCGGAACGCCTCGAACGGGAACTGCTCGGGCTTGCACTTGATCTCCTGCATGCCGAGCACGTCGACGTCCTCGCGGACCAGCCAGTCGACGATCCGCCCGGCTCGGGCACGGACGGAGTTGACGTTCCAGGTCGCGACGCGCATCCCTCCACGGTACCCGGGGCCACCGGTCCCCCGGGCGGTCACCGCGCCTCCTGTGGGCACGGCGTCCTCCGCGGACATCGCGTTCGACACGGTCGCCGCCGACCGTGTAGACAGACGGACATGTCAGATGCTGATGACAGAGGACCGGTCGCCGGGTCGACCAGCACCTACCACCGGCGGTCGGACGTGCCGCCCGCCCGCATCGAGCCGCTGTGCCCGGGGCCGGAGAGCGTCGACGTGCGACTGACCAGGCTCGCCCTGCTCGGCCCCGCCCGCTACGAGGACTTCTTCTTCCCGCCGGCGAGCTGGACCGAGCTCGAGGAGCGCACCAGCCGGCACCGGCGCGAGGCGGCCGTCGAGAGCGCGCGCCGGGGCGAGCCGGACCAGACCTGAGCGAGGACCGGCACCGCGCACCGTGCTCGCCTAGCATGGACGACTGTGACCGACGCCCGTGAGCAGCTCATCTCGTCCATCCGCGACCTCGCCGTTTTCCACGGCGACTTCACCCTGACGAGCGGCAAGAAGGCCAGCTACTACGTCGACCTCCGCCGGGTCAGCCTCGACCACCGCGTGGCCCCGCTCATCGGGCAGGTCATGGTCGACCTCATCGCCGACGTGCCCGACGTGTCCGCGGTCGGCGGGCTGACCATGGGCGCCGACCCCATCGCCTCGGCCGTCCTCCACCAGGGCGTCGCGCTCGGCCGCAGCTACGACGCGTTCGTCGTGCGCAAGGAGCCCAAGGACCACGGCCGCGGTCGGCAGGTCGAGGGACCGGACCTGCAGGGCAAGCGCGTCGTCGTGCTCGAGGACACCTCCACCACCGGCGGCTCGCCGCTCGCCGCCGCCAAGGCCCTCGAGGCGGTCGGTGCCGAGATCGCCGCCGTCGCCGTCGTGGTCGACCGTGCCACCGGCGCCCGCGAGGCCATCGAGGCGGCCGGGTACCCCTACCTCGCCGCGGTCTCCCTCGCCGATCTGGGGCTCGAGCCGTGACCGACCGCCGCGACGACGGCCCCGACGGTCCGGTCGACGACCCGACCGGGTGGCTCGGCGCGCAGTTCGGTGACGACCCCGCGGAGGTGAACGATCCCACTGAGGCCGACGATCCCGCGGAGGCCGACGTCGCGGCGGAGGACGGACGCGGGTCCGACGACGGTGCCCTCCAGGACCGTGCGACCGAGGAGCGCGTGCCCGAGGAGGACGGTGCGACCCCGACCGCGGTCCTCCCGGCGGCCGTGCGGCCCGCGGGCTCCGTCCCGTCCCCTGCTGCTGGTCCCGCTCCTGCGTCCGCGCCCGAGGGCGACGCCGAGGCACAGGAGGCGCGCGACGAGCCCGACGCGGACGTCGTCCCTCGCACGCCCGCCTTCCCGACCTTCGTGCCGCCGCCGCCGGTCGACGCCCCGCCGCGTGCCGACGGGCATCCCCAGGCGCTCGACCTCCGTGCGCTGCGCGCCGCGGCCGCCGGGCCCTCGGCGCCCGCGACCGGAGCCGAGGCGCCGTCCACGCCGGCCGTGCCGACCGGACGCGTCGTGCCGGCCGAGACCGCCGCGCCGTCCGAGCGCGAGCCGGTCCTCGGCGACGGGCGCCGGTCCGACGCGGACGCGGCTGCGCCCGCCCACGAGGACGACTCCCGTCAGGAGGCCGTGGACCGCGACGAGGACCAGCCGGCCGAGCCGGGCCCGTTCACGGCCCTGCTCCTGACCCCCGCCGCCGCTGCGCCCAGCGCGTTCGACTGGCAGAAGCTCGGGGCGTCGTCGTCGCCGCCGGAGGCGGGGGACGGGGCGACGTCCGGCGAGCGCCCGACGGCGGGTGCCGAGCAGGACGCGGACGCGGCCGTGGACGCTGGCCGGGGCACGAGCCCGGACCACGAGGCGACCGCCGGCGAGCCGCAGCAGGACCGCACCGCCGTCGACTCGCCCGCGACGGCGGTCCTCCCCGTCGCCGCGCCCGAGGGGCCCGAGGTCCCGCAGGCCCCCGTGCCGGCCGTCGCGAGCGAGGTGGACGCCCCCGTCGGCGACGTGCCGGTCGTGGAGGCCGAGCTGATCGAGCCGGAGCACGGCGTCGGCCTGGGCGGTCGCGCCAAGGCTCCTGACCCCGACGTCGAACTCGTCGTGGAGCCGGAGCCGGAGCCGGAGCCGGAGCGGCAGCCGGAGGTGGAACCGGAGCCGGAGCCGGAGCCGGAGCCGGAGCCGACGGCGACGACCTCGCGGGCAGAGGGCGCGGACCTCGTGCCGGAGGCCGTCCCGTCCAGCGCCGACGGTGCCGCCGCCGACCCCTGGTGGGTGACCGAGCACCGGGAGATGACGCGACGCGAGCGCCGTCTCGCGGAGGCTGCCGGACTGCCCGTCCCGCCCGCCGCCGCGGCGCCTCCGGTGAGCCCGCCGTCCCCGTCCGAGCCGCAGGGCGTGGCCGGGCCCGCCCGCGACGACGCGGAGCCCCCGAGGGCGTCCGACAGCTGGTCCCTCAGCGGCGACGCCGAAGCTGGCGACGCCGTGGACGCTCCTGCCGCGGACGCCGTGCCCGCGGCTCCCGAGATCGACGAGGTGCCTGCTGCACGCGAGGTCGAGGAGGGCGCGGCGACGGACGTCGACGAGGCGTCACCCGGACGACAGGTCGACGGGGGCCGCCCGTCGACCTCGCTGCCCGCCGCGTGGCCGTTCCTCGCGGGAGCGGGTGCTGCTGCTGCCAGCGCCGGTGCCGCCGGCGCGCCCGGTGCGACGGCGGCGCCCCGCGACGGTGGTCCGACCTTCACCGAGATCCTCGGCGTGGTCGGTGCCGACCCCACGCCCCGGGACCAGCCGACGACCTCCGTGGCGGGGGAGCCGCCCGCCTCGGCGCCCGCTCCTGCCCACGGTGGTCCCGAGGACGAGCCCGCCCACGCGGAGCGGGTCGACGTGGAGCGGGTCGACGTGGAGCCGGTCGAGGCCGAGCCGGTCGAGGCCGAGCGTGCACACGTGGAGCCCGCCGAGCCCGAGCCCGAGCCCGAGCTCGAGCACGACGACCTGGCCGAGGACCCCGACCTCGCCGTCGACCCCGACCCGGTCGACGACGCCCACCTCCTCGTCGGACCGGCCGCCGCTGGCGACGAGGACCTCGCCGCCGACCCGGACCTGATCGACGACCCGGACCTGACCGACGACCGGGACGTGGTCGACGACCCTGACCTCGCCGACGACCCTGACCTCGCCGACGACCCGGACCTCCTGCCCGGTGGGGACGCGCCGACGGCCGCCTTCGCCGCTCCCGTCTCGGCCGCCGCCGCTCCCGCCGCGGCCTCCGCCCCCGAGACGGCCACGTCGGTGCTGCCGGCCCTCGCCGCCGCGGACCGCCCCCGCGTGACGACGCCCGAGGCCGACGCCCTGCCGGGCGTGACCGCCGCGGCCGGACCCGCCACGGCCTCCGGCCCGGTGCGCGGCCCCGGGGGACCGGCTGCGCCGAGCGCACCCGGCGAGACGCCCCCGCCGGGGACCGACGGCTCGGGCCGGGAGGGCATCGCGGGCTGGTCGCGGGGCCGCAAGGTGCTGCTGGGCGTCGGCGCGGCCGTGGTCGTGCTGCTCGCCCTCGTGGCGCTGTTCTTCCTCGCGCGGGGCTTCCGGCTCGACGCCGCGGAGGCGGCGAGCGCTCCGGCTGCGACCGCGGACGCCGGGGCTGCCCGTGCCGCCGAGCCGCTGCCGACGGTGACGCGCACCGTGACCGCCGAGCCCGCGGCGCCGGTCGAGGAGCCCGCCGCCGAGGGGCCGCTGCCCGTGGGCACGCACGCGTGGCAGGACCTGCAGGGCGGGGAGTGCCTCGCGGCCTTCCCGGACGCCTGGCAGCAGGAGTACGAGGTCGTCGACTGCGCCCAGCCGCACGCCGCCCAGCTCACGACGCTGCTCACGCTCGAGGGCGACGCCGCGAGCACCTGGCCCGGCGAGGAGGCCCTGCGGTCGCAGGTGGCCGCCCGGTGCTCGACCGGGGAGGCCCTCGACCGTTCGGCGGCGGGCGCGTACCGCGACGTGCTGCTCTCGGCCAGCTGGCCGGCCTCGGACGAGGAGTGGTCGGCGGGCTCCCGCGGCTACGCCTGCTTCGTCAGCCGCGACGCCGGGCAGGCGTTCACCACGAGCCTCGCGCCCGCCGCGGGCTGAGCCCGGACCGGCCGTGGCGTCCCGTGCGCCCGAGCGCCGGCCGGGCCGCCCCGCTCAGAGCTCGGTCTCGACCGGCTCGGCGCGCACGAGCTCGTGCACGCCGCTGAGGACCTCGCTCGGGCGGAACGGGTAGCGGTCGATCTCGGCCTGGTCGCTGATGCCCGTCATCACGAGGATCGTGTGCAGGCCCGCCTCGATGCCCGCGATGATGTCGGTGTCCATGCGGTCGCCGATCATGGCCGTGTTCTCGCTGTGCGCCCCGATGCGGTTCATCGCCGAACGGAACATCATCGGGTTCGGCTTGCCCACGACGTAGGGGTCCTTGCCGGTGACCTTCGTGATCATGGCGGCGATGGCACCGGTCGCGGGCAGCACGCCCTCGGCGCTCGGGCCCGTCGCGTCCGGGTTCGTCACGATGAAGCGGGCGCCGCCGAGAATGAGCCGGGCCGCCTTGGTGATCGCCTCGAAGGAGTAGTTGCGGGTCTCGCCCACGACGACGAAGTCGGGATCGGACTCGGTCATGATGAAGCCCGCCTCGTGCAGGGCCGTGGTCATGCCCGCCTCGCCGATGACGAACGCCGAGCCGCCCGGCATCTGCTGCGCGCAGAAGTCGGCGGTGGCGAGCGCGCTCGTCCAGATGCGGTCCTCCGGCACCGTGATGCCCGACGAGCGCAGCCGCGCGCTGAGGTCGCGCGGAGTGAAGATCGAGTTGTTCGTGAGGACGAGGAACGGCGTGCCCTCGTCCTCCCACTGCTGCAGCAGTGCCGCGGCACCCGGCAGGGCCTGGTTCTCGTGCACGAGCACGCCGTCCATGTCGGTGAGCCAGCACTCGATCTCGTCGCGGGGAGCCATGGCCGCCACTGTACCCATCGCCGGACGCCGTGACCTTGCGGTCGGAGCATGCAGAACGTAGCATTCCACGTACCCGCGCTCCGTCGACAGTGAGCGCCGCCCCGAAGGAGCCCGATGGACGCCGACGCCTTCCTCGCCCTCGCGCACGACCTCCTCGACGCCCGGCCCGGCAGCCTCGGCCTCGACGACCGCCTCGAGGACATCGGCTGGGACTCCCTCGCCGACGTGGAGCTCATCGCGCACCTCGACGTCGACCACGGCACGGTCGTCGACCCCCGCCGACTCGACGACTGCACCGACCTGCGCGAGGTGCTCGCGCTGACGCGCCGACCGTGAGCACCGGTGTGCGGCTCGTCCTCGCGGGAGCGGGCGGAGCGGGTCGCGAGGTCGCCGAGCTCGTGCGCACGTCGCCCCGCTGGGTCGTGCAGAACCGGGTCGTCGACGTCGTCCTCCTCGACGACGCTCCCGCGCCGGGCGTCGAGGTGGCCGGTGGCATCGCCGACCACGTGCCGCGCGAGGGCGACGTGCACCTCTGCACCCTGGGCGACCCCGGGGCCCGGCGGCGCGTGGCCGAGATCCTCCGCGCACGCGGTGCGCGCTTCGCCACGTTCGTCGACGACCGGGCCCTGGTGCTGCCGAGCGCGACGCTCGGCGAGGGGACCGTCGTCTACCCCCAGGTCGTGGTGACCAGCGACGTCAGGGTCGGTCGGCACGCCTGGATCAGCACGGCCGCGGTGCTCGGCCACGACGCGTCGCTCGGCGACCACGTCACGGTCAGCGGGTCCGCCCAGGTGCTCGGCGGCGCGCGCGTGGGCGACGGGAGCCACGTCGCCTGCTCGGCGGTCGTCCTGCCCGGCTGCCGCGTCGGACGTGACGCGGTCGTCGGCGCCGGCTCCGTGGCGCTGCGCCGCGTGCCCGACTCGACGACCGTCTTCGGCGTGCCCGGTCGACCGGTCCACCGACGGGCTCCCTGACCCGGGCCCGGCGCCCGCCCGGTCGCCGCCACGGGCTCTCGTCCCCTCCGCCCGCACCGGCTCGTCCCGTCCGTCCCTCTCCCAGGAGTCCCATGCCCCCGCTCCGGCACGCCGCCCTCGGGCCCATCGCCACCCACCTGCCCGCATCCACCGTCGACGACGACGACCTGGCGGCCCACTTCCCGCCGGCGAGCATCGCCGCGCTCGCGGGCAAGACCGGCGTGCACCGCCGCCACGTCGTGTCCGAGGGCGAGACCGCGTCCGACCTCGCGGTCGCCGCGGCCGAGCGCCTCTTCGCCGAGCACGGGGTCGACCGGGCGGCCATCGACCAGGTCCTGCTGGTCACGCAGAGCCCGGACTTCGCGATGCCCGCGACGTCGTGCCTCGTGCAGGACCGCCTGGGCCTGTCGACGTCCGTCGGCGCCCTCGACGTCGGGCAGGGCTGCTCGGGGTGGGTGTCCGGGCTCGGCCTGGCCACCGCGCTCGTCGAGGCGGGGCAGGCCGAGACCGTGCTGCTGCTCACCGCCGACACCCTCAGCCGCTACGTGCACCGCGACGACCGCCCCCTGCGCGTCCTCTTCGGCGACGGAGCGGCGGCGACCCTCGTCCACGCGGGCGCGAGCCGGCCGAGGCTGCGCGGCTTCTCCTACGGCACCGACGGCTCGGGGGCCCGCCACCTGATCGTGCCCGCGGGCGGGCTCGCCGATCCTGCCCGGATCGCACCGGAGGCGACGGCCGAGGCGCGGGGGCTGACGTCGAACGGCCGCGACATGCACATGGCCGGTGCCGAGGTCCTCGCCTTCACGCTGCGGGTCGTGCCGCGGGTCGTCGAGGAGTCCCTCGCCCGGGCGGGGACCACCCTCGACGAGATCGACCTCGTCGTCCTGCACCAGGCGAACGAGTTCCTGCTCGAGACGCTGCGGCTCAAGCTCGGCGTGCCCGCCGAGAAGTTCGTCGTGGCGCTGGCCGAGACCGGCAACACGACCTCGTCGAGCATCCCCTTCGCGCTCGAGGCAGCCCGTGCGGACGGGCGCGCACGACCCGGCACGCGCGTGCTCGTCGTCGGGTTCGGCGTCGGCCTCTCCTGGGCCGCCGCCGTGGTCGACCTCTAGGGCGCGCCGTGCGCATCGTCTACCTGCACCAGTACTACCTCACGCCCGAGCAGAACGGGGGCGTCCGTTCGCACCAGTTCGCCACGGCGCTCGCCCGTCGCGGGCACGACGTGCACGTCGTGTCGGCGACGACGCCGGCCTCCTGCGTCGTCGGCGGCGACCGTGGCCACGGGCCGGGGACGACCGTCGCCGACGGCCTCACCGTGCACAGGCTCGCCGTCGACTACGACCCCGCCATGGGCGACGCCCGCCGCATGCTCGCCTTCGCCTCGTTCGCGGTCCGCTCGACGCGGCTCGCCCGGCGGCTCCGGGGCGACGCGGTCGTGGCGTCGAGCACCCCGCTCACCATCGCCCTGCCGGGGATCGCGGCCACCGCGGGGCGGCGCAGCCCGCTCGTGTTCGAGGTGCGCGACTCCTGGCCGGAGGTGCCCCTCGCGCTCGGATCGCTGAGGAACCCCCTCCTCCGTGGTGCCGCACTGCTCCTCGAGCGCGCCGCGTACCGGGCCTCCTCGACCGTCGTCGCCCTCTCGCCGGGCATGGCGGACTCGGTCCGCCGCACCGGCCACCCGGCCGACCGTCTCGAGGTGGTGCCCAACATCAGCGACGTGGACCGCTTCGACCCCGCGCGGGCCGACGCCGACGCCTTCCTCTCGCACCACCCCCACCTGCGTGGCCGACGGCTCGTCGTCTACTGCGGCACCCTCGGCCGCGCGAACGACCTCACCCGGGTCGTGCCCGTCGCGCGCGCCCTCCACGACCGCGGCAGCGACATCACGATCGTGCTGGTGGGCACCGGTCCGGACCGGGAGCGCGTCGAGGCTGCGGCCCGGCGCGCAGGCGTCCTCGGCAGTTCGGTCGTCCTCGTGGACCCCGTCCGGAAGGCGGACCTCCCCGACGTCTACGCCGCGTCCGCGCTGGCCTTGAGCTGCACGGCGGACGTCCCGGCGCTCGCGGCGAACAGCGCCAACAAGTTCTTCGACGCGTTGGCCGCGCACCGGCCCGTGGCGACGACGTACGGCGGCTGGCAGGCCGAGGTCCTCGCCGAGACCGGGGCGGGCTTCCGTCTTCCGCGGGACCCGGCTCGGGCCGCCGATGAGCTCGTCGCGTTCCTCGACGACGACGCGCGCACGCGGGCCGCACGCGCGGCCGCCGGCCGGCTCGCCCGTGAGCGCTACTCGCTCGAGCTCCTGTCGCGCCGGTTCTGCGACATCGTCGAGCGCGACGCCCGCGCGGCGGGGACCGCCGACGGGCCCGCCACGGACGGGCCCGGCACGGACGGGCCCGGCACGGACGGGCCCGGCACGGACGGGCCGACCACCGACGGACCCGGCTCCCACGGTGGGGGCCCGGACCACCCCGCCACCGGGGTCAGCGTCGTGCCGACGCCGTGACCGTGAACTTCGGCGTGCGCGACACCTGGCGCGTCGGACCGACGACGCGCTCGAGCGTCGGGCGGTAGCCGAGGTGCGAGTTGTACACCGTCCACAGCTCGCCGCCGGGGCGCAGGAGGCGCGCGGCCGCCGCGAACAGGCGCTCCGCCAGGCCGGTGTGCACGGCGGCGCCGACGTGGAACGGCGGGTTGAGCAGTACGAGATCGGCGGACCCGTCGGGCAGCGCGTCCCCCGCATCGGCGCGCACCACGGCCACGCGCCCGGCGACGCCGTTCGCCACGGCGGTCGCGCGGGCCGAGGCGACCGCGGCGGCGGACTGGTCGGTGGCGGTGACCCGGGCCTCCTGCCGCTGCAGCGCGACGGAGGTCGCGAGCACGCCCGTCCCGCAGCCGAGGTCGACGACGTCGCGGGCGGCGGGCAGGGCGCCGCCCAGCACGGCGAGCAGGGCCCGGGTGCCGATGTCGATCGCCGTGCCCGCGAAGGCGGCTCCGTGCGCCACGACCGTGAGACCGAGGTCGTCGTGCCGGGCCTGGCGGGGCCACTCGACGACGACGCCCGGCCGGGGGCCGGCCGCGTGCAGGGCGCGCGACTTCTGCCGGGCGAGCGACGCCCGCACCTCGCCGAACGACCGCGCGAGCACGTCGTTCATGCCGGTCGTCAGGTGCTTGACCCGGCCACCGGCGACGAGCACGACCTCAGGATGCGCGTGCGCGGCCACGAGGGACGCGAGCTCGTCGAGCGCGTCCAGGCTCCGCGGCAGCTGCAGCAGCACCACGCGTGCACCGGCCACGAGCGAGGGGTCGAGGTCGTGCTGCGTCCACGCGGTGCCGGGGGCGGCGCCGCCGAGCAGCCGCTCCGCGTTGCGGGCGAGGGCGCGCTCGCCGACCAGGGTGTCCTGGTGCACGCGCGGTCGCACGGCCCCGAGGTGGTCGATCGCTCCGAGCGTGAGGGCGCCGTGGTGGTCGCCCAGGACGGCGACGTCGGCGGGGTGCGCGCGCACGGCCTCCTGCGCCTCGTCGAGGACCAGCCGGTCGGTCGCGTCGACGGCGAACAGGTTCGGCGCCTCGACGTCGGGCGCGCGGCGGAGGTCGTCGAGGTCGAGCACGACGCCGAGCCTACGGGGCCGGTGCGGCGCGGTCCGCCGGGGTGAGGCGCGGCGCGGCGGGGCACGCCGGGCCGAGCCCGGCCGGACCGGGTCGCCCGGAGCCGGGCGGGTCGCCTCGGGGCGGGTCGGGTCGCGAGCCAGTTCCCTGACCGGGAACCAGGCAAGAGACTGGTTCGGCGGCAGAACGCTGGTTCCCTCGCGGCTAGCGGTCGGCGGCCAGCGGGCGGCGGCGCTACAGCCGGGCGCGGCGGGCGCGGACGAACTGGAAGACGCCGTACGCGACGAGGCCCACGGCCACGACGACGAGCAGCGCGACGCCGAACGGCACCCCGGCCAGCGCCTTCAGGGCACCGTCGATGCCCGTGGCCTCGCTGGGGTCGGCCTGCAGCGCGGCGACGACGAAGAGCGCCCCGACGAGCACGAGGACGACGCCCTTGGCGACGTAGCCGACGACGCCGAGCCCCACGACGACGCGCCCCTGCCTGCCGCCGGGCACGACGAGGTCCTCGCGGAACTTCTGGCGGGCCCCCTTGACGACGAAGTAGCCGCCGATCGCGACGACCGCGAGGCCGAGGACGACGAGCAGGGCGACGCCGCCGGGAGCTCCCAGCAAGCGGGCGCTGAGGGTCTGCGTCTGCTCGGAGCTGTCGGTCGAGCCGCCGCGGGCCACCGTGAAGGCGGTCACGCCGACGGCGAGGTAGGCGATGCCCTTGCCGCCCTCCTTGGCCCGTTCCGCCCAGTCGTCGCGGTCGGTGCCGCGTACGAGCGCGGCCTCGAGCAGCTGGAACAGGCCGAGGCCCCAGAGCCCGACGACGATCACCCAGAGCAGGGCGGCGCCTGCGGGGTGCCCGGCGAGCTGTCCGAGCGCACCGCCCTGGTCGGCCTCGCCGCCACCGCCGCGGGCGATGCCGAGCGCGATCACGCCGATCAGCACGTGCAGGAGGCCGTTGACGGCGTAGCCGACGCGGGCCGCGGTCCGCAGGGGGCGGCTGTGCTGCACGCGGGCGGCAGCGCCGCGGGCCTGGTCGGTGGTGTCCGTCATGCGGGCCACGCTAGCGGCGGGAGCTCGGGCGGGTGCGCCGAGGGCGGTCGACCGGCGCGGTCCGCCTCCGACGGACCGGCCCGTGCCGCGCGCCGTCCGGCCGTGCTGCGCGCCGACCGCCCGGTCCGCGCCGTTCTACCGCTGGGGGCGCCAGACGACGAGCGCGGTCTGTCGACGGGGGCGGGTGCCGTGGCGGAGCGGCTCGACGCCTCCTGCCGGGCCCGCGGCGAAGACGCGTGCACCGGGGCGCTTGGTGATCTCGTCGGCGAGGGCGGTCTCGAGCTCGCGGACGCGCTGCTGCAGGGCGGTGACGGAGTTCTCGAGCTCGAGGATCCGCTTGATGCCCTCGAGCGAGACGCCCTCGCCGCCGAGGCGCGCGACCTCGCGCAGCTGCACGACGTCGCGCATCGAGTACCGCCGCGAACCGCCCCGGGTGCGGGTGGGCACGACGAGGCCGAGGCGGTCGTACTGCCGCAGGGTCTGGGCGTGCATGCCCGCGAGCTCGGACGCCGCGGTGACCGCGAAGATCGGCGAGTTCTCGTCGAGCGGCTGGTCGGCGCTGCTGGTGTCGGTCATCGTCTGCACCTCCTGCGGGCGGGTGGGGCCGGATGCGGTGGTCCGAGGGGGAGCGGGGCACGAGGGCCCTCGCCCCGGCTCAGCGGCGAGCGCGGTCGATCAGGTCGGCTCGGGGGTCCTCGGCGGGGAGCGCGGCCGCGAGGGCCTCGACGGCTTCACGGGCCTTGTCGCTGAGGTGCGAGGGGACGGCGACCTGGACGGTGGCGAGCAGGTCGCCCGTGCCCTCCTTCGTGGCGACGCCCCGCCCCTTGACGCGGAGCACGCGCCCGGAGGGCGTGCCCGGGGCGACCCGGAGCCGCACGGGGTCGCCGCCCAGCGTGGGCACCTCGATCGTGGCACCGAGCGCGGCCTCGGCGAAGGTGACCGGGACGTCGACGCGGAGGTTCTTGCCGTCGCGCTCGAACACGGGGTGCGGCCTCACCGAGACGGTGAGCACCATGTCGCCGGGCTCCCCGCCGTCGTGGCTGGGTTCGCCCCGACCGCGGAGACGGATCTTCTGCCCGTCGGAGACGCCGGCCGGGATCCGCACCTTCATCGGCTTGCCGTCGGACTGCTGCAGCGTGACGGTCTCACCGGTGATCGCGGTCTGGAAGTCCAGGGTCGTCGTGGCCGTGACGTCGCGGCCCTTGGCGGGGCCGCCGAAGCCGCGGAAGCCTCCTGAGGTCTGGCCGAAGCCGCCGCCGCCGAACATGCCGCCGAAGATGTCGTCGAAGCCGCCGCCGCCCTGCTGGTACCGGACGCGCTGGCCACCGGGGCCTCCTGCTCCGCCGCCGAACATGCCGCCGAAGACGTCCTCGAAGCCGCCGCCGGCGCCTCCTGGGCCGCCGCTGCCGGCCGTGAACCGGGCGCCGTTGCCCATGGCGCGGATCTGGTCGTACTCGCGGCGCTGCTCGGGGTCGCTGAGGACGCTGTGCGCCTCGCTGACCTCCTTGAACTTCGCCTCGGCCGCGGCGTCGCCGGGGTTGGAGTCGGGGTGGTACTTGCGGGCGAGCTTGCGGTAGACCTTCTTGAGGTCGGCGGGCGTGACGTCCTTGGAGACGCCGAGGATCGCGTAGAAGTCCTTGTCGAACCAGTCCTGGCTAGCCACGCGGCACCTCCTCTCGTGCTGTGCGCGGTCGACGTGCGGCCGACCGGGGAACGTGGGGGGAGGCGGCGGCCCCTCGGAGGGGGCCGCCGCCGGTGCGGCTCGCGCCGCGGGTGCTGCTACTGCGGGGTGTGCACCGCGACCTTGGCGGCACGGACGACCCGGTCGCCGAGCGCGTAGCCCGGCTCGATGACGTCGGCCACGGTGTTGACCGTGACGTCGGCGCTGGGCAGCTGGACGAGCGCGTCGTGCTTGGTGGGGTCGAAGACGTCGCCCTTCGCGCCGACCGTGACGAGCCCGAACTTGTCGAGCCCCCCGCGGATCTTCTGCGCGATGACGGTCATCGGCCCCTCGGCGAGGTCGCCGTGCTGCTCGGCCCGGGCGAGGTCGTCCAGGGCGGGCAGGAGGCTCCGGACGACCTCGGCGACGACGGCCTCGCGGTTCGCCTCGCGGTCGCGCTCCACGCGCCTCCGGAAGTTCACGAGCTCGGCCTGCGCCCGGAGCATGTCCTGGCGCATCTCGCCGACGAGGTCGCGCTCGGCCTCGCCGAGGATCGCCTCGTCCTCGGCGCTGAGCTGCGCGGCCGCCTCGGCCGCGCCCTCCGGCGCCTCGGCGTCGCTGGACACCTCGACGTCGGGGGCCTCGGCCTCGATCAGCTCCTCGGGCTCGGTGACGTCGGCCGTGCCGCCGTCCTCCGACGGGGTGGCCGCCTCGGGACGGGGCTCGGCGGACTCGTCGCGCGGGTCGTGCTGGTGGTTCTCCGTCACGGTCTCCCTCACTTCTTGTCGTCGTCGTCCACGACCTCGGCGTCGACGATGTCCTCGTCGTCACCGGAGGCCGGGGCGCCGTCGGTCGCACCGGCACCGGGGGCACCGGCCGCGGCCTCGTCGCCCTGCGACTGGGCGTAGATCGCCTGGCCGAGCTTCGTCTGGCTCTCGTTGAGCTTGTCGAAGGCGGGCTTCACGGCGGAGGCGTCGTCGCCGGCGAGGGCCGACTTGAGCGCGTCGACATCGGCCTGCACGTCGGACTTGACGTCCTCGGGCAGCTTGTCGTCGTTCTCCTTGATGAGCTTCTCGATCGAGTAGACGAGCTGCTCGGCGTTGTTGCGGGTCTCGTTCTCCTCGCGACGCGCCTTGTCCTCGGCCGCGTGCTCCTCGGCCTCGCGGACCATGCGCTCGATGTCGTCCTTCGAGAGCGACGAACCGCCGGAGATGACCATCGACTGCTCCTTGCCGGTGCCCTTGTCCTTCGCGGACACGTGCACGATGCCGTTGGCGTCGATGTCGAAGGTGACCTCGATCTGCGGCACGCCACGGGGGGCCGGGGCGATGCCGGTGAGCTCGAAGGTGCCGAGGTTCTTGTTGTCGCGGGTGAACTCGCGCTCGCCCTGGAAGACCTGGATCGCGACGGACGGCTGGTTGTCGTCGGCCGTGGTGAAGGTCTCGCTGCGCTTCGTCGGGATCGCGGTGTTGCGCTCGATGAGCTTCGTCATCGCGCCGCCCTTGGTCTCGATGCCGAGCGAGAGCGGGGTGACGTCGATGAGGAGGACGTCCTTGCGCTCGCCCTTGAGGACGCCGGCCTGGAGCGCGGCACCCACGGCGACGACCTCGTCGGGGTTGACGCCCTTGTTGGGCTCGCGACCGCCGGTGAGCGACTTGACGACCTCGCTGACGGCGGGCATGCGGGTCGAGCCGCCGACGAGCACGACGTGGGCGATGTCGGAGACCGAGACGCCGGCCTCCTTGATCACGTCGTGGAACGGCTTCTTCGTGCGCTCGAGCAGGTCGCTGGTCCACTGCTCGAACTGGGCGCGGGTGATGGTCTCGTCGAGGTTGAGCGGACCGTTCGCCGTGAGCGTCAGGTAGGGCAGCTGGATGCTCGTCGACATCGACGACGAGAGCTCCTTCTTGGCCTGCTCGGCGGCCTCCTTGAGGCGCTGCTTCGCGATCTTGTCGGTCGAGAGGTCGACGCCGTGCTCGCTCTTGAACTTCGTGACGAGGTGGTCGACGATGCGGTTGTCCCAGTCGTCGCCGCCGAGGCGGTTGTCGCCCGAGGTCGAGCGCACCTGGATCGTGGAGAACTCGTCGTCCTTGCCCACCTCGAGCAGGCTGACGTCGAACGTGCCGCCGCCGAGGTCGAAGACGAGGATGAGCTCGTCCTCCTTGCCCTTGTCGAGGCCGTAGGCGAGGGCGGCCGCGGTGGGCTCGTTGATGATGCGCAGGACGTTGAGCCCCGCGATCTCGCCGGCCTCCTTCGTGGCCTGGCGCTCGGAGTCGTTGAAGTAGGCCGGCACGGTGATGACCGCGTCGGTGACGTCCTCTCCGAGGTACTGCTCGGCGTCGCGCTTGAGCTTGCCGAGGGTGCGCGCCGAGATCTCCTGCGGCGTGTACTGCTTGCCGTCGATGTCGGCCTTCCAGTCGGTGCCGACGTGGCGCTTGACCGAAGCGATGGTGCGGTCGACGTTCGTCACGGCCTGGCGCTTCGCGGTCTCGCCGACGAGCACCTCGCCGTCCTTCGTGAACGCGACGATCGACGGGGTCGTGCGGAGCCCTTCGGCGTTCGCGATGACCGTGGGCTCGCCGCCCTCGAGGACGCTGACGACCGAGTTGGTGGTCCCGAGGTCGATTCCTACTGCACGTGCCATGTGCTGGTGCTCCTTCTGTCGGTGCGGTGAGGGGAAGTCGTCGCGGACTTGCGTCCGCTGCGCTCAAGTCTACGCCTGAGTCGGGTCGTGTCAAGTTCGCGTGATGCATCGACTGCACCTTTGTTGACTTCGGAACTCTGCCATGAGATATTTCTCATCCCGCCCCGCCGCGTGATCGCGTGATCCGCGCGGCCCGACTCCGAAAGACACCTCGACATGAAGTCATCCCTTCGAGCTGCGGCCGCCACGAGCCTCGCCGCAGCCCTGGTCGTCAGCGGACTGGCCTCCGGGCCCGCCGCCCTGGCGGCAGAGCCCGACGCCGAGCGCGGCACCGCCACCCACGTCGGCCAGGCCGGTCGCACCTTCTCGCTCGTCAGCCAGAAGGTGGGCAGGAGCGAGTTCTGGGCGTCCGTCCCGGGCCAGAGCGGCCTACAGCGGTTCTCCTCGCAGGAGGCCGCCGAGGCCGCGGCCACGACCTTCCTCCCCGTGATCGCCGGTTACGAGCGCGACGGCACCCCCCTCTGGGTCCTGTACGACGCCGACACCTACGACGCCGCCGGGCGCACGGGCAAGTGCGCCTACACCACGGGCGTGGGCCTGTTCTGGGGAGCGATCCGCACCTGCGACCTGACCGGGACCTCCTACGTCTGGACCTGGTCGCCGTCGGGCACGTGGAGGAGCTCCCTGGAGCGAGCGGACCTCCAGCCCGTCGTCCGGACGATCACCAACAACGCCTCCGGCTTCGACCTGGGCAACCCTCAGGGGAGCCACCGATGGACCACCGTCCCCGTCGACCCCGTCGCCGAGGACCCCAGGCCCCTGACCGCCTCGGTGCAGGAGACCGACGTGCGCTGGGGCAAGGCCGTGCTGAGCGGTGGAGCTCCCGCGAACGCCACGCGGATCCGCGTCACCTACCAGCTGTTCGACTCGACCCAGTCCATGCTGGTGGACCCGGACACCGCCACGGGCGACTGGTCCGCCGAGGTCCTCGGCCTCGGGCCCGGCTCCAACCCCGTCAGGGTCGAGGCGCTGGAGGGGGCGACGGTCATCGACCGCGTGGACCTCGACGTCGACCTCGCTTTCACCCCTCCGAGCGCGGTGGCCACCTTCCCCGGCGACCGCGCCCAGAACGTGACGCTGGCCGGACGGGGCCAGGCCGACTCGACCATCGACGTGATGCGCGGCCAGCAGCGGGTCGGCCGGACGACGGTCCGCCTCGACGGCACCTGGACGCTCGCGATCGCGGCGCCCGGCTCGGGCGGCGACGAGCGCCTCGGGCTCACGCAGTCCCTGCGCGGCTACGACGCCGGCTCCGGCGAGGTCGTGGTCCCCTACGGGCCGGCCGTCACCATCACCTCGCCGGGCGAGGGGACCGAGATCGACCCCGCGCACCCCGAGCTCACGGTGTCGGGCACGGGTGAGGCGGGGGCACCCGTCGTCCTCACCAACGAGGGCGACTACCTGCCCGGCACCCCGGCCGAGGAGCGTGTGCTGGCCCGGGGCAGGGTCGGTGACGACGGCCGTTACCGCCTGACGACCGGTCCCCTCCCCGACATCGAGCAGCACCTCGTCGTCACGCAGCAGGGCAAGGGCGCGAACACCACCCGCGCGGAGCTGACCGTCAACCCGGGCCTGACGGGAGCGCCCCGGTTCAGGGTGACGAACCCCGACGCGGCGCAGATCGCCGCGGGCTACGCCCCCGGGGGGTCGTACACCTTCACGGGCACCGGCACTCCGGGCTCCACGGTGACCGTCCAGAACGCGAAGGGCCTGCTGCTCGGGACGACGAAGGTCGGCTACGACCGCACCTGGTCGTGGACGCGCAGCGACATGGGTGCCTACACGTGGGTCATCGACTTCGTCCAGGACAAGGGCCAGGCCGGGCAGAAGACCGTCCGGATCGCCGACTTCAAGCCGGCCGCGTCGGCAGCCACCCCCGTGGTCGTGACGAAGCCCGCGGACGTGTCCGTCGGGTACCTCGCGAACAGGCCGTTCACGTTCGAGGGCACCGCCCGCGCCGGGGCGACCGTCACCGTGCAGAACGCCAAGGGCACCCTCCTGGGCACCACGACCGCCGACGCGAGCGGCCGGTGGTCCTGGACCAGGGCGAACATGGGCACCTACGCCTGGACGCTCGACTTCATCGCCGACAAGGGCCAGGTCACCCAGCAGCAGGCTCGCGTGGCCGGGTTCAAGCCGCTGCCCCTGGGTGCTCTCGCCCTCGTCGATCCCGACGCGGCGCGCATCCAGGCCGGGTACGCCCCGAACGCCCCGTACACCTTCCGTGGCGTCGGCAAGGCGGGGTCGACCATCACGATCCAGAACCTCAAGGGCCTGCGCCTCGGCACCGCCACGGTCGCCGCCGACGGCACCTGGTCGTGGACCCGCGCCGACATGGGCACCTACATCTGGCGGCTGAACTTCGTCCAGGACCAGGGCACCGCCGCCGAGCAGGTGCTCCGCCTCGACGCCTTCGGCCCCGCCAGCTGACGGTCGTCCCCACGCCCGGGGCCGGGCGCGGAGCACACCTCCCGCCCGGCCCCGGCCCCCTCGTCCGCGACGCCCTGCTCGCCGAGGACGACCACCGCCCCGAACGAAAGGCCCACCATGCGCACCGCACCCCTCGCCGCCGGCCTCTCCGGCCTCGCCCTCGTCGCGGCCCTCACCGGCTGCACGACCGGCTCGCACGACACGACGTCCGCGTCGGGCTCGCCCACCCCCACCGCGACCGGGCAACCGGACAACGTCTGCGTCGACGACGTCGCCTACCTGCAGTTCCGCGACGACGTCACCGAGCTCGACCTGCCCGACGGCTGCCGGTCCGTCGTCGTCCTGGGCGACGGCGGCACCGCCACCATCGGCCCCTCCGACGACCTCACGGTCATGGGAGACGGCAACACCGTGAACGCCGAGACCCTCCGCCGGGTCGACGCGTCCGGCAACGACAACGTCATCACCTACACGGGGGACGAGCCCGAGGACCTCAGCGACGGTCAGGGCAACACCCTCAAGGCCCGCTGACGACCGGTCACAGCGCCCGCGACGGAGGCCCCGACCCCTGGTCGGGGCCTCCGTCGTGCTCGGGGTCCGCCGGGGAAGGTCCGTCGTCCGGCGCCCGGGCACCGCGCCTCGGGCGCGCCCGGCGACCGTAGGCTCGAGACGTGAGCCCCGAGACCGAGACCCCCGGCGACCGTGGCGCTGACGACGGCCACCGCGAGCCCGGCGACCGGGCACCTGGCGGCACCGGCTCGGAGGGTGCCGTCGGCGCGGAGCCCGCGCACGGCGTGGGTCCCTGGCCCGGCGGCCCCGGGGCCTGGCCCGACGACCGACGCCTCGATCCGCAGCTGCTCCGGGACGGCGATCGGCGCAACGTCGTCGACGGGTACCGCTACTGGACGATGGAGGCCATCGTCGCGGACCTCGACGAGCGTCGGCACCCGTTCCACGTCGCCATCGAGAACTGGCAGCACGACCTCAACATCGGGTCGATCGTGCGCAGTGCCAACGCGTTCCTCGCCGACACCGTGCACATCGTGGGCAGGAGGCGCTGGAACAAGCGCGGCGCCATGGTCACCGACCGCTACCAGCACGTCGTGCACCACCCCGACGTGGCCGCGTTCGTCGCCTGGGCCCGGGACGAGGGGCTGACCGTCGTCGCCGTCGACAACGTGCCGGGTTCGACGCTCGTCCACCGCACGGCGCTCCCGGAACGCTGCGTGCTGCTCTTCGGGCAGGAGGGCCCGGGCCTCTCGCCCGAGGCGCTCGCCGAGGCCGAGCTCGTGGTCGAGGTCGCCCAGTACGGTTCGACGCGCAGCATCAACGCCGCCGCGGCTGCCGCGGTCGTCATGCACGCCTGGCTGGTGCAGCACGCGGACGACCCCCGCCCGCAGGGGCCGTCGTCGCCTGCGCAGGGAGCCTAGGGCGAGATCCGGACGCGGTCGCGCCCGCCGGCACCGTCGCTGCGCACCGCCGCGGGATCGAGGTCGCAGGGGACCAGCGGAGGCACGGCCGTGTGCGAGATCAGGGGGTGCACCGGCCGGTGGGCCTGTTCGCCGGGTGCCGTGAGCTCCTCGTGCAGCTTCTCGCCGGGGCGCAGGCCCGTGAACACGATGTCGACGTCGCGCCCCGACATCTCGACCATGCGGCGGGCGACGTCGAGGATCCGCACGGGCTCGCCCATGTCGAGCACGAGCGCCTCGCCCGGTGCGCCCACGGCTCCTGCCTGGACGACGAGCTGGCACGCCTCGGGGATCGACATGAAGTACCGCGTCGCGTCGGGGTGGGTCACGGTGAGCGGGCGGCCCTGCTCGATGAGCGAGCGGAACAGGGGCACCAGGGAGCCGCGGCTGCCGAAGACGTTGCCGAAGCGCACGGACAGGTAGCGGTGGCCCGTGCGGGCGGCACGATCGGCCGTGAGGCGCTCGGCGAGCCGCTTCGAGCGACCCAGGACGCTGGTCGGCGCGGCGGCCTTGTCGGTGGAGACGTTGACCACGGTCGTCACGCCGACCGCCTCGCACGCGTCGAGCACGTTGAGCGTGCCCATGACGTTCGTCTGCCAGGCCTCGAGCGGGTACTGCTCGAGCATGGGCAGGTGCTTGAGCGCGGCCGCGTGGAACACCACCTCGGGGCGTCGCTCGCGGAACACGGCCTGGAGGGCCCCGGCGTCGCGGATGTCGGCCAGGACGACGTCCCCCGTGTCGAGCAGCCCGTGTCCGCTGATCGCCACCTGGACGGCCTGCAGGCCGGTCTCGTCGCGGTCGAGCATGAGGAGCTCGGCGGGTCGCAGCGCCGCGATCTGACGGCAGAGCTCGCTGCCGATCGACCCGCCCGCGCCCGTCACGAGCACGCGTCGGCCCCGCAGGTAGTCCGACGCCGCCTCGAGGTCGATGTCGACCGGTCGCCGGCCGACGAGGTCGTCGAGCGAGAGGTCGCGCAGGTCGCGGGCACGGGCCCCACGACGGAGGACCTCGTCGAGGGGCGGGAGCACGAGCACGTGCGCCCCGGCCGCCGTGGCCACCGCGTCGACCTCGCGCAGGAGGGCCGAGTCGGCCCGGGCCACGGCGACGACGACGGCCTCGGCACCGGTCTCGTCGAGCACGCGCACGAGCTCGTCCGTCCGGCCGAGGACGGGCACGCCGTGCACGCGGCGGTGCCGACGCGCGGGATCGTCGTCGAGGAGCCCGACGGGCAGCACGGGCGAGGCGGGGTCGAGCACCAGCTGGGGGACCAGGTGCTCCGCCACGTCGCCCGCACCGATGAGCAGGGCCCGGGTGCGCCCCTGTCGCGGGGGGCCGTCGGCGGAGCGGGGACGGCCGGGCGCGCGGCGGGTCCTCGCGCGCCGGAGACGGTCGACCAGGGCGGGGCGCGGGGTCGTCAGGGTGACGACGTGACGACGGTGCGCGTCGAGGGCGCGCCCCTCGGTCGCGACGGCCTCACCGACGGCGGGCGGGCGGGGTGCGGAGGGCTCGGGCACGAGGCCTCCTTTCGGTCGGGCCTTGGACGATGCGATCTGACATGTTACACATCTCCCGACCGTGCCGGTAGGGCGCGCGTTACGGTGGGGCCATGACCACGAACCTGCTCGGCGTGCCCGAGACCCTGCTGCCCGACGACCCCGCCGTGACGGGGGCGCTCGCGACGCGACCCGTCGCCGAGGTCGTCGCCGAGCATCCTGCGTCGTCGCTCGCCTGGGCGCTGCTCGCCGACGAGGCCGACGCCCGCGGCGCCGTCGTCGAGGCCTACGCCTACGCGCGGGTGGGCTACCACCGCGGCCTCGACTCGCTGCGGAAGGCCGGCTGGCGCGGCCAGGGGCCCGTGCCGTGGCGGCACGAGCCGAACCGCGGCGTGCTCCGGTCGCTCTGGGCGCTGCGTCGGGGCGCCGCGGCCATCGGCGAGGAGGCCGAGGTCGAGCGGCTCGACGCGTTCCTGCGCGACGCCGACCCGACGGCCGTGGACCACCTCGAGGGCCGGGCCTGACGCCGGGGGCACCGCCCTCGGGGCGCGGCGGGGCGGGGCGTCGGTGCGGCGGTCCTCCTGACGCCCCGGGCCCCGCTCAGCCGATGAGCGAGGGCCGGAGGTCGCGCTGCGTCCGGTGCCGCGTCATGCGGCGGACCGCCGCCCAGGCGAGCAGCAGCGCGCCGAGCAGCCAGGCGCCCAGGACGAGCGCGTCCTCGCCCGCCGTGACGAGGCTGCCGCCGTACATCAACTGCCGGAGGGCGTCGATCGCGTAGCTCATCGGCAGCGCGTGGTGCAGGGCCGCCAAGGGGGCGGGCAGCGTCTGCCACGGGAACGTGCCGCCGGCCGAGACGAGCTGCAGGACCATGAGCACGAGGCCGAGGAACTGCCCGACGCTGCCCAGCAGCACGTTGAGCGTGAGGATGATCGCGCCGAACGTGGCCGAGGCCAGGACCATGAACGACACCGTCGCCACCGGGTGCACCACCTCGAAGCCGAGGGCCAGCCGGACGATCGCGAAGAGCGCCACCATCTGGACGACGCCGAGCACCAGGGGCGTGGCCCAGCCGGCGAGGACGACGCGCGCCGGCCGCCGCACGGCCGTGACCGCCCGCTTCGAGAACGGCCGGACGATGAGGAACAGCGCGTACATGCCGATCCACGCGGCGAGGCTGACGAAGAACGGCGCGAGGCCTGCTCCGTAGCTGCCCGCCCGGGTCACGGCGTCGTCCGTCACCGAGACCGGGTCGCCGATCGCGTCGGCCTGGGCGTCGCGGCCCGAGGGCGTGCTCGCGGGGATCTGCGTGACGCCGTCCTGCAGGCCGTCCCGCAGGGTGGCGCTGCCGTCACGGGCCGTGACGAGGCCGTCGCGCAGGCTCGTCGTGCCCGTCGAGAGCGCGTCGAGGCCGTCGGCGAGGGTCGAGGCGCCGGAGGCGGCGCTCGCGGCGCCCGTGTCGAGCTGCGCGGCGCCGTCGGCGGCGCTCGCGATGCCGTCGGCGAGGGCGGGCGCGGCCGACGACAGCTGCGCGGCACCCGACGAGACCTCCTCGGCACCGTCGGCCAGGGCGCCGACCTGCCCGTCGAGCTCCTGCAGCCGCTGGTTCGCCCCGAGCACCTGCTCGCGCACGGGCTGCACCGCCTCGTCGACCGCGCTCGCGATCGCGGCGAGGCGGGCCGGGTCGTCGGCGAGCGACGGGTCGGCGGTGAGCAGGGCCTCACGGAGGGCGTCCTGCGCGGCCTGCTGGGCCTCCTGCGTGCCCGCCGCGTCCACGTCGGCCTGGCTGTCGGTCGCGGCCTCCTGGACGCCGTCGGCGAGGGTGCGGTTGCCGGCGGCGACCTGCGCCGCGCCGTCGGCCAGGGCCCGGGCCTGCGCGGGGAGGTCCGTCGTCGAGGACCGCAGCGTCTGCAGCCCCGTGTCCAGGGCGGACGCACCCGGGGCCAGCTCGTCGAGGCCGTCGCTCAGGGAGCGGGCACCCGTCGCGGCGTCGCCGGAGCCCGTCACGAGCTCGTCGGCGCCGGAGACCGCGTCGACGAGGCCGGTGTTGAGGTCGCCCGCGCCCGTCGCGGCCTCGCCCAGGCTGGTCCGCACGTCGCTCAGCCCCACGAGCAGCTGCGACGCGGCCTCCGTGCCGACCCGCTCGGCCACCGAGGCCCGGATCGACTTCGAGGCCTGCTCGGCGATCGTCGTCGCCAGGTAGCTGTTCGTGTCGTCCGTCGAGAGCACGATCTGCGCGCGGCGCGGGGAGTCGCCCGACGCCGAGGCCAGGTCGGCCGAGAAGTCGGACGGGATCGTGAACGTGAAGTCGTAGGTGCCGTCGTCGAGGCCGCGGCGCGCCTCCGCGGCCGACGCCTCGTGCCAGTCGAAGTCGCCGCCCTCGAGCACCTGCTCGGTGACGTCGTGGCCGTAGTTCGTCGCCACGCCGTCGACCGTCGCGCCCGCGTCGGCGTCGACGATCGCCGCCGGCACGTGGCTCAGGTTCGAGTACGGGTCCTGGTTGGCCCACAGGTAGAGGCCGCCGTAGAGCAGCGGCACCGTCATGAGGGCCGCGAGGGCCAGGCGGGCCAGCGGCGTGCTCGTGAGGCGCTGCAGCTCGGTGCGGACGAGGGCGAGGATCGTCACGGTGCGTTCCCTTCGGGGAGGGGGGCGACCTCGTCGTCGTCGGGGAGGGTGGGGGAGGAGGGTGTGCTGGTGGGCAGGAGGTCCGTCACCGGGGAGAGCGGGGCGACCCGGGCCTCCTGGGCGGTCAGCTCCGCGACGGCCGCCGCAGCCGCGACGCTCGTCACGACGAGCACGACCGTGCCCCGGGCGGCGAGGTCGTGCACGATCGCGAGCCAGTCGGCGACGTCGCCGCCGTGCCGCTCGGGCGAGGTGACGACGAGGCCGCGCACGCCCGGCCGCAGCAGGGCCGTCTCGGTGAGCAGCCGGAGGCGCGCGGCGGCGGGCAGGGACTGCATCCGGGTGCGCGCGTGCTCGGCGAGGCCGACCGCGTCGAGCAGCTCGGCGACGGTGGCCCGGTCGGTGCGGTGGCCGGCGAGCGCGAGCTCCTCGCGCGCGACCTGGTCGACGCGCAGGGAGGCGAAGGGCTCGGCGACCTCGGGGGTGTCGACGAGGGCGAACGCGGCGCGGACCGCGGCGTCGTCCTCGACCCCGTCGAGCGTGACGCGTCCGTGGTCGGGGCGCATGCGGCCGCCCGCGACGAGCGAGGCCAGCACCGGCGCGTCGAGCGTCTCGACCGCGACGACGCCCGGCAGGAGGTCCGAGGCCGTCGCCGAGAGCGGCGGCAGCGCGGCGCCGGGCCCGTCGCCGATCGCGACGTCGTGCAGCTCGAGCCTCACCGGACGGCCGCCTCGGGCTCGGACGCGGCCCCTGCCGCGCTCGCCGTGGCGGCGTCGGCCCCGCGGAGGTCGCCGGCGTGCGCGTCGAGCTGCAGCTCCGGACGGGTGCGCACCAGCTCGTCGGCGGAGCGCCAGTCGAGCCCGACCATGCCGAGCACGGTCACGACGACGAGACGGTGCCCCTCCGCGCGGCTGAGGTCGGTCACGGCGGCCTCGTCGAGGACCGCCAAGGCCGCGCCCTCGACGAGGCGGGCGAGGCGCGCGGGATCGACGTCGTGGCGCATCCTGCCCTCGGCGGTACCGCGTCGGACGATGTCGAGCACGGCCCCCCGGAGCGGAGCCAGGGCTGCGGCCACGTCGCCGACGAGCGGGCCGCGGACGGTGATGCGCGCCAGGACGCGCACGTGCTCGACCTGGGCCCAGAGCTCGGCGGCCAGGGCGGCGAGCTGCACCAGCGGGTCGTCGATCGCGGCGGGGCGGGCGGCCCGGGCGACGCGCGACGCGCCCCGGAGGGTGACCTCGCGGACCAGGTCGTCGCGCGTGGCGAAGTGGCCGTAGACGCTGCGGCGCGAGAGGCCGGCCTCCGCGGCGATGGCCTCGAGCGGCACGGCGGGGTCGCGGTTGAGCAGGGTCACCGCGGCGGCGACGAGCGCCTCGCGGTTGGCCGCGGCGTCGCGCCGGGTGGCGCGGGGTGCGGGTGGGGTCGACATGGCCTTCATCGTACGATCTTGCACACGCGTGTGCAAGATGGGCGGGGTGCGGGGTGCGGGGTGCGGGGTGCGGGGTGCGTGGTGCGTGGTGTGTGCGGGTGCGGGGCGGTGCGAGGTGGTCGCGTTCGGTGCCGAACGCGACCAGGAGGCGGCGCCGCGCCGTCAGGGGCTGGCGGCAGGCCCCCTGCGCGCGCCTCCTGGTCGCCTTTTCCGCCTCCGAGGGAGGGTAGCGCACGTGGGATGTCAGATGTCGGTGCAGGGCCGACGGGGGCGGGGAGGGCGCGGTACGGTCGGGCGGTGACCCTGGACGACGCCGCCGACGAGCTCGCCGCGTGTGCGCCCTCCGAGTTCGTCGCCGCGCGCGACGCGCTCGTGCGCCGCCTGCGGGACGACGGCGACCGTGAGCTCGCGGGCCGGGTGGCGCGGCTCCGGCGGCCGTCGGCCTCGGCCTGGGTCGTGAGCGCGCTCGTGCGCTCCGGCGACCCCGTGGTCGACGAGGCCGAGGCGCTCGGCGAGCGCTTCCGCGAGGCGCAGGAGGCGGGCGACCGCCGGGCGCTCACGGCCGCGTCCGCCGACCGCAAGGCCCTCGTCGCGAGCTGGCGCCGTCGCGCCCGCGAGGTCGCCCGCGCCGCCGCGCAGCCGCTGAGCCCTGCCGCCCTCGACGAGGTGGACGCCACCGCCCGGGCCGTCGTCGCCGACCGCTGGGCCGCGGCCGCCGTGCGGACCGGGCGCCTCGTGCGCGGGCTGCGCGCCGACGGGCTCGGCCCGGTCGACCTCGACGGGGCCGTGGCGGGCTCGGGTGCAGGAGGCGCGGGTCGCCCCGGTGCGGACGTCGCGGCCGAGCAGGCCCCTGCTCCCGCCTCTCCGCGGTCCGGCCGGGGTGCGGGCGCCGGGGCCCGTGCGGACGAGGCCCGCCGTGCGCAGGAGGCCCGTGCCGAGGAGTCCCGCCGTGCCGCCGAGGAGGCCGAGGCCGCCGCGGTCGCGGCCGACGGCGAGCTCGAGCGGGCGGAGGCCGCGCGGACCGAGGTCGAGGACGGCCTCGCCGACGTCGACGCTCGTCGTGCGGGCCTCGCCGACCGGCTCGAGGAGCTGCGCCGTGCCCTCGCCGCCCTCGAGGACGAGGGGACCGCCCTCGACCGTGAGCAGCGCGACCTCGAGCGCGAGCTTCGGCGTGCCTCCGACACCGTGCGGACCGCCCGCCGTCGAGCCGTCACCGCCCGGCAGCGCGCCGACCGCGCCCGCTGACCCGCGCCTCCTGCGCGCCCGCTCCTGCCCGGCTCCCCGGTGCCCGCTGCCCCGCCCCTGCCCCCTGCCCCCTGCCCCCTGCCCCCTGCCCCCGGCCCGCCCCGGCCCTGCCTGGCCCTGCCCGGCCCAATGGCGCAAAAGGCGACCACGGCGGACAGTCGCTAGGGGCACAGGACGTGCTGCGCGGCGTGTCACCGGCGAGATGTCGCGTCCGGCGCCGGACGCGACAGGTGCGCCGTGCCGCCGCTCGTCCCCGGGGCCGCTCCCGACGGTGCCGCTGCTCGTCGAGGTGACCCGAACTGCTGCTCGGGCTGCGCTGGCGCGGCAGTTCGGGTCACGTCGACGCCCTGGGCGGGACGAGGGTGCACCCGGCGGGGACGGGGCCCCCGAGGGGCGGTCGGTGCCCGCAGGAGGTCGGGGCCAGGAGGCCGGGACCGGGGCCAGGAGGCAGGAGGCGGGAGGCGGGAGGTAAGGAGGCAGGAGGCAGGAGGCAGGAGGCAGGAGGCAGGAGGCAGGAGGTAAGGAGGCCAGAGGCCAGAGGCCAGAGGCCAGAGGCCAGAGGCCAGAGGCCAGAGGCCAGGGGGCATGGCCAGGAGCCAGGAGCCAGGAGCCAGGAGCCAGGAGCCACGAGCCACGAGCCCAGGGCCGCGACCCGAGGGGGCCCGGGGGCCAGCTGCGCACCCGGGCCGTCGGGACAGCAGGCGCACCCGCGAACCCGCGCCCCCGCGCACCCGGGCCGTAGGGGCAGCAGGGCCAGCCGGCCCTCAGGGGAGCAGGTCGCGCAGCTCCTGCTCGTAGCGGGCGCAGACCGACGGCCACGTGTAGTCGCCCTCGGCACGGGCGAGGGACACCTCGCTGAGGCGCTGCTGCTCGGCCGGGTCGCCGAGCACGCGCGCGACCTCGCGGGCGATGGACCGGGGGTCGGGCGCCACGAACGCCCCGTCGCCGCCGAGCACCTCGCGGTTGTAGACGGTGTCGCGGGCGACGACGGGCGCCCCGGCGAACATGGCCTGCACGAGCGCGGGGTTGGTGCCGCCCACGCTGTGCCCGTGGAAGTAGGCCCCCGCGTGCTGCCAGAGGGCGTGCAGGCGGGCGTCGTCGCTGACGTGCCCGAACCAGTGCACGCGCTCCTCGGCCTCGGCGAGGCCCCGGACGAGCTCGTCGAGCTCGCCGCCGTAGCCGGTCGAGCCCACGATGACGACGTCGTGCGTCGCAGCGAGCTCGCGGGCGGCCTCGACGAACTCGACGACGGTGTTCTCGGGCACGAAGCGCGCGACGACGAGCGCGTAGCCGCGGTGCTCGAGCCCCGGCTCGACGGGCAGGGGCGGCACGGGGTCGCCGCCGTAGGGGATGAACGCGCCCTCGACGCCGAAGTCGGCGCGCCAGCGGCGGACGATCTCGTGCGCGTCGCCGACGAGCCGGTCGGCGAACCGGGCGCTCATCCACGCGCCGGCCCGGAAAGTGAGCTTGGCGGCGCGGCCCCACTTGGCGCGCTCCCACTCGATGCCGTCGACGTTGAGCAGCACGGGGATGCCGCGCAGACGCAGCAGCGGCAGCCAGAAGCCGTTGGCGACGTTCATGACGAGCACCGCGTCGGGGCGCTGGCGCAGGGCGTCGAGCACCGCGGTGAGCCCGTAGGACAACGTGCTCAGCGAGGTGCTCTCGACGCCGCGCGTGCGGCGGGACCGGACGCGGCGGTCCCGGCTCGGGTCGCCCGGGCGGGTGGAGCCGTGGCGACCGTAGACGGTGACGTCCCACCCGGCGTCGGCCAGCGCAGGGGCGAGGCGGCGCACGGCGGTCTCGAAGCCGCCGTACCAGCTCGGGTAGCCCCGGGTGCCGATGACCGCCACCGCGGGGCGCTCGCGTCGGGGTCGTCCGGTCGTCGATCGTCGTGCTGCCATGCGCGTGCGTCCGTTCCCCCGGGGAGGGTCCCCGGGTCGGCGACGGTCGGGCCCGTCGCGCTGACGGGACCGTACCGCACCAGGAGGCCCGGGTGCAGGCCGAGAGCGGGTCCGGCCCGCCGTCGCCTGCGACCCGTCGGCGCCCGCCGCCCGGCTGACGGGCACGCCGGGCGCCCGGCCCTCCCCGCGGCTCAGGCGGCGGCGTGCGGGTGCTCGGCCGGGTCCGCCCAGACGGAGGCGGCGGCCCGGGCGGCGAGCTCGACGGTGCCGGTGGCGCCGGTCGCGGGGTCGGTGACCTCGAGCTGCAGCGAGTCGGCGTACTCGCGGCGGGTGCCGACGAGCACGTGCGCGCCGATCCGCAGGCCGAGCTGCCCCAGGTAGCGCAGCAGCTCGGGCTCGTCGTCGGCGACGCGCACGACCGTGCCGCAGCGGCCCTCGGCGACGTCGCGGAGGCGCGTGCCGACCGGGCGCACGACGGTGCCGTCCGCCGCGGGGATCGGGTCGCCGTGCGGGTCGGCGGTGGGGTGGCCGAGCTCGTCGTCGAACCGGGCGAGCAGCCGGTCGCTCACGGCGTGCTCGAGCACCTCGGCCTCGTCGTGCACCTCGTCCCAGCCGTAGCCGAGCTTCTCGACGAGGTAGGTCTCGACGAGGCGGTGCCGCCGCACGGTGCGCACGGCGACCTCGCGGCCGAGCGGCGTGAGCGTGACGGGGCGGTACGGCTCGTACTCGAGGTAGCCGTCGCGCGCGAGCTTGCGGAGCGTGCCCGACACGGTCGAGGCCCCGACGCCGAGCGTGGCGGCCAGCTCGTTCGTCGTGATGCTGCCGGGGGTGCCGTCCGGGGCGGGCCACTCCTCGGCCTTCCAGATGACCTTGAGGTAGTCCTCGGTCACGGTCGACGGCATGCCTCGACCCTAGCCCGCGTCGCCCACCGGGCACGACGGCAGGAGGCCGTCGCAGAGCAGGTCGACGCGCACCGCGTACCAAGCGTCCTCGAGGTCGTCGTAGGAGCCGGCCGTGACGCCGACGACGCGGCCGTCCTCGAGGCGCAGCAGCGGGCCTCCTGACGACCCCTCGCTCGTCGCGGCGTCGGACTGCAGCTCGCGCTCGTCGTCGTACGAGAGCACGCCCGAGGTGACCGTGCCCTCGAAGCCGCCGGGAGCGCCCACGGCGACGACGACGTCGCCCCGGCGCCAGGCGTCGCCGAGCGGCAGCGGGGCGAGGTCGACGTCGGCGTCGAGCACCGCGAGGTCGCGGTCGGCGTCGGCGCCGGTCACCGTGGCGGGGTGCTCCTCGCCGTCGGCGGTCGTGACCGTGAGGGCGCCGCTCGCGGGGGCCGTGCAGGCCTCGACGACGTGCGCGTTGGTCACGAGGGCGGAGCCGTCGCGCGCCTCCTGCCCGTCGTCGACCGCGAAGCCGCTGCCCTGCAGCCCCGCGCAGCGCACGGTGACCACGGAGGGGCGCGCCGCCTCGGCGACGTCGGCGACGGAGCGGACGGCAGGGCCGGAGTCCCCGGTCGACCCGGGCGCACCCGTCGCGACCGGCGTCGCGGCGTCGTCCGTCGTGGCCGCGACCAGCGCGACCGTCGTCACGCCCCACCCGACGAGCGCCACGACGGCGACGGCGAGCGCGGTCCCGGCGAGCCGACGGGCCCGACGGTCCGCGGACCGGTCCGGGGCGGGCCGCACGGGACCGGACCCGGAGGGGGAGGTCGGGGCGGCGTCGGGCCGGGGCTCGGGCGTCGGTCGGTCGGTCACGTCGCGACCCTAGCGGTCCTGCCGGGCCCGGCCCGTGCCTCCTGCGCCTCCTGCGCCCCGCCCCCGCGACGTCCCCCGCAATGGGGTACGCGCCCGGGACGCGGCGTGCGCCATGATCGACCTCGGGTAAGCGCCACCGGTCTTCGGGGACCGGGCGGCCGGGGTGGCCGCGGTGGGGACCGCGGTCATCCTCTCTCGACCGGCCCTCGCCCCGGGCCCGGTCCGACGACGCGGTCCGACGCCGCCCGGACGTCGCTCCCGGTAGGATCGAGTGCACCCGCACGGTGCGTCCCCGACCACGAGGAGAGACCCATGCCGGCAGTCGTCATCATCGGAGCCCAGTGGGGCGACGAGGGCAAGGGCAAGGCCACCGACCTCCTCGGCAGCCGCATCGACTACGTCGTGAAGTTCAACGGCGGCAACAACGCCGGCCACACGGTCGTCATCGGCGACCAGAAGTACGCCCTGCACCTGCTGCCGTCCGGGATCCTCACCGAGGGCGTCACCCCCGTCATCGGCAACGGCGTCGTCATCGACATCGAGGTGCTCTTCCACGAGCTCGACGCGCTCATCGCGCGCGGGGTCGACGTCTCGCGCCTCAAGGTGAGCGCCAACGCGCACGTCATCACGCACTACCACCGCACCCTCGACAAGGTGACCGAGCGGTTCCTCGGCAAGCGCCAGATCGGCACCACGGGCCGCGGCATCGGCCCGACCTACGCCGACAAGATCAACCGCGTCGGCATCCGCATCCAGGACCTCTTCGACGAGAACATCCTGCGGCAGAAGGTCGAGGCGGCCCTCGAGCAGAAGAACCACCTGCTCGTGAAGGTCTACAACCGTCGCGCGATCGAGGCCGACGAGATCGTCGAGTCGCTGCTCTCGTACGCCGAGCGCCTGCGGCCGATGGTCGCCGACACGGGGCTCGAGCTGCACCAGGCGCTCGAGGCCGGCAAGACGGTCCTCTTCGAGGCCGGCCAGGCCACGATGCTCGACGTCGACCACGGCACCTACCCGTTCGTGACGTCGTCGTCCTCGACCGCAGGAGGCGCGGCCACCGGCTCCGGCATCGGCCCGGGCCGCATCGACCGCGTCATCGGCGTCGTCAAGGCCTACGCCACGCGCGTCGGTGCCGGGCCGTTCCCGACCGAGCTGTTCGACGAGTCGGGCGAGTTCCTCCGCGCGGCCGGCTTCGAGTTCGGCACGACCACGGGCCGCCCGCGCCGCACCGGCTGGTACGACGCCCCGATCGCCCGCTACACGGCCCGCATCAACGGCGTCACCGACTTCGTGCTCACCAAGCTCGACGTGCTCACGGGCCTCGACGAGATCCCGGTCTGCGTCGGCTACGACGTCGACGGGGTCCGCCACGACGAGGTGCCCGTGTCGCAGAGCGACTTCCACCACGCGACGCCGATCTACGAGCGGTTCCCGGGCTGGACCGACGACATCACCGGTGCCCGTGAGTTCTCCGACCTGCCGCAGACGGCCCAGGACTACGTCCTCGCGCTCGAGGCCATGAGCGGCGCCCGCATCTCGGCGATCGGCGTCGGGCCCGGCCGCGACGCGATCGTGCAGCGGCACGACCTGCTCGAGGCCTAGCGCCGCGTCGCACCGCTGATCTGCTCGCGCACGGCGCAGCGGCCCGGTGCGCGGGCAGGCGCGGGGTGCCAGGGGCGTGACGTGCCGGTGCGCGCGGCGTGCAGGAGGCGCGGCGTGCCGGCGCGTGCGGCGTGCAGGAGCCGTGGCGCGCCGGCGCGTGCGGCGTGCAGGAGGCGCCGCGCGCGTCAGGACGGGCGTGCCGCGGAGTACGCCGTGCCCAGGAACGCGAGCAGCGCCGACCCCGTCGCCACGAGGGTGGGCACGGCGGCGTCCCAGCGCGCCCGGAGCCGCGGGGGCGCGCCGTCGACGGACGGGGCGCGGGGGAGCGGGGGCTCGCGGGTGCTCGTCGATCGGTCGGACATGGTGATGTAAAATATCATGTTCCCCACCGACCGGAGGCGACCATGCCCACCCCCGAGAGCGACGGCGACGAGCCGACGACCCGCATCCGCGACCGTCGAGGGGCCCGCGGGCGGGCGCGTCCGGAGCCCCGGGCGCGCGGGCTGGGGGTCCTCGCCGTCCTCGTGGTGGTGCTCGTCGTCCTCGTGACGGTCGCCGCCGCGGGGGCCACCCTGTGGGTCGGCCACCTGGCGCGGAGCTGGAGCGCCGGGCTGGGCGCCGTCGAGGACCACCCCGGCACGCGGATCGACCACGTCGCGGTCGTCGACGCCGGGGACGCCGATCGTTCGCCGAGGGGGACCACGGTCGGGTGCCCGCCCCGCTGAGATCGGCGCCCGCCGACCGGGTCGCCGATGGCGCCGTGCGCGTGCACGGGACGACCGTGACCGGCGACCCGTCGATCGTGCTGCGCGACGGGCAGCACGTCGTGGCCCGGCGTCAGCGCCCGTCCGACGAGCGGGGCGCTGCCGCGACGGATCGGACCGTCACGGGGCGCCCCGGGTGCTGCCGTGCCGACGCGGTGGTCGGCGCGACGACCGTCAGGCCGAGCGCTCGGCCGAGGCCGCCGCGGTCGCGACCTCGCGCACGAAGTCGGGGAGGTCGTCGGGCGTGCGCGACGTCACGAGCGTGAACCCGCCCTCGACGTCGGTGACGACGCTGCGGTCGACCCAGCTGCCGCCGGCGTTGCGGACGTCGGTCGCGAGCGACGGGAACGAGGTGAGCTCCTTGCCCTGCACGAGGCCGGCCTCGACGAGCGCCCACGGGCCGTGGCAGATCGCCGCGACGGGGCGGCCCGACGACGCGAAGGCCTTCACGAGGCCGACGGCCGTGTCGTCCTGGCGCAGCGTGTCGGCGTTGATGGTGCCGCCGGGCACGAGCAGGAGGTCGAAGTCGGCCGCGTCGACCTCGCTGAGGGTCGTGTCGGGGCGGACGCTCTCGCCGGGGTCCTTGTCGCCCACGAGCGTCTCGACGGGCTCGGTCGACTGCGCGGCGACGACGACGGTCGCTCCCGCGTCGCGGAGCTCACGGGCGGGGACGACGAGCTCGTCCTGCTCGACGCCGTAGTTGGTGACGATCGCGAGCACGCGGCGTCCGGTGAGGTCGGTGGTGGCCATGTCGGTCCCTTTCGTCGTGGCCCGGAGGGGGCCGGTGGTGGCCCTGGTGCGGGCCGGTGGTGCACGGCGACCGGTCTACGCCGGGCGGCTGGGCGTGCGGTCGGTGCGCCGTCCCCCGGGCGCGCCCCGTGCCTCCTGACGCCCTAGCGCACCCCGACGGACCAGCGCGCCCCGATCGCTCAGCGCGCGTCCAGGATCGGGGCATGGACTTGGCCCCATGACCCTGGACATCGCCTACACAGCCATCGCCCACGCCACCGGTGGAGGCCGCGACGGCCACGTCCGCAGCGAGGACGACCGCCTCGACTTCGACACGCGTCCCCCCAAGGAGCTCGGCGGGTCGGGCGAGGGCACCAACCCCGAGCAGCTCTTCGCCGCCGGCTACGCCGCGTGCTTCCTCAGCGCCATGCACTCCGTGGCGCGCAAGCTCGAGGTCGACACGACCGACGCGGCCGTCTCGGCCAGCGTCGGCATCGGCGACAACGGCGACGGCGGCTTCGGCCTGGCCGTCGAGCTCGACATCTACGTGCCCCAGGTGCCGGCCGAGCGCCGCCAGGAGCTCGCCGACGCCGCGCACCACGTCTGCCCCTACTCGAACGCGACCCGCGGCAACGTCGAGGTGACCCTCACGCTCGTCGACTGACGACCGGTCCCACCGCTCGCGACGCCCGTGCCCCCGTCAGGAGGCGCGGGCGTCGCGACGCGCGCACGGCACCCTGGCTAGGCTGCGGGGCATGGCCTCCGACACCCCCCTCGACAGCCCCCTCGGGTCCGACTCCGCCCTCGACGGCGAGGACCGCGCCGCGCTCGACGAGCTGAACGGCATCCGGCAGAGCATCGACAACATCGACGCCGCCCTCGTCCACCTGCTGGCGGAGCGCTTCAAGTTCACGCAGTCGGTCGGCCACCTCAAGGCCGCCGCGGGGCTCCCGGCCAGCGACCCCGAGCGCGAGCGCGTGCAGGTGGCGCGCCTCCGCGAGCTCGCCGAGCAGTCCCGGCTCGACCCGGCCTTCGCCGAGAAGTTCCTCTCCTTCATCGTCGCCGAGGTGATCCACCACCACGAGCAGATCGCTGCCGGCGGCGACGCGTGAGGCGCCTCTACGTCGGTGCGTACACCGCCGTGAGCGGGGGCTCCGGTGCGGGGCTGACGGTGCTCGAGCGCGAGCACGCGGAGGACGCGTGGCGCGCGGTGCAGGTCGTCGAGGTCGACGACCCGTCGTTCCTCGCCCTCGCCGGCGGGGCCCTGCACGCCGTCTCCGAGACGACGGTGGGCCGTGTGCTCAGCTGGCCCCTCGTCGACGGACTGCTCGGGGAGCCCGCCCTCGTCGCGGCAGCCGGCGGTGCGGCGCCCTGCCACGTCGCCCTCGACCCGTCGTCGGGAGCGCTCGTCGTCGCCGCCTACGTCGGCGGCACGGTCGGCGTGCTCTCGGCCACGACCGCCGACCCCGAGCGCGCGACCCGCACCCTCGCGCTGCCCCCCGGCACCGGTCCCGTCACCGCACGGCAGGAGGCGCCGCACGCGCACCAGGTCGTGCCCACCCCGCGCGGCACGGTGCTCGTCGCCGACCTCGGCGCGGACCGGCTCCACGAGCTGCGGGTCGACCCGCTCACCCTCGTGCCCGACGTCGTCGCCGTGCACGACCTGCCCGCCGGCTCCGGGCCCCGGCACCTCGACCACCTCGGCGACCGGCTCGTCGTGGCGGGGGAGCTCGACGGCCACGTGCACGTGCTGCGCCGCGACGGTGAGCGGTACGTGCTCGAGTCGTCGGTGCCCGCCTTCGAGGGCGCGGGGGAGCACGACGTCGAGCGCGTGCTGCTCTCGCACCTCGCGGTGCACGACGGCCGCGTCTACGTGGCCGTCCGCGGGCGCGACACGATCAGCGTGCTCGAGCCCCGGGTCGGTGCGGCGGGTGACCAGGGCGACGCCGCGTCGCTCGCCCTCGTCGCCGAGGTGCCCTGCGGTGGCGCCTGGCCCCGGCACTTCGCGATCGTCGACGACGTGCTGGTCTGTGCCAACCAGGGCGACGACACCGTCGCGTTCCTGCCCCTCGACCCGGCCACGGGCGTGCCCGGGCCGGCCGTGGAACGGCTCGCGCTCGGCAGCCCTGCCTGCGTCGTCGCCGCCTGACCCGCCGCGCACCGGACGCCGTACCGCAGCACGTCCGCGACACCGCGGCACGTGCCAATGTGCCGCGGTGTCGTCACCGTGCCGCGGTGCGCGCGCCGGGCGCCGGGCGGCCGGGCGGCCGGGCGCCGGGCGGCGGGCGCCGGGCGCCCGGCTGGCGGGCTGCTCCGCGCCTCCTGCCCCACGATCGAGCCCCTCCCGGGTGTCCGGGAGGGGCTCGGGCGCAGCGCCGGGCGGGCTCAGCCGATCGTGGCGCCGAAGCGGGCCGGCAGCGTGCCGCGGTGCGTCTCGCGCAGCTCGTCGAGGCCGACCGTGAAGGCGTCCTGCACCTCGAGGGTGCCGCTCTCGGCGTCCGTGACGCCGATGCGGGCGACGGGGTAGCCGCGCCCCTCGCAGAGGCCGCGGAACTTCACGTCGTCCTCGCGGGGCACCGAGACGATCACGCGCCCGGTCGACTCGCTGAACAGCGCGGTGGCCAGGTCGACGCCGTCGCGCTCGACGATCTCGCCGAGGAACACCCGGGCACCGACGCCGAAGCGCAGCACGCCCTCGGCGAGGGCCTGGCCGAGGCCGCCGTCGCTGAGGTCGTGCGCGCTCGTGACGATCTGCTGGTCGGCCGCGGCGTGCAGCAGGCCGGCGAGGCGACGCTCGGCGTCGAGGTCGACGGCGGGCGGGCGACCGCCGAGGTGGTCGTGCACGACGCCGGCCCAGGCCGAGCCGTCGAGCTCGAGCGCGGTGGTGCCGAGCAGGTAGAGGTTGTCGCCCTCGTCCTGCCAGCCCGAGGGCACGCGCTTGGCGACGTCGTCGACGACGCCGAGCACGCCGACGACGGGCGTCGGGTGGATCGGGGTCGTGCCGGTCTGGTTGTAGAACGACACGTTGCCGCCGGTGACCGGGATCTCGAGCTCGAGGCAGGCGTCCGAGAGGCCCTCGACGGCCTGCGCGAACTGCCACATGACCTCAGGGTCCTCGGGGGAGCCGAAGTTGAGGCAGTCGGTGACGGCGACCGGCACGGCCCCCGTGACGGCGACGTTGCGGTACGCCTCGGCGAGGGCCAGGCGCGCGCCCTGCTTCGGGTCGAGCTGGCACCAGCGGCCGTTCGCGTCGGTGGCGATCGCGAAGCCGAGGCCGCTCTCCTCGTCGACGCGGACCATGCCGCCGTCGTCGGGGAACGACAGCGCCGTGTTGCCGAGCACGTAGGTGTCGTACTGGTTCGTCACCCAGCTCTTGTCGGCGAGGTTCGGCGAGCCCAGGAGGCGCAGGAACTGCTCGCGCAGCTCGTCACCGGTCTCCGGGCGGGCGAGCCCGGAGGCCGTGTCGGCCTGCAGCGCGTCGATCCAGGAGGGGTAAGCGACGGGGCGCTCGTAGACGGGACCGTCGACCGCGACGGTGCGCGGGTCGACGTCGACGATGCGCTCGCCCTGCCAGTCGATGACGAGGCGCCCGGTGTCGGTGACCTCGCCGAGCACGCTGGTCTCGACGTCCCACTTCGCCGTGACGGCGAGGAACGCGTCGAGCTTCTCGGGCGCGACGACGGCCATCATGCGCTCCTGGCTCTCGCTCATGAGGATCTCCTCCGCCGTGAGCGTGGGGTCGCGCAGCAGGACGTCGTCGAGCGAGATGTACATGCCGCCGTCGCCGTTCGAGGCGAGCTCGCTCGTCGCGCAGCTGATGCCCGCGGCGCCCAGGTCTTGGATGCCCTGGACCAGCTCGTCGCGGAACAGCTCGAGGCAGCACTCGATGAGCACCTTCTCGGCGAACGGGTCGCCGACCTGCACCGCGGGGCGCTTCGTGGGGCCGCCCGACGAGAACGTGTCGGACGCGAGGATCGACGCGCCACCGATGCCGTCGCCTCCTGTGCGCGCCCCGAACAGCACGACCTTGTTGCCGACGCCGCGGGCGTTGGCGAGGTGGAGGTCCTCGTGGCGGAGCACGCCGACGCTGAGCGCGTTGACGAGCGGGTTGCCCTGGTACACCGGGTCGAAGATCGTCTCGCCGCCGATGTTGGGCAGGCCGAGGCAGTTCGCGTAGAAGCTGATGCCGCCGACGACCCCGTCGACCACGCGGGCCGTGTCGGGGGCGTCGATGTCGCCGAAGCGCAGCTGGTCCATGACGGCCACCGGGCGGGCGCCCATCGAGATGATGTCGCGGACGATGCCGCCGACGCCGGTCGCGGCGCCCTGGAACGGCTCGATGTAGCTCGGGTGGTTGTGCGACTCGACCTTGAAGGTGACCGCCCAGCCGCCGCCGACGTCGACGACGCCGGCGTTCTCGCCCATGCCGACCATGAGGTTCTTCGTCATCGCGGGCGTGACCTTCTGCCCGAACTGGCGGAGGTAGACCTTGCTCGACTTGTACGAGCAGTGCTCGCTCCACATGACCGAGTACATCGCCAGCTCGCCGCTCGTGGGGCGGCGGCCGAGGATCTCCTTGATGCGCGCGTACTCGTCGGCCTTGAGGCCGAGGGCCGCGTACGGCTGCTCCTTGTCGGGCGTGGCCGCCGCGTTCGCCACCGTGTCGGGCACGTGGCCCCCGGTGCGGACGTCGATCATCTCGGCGTCGGCGCCGTGCGAGCCGGTGTCGGCACCCGTCGCGAGCTCGGGACGCGTGGTCGCGGCGGCGGCGGCGGCGGCGGCGGAATCGGAGCCGGAGGAGGCGGGGGTGGTCGGGTCGGTCGTGTCGCTCACTTGGCGAGGGCCCTCTCGATGACGGACGTGAAGAAGGTGAGGCCGTCGACGCCGCTCGCCATGGCGGCGGCGGTGTCGGGGCCGAAACCGGGCTCGGTGGCGTGCTCGGGGTGCGGCATGAGGCCCACGACGTTGCCGCGGGCGTTGGAGACGCCGGCGATGTCGTCGACGGAGCCGTTCGGGTTGACCCCGACGTAGCGGAAGGCGACCTGGCCCTCGCCCTCGATGCGCGCGACGGTCTCGGCGTCGGCGACGAAGCGGCCGTCGGCGTTCTTGAGGGGGATCGTGATCTCCTGCCCCTCGGTGAAGCCGGCCGTCCAGTCGGTGCCGGCGTTCTCGACGCGCAGCACCTGGTCGCGGCGGATGAACTGCTGGTGCGCGTTGCGCGTGTGCGCGCCGGGGATCAGCCGCGCCTCGGCGAGCATCTGGAAGCCGTTGCAGATGCCGAGCACGGGCACGCCCTTGCCGGCGGCGTCGACGACCTCGGTCATGATCGGCGAGCGGGCGGCGATGGCCCCGGCGCGCAGGTAGTCGCCGTAGCTGAAGCCGCCGGGCAGGACGATCGCGTCGACGCCCTGCAGGTCGTGGTCGCCGTGCCAGAGCGCGACGGGCTCGGCGCCGGCGAGGCGGACGGCGCGCTGCGCGTCGCGGTCGTCGAGCGAGCCGGGGAAGGTGACGACGCCGACGCGCATCAGCGGGCGGGCGTCGCGTCGAGCACCGACACCTGCACGACGTCCTCGATGACGGCGTTGGAGAAGAGCTCCTCGCCGAGCTCGCGCAGCTCGGCGAGCACCTCGTCGGTGACCTCGCCCTCGACGGTGACCTCGAAGCGCTTGCCGATGCGCACGTCGGTGAAGCGGCTCCGGCCGAGCCGGGAGAGGGCCCCGGCCACGGCCTTGCCCTGGGGATCGAGCAGTTCGGCCTTCGGCATGACCTCGACGACGACGGTGGGCACGGGCTCTCCTAGCGTTGGCTGCGGGGGGTGCTCCGAGTCTAGGGGACCGGCCGTGCGCGGCCGGGGGCGCTCGTGGGCCTCCGGGGCGTCCGGTCGCGGCGCCGGGGGCGCGGGGCAGGATGGTCGCATGAGCACTGCAGGAGCGCGCGTCGCCGTCGTCGGATCCGTCAACCTCGACCTGGTCGCCCGGGTGCGGTCGTTCCCCCGGGCGGGCGAGACCGTCCTCGGCTCCGACTACGAGGAGGTGCCGGGCGGCAAGGGCCTCAACCAGGCGCTGGGCGCCGTGCGGCGGGTGCCCACGTCGCTCGTCGCGGCGGTCGGCGACGACGCCGTGGGCGACCGGGTCGTGGCCGCCGCCGCCGGGCACGGGCTCGACGTCGAGGGCGTGCACCGGGCACCGGGCCTCACCGGGCGGGCGCTGATCACGGTCGAGCCCGACGGCGAGAACGTCATCGTCGTGGCCCCGCTCGCCAACGACGCCCTCGAGCCCGCGCACGTGCGCGCCGAGCTCGACCGCACCGGGCCCGACGCCGTCCTCGTGCAGCACGAGGTCGCGACGGCCGTGCTCGACGAGGCCGCCGCGTGGTGCCGCGAGCACGACGCCCGCTTCGTCTTCAACGTCAGCCCCGTGCGCGACGTCCCCGCCGAGCTGCTCGCGGCCGGCGACCCGCTCGTCGTCAACGCCGCCGAGGGCCTCGCCGTGCTGCGCGCCGCCGAGGCGCGACGGCCGGTCGGCACGCCGGGCGAGCGCACGGCGGGCCGCGAGGGCGGGGCCTGGCGGCCCGCCGACGTGGCCGGTCGCCTGGTCGAGCACGCGCGCAGCGTCGTCGTCACGGCAGGAGGCGCGGGCGCCTTCGTCGCGGACTCCGACGGGGTCCGGCACGTGCCGTCCACGACCCGTGTGGTCGCGCTCGACACCACGGGCGCGGGCGACGAGTTCGCGGGCGTGCTCGCGGCCGAGCTGGCGGGCGGGGCGACCCTGCACGACGCCGCCTCCGCCGCGAACGAGGCGGCCGGGGCCCTCGTCCAGGTGCCGCGCTCGGAGCGCTGAGCCGGGCCTCCTGCGCGGCTCAGTGCTGAGCCGGTCCTCCCGTGCGGCTCAGTGCTGCTCGAGGGCCGCGCGCTCCTCGGCCTCGCGCCGGGCCCGACGCGTCAGCGGGGTCGCGGCGGGCGCGACCTGCTCGTACGTCTGCAGCTCGGCCTCGGCGCGCTGCGCGAAGGCGCGCAGGCGGTCGGCCGAGATCGACGAGGCCCGCCGCGGCCGCACGCCGTGCAGGCAGAACGACCCGATGGCCTCGCCCGTCGAGGCGTGGATCGGCACGCCCGCGTAGAACCAGCCGTGGTTGACGTCGAGGTAGGGGTTGTCGGCGAAGCGCTCGTCGCGGCGGGCGTCGGGCACGACGACGAGGTCGTCCTCCGCGACCGTCACCTCGCAGAACGACAGCTCGCGCGGGATCGACGTCGGCAGGACGTCGGTGTTCATGCCGTACCAGAGGCGCGACCCGTCGAGCAGGCTGACCACCGCGACGTCGACGCCGAACTCGCGCTCGGCCTCCTTCGCGAGCTGCTGCAGCGTCTCCGAGCCGCCCGTGGCCGCCTGCTCGACGAGGCGCCGACCGCCGCTCCAGGCGAAGTCGCGGCCGGGCAGCGTGCGCTCGAGCCGCTCGTCGGGCTCGCCGCGACGCACCCGGTCGAGCACGGGAGCCACGTGCTCGGTGACGAGGTCGGCCCAGCGCCGGTACGTCTCGGGCGAGCCGTGCGGCGAGCCCTCGCGGCGCAGGCCGGCCGGCAGGCGGAAGTACGTCAGGTCGGCCTCGACGGCCAGGCGGGCCGTGATGGCGTTCATGCGCTCGGCGTGGCGTTCGGCGAGGCGCCCGGGCACGGCGTCGAAGGCCTGCACCGACCGCACGGGCGGCACGCCGACGAGCACGGCGCGGGCCGTGGGGTGCACGCGACGACGGACGGTCGCCACCAGGGTGCGCAGCTCGCGCTCCCACACGTCGAGCGGCGTGAGGCGCACGGCGTCGTTCATGCCGACCATCACCACGACCGCGTCGTACAGGCCGAGGTCGGTGTCGCCGAGCCAGGCGCGGGTCGACTCGAGGCTCATCATCTCGTCGCCGACCAGGTCGACCGAGCAGGGGCGGCCCGTGGTCGCGGCCGAGGCCCGGGCGAGGGCGCCGACGAGCGAGTCGGCGTGCGTCGCGACGCCCCAGCCGTGCGCGGGGCCGTTGCCGACGATGAGGACGGTGTCGGCGGCGGGGTCGTCGGAGCGCGACGACGGCTCGTCGCGCGGCGAGGTCACGTGCCGCGACCGCTTCAGCCACCACAGGTACCAGAGGCGCATGAGCGGTCGGAGCCGCTCGTAGGGGCGCGCCTCGGTGCTGCTGCCGGCGTCGCCGGGACCGCTGGTGGTGCTGCCGGTGGTGGTGCTGGTGTCGACCGTCCTGGTCACGTGGTGCTCCTCGGGTGCCTCGCTCGAGCCGCCGTGCGGCGGTCGTCCCCCGCGCTCGACGGTATCCGGGCGGCTGCCACGGCCGCTCGCCCCAGTTGGAGGGCGCACCGGGCGGTCCAGGTGGCCGACGGGCCCGTCGCGGCGGCGCGTCGCGGCGGCCCGTGGCGGCGGCCCGCGTCGGCGTGCCCGCCGGTCCGGGGGCGACCGCGACGCGCCGCACGACCGCCCGTTGTTGTGAACCGTTCACGATTGGTGGTTGACTGTCCTCGTGACCGACATCGACGACGCGGACCGCTCCGCCCTCAAGGCCGCCGGCCTGCGGGTGACGGAGCAGCGCCTCGCGGTGCTCCGGGCCCTCGACGGGCAGGCGCACGCGTCGAGCGACGAGGTGCACGCCCGCGTCGTCGAGGTCCTGCCGCGCACCGCGCTGCAGGCCGTCTACGTCGTGCTCGCCGCCCTCACCGGGGCGGGCCTCGTGCGCCGCATCGAGCCCGCCGGCTCGCCGGCCCGCTACGAGAAGCGCATCGGCGACAACCACCACCACGTGGTCTGCACCGTCTGCGGCAGCGTCTCCGACGTCGACTGCGTCGTCGGGCACGCACCGTGCCTGACGCCCTCGAACGACGCCGGCTTCGTCGTGCAGACCGCCGAGGTCACCTTCTGGGGCCTCTGTCCGCGCTGCGCCGCCGGCGACGGCGAGACCGCCGACGAGCCGGACGACGCGCTCGCCGACGAGCCGGGCGACGCGCTCGCCGACGAGCCGGAGGTCGTGGTCGCGCGCTGAGCGCCCGTCCTGCCCGCCCCGCCCCGGCCTCCTGCCCCGAAGGGCCCGCCCGACCGACGGGCCGGTCCCGCGTGCCCGCACGCGCCCTACGACCCCGCCGACCCCTGAACCGCACCAGCACCACGAAGGAGCAACCGTGACCGACCGACCGATCACCACCACGAACCAGGGCGCACCCGTCGCCAGCGACGAGCACTCGCAGAGCGTCGGCCGCGACGGCGCCATCGCGCTGCACGACCACTACCTCGTCGAGAAGCTCGCCCAGTTCAACCGCGAGCGCGTCCCCGAGCGCGTCGTGCACGCCAAGGGCGGCGGCGCGTTCGGCACCTTCACCACCACGGGCGACGTCTCGGCCTACACGCGCGCGGCGCTGTTCCAGCCCGGCGTCGAGACCGAGATGCTCGCGCGCTTCTCGACCGTCGCCGGCGAGCAGGGCAGCCCCGACACGTGGCGAGACCCCCGCGGCTTCGCGCTGAAGTTCTACACGAGCGAGGGCAACTACGACCTCGTGGGCAACAACACCCCGGTGTTCTTCATCCGCGACGGCATCAAGTTCCCCGACTTCATCCGCTCGCAGAAGCGCCTCCCCGGCACCCACCTGCGCGACCACGACATGCAGTGGGACTTCTGGACCCTCTCGCCCGAGTCCGCCCACCAGGTCACCTGGCTCATGGGCGACCGCGGCCTGCCCGGCTCGTGGCGCCACATGGACGGCTTCGGCTCGCACACCTACCAGTGGATCAACGCCCAGGGCGAGCGCTTCTGGGTCAAGTACCACTTCAAGACCGACCAGGGCATCGAGATCCTGAAGCAGGAGGACGCCGACCGCATCGCGGGCGAGGACGCCGACTTCCACCTCCGCGACCTCTCCTCCGCGATCGACCGCCGGGAGTTCCCGACCTGGAAGCTCTCGGTCCAGGTCATGCCCTACGGCGACGCCGCGACCTACCGCTTCAACCCCTTCGACCTGACGAAGGTGTGGCCGCACGAGGACTACCCGCTCGTCGAGGTCGGCACCATGGAGCTCAACCGCAACCCCGAGAACTACTTCGCCGAGATCGAGCAGGCCGCGTTCGCGCCCTCGAACTTCGTGCCCGGCATCGCGGCCAGCCCCGACAAGATGCTGCTCGCCCGCATCTTCAGCTACGCCGACGCGCACCGCTACCGCGTGGGCACCAACCACGCGCAGCTGCCCGTCAACGCGCCGAAGAACGAGGTGCACTCGTACTCGAAGGACGGCGCCATGCGCTTCGACTTCCAGAAGTCCGAGGTGCCCGTGTACGCGCCGAACTCGCTCGGCGGCGCGCACGCCGACCCGCAGGTCGCCGGCGACACCGGCGGCTGGGAGAGCGACGGCGAGCTCGTGCGCTCGGCGGCGACGCTGCACGCCGAGGACGACGACTTCGGTCAGGCCCGCACCCTGTACTCCGAGGTGCTCGACGACGACGCCCGCGACCGCCTCGTCGCGAACATCGTCGGCCACGTGTCGAAGGTCACCCGCCCCGAGCTGCTCGAGCGCGTCTTCGAGTACTGGACGAACGTGCACCCCGAGCTCGGCATGCGCGTCCGGGCGGGCGTGCGCCCCTCGGCGCCCGGCTCGGACGAGGAGCCCACGGCCGTCGGCGTCGGGGCGTAGTCCCGCTCGGCGGGCGGGGCCGGCCGAGCGGGGCTACCCGCCCGGCCGCGACGCACCCGCCCGTGGTGCGCGGGAGGCGCGTCGTCCCGACCAGGACGGCGCGCCTCCTGCGCGTCCCGCCCCGCCCGGCTGCCGCCGCCCCGCCCCGCCCTGCTGCCGCCGTCGCCGTCGCCGCTCCAGCTCGTGGGCGCAAAAGGCGACCAGCGCGGGCGGGTGCGCCGTGCGCAGGGGGCTCCTGGCGGCGTGTCCGAGTCCGGTGGTCGCGTTCGGCGCCGAACGCGACCGTGCGTGCTCGTGCAGGGTGGTCCGTCCGGTCGCCGCACCGGCGCGGCGCGGGCGCGGGCGCGGGCGCCCTCAGACCATCTGCCCGTTCCAGTGCAGGTCGCCGGACGGCCACGCGTCGAGCGCCGAGGCGACCTCGCGCACGAGCCAGCCCTCGTCCTGGCTCACGAGCACGCCCGCCCCGTCGGCGCTGAACGCCGTGAAGTGGCCGGTCACGCCCTCGAGCGGCAGCCACCCGGCACGGCGGTAGAAGCCCTGCGTCCCCTCGCCCGTCTCGAGCAGGCCGAACTGGCAGCCCAGCGCGCGCAGCGCGTCGTCGACGTGCCCGAGCAGCTCCCCGCCGAGCCCGGTGCCCTGGAGGCGCGGCGAGACCGCGACCATGCCGACGGCCGTGACGAGCAGGTCCTCCCCGCCGACCGTCACGAACTGGCGCCGGAGGCCCGCGTGCGCCACGACGACGTCGTCCACCGTCGCCAGGACGCGTCGTTCGGGCTGCATGCCCGCCCAGCTGCGGGCGCCCAGGTACCAGTGGTCGTACGACGGGAACGCCTGGGCGAGCAGCGCCGTGATGGCCTCGTGCTCGTCGAGCGCGAGCTCACCCTCGGCGACGGTGCGGAACGTGGGCTGCGGTGCGGAGTCCATGGGCCCACGCTACGCGGCGGGGTGCTGCGGGCGCGGGCGCGGTTACGTGCGCGGCCGCGTGCTGCGGGTGCGGGCACGTGCGCGGGCACGGGCGCGGCGCCCCGTCAGGAGGTGAGGCGCTCGACGAGCTCGCGGTAGCGGCCGGCGGTGCGCTCGACGACGTCGTCGGGCAGCTCGGGCGGGACGCCCTCGCCGTCCCAGTGGTCGCGGAGCCAGTTGCGCACGATCTGCTTGTCGAAGCTGGCCGTGCGGTCGCCCGCGGCGGTGGCCGTGGCGTCCCAGTAGCGGCTGCTGTCGCTCGTGAGCACCTCGTCGCCGAGACGGATCTCGCCGGTGGTGCGGTCGGCCCCGAACTCGAACTTCGTGTCGGCGAGCACGACGCCGTGGGCCTCGGCGACGGCGGACGCGCGGCGGTAGAGGTCGAGCGACCGGTCGCGGAGCTCGGCGGCGGTCTCGGCGCCGACGAGCTCGACGGTGCGCTCGAAGGAGATGTTCTCGTCGTGGTCGCCGAGCTCGGCCTTGAACGCGGGCGTGTAGATCGGCTCGGGCAGGCGGTCGCCGTTGCTCAGGCCTGGTGCGAGCTCGATGCCGCACACGGTGCCGTGCTCGGAGTACTCCAGCCAGCCGCTGCCCACGAGGTACCCGCGCACGACGGCCTCGACGGGGAACATGTCGAGGGGCCTCACGAGCATCGCGCGGTCGCGCACCTCGGCCGGGACGGCGACGTCGGCGGTGGTCGGGTCGAGGAGGTGGTCGGGCACGTCGAGCTGGTCGAACCACCACAGGCTGAGCTGGGTCAGGAGAGCGCCCTTGCCGGGGATCCCCGGCTCGAGCACGTGGTCGAAGGCGCTCACCCGGTCGCTCGCGACGACGAGCAGGTGCTCGGTGTCGGCGAGGGTGGCCGCGTCACCGACGGCACCCTCGACCGGGGCGGGCACGTAGAGGTCGCGGACCTTGCCGGAGTAGGCGTGCACCCAGCCGGGCAGCTCGCGGGGCGCGTCGGTCACCGGGCGACCCGCTCGGCGATGTCGCGGCGGTGCTGGCCGCCCTCGAGCCGCACGTGGCCGAGGGCCTCGTAGGCGCGGGCACGGGCGGCGGCGAGGTCGTCGCCCTCGCCCACGACGCTGAGCACGCGCCCGCCGGTGGCGATGAGCTGGTCGTCGAGGGTCGCGGTCGCCGCGTGGTCGACGTGCACGCCGGGCACCGCCGCGGCCTCGTCGAGGCCGGTGATGGCCCGGCCGCTGACGACGGCCTCGGGGTAGCCCTCGCTCGCGAGCACGACCGTGACGGCGGCGTGCCGCGAGAAGCGGGGCCACTCGTGCTCGCCGAGCGTGCCGGTCGCCGCGGCGAACAGCAGCCCGCTGAGCGGCGTGCTCAGGCGGGGCAGCACGACCTGCGTCTCGGGGTCGCCGAACCGGGCGTTGAACTCGATGACGCGCACGCCCTGCTCGGTCAGCACGAGGCCGGCGTAGAGCAACCCGATGAAGGGCGTGCCCTCGGACTCGAGCTGGCGCACGGTGGGCGTCGCGACGGTGTCGAGCACCTCGTCGACGAAGTCCTTCTCGCTGCCGAAGCGGTCGGCCAGCCAGGGCAGCGGCGAGTAGGCGCCCATGCCGCCCGTGTTGGGGCCCTCGTCGCCGTCGTGGAGGCGCTTGAAGTCCTGGGCGGGTGCCAACGGCACGACGGTGTGGCCGTCGCTGAGGAAGAAGAGCGACACCTCGGGGCCCTCGAGGTGCTCCTCGACGAGGACCGGGCCGTGCTGCAACCAATAGGTCGCGTGGTCGACGGCGTGCGCGCGGTCCGTCGTCACGACGACGCCCTTGCCGGCCGCGAGCCCGTCGGCCTTCACCACGTAGGGGGCGCCGAAGTCGTCGAGCACGCCGACGGCCTCGTCGAGCGTGCCGACCCGCGTCGCACGGCCGGTGGGGACGCCCGCGGCGTCCATGATGCGCTTCGCGAACGTCTTGCTGCCCTCGAGCGCCGCGGCCTTCTTGCCCGGACCGAAGACGGGCACCCCGCGCGTGCGGAGGGCGTCGGCGACGCCCGCGACGAGCGGGGCCTCGGGGCCGATGACGACGAGCTCGACGTCGTTCTCGAGCGCGTACTCGGCGACGACGGCGCCGTTCGACGGGTCGAGGTGGACAACCTCGACGTCGGCGGCGATGCCGGCGTTGCCCGGGGCGGCGACGATCTCGTGCCCCGCGTCCTCGCGGAGCAGGGCGGTGATGATGGCGTGCTCACGAGCACCGGAGCCGAGGACGAGGATTCGCACGGGGCCACCCTACCCATCGGCGGGGGCGCGGCCGAGGGCGGGGGAGGGGTGCGCCTCCTGCCTGGGGACGACGGGGCTACCGTGGAGGGATGGCCAGGGCGAGGATCGACGGGACCGCGGGGGCCGCCGCCGTGCGCGCCGTCCTCGTGGCGACCGACGGGGGCGGCACCGCCGACCGCCCCACGACGGCCACGGCCGTGCGCTACCTGCTCCAGGTGCTCGCCGACCGCGAGCCGGGCGCGACCGTCGAGGTGAGGGTGCCGCCGTTCGGGGCCGTGCAGTTCCGCGAGGGGCTGAGCCACACCCGGGGCACGCCGCCCAACGTCGTCGAGACCGACGCGGCCACCTTCGTCGCGCTCGCCACCGGGCGCGCGACCTGGCAGGAGGCGCGCGCGGGCGGGTCCGTCTCGGCCAGCGGCAGCAGGGCCGACCTCACCGGTTACGTGCCCGTGCGCTGGGAGCTGCCCGCGGGCTGACGGTCGTGCCGCGGACCCGCGGCCGGCGCGGCGGCGGGGCCCACGCCCACGGCGAACGCCCACGCGGCCTCCTGCCCCGAGCTGGGAGGATGGGTGCGTGAGCACCCCCTCCGACCCCGCCGCCCGCCCCGACGACCCCCGGTCCGCCGCGCCGCGCCCGCCCGTGCCCGGCATCGGCGACGAGTCGGCGGCCGCCGGCGTCCCGCTCGCGGCGCAGGTCCCCGGCGACGCGACGCCCGCAGGAGGCCCGACCACCGCCCCCGAGGAGGCCCCCGCCCGCGAGGAGGTCGCCGATCGCGACGAGGTGACCGTCCGCCGCGCCCCCAAGGTGCCCGTCTTCCTCGCCATGGGTGCCCTGGCGGGTCTCGTCCTCGCGGTCGTCGTGACGATCGCGTTCCCCTTCCAGGTGGGCGAGGGCGCCGGGTCCACCCTCGGCTACATGGCCCTCTGGGGCGTCGTCGTCGGCATGCTGGTCGGCGGTGTCGTCGCCCTCGTGCTCGACCGCCGCGCGAGCGCGCGCGCCCGCCGTTTCTCGGCCGAGCGGCGCCGGGCCGAGGCCGAGCCGCCCGTCGTCGAGGGCGACCTCGAAGGGTAGCGCGCGCGTCCTGCGGGAAGGGCGGACCTCGGGCCGGCACGGTTGCCTGCCGGGTCTGCGGGGACGGCTACTTGTCGGGCCTGAGCCTCCTCCCAGGACCGGCCGACGCCTCCTGCCGGGCGGGCCCGTGACCCTCGCGGTCACCGGCGCGGGCCGCCTGTCGGTACCGGCCCTGCGCCTCCTGTCGGAACCTGCCCGGCGAGCCCGGATCCGTGTCGTCCGGTGCCGAACGCGACCGACGGGGCCCGCCCCGCCGCCCACGAGTGGGTACGGGCGGCGTGTCGAGGGCGATCTGTCGCCATGTGCGCCCAGGGACCGGGGAGGCGGACCGGGACCCGTGCCTCCTGCGACCACGCCCCCGTGCCGTTCGGCGCCGGACGCGACCGACCGGGGACGACGCGCCGCCTCCGGTCGGGCGCGTACGGCAGATCGGCCGCTGGTGGTCGCCTTTTCCGACCAGGGCGGGGGCCGCCGGGCCCGGTCGTGCGGGACCGCCCCGGCCGCGGGACCGCCCCGGCCGCGGGCCCGCCCCCGCCCCTACGCCCCCTGGGTGCGGCGGAGGCTGGCCAGCAGCTCCGGTCCGCGGCGGTCGAGCATCGCGCCGCCGCGGCGGACGCCGACGACGCAGAGCACCCCGCCGAGCACGATGCCCAGGACCAGCGCGGCGAGCCCGAGCCACAGCTCGCCCGTGACGACGGCGGCGACGCCGAGCGCGATCTCGGGTGCCGAGAGCGCGAACACGATCGCCCAGGCGGCGTACATGCCGAGCTGCGACTTGAACGTCGACCCGGGCGGCGTCTTGAAGGGGCTCTCGCCCGCGGCGGGCACGGGCATGAGGAACCGCGTCGACGCGACGCTCGACACCCCGAACCCGGTGAGCAGGAGGCCGAGGGCGATCCCGAGGAGGGCGGGCACGTCCGCCCCCCGGCCGAGCAGCACGAGCGGCACGACCGTCGCGAGCACGACGGCCGGCACCGAGAACAGGCCCAGCGTGAGGACGCGCCCCGCGCGGTCGGCGGCGCCGTCGAGCCCCGTGGACAGGTGCGCCGCGAACGCGGTCCCGTCGTAGGAGATCTCGGCGCAGAGGGTGATGCCGAGCACGGCGCCGAAGAGCGGGCCGAGGGCGACGAGGAACCAGTCCGATCCGGTGACCGACAGGAAGACGCCGAGCACGACGAGCACGGGCAGTGCCACGAGCGAGCCGCCGTAGCGGGGGTCGCGCAGCCAGTAGACGGCGGTGCGGGCGGCGACCGCGCCGGTGGGCGTCGCCGGGAACAGCCCGAACGCGCCGAGGCCCTTGGCCCGGCTCGAGCCGCCCGACGAGGGCGGCGCCGCGACGAGCGACACCGCCAGGGCGCGCCGCCAGAGCAGCAGCAGCACGCCGAGCGTCGCGAGCGCGATGCCGGTCTTGGCCAGTGCCGCCCCGCCGTCGCCGAGGGCGAGGTCGCCGGGGATCGACCAGACGGCGCCCAGGGGCGTCCACGACACGGTCTCGGCGATGCTCGGCAGGTCGTCGACGATGCTCGCGACCGACCCGCCGACGACCGCGATGAGCGGGCCGAGCAGCAGGACGGGCACGAAGACGACGACGCCCATCACCTCGCGGTAGCGGCGGCCGGAGGCGAGCGAGGCCCCCACCGACTCGAGCGCCCGCGACGCGGTCACGCAGGTGAGCGCGCCCAGCAGGGCCGCGAAGGGCGCCGCGAGCATCGCGACGGGCTCGCCGATCCAGCTGAGGGTGGTCGAGAGCGACGCGAACAGCGTGACGAGGCCGGGCACGCCGAGCAGCCCGACGACGAGCAGGGCGACCAGGAGGCGCTGGGGCGGGATCGGGAACGAGCGCAGCTTGGCCACGCTGAGCGACTGGTCGAAGCCGCGGAGCAGCAGTGGCACGACGAGCCAGCCGAGCACGAGCAGGGCGCCGGCGAGCACGGCGACGGCACGGCCCCACTCGGCGTCGGCGAAGGACAGGCCGACCATGGCGACCACGATGCCGGCGAGCAGGCCGAGGCCGTAGAGGGCGCCGATGACGGCCCCCACCAGCTGCCAGGTGCTGCGTCGGAACCCGTTGAACAGGAGGCGGAAGCGCAGCCTCAGGAGGTGTGCAACCACGAGGGCCCCTCGTTGTGCTGGCGGCCGCCGACGAGCTCGACGAAGCGGTCCTCGAGCGTGGAGCCGGCGCGCACCTCGTCGGTCGTGCCCGCCGCGAGCACGCGCCCGGACGCCACGACGGCGACGTGGTCGCACATCCGCTGCACGAGGTCCATGGAGTGGCTCGACACGATGACCGTGCCCCCGCCGCGCACGTAGCCGGCGAGGATGTCGCGGATGTTCGCCGCCGACACCGGGTCGACGGACTCGAACGGCTCGTCGAGCACGAGCAACCGCGGCGCGTGCACGAGGGCGCAGGCCAGGGCGATCTTCTTCGTCATGCCGGCGGAGTAGTCGACGACGAGCGTGCCGCCCGCCGAGCGCAGGTCGAGCAGGTCGAGCAGGTCGCCCGTGCGCTGCGCGACGGTGTCGCGGTCCATGCCGTTGAGGAGCCCGTGGTAGGTCACCAGCTGCTCGCCCGTGAGCCGGTCGAACAGGGCGACGCCGTCGCTGAGCACGCCCACGAGCGACTTCGCCTTCACGGTGTCGCGCCACACGTCGGTGCCGAGCACCGTGATCGTGCCCGCGTCGGGGCGCAGGAGTCCCGTGGCCATCGACAGGGTCGTGGTCTTGCCGGCTCCGTTGGGCCCGACGAGGCCGTAGAACGACCCCGTGGGCACCGTGAGGTGCAGGTCGTCGACGGCCACCTTCTGGCCGAAGGCCTTGCGCAGGCCGCGGATCGCGAGGGCGGGGGCGCCGGAGGTCGTGGTCGGGTCCGGCGCGCCCCCGGGCGCCGGTACGACAGGTCCAGGTGCAGCGTCGCTCATGTCACCCAGACTAGGGAGTGCGGGGGTCCGGCCGCACCCGTCGTCCGACGGAGGCGCGGGCGCCGGAGCGGCCCCGCGCCTCCTGCGCTCAGCTGAGCTGGGTCGCCTCGACCCAGGCGAGGTACTCGGGGCTCACCGTGCCCGTGACGTACTCGCCCGTGAAGCAGCTCATCTCGAGCTCGGTCACGTCGCTGCCGTCGATGATCGCCGAGCGCAGGTCGTCCACCTCTTGGTAGATGAGGTGGTCGGCGCCCAGCTCGCGCGCGATCTCGGGGATCTTGCGGTCGTGCGCGATGAGCTCCTGCCGCGTGGGCATGTTGATGCCGTACACGTGCGGGTAGCGCACCGGGGGAGCGGCCGACGTGAACGTCACCTTCGCGGCGCCCGCGGCACGCGCCATGTCGACGATCTCGCGCGACGTGGTGCCGCGCACGATCGAGTCGTCGACGATGAGGATGTTCTTGCCCTTGAACTCGCTGCTCATCGCGTTGAGCTTCTGGCGCACCGACCGCTTGCGCTCGCCCTGTCCCGGCATGATGAAGGTGCGGCCCACGTAGCGGTTCTTGTAGAAGCCCTCGCGGTACTCGATGCCGAGCTTCTGCGCGACCTGCATCGCGGCGGGCCGCGACGAGTCGGGGATCGGCATGACCACGTCGATGTCGCCCAGGGGCGCGTACGTCGCGATCGTGTCGGCCAGCTTGTCGCCCATGCGCAGGCGCGCGTCGTAGACCGAGATGCCGTTCATCACCGAGTCGGGCCGTGCCAGGTAGACGTACTCGAAGGCGCACGGCACGAGCCTCGGCGACGCGGCGCACTGCCGCGACACCATCTCGCCCGAGAGCGAGACGAAGACCGCCTCGCCGGGCGCGACGTCGCGCACGACCTCGTAGCCGCCCGACTCGAGCACGAGCGACTCGCTCGCGACGATCCACTCCTCCTTGCCGGAGTCGGTGGTGCGGCGGCCGAGGACCAGCGGGCGGATCCCGAACGGGTCGCGGAACGCCAGGAGGCCGTGGCCCGCGATCATCGCGATGGCCGCGTACGAGCCCTGGACCCGCTCGTGCACCCGCGAGACGGCCGCGAAGACCTGGTCGGGGTCGAGCTCGGTGCCGCCCACCTGCGCCTGCAGCTCGTGCGCGAGCACGTTGACGAGCAGCTCGGTGTCGCTGTTGGTGTTGAGGTGCCGGCGGTCGACGTGGAACAGCTCGCTCGTCAGCTCACGGGTGTTCGTGAGGTTGCCGTTGTGCACGAGGATGATCCCGTAGGGGGCGTTCACGTAGAACGGCTGCGCCTCTTGCTCGTTCGTCGCCGCGCCCCGGGTGGCGTAGCGCACGTGGCCGAGGCCCATGGTGCCGAGCAGGGCCCGCATGTCACGGGTGCGGAACGCCTCGCGCACCTGCCCCTTGGTCTTGTGGATGTGGAAGACGCCGCCCTCCGCGGTGGCGATGCCGGTGCTGTCCTGGCCTCTGTGCTGCAGGAGGAGGAGCGAGTCGTAGACGAGTTGATTGGCGGGCTCGTGCGCGACGAGGCCGACGATGCCGCACATGCGGATCTGGCTCCAGACCGTAGAGTTGGGGTGACCGCAGCAGTCTGCCACGCCACCGAACGGATGAACGAATGGTGACCTCACCCGCCGCCTCGAGCAGTGCCTCCTACGCCGCAGCGGGGGTCGACACGGCCGCCGGCGACCGGGCGGTCGAGCTCATGAAGGCCGCCGTGTCGGCGACGCACGGTCCGGGCGTCGTCGGGGGCGTCGGCGGGTTCGCCGGCCTGTTCGACGTGTCGTTCCTCAAGGGCTACGACCGGCCGCTGCTGGCCACCTCCACCGACGGCGTCGGCACCAAGGTCGCGATCGCCCAGGCGCTCGACAAGCACGACACGATCGGGCAGGACCTGGTGGGCATGGTCGTCGACGACATCGTCGTCGTGGGCGCGCGGCCCCTCGTCATGACCGACTACATCGCCTGCGGCCGCGTGGTCCCCGAGCGGATCGCGAGCATCGTCGAGGGCATCGCCCGGGCCTGCTCCGCCACGGGCACCGCCCTCGTCGGCGGCGAGACCGCCGAGCACCCCGGCCTGCTCGGCCCCGACGACTACGACGTCGCCGGCGCCGCGGTCGGCGTCGTCGAGGCCGACCGGCAGCTCGGCCCGCACCTCGTGCGCGACGGCGACGTCGTCCTCGCGATGGCCTCCTCGGGCGTGCACTCCAACGGCTTCTCGCTCGTGCGGCACGTGCTCGCCGAGCGCGGCCTCGGTTGGGGCGACGTGCTCCCCGAGCTCTCCGGCACGATCGGCGAGGCGCTGCTCGAGCCCACCCGGCTCTACACGTCGCCGCTGCTCACCGTCCTCGACGACGGCCTGCTCGACGGCGCCGTGCACGCCCTCAGCCACGTCACGGGCGGGGGCATCGCGGCGAACCTGGCGCGCGTCCTGCCGCAGGGCGCGTGGGCCGAGCTGGACCGTGCCTCCTGGTCGCCGCTGCCCGTGTTCCGCGTGCTCAGCGACCTCGCCGGTTCGACGCTCGAGTCGAGCGAGGGCACCTGGAACCTCGGCATCGGCATGATCGCCGTCGTCGACGCCGCGCGCGCCGACCAGGTCGCCACCGCGCTGCGCGTCGCCGGCATCGACACCTGGCAGGTCGGCACCGTCTCGACCGCGGCGCGCGACCTCGACGGGTTCGAGCAGGGCGCCAAGGGCGTCGACGGCGGGGCCGTGCGGCTCGTCGGGGCGTACGCGGGCTGAGCCTCGCGGCGCCGCGCCCCGCGCGCCTGGAACCACCTCTCTGACCGGGAACCGGTCATCGCACTGGTTCCCGGTCAGGCCGGTGGTCCGCGGGCCGGTGCCCTCGCCGTGCGCCTGCCCGCTGCGCCGGTGCCGCACGACGGCAGCACGACGAAGTCCAGGTCACCTCAGGGTGACCTGGACTCCATCGTTCAGTGCTGCTGCTGTTCGGCGATCGGTGCCGGACGGACGTGCGTCAGGCGGACTTGTCGTGCCCGTGCGCCTGTTCGTCGTCGTAGTCGTCGGCCCACTTGTCGACGAACTCGTCGCCGCTCTCGCTCTTGCTCGCGAGCTCTCGCTCGAGCGCACCGTAGTTGGTGTCGGGGCTGAAGTACTTCAGCTCGCGAGCGACCTTGGTGTGCTTCGCCTTTTGACGGCCGCGCCCCATGCGTGACCCCCTCGTTGTTCAGGCCCGGAAACGGTGTCGGACGAACCGGGGACTACCGACAGGTGACAGTGGAAAAACTGCGGCTGATCCTATCATGTACCCCGACGAGCACCGACCCCGGGACGGGGTCGCGGCACGCCATGATGGGCAGGTGAGCGAGACCAGCGCCGCTGAGCGTACCCGTGTCGTCGTGGTGGGCGCTGGGCAGGCCGGGCTCTCGGTCGCGTGGCACCTGCGGCGCCTCGGCCTCGAGCCCGGACGCGACCTGGTGGTGCTCGACCGCGGCCCGGGCGCAGGAGGCGCGTGGCAGCACCGGTGGGCATCGTTGCGGCTCGGCGCGGCGCACCGCGTCGCCGACCTGCCGGGCATGTCCGAGCTCGGCCTGAGCTTCGACACGGCCGCAAGGGACGAGCCCGCGCGCGACGTCGTGGCGCGGTACTACGCCCGCTACGAGGACGCCTTCGGCCTGCGCGTGCGGCGCCCGGTGGAGGTGACCCGGGTCGCCGACGCGGCCGACGGCGGGGGCGGGCTCCTCGTGTCGGCGACCGGGGCCTCCGGACCGCTCGTCACCGAGGTGCTCGTCAACGCGAGCGGCACCTGGGGTGCACCGTTCGTGCCCACGGTCCCGGGGCGAGGGGCGTTCCGCGGGCGGCAGCTGCACACGGCCGAGTGGCGGGACGCGTCGGACCTGCGCGGCCTGCGCGTCGTCGTCGTGGGCGGCGGCACGAGCGCGGTCGGGCACCTGCTCGACCTCGAGGGCGTGGCGGCGTCGACGACCTGGGCGACGCGGCGCCCCGTGCACTGGCACGAGGGGACGGAGCTCGGCGTCGCGCAGGCCGTGGCGGCCGTCGCCGAACAGGACCGGGCCGCCCGTGCCGGTCGCCCGCTGCCGAGCATCGTCGCCGGCACCGGGCTCTGGCTGACGCGGGCGGCGGCCGCGGCTCGGGAGCGCGGCGTGCTCGTCGACCGCCCGATGTTCACGCGCGTCGAGCAGGAGGCCGTGGTCTGGCCCGACGGCACGAGGACGCCCGTCGACGCGATCGTCTGGGCGACCGGCTGGCGCGCCGAGCTGCGCCACCTCGCCCCCCTCGGCCTGCGCGGGCTGGAGGGCGGCGTCCCGGTCGAGGGCGGCGTGGCCCTCCGCGACCCGCGCGTGCTGCTCGCCGGGTACGGTCCCCAGGCGTCCACGATCGGCGCCTCCCGTGCCGGGCGGCGCACCGCGCGAGCCGTGCTCGCCCGCCTCGACGCCTGACGCGCCGCGGGCCCCCCCTTCGCGGTACCCCTGGGGTGCACGGAGCCCCGTTCCTCGGAGACGGCGCCTCCATGTGTCAAGATGGTGTCGGGCTCAGGGGAGTGGTCGAGCCGCAGCGGCATTCGTCGCGCAGCGACCACCCGGGCTTTCTCGGGGGTCTTGATGTCGCCGAGCACCCGACCGTCGACAGGAATAGAGGCCGCCGCATGGAGCTGCGTGACTACATCAGGATCGTCCGCAAGGGTTGGATGATCATCGTGGCGGTGATGCTCGTCGGCGTCGCGGCAGCCGGTCTGGCGACCCTGGCGGCAACGCCAAAGTACACCGCCTCGACCCAGCTCTTCGTCAGCGTTCAGTCGTCGGAGTCCTCGAGCGCCAGTGACCTGGTCCAGGGCTCGAGCGCCGCGCAGCAGAAGGTCCGGTCGTACGTCGACGTCGTCACCAGTCGCAGCGTGCTCTCCCCGGTCATCGACGAGCTGGGGCTCGCGGTCACCCCGCAGCAGCTCGCCGATCAGATCAACGCCGAGACTCCTACCAACACCGTCCTCATCGACATCACGGTGCAGGACACGGATGGCGAGAGGGCAGCCGAGATCGCCAATGCCGTCGGCGCGAGCTTCGCGTCAGTCGTCGTCGACGAGCTGGAGTCCCCGACGGGTGGCGGTCCGAGCCTCGTCAAGATCGCGACCGTCGAGCCCGCCATCTCCGCCACGACGCCCTCATCTCCCCGTCCGCTGATCAACATCGCGCTCGGCCTGCTCGCGGGCCTCGCGCTCGGCGTCGGTGCCGCCGTGCTCCGCAGTACCCTTGACACCCGGATCCACGGCCTGGACGACATCAAGACCGTCACCAGCGCTCCGATCCTGGGTGGCATCAGCTTCGACCCCGACGCGAAGCGAAAGCCCCTGGTGGTGCACGTCGATCCCCGCAATCCGAGAGCCGAGTCGTTCCGGTCCCTGCGGACGAACCTGCAGTTCGTCAATCTCGACGGAGGTTCTCGCTCCTTCGTCGTGACCTCTTCGCTGCCGAGTGAGGGCAAGACCACCACGACGTCGAACCTCGCCATCGCTCTCGCTGAGAGCGGAGCCTCGGTCGTCGTCGTCGATGGAGACCTCCGCCTGCCCCGTCTCGCCGAGACGATGGGCCTGGAAGGCGCAGCAGGCCTCACCGATGTCCTCATCGGGCGAGCAGATCTCGAGGACGTCATGCAGCCCTGGGGTCGAGGACGCATGTTCGTGCTCCCCGCCGGGCAGGTGCCGCCCAACCCGAGCGAACTCCTCGGGTCGAAAGCGATGGTCGAGCTGCTCGAACGCCTGACGACGGGTTTCGACTACGTGGTCATCGACGCTCCGCCGCTCCTGCCCGTCACAGACGCCGCCATCCTGTCCAAGCTCACGGGTGGCGCCCTCGTGGTGGCGGCAGCAGGCCGTACACGTCGCACGGAGCTGGAGTCCGCGCTCCGGAACCTCGACCACATCGGCAGCACCGTGCTGGGCATCGTCCTCACCATGCTCCCCACGAAGGGCCCCGACTCCTACGGGTACGGCAACTACGGCCACTACTACGGCATGGACCAGGACGACGTGCAGTCGTCGACGTCGACGCCTCAAGGTTCAGCTCGATCGAAGGCGCGCAGCTGATGACGGCGTCGGTGTTCCGGATCCTGACCGTCTGCACGGGCAACATCTGCCGTTCGCCGCTGGCCGAGCAGTACCTGAGAGTGGGGTTGGAGTCCAAGTTCGTCGAGGGCATCGTCCTCGAGAGCGCGGGCACCGATGCCCGTGACGGGCAGCGCATGCCTGACCAAGCGCAGGCGCTCTCGCGTCGCTATGGCGCGGTCCCGGACGCGCACGAGGCTCGCTTCCTCATGGAGGGTCACATCGCCCAAGCGGACTTGGTCCTCGTGATGGGTCGCGAGCACCGTCGCGCCGTGGTGTCCCAGTTCCCTCGGGCCTCGCGCTACACCTTCACGCTGCGGGAGTTCGCCCGGTTGGCCGAGGGGATGGTCACGACCGACCTCGATGCAGCGGCCGCGTTGCCGATCGACGACGTCAAGGGCCGCCTCAGGGAAGCGGTCATGGCTGTTGCGAGTCGCCGCGGAACGGTCGAGGGCCCCGACAGCCCCCTCGACGACGACGTCGTCGATCCCTATCGCCGCTCGGACGAGGTCTACGAGGAGTCGGGACGACAGCTGGTGCCTGCGGCGGACGTCGTCATCCAGCTCCTCGCCGTCGCCGCGCGGCTCCGGACTGGAGAAAGTGAGGGCGAGTGATGGCTCGTCGACCGAAGCAGGCCAAGCGTCGCGGTACGCGTTCGTGGAAGCCCCTCGTCATAGCAGGCCTCGTCGTGTTCCTGATCTTCGACGTGGCACTCGTCGCGCACGTGCTCCTGCGGCCCGACGAGGGCGCAGCATCGGCCGAGGCCGTGAGCCCGCCCGAGGCGCTGCCCGAGGAGTCGGAGGCCTCGACGACGCCTGAGCCTACGGAGCCGCCCCGCCCGCTCGCCCCGCCGGAGTCGTTCTTGTCCGCCGTGAACTCCCAGACCGCGTACCGGGCCGCCACCGGCGACTGCGGAGCGGGTAGCTCGACGGTCCTCGAGAAGACCGACGACGGTGGCGCCACGTGGAGCGCCTCTGCCGTCAGCACGGACATGCACTCGGTCACCCGACTGCAGGCCGTCACTGCCGACTACGCCTACCTGGTCGGGCTGAGCGGTCCCTCGTGCACCCTCGACCTGACAGCGACCTACACCTCGGGGCAAGGCTTCGGCGCCTATCCCGAGCGTCTGCCGGCGACCTGGCGGTTGTCGTCCGTCGAGAACGGCGAGCTCAGCTCGCCCTCCCGCGTGGACGTCGCCCCCTGCGAGTCCATCGTCAGTCTCGCTCCGAGGACCGACTTGGCCGCGGGCGTGCTCTGCTCCGACGGCGCCCTGATGACGACGGCCGACGGTGGGGTGACGTGGAGTCCCGGCGTGCAGGTCCCCTACGCCGTCTCGGTGAGCTCCACGGACCAGACCTATGTCCTGGCCATCGCGGGCTCGCCCGCCTGCGACGGCGTGGGCGTCCTGAGGACGGTCGGGGACGCGTCCGCCACGACGGCCGCGCTCAGCGGCTGTGCCGCCGACCTCGACCCGACGGCGTCGAGCATCGTCGTCGCCGCCGCGCAGGAGTCCGTATGGCTCTCGGACGGCACCACGACGCGGGTCTCGGTCGATTCTGGGGCGTCGTTTTGACGGGCGGTCTGCGGCAGACGGATCGGCGGCGCTGATGGGTCACCCCGCAGTCCCGTCAGCCGCGCGATGAGGATCACGGCACTCGGCGGCATCGTCAGGCGGATGCGTGCGGAGGCCCTCGGAGCGTCGAAGACGGTCTTCTACGCGGCCCGCAACCGGCTGTCGCGGTCACCTGTGACCGGGACCGCACCCGTGGTCGTGTCGCTGACGACGTACGGGGCACGGTTCCGCAACGTGCACCTGGTCGTGGAGTCGATCGGGCACGGCACCGTGAAGCCACGGCGAGTCCTGTTGTGGCTCGATGAGGACCAGTTCTCACTGCCACGACCGAGCGTGCTCCGCCGCCTCGAGCGCCGTGGGCTCGAGGTCTGTCTCGCGGCGGACCTCGGCCCGCACAAGAAGTGGTTCGGCGTGGTGGACGGACGGAACGAGCACGACGACCTCCCGCTCGTGACCGCGGACGACGACGTGTTCTACGCGCGCGACTGGCTGCGCGCCCTCGTCGACGCCCATGTGCGCGAACCCCACTCGGTCATGGCGCACCGCGTGCGCCGTCTGCGCTTCGACGGAACCGATCTCGCGCCCTACTCCACGTGGCGGATGGCGCCGTCCGGCTCGAGGTCATTCGCGAACTTCTCGACCGGTGTGGGGGGCGCGCTCTATCCGCCCGCTGTCCTGGCGGCCCTCGCGAAGGGCGGACTCGCTTTCCTCACGTGCGCTCCCAGGGCGGACGACGTCTGGTTGCACGCCACGAGTCTGAGGGCTGGCGTTCCCACGAGGCACGTCCTGGGCCGAGGGACCGCGATGATCGTGCCGGTCCGAGGCGCAGGCGGAGGCGGTCTCCTCGACTCCAACGTCGGGGGCGGCGGCAACGACGACCAGATCCGGGCGACCTACGGCGCTCAGGACCGACACGACCTCGCGCACGCCCTGGAGGAGCACGATGACCACTGAGATCGCCGTCCACTGGTGGAGTCCGCGTCATTCCCCACGCTTGTTCCTGCGAGAGCTCAAGGACCACGGCATCGCATGGACCGCGCTTCGGTCGCCCCTCTCCCGTGCCATGACCAATTTCGGGGATGCCTTGAACGAGGTGCTCCTCGCCCGGGTCACTGGTGCCCGCGTGCGGTGGGCGCCCTTGGGGAGCGAGGACGTCGTGGCCATCGGTTCCGTCCTCGTCCCGTACCTGACGCAGGGTGGGGTCGGCCTCATCTGGGGGAGCGGTCTCAATCGTGAGGTGACGGCCCAGGAGAGATCAGCCCTCGACCCCGCAAAGGTCCTTGCGGTCAGAGGACCGGGCACGGCGCGGGCGCTCGCTGTTCCTGATGGGACGCCGCAAGGAGACCCGGGGCTCCTGACCAGGTCGTTCGCGGACGGTCGCAGACGCTCAGGGGCCATCGTCATCCCGCACTTCACTGTTTTCCAGTCCGCTGGTGCGAGGTCGCGGCTGCGTCAGCTCGCAGCCGCCGGTTACCGCGTCGTGCCACCCACGACGGACCCCCTCGACATGATCGATGCGATCCAGGGGGCAGAGCAGGTGCTCACATCGGGCATGCACGGGCTGATCCTCTCGCACGCCCTCCGTACGCCCGCACGTCTCATCAGCCTCGCCGAGACCGCGCCCGCGGCTCCCGCGTTCAAGTACCGCGACTACTTCTCGTCCGTGGGGAGACCTGCTCATCTCATCCCTTATCAGGCCTTCCTCGACGACGACGAGCGTCGCGTCCAGCACGACGCCGCTGTCGAGGAGTCCGAAGCCGTCGACGCTTCGGTGGACGACCTCGTCGAGGGGCTGCACAGGGCGGTGGAGCCGCTCCGCTAGCGTGGGCGAAGCGGTCGAGCTCTTCGCTACCGATAGGTGATCAGCAGCGTCGCCGGGAGCCGTCCCTCCTTCGTGCCCACGGAGATCTCCGTCGTCGGTGACTGGGTCGTCTGGGTGAGCCCGAGCGACAGCGACCGACCCGATGCGGATCGGACGTAGTCGGTCACGTCGATCGAGGTGGTGACCGAGGCGGCGCTCACGACACCAGTACCTTGCACCCTGCCCATCGACGGCCGCCCCTCGAAGGTGACGGTCTTCTCGTCCCACGTGCTGCTCACCGCGCGGGCGGCCAGCGTCTCCTTGGACGAACTCGTACCGCCGGGCAAGGACGACCGGACGACCAAGGTAGCGGCGGCGACGTCGGACGTTCGCAGCGTGCCGATGTCGAACTTGACGTAGCCCTCGCGATCGAAAGCCGGGTACGACGGCTTGTGCAAGATGCTCATGGCCGGGGCGCGACCGAACGTCGTCGTGGCGTTGCTCCCGCCACCGTGCACGTGAGCGTCCTCGACCGCCGTGAGCTCGAGCTCCTTCGGATCGGTCACCGTGATCGGACGAACGGTGAACAGGAGCTTGCCGCCGACGGTCAGGTAGGCGCCGACGTTCGTCCGACCTGCGCCCTTCGCCGTGATGGCTCCCGTGGACGACACTGTCGCGACGGACGGATCGGTCGAGGTGAAGGTCGGCCGCGCGTCCTTCGCGGCGGCGGCGTGAGCGCCCTCGAACGCGTAGGACAGCTGCATCGTCGACCCGAGCTTGAGCTGCGCGGGCGTGTTGCTGCCCGTCATGCGGGTCGTGTCCCCTGCGGGGCTCGTCGCTCGCCTCGGAGCATTGTCGCCGTGCAGCTCGAAGTGACGCAGCGAGACCGCCCGGTCAGTGGAGCCCGCGTTCACGATGAGACGGACGTGGCGTGCCGGTACGGGGCCCGTCGTGAAGGACGCCCACTCAGCGACGCCCTGCGATCGGGGGGACCCGGTGTACACGCGTCGCCAGGTCCTCCCGTCCGCGGAGACCTCGATGCCGTAGGCCGTGTCGGAGGTGTCGCCCGCGGCCCAGGTCAACTCGGCGTGGCTCACCATCTGCTCCTGTCCCAGGGGCAGGGTCAGGACCTGGCGTCCGCGCACGTCCCAGGCGGAGTAGCGGTCGCGGTCCAAGGCCTCGTGTGCGCCGTTCGGGGCCGTTGTCGGGGCGGCCAGAGGAAGGGCTCCCCGAACGAAATCGATCGTGTACAGGCCGGCCTGCTGCTGCCCCGACGTCACTCGGACGGTGGCGCGACCCGGCACCTTCGTCGCCTGCGTCACACGGACCTCCTGCCCGACCCCCGGGGCGACTCCGACCACCGGAGGGGGGCCCTTCACCGAGGCGGTCAGCGTGTAGCTGAACTGCGAGGGCGAGAACGCGGGCAGCGGTGCTCCGTTGATCGTCATGGACCCGGCCTTGTTCCGGGCGCTGGTGCTCGGCCACGTCGACATCGCCTGCGGCGTGACGGCGGCGGGGACGTCGTCCGTCGGCAGCGGGGTCAACTGGAGCGTGAACGTCGTGGGGGCCGTGACCCTGGTGTGCACCATGAGCTTGGTGCTCCGCGAGAAGTCCTTCTGACTCGGCTGAGGGGAGCTCCACAACGGTGCGTCCTGCATGGCACGGAGCGTCCCGGGACCGCCGACCAGTCGGACGAGGACCTTCTTCCCGCCCTGGTACAGGGTCGCCGAGCGTCCGTCGCTGCCCACGGTGACGGCTGCGCGGGTCTGCAGGAACGACCAGAGGTCGACACTGCCCTTGGGGGTGATCTCGTCCTGCACGAGCAGCTGCTTGCGACCATCGAAGAGTCGGACTCCGCGGCGCCACGTCGAGAGGTCGGCTCGGGCACCCTGGAGGTCCATGATCGCGGCCCCGGCGTCGCCGTCCGACTGGACAACGCGCGTGGCGGCCCCCTGGCCCTTCGCAGGGATGGCGTCGGCCTTGTCGGCAGGGTTCGTCACCAGGGTGCTGTGGCCCTCGGCTCGCTTCGAGTAGTAGCGCCAGCGCTCGCCCCCGGGCACGTCGAAGTACCCGTCGAGGCCGTACGAGTCGGCGCCCTTCTCCGTGATCCAGTTCTCGCCGAGCGCATCGAAGACGAACGAGCCTTGGTCGAGGTCGCTGTGCCCGGTGCGCTCGGTCGACGCATCCCGCGCCGCGACGAACGCTGTGTCCACGTCGTTCCACGCGCCCCTCATCGAGACCATGCCCGCGGACGAGGTCACCTTGTCGAGGGGCAGGGGCGGAGCCGAGGGCGACTGCGCTGCCAGACCCTTGCCGAGCCAGAGGATGCCGCGCGGCGACGCCGCGTCGATGTCGGTCCGGGGCTGCCCCACGGCGCGATCCGGGGTGGGTGCCGTGCCCAGGACCCACTCCATGCCCAAGGAGGCATCGGTCAGGGCCTCGTTCTGCCAGGCGTCGCCAAAGGCGAAACCGAGTGAGGACGGGCCGACGACGTGCTCGCTGAACGCGACGGTCTGACTGAGGCCCGGGCTTCGTGAGAGCCCCCCGTCGTCGTTCAAGGCCGTCCTGAGGGAATCGAGGTAGGTGGCCAGGTAGCTCGTCCCGTAGGACCAGTACGTCAGGCCCTCGTCGAAGCCCCCGTCAGGGGCGTAGGTCGCGAGTCCGTGCTTGATGCTCTCGTTGGCCGCGTCGAGGCTCGCCTGCGAGATCGAGCTGCCCTCCGTGCCCAGGGCCAGTGCCGTGATCCCGACGGCCGAGTTGACGACGAGGTTCCAGTTGCCCGACTGTCTCGTCCAGCTCGCACCGGCTGTGTACTGGGCCCGAGCCGGCCCGAGGCCCTTGTCGATGAGGGCCGTGCGGATCGTCTGCCGGTCCTGCTCGGACAGTCCGTCGTACATCCAGTCGTAGCCGAGCGACAACGCGTGCATCATCTCGGCGGTGTCGAGGAAGTGCTCGGGGTTCCAGTCGCGGAAGCTCGCGGCGTTCAGGAGCTCGGCGCGGCCGAGGTCGAGCCAGCGCCGCTCTCCGGTCTGGCGCCACAGGAAGCTGAAGTGGTACGACCTGTCCAGGACGGAGCGCGACACCTCGAGGAGGTCGCCCGAGGACACGTCGTACGTCGGCCGGTCGGCCCGGGCCAGCTCCTCACCCCGCTGCGAGAGGGAGCGTAGCCACTCACTGCCGAGATCGTCTTGCCTCAGGCCGCCGAGCGCTTGCTGGAACTGCTCGGCGTCCGCCAGGAGCCGAGGATGCGCCACGACCTTGCCGAGCGCGGGGAGAGCGCTCGCGGGAGCCGCCGGACCGAGGCTCAGACTCGTGGCGGTGACGATGAGGGTGAGGGTGAGGGCCACCGTCGCCATCAGCCGGGTACGTCGCATGACCAGTTCCTACCGTTCAAGGGGCTGGGTCAATCACCTCGACTTCATCCCCGGTCGAGCATGGTGGTTCTACGGTAACCAGGACGTCGGAGGTTGCCTAGTGCCCAGACCAGGGGGCCTGAGCGGTCGAGGCGGCGTCCGCTCACCTGTCCTTCCGGCGCAGTCGGGCGAGGAGGGTGCTGACATCGTCCGCCCGGAACCCGTAGAACGCCGTAGCCGGTATCCCGAAGCGTCGGCGCAGGAACAGCACGTTGAGGTTCGCTGCGGCGATCGTGCCGACGAGGGTCGACACTGCGGCGCCTACGGCTCCCATGACAGGGACCAGGAGCAGGAGCAGGACGATGTTGACGACGCACGCGACGAGCAGGGAGGTGCTCCTGAGCTGTGGTGATCCCCTCGAGCTCAGGGCGATGCCGGCAAGCGAGCCGGGAGTCCCCAGGACGACCGAGAGCAGCAGGATCAGGCAGACGGGGACGGAACCCGCGAAGTCGTCGCCGAACAAGAGGGGGATCCACCACCAGCAGCTCGCTGCAAGGCCCCCGCAGACCACCAGGGCCGCCAGCGTGGAGATGCGCGCGGCCATGCCGAGCCTGGCATCGTTCGCCTTGGCAGCGTCGCTACTGAACGTGACGTCGCGCACAGCGTTGGTGATGATGAGGGGGAGATCAGCGACCGTGACGGCGACCACGTAGAGGCCGAGCTGGACCTCGCTCGAGAGTGGCACCATGAGCGTCTGGTCGAGACGCGTCAGGAGCACACCGGACATCGATCCCACCCAGACACGGAGACCGTACGTGAAGAGCTCGCCCGTTCGTCCCCCATCGCCCGGTACGTCGTCCCGGGGTGTCGAGTGCGACCAGAGGAGCGCGAGGACGGGGCCGTAGGCCAGCGAGCCGAGGACGGGCGACACGGCCAGGACGACGACGGCACGGAAGACGTCGAGCTCGCCGGCCACGGCGAGGAACACGATGGCGACGAGTCGCACGAGGGCAGAGATGAAGCGCTCCCTGGAGACGCACCGCCACAGGTGCAGCCCCGAGGCGGCGGCTTGCAGCAGACCGGTCAGCACGGTGGGGACCACGGCCGCGGCCGCCACGGCTATGAGCTGCCCGAGCGCAGGATCACCATCGCTGAGGAATCCCACCAGCAGGAACACCGAGGCGGAGGCGACGAGGCCGGACACGAGCAGGACGACCGCGGCCCTGCTGAGCACGCGACGCAGGAGAGCGGGGTGTCGCGCCACGCTGTAGTTCACGGCGGCGGGGATCCCCAGGGTCGCGACGGTGGATGCGAGCAGGAGCGGTGCGATCGCGCCGGCCACCTGTCCTCGCCCGAAGACGCCCAGCGACTGGGCGAGGACGGGGGCAGTGGCGAGGGCGGCGAGCGGGGCGAACGAGTTGCCCACCATCGTGAGGAGGACGTTGCTGCTCCAGCCGCCTGGTGGTCGACCGCTCATCGAGGCGCCAGGGTCCGGTCGACCGGGCGGGTTCGCGACGAATCCCTCCATGTGTCCTGGAGCGCGTCGTCGTCGGTCCCGTCCGCGGTGGACGTGCGGAGGGACGCGAGCGCGAGGCAGAGGAAGAGCAGGCCACCCGAGTTGTTGATGGTGGCCAGCGAGCTGAACGAGTGCACCGCCACGATCGCGACGAGGGCGGCGACCGTGGCCCCGCTGACAGCGCTGGAGGTGCCCGCCCGGTGCCGCAGGACGACGAACATGCCGATGAACAGCGCCAAGGTGCCCAGGACGCCGTACTCGACCGCGTACATGAGGAGGGGGTTCTCGAAGGATGTCCCGAGCCCGGCCGCGAAGGCTGCCTGGGCGCTCGCTCCTGGGCCCGAGCCCAGGGTGAGGTTGGAGCCCCACAGATCGAAGGCGTTCGACCAGGCCCGCAGGCGGCCGTCCGCTGATCCGCCGTCGTCACGCAGTCGTTCCGAGAGGCCGGCAGTGAGGCTGGACGAGACGGCGAAGGCTCCCGCGATCAGCAGACCGACCACGAGCGCACCTCGTGCACGGCGAGACAGGCTGGAGCGGATGACGAGCGCAGCGACGGCCACGACTGCCAACGCCAGGCTCGTCCTGGCTTGAGCGAGGACCACACCGAGGACGAAAAGGCCCGACAGTGCTACCTGGAGCCAGACCCTCTGGAGGACCGTGACGAACGGGATCGCCAGAGCGAGCAGCATGCCGAGCACCAGCGGATGATCCGCCGTCCCGAGGGCTCGTCCGCCCGCTGCGTCCAGGGCGTACCAGCTGAAGGTCGCTCGAAGGGTGGCCGCATAGGGCTGTCCTACGACGCCGATGGCCACGAGCACGACGAGCAGTGCCTGCACCGCGCAGAACGCGAGGAAGGCCTGCACCAGGCGTCGGGCCGCACGAGTGTCGAGCTGTTGGACGAGGAGGAAGACGCCGAACGGAGCGAGCACCTGGTGCAAGACGATGGTCAGGCCACCGAGCCCCGTCACGGGGTACGTCGAGAACACGGCGAGCGTCATGAAGAGGCCGACGGCCACCGTCATCAGGGGGACCGATCCGAGCGCGCTGAAGAACCTGCGCCCGTCCAGCAGCAGTGACATCGCGAGCTGGATGAGCACGAGGAGCGTGGACGGGTGAAGGAGAGCGAGCTGCCCCAGGGCGACGCCCACGACGAGCTGGCTGCTCGCGAGGGGGACGAAGACGTAGAACGCCACGGCCACCGTCGCTGTCACGACCGGCCGACGGAGGCCGACGAGGGACAGTGCGAGGCAGGCGGCGATGAAGAGGATCGAGTGGGTCACGCGCGGGGTCCCGTTCCTCGGAGCCAGTTCCTCCAGGCCGTGCGGTTGCTTGCCAGGACGTCTCGTCGGACGTCGTGGACCTCGCTCGTGGCCATGACGGCGGCACGCCTGATGCACGTGTCCCACTCCTCGGCACGAGCGACGTCCTGGGCGACCGGAGGCACCAGGAGGTCGTCCATGCCGAGGAAGAGGTCAGCGAGGCTGCTGTCCCTCGGCCCGACGACGGGGGTGCCGAGTTCGAGGCAACGTACGGCGATGCCGCTCTGGAAGAAGCGGCTGTAGGGGATGAGGACGACCGAGCTCGTCGCGATGAGATGGTCGAGGCGCGACTCTGGGACGAAGGCGTCCTCCACCGTCCACCCATCCACGTGGGGCCACCCCCGGCCCACGATCTCGAGCTCGAACCGGCCCGCGAGGTGTCGCCCCAGCGCGTCGAGCGTCGCGAGGTCGCGGTCGGGCTTGTACTGGCCGAGCACACGGACGACGGCGCGTTCCGACGTCGGGCGCTCCTGCGCGGGGACGCGATCGAGGATGGGGTGCGGGAGATGCACCGCTTTGTCAGAGATGCGTCCTGGAGGCAGGGCCTCCATGGCGGATCTGCTGTGCGCGATGACGGAGACCCGGTGGAGGGCGGTGCTCCCTGCGAAGCGCGCCAGCCAGGAGTACCCGATCGCCCGGACGAGGGGCACCGGATCGTGGACCACGAGTGATACCCGGGTCCCACGGGGCGCCAGGACGCCGAGGACGAGCAGATCGAGCCAGCCGAGCACCGGCCAGGTCACGATCAGGTGGTCTGGGCGGGACCGTCGCAGCTCACGGACCTTCCCGGCGTAAGCCGCGAGCCATGCGGCCCGGCTGCTGCCGTCGGCCGACGGCTCCGGCACGGAGGCGGTCGAGACGCGGGCGCCCTCCGCGGACAGGGTCTCACTGAGTGCGTGGGTGTAGTGCGCGAGGGCGTGGCCCAGGGGGTTGACCAGGGCGACCTCTTCGGTGGAGACGGTGCCTTGCTCGTGCAGCCATGCATCTGCCGCGAGTCGTTGGTCCTGCCGGGGCAGGGAACCGGTGATCGTGCTCACCTCCAGTGGGGCGCCCAGAGCGATGTCCAGTGAGTGCGCGATGCGATCCGAGAAGTCGTGCCGGGGCTCGACACTGACGATCTGATGTCCGTGCTCGCCGAGCCACGGTGCCAGTCCGGTCTGATCCGTCGTCACGATCTGGCAGCCTCGTGCGAGGGCTTCCTTGATGGGCAGCCCGATCTGCTCCCTCCAGCGACCGTCGGGGACCGAGGGGGCTACCAGGACAGTGCTCCGCGCGATCTCCGCCATCGCCTCTTCGCGGCTCACGAGACCGAGGTAGCGACGGTGGGTGGGACGTCGTCCACACCAAGCGACGAAGGAGGCCGCGCCGTCGCCAGTGCCGACGACCGTCAGGGTGGCATCCGGCCGCGCGTGCTCCACTTGTTCCCAGGCGCGTCGCAGCTCGTCGACGCCCTTCCTCGTCTCGAGGGCTCCGACGAACACCGCGCTCTCCGGCCGCTTGTCGGGGAGCACCGGCTCCGCAGGGGGCAGCTCGAGGAAGTCCTTGCGCTCGAGAGCCGTATCGCCGCGCAAGAAGGGACCGTACGCCGTGCGGGCTGCGGGGCTCGCGAAGGCGAGCTTGTCCACGCACGTGCGGATGTACGCGGCGATGGCGGCGCGGCCGATGGAGACGACGCCGGGAATTCGTCGTCCTCGTCCCAGGACCAGGGTGGTGAAGTCGTTGTTCTCCATGCAGTAGGACACGACGCGACGTCGTCTCCGGCGCAGCACCCCCGAGAGCTTCCAGGTCAGGCCCATGACTGCCGTCCGTGGGAACTCGCGCATCCACAGGGGCTCGGGGGTCTCGAGGACCTCCGCATCGCTGCGCCACAGGGTCGCGACCAGCCTGGAGAGAGAGGCGTGCTCGATCCTGCCGGGCACGGTCTGCGTGCCCAGGTCGTAGTTGCGTCCGAGGTAGTACAGCGCGCTCGGCCGACCAGCGAAGAAGCGTTCGATGTGGACGCTCCGGAGCTCTGGGACGACGCGCACGGATGATGTTGGCGCGTTACCGTTCTTCAAGGATGTTCACCAGCGCATTCTCGTGGGGGTCGTGACCGCGGTCACGGGAGGCGTTCTCCCGTGGGGCATCAGTAGGCTCCCGTTCCCGCCAGAACTGCGCGCGCCGTACGCGCGAGAAGGATGAAATCGTTGAGCACGGACCAGTTCTCGACGTAGTAGAGATCCAGTCGGACAGAGTCCTCCCACGACAGGTCGCTCCGGCCGCTGACCTGCCAGAGGCCCGTGATGCCGGGGCGCACCAGGAACCTCCGGAAGTTGTGCTTCTCGTAGGCCTTCGTCTCCGCGTCGAGGGGAGGACGCGGCCCGACGAGCGACATCGTCCCGTTGAGCACGTTGAAGAGCTGCGGCAGCTCGTCCAAGCTGTACCGACGGAGGACGGCTCCCACGCGCGTGACGCGAGGGTCCTCCTTCATCTTGAACAGGACCTCGTTGCCCGCACTGGGCTGCGCCTGGCGCAAGGCCTCGAGTCGCGCCTCGGCGTCCGTGCTCATCGACCGGAACTTGAACATCGTGAACGTCTCGCCACCCAGCCCGACGCGCTGCTGCCGGAACAGGACAGGGCCGGTCGAGGTCGACTTGATCGCGATCGCGATGCCGATCAACAGGGGTGAGAGCAGGAGGACGCCGAGGGCTGCTGCAGCGCGGTCGATGGCGATCTTGGTCCAGGCCTTCCGCCCACCGAAGACGGGGGACTCGACGTGGATGAGGGGTAGGCCCGCGACCGGACGCGCGTGCATGCGCGGGCCCGCGACATCGGTGAGCGCGGGGGCGACGATGAGCTCCGTGCCCGACTCCTCGAGTGACCAACCCAGGTGTCGAACGGCCCTCGGGGACAGGTCGTCGCTGCTCGTGACGATGACGCAGTCCACGTCGATGCGCGACAGGGCGAGCTCGACCTCCTGGATCGTGCCCACGACGCGCAGACCGCGTCGCCCGAGCACCTCTCCCTCTCGGCCCCCCGGGATGCAACCGAAGGCCGGGTCGTACCCCGCACTGGGCTGGCCGGCGAGCTGCTCGGCGAGGTGCTCGACGGTGTGGCGCGAACCCACGAGCAGTGCGCGGGACACGTACTGGCCCGCCTCGCGGCGCCGCACGAGCCACTGTCGCCAGCCCCACCGAGAAGCGATCAGTCCGACCGCCGCGAGGGGGAACGCCGTCAGGACGAAGCTGCGGCCGAGCTGGAGGTCGAGGATGACCGCGACGATGGCGTACGTGCCGAAGAGCATGAGCGACGACTGCAGGACCCGGCGGTACTCGAGCGTCCCCTGCCCGATGATCCGGGCATCGCGCGTTCCGTAGGCGGACAGCGCGGTCAACCAGCAGACGACGAGGACGACCGAGGCGATCGTGTGGCGGTTGGTCAGGAGGGGCCCCGTCGACGAGGCGCCGTTGCCCACCGTGACGGTCCACGAGTGCCAGGCGATCTCGGCGAGGATGACCGCCACGACCACCACGACGGCGTCCGTCGCGCTCAGGTAGCGGGAGTACCTCCTGGCCCAGGCAGCGGGCTGCTCGGTCCGGAGGCCGTGGTGCTGCCCTGCTGTGGTGCTCACTCGGTCGTCCCCCCTGAAGAACGTTCGCCGTGTCGGTCGGCGGTCGCACGTCGGCGAGTGCCGTGGCCCCGTACCTCCTCGGACCGTCGACCTCGACCAGCCCTCGGGAGCGGACGTGCACGTGAAGAATAGTGCCGAATGTTCTTCAGTGCGAAATGACCAGTCTGGTCCACGGCGCACGGCGGCGAGGGCCGATCAACGGACGAGCGTCGGTAGGTGAGCCTCGAGGTTGTCGTCGCGGAGGGCCTGCTGCAGCACGGACATCTTGTCGTCGGCCGTGAAGACCACCGACTGCGACCCGACCATGCCCGTACCGCTCGTGGGGACGGTGAAGAAGTGGATGTCGGACGAGCGCACCGAGCGCAGGCTCAGGCCGAGCGACGCGATGGTGCCGGCGTCGAGGGTGTCGTCGACGGTGAGGTAGTCCGACACCGAGTCGACGAACGCCGAGATCTTGCCCGGGTCGGTGAGGGTGTCCTGGCTGATGACCTCGTCGACGATCGCCTTGAGGAACAGCTGCTGGTTCGCCACCCGGGTGTAGTCGCCGTCGGTGAAGGAGTACCGCTCTCGCACGAAGTTGAGGGCGTCCTCGCCGTCGAGGTGGTTCTGTCCGACCTGGATCTGGGTGCCCCGGGCGGTGAACTCCCGGGGAGACACCAGGTCGACGCCGCCGAGGGCGTCGGTCATGCCCTTGAAGCCCTCGAAGTCGATGATCGCGACATGATCGATGCGGGCACCCGTGAGCTGCTCGACGGTCTGCACCGTGAGGGGGGAGCCTCCGTAGGCGAACGCCGAGTTGATCTTGGCCTCGCCCCTGCCCGGGATCGGCACGTAGAGGTCGCGCATGATGGACATCGCGTAGACGTTCTGCCGGTCGGCGTCCACGTGCACGAGCATCATCGTGTCCGTGCGCTGGTCGCTCGGGCCCTCGTCGTCGAGCTCGGTCGCGTCCGCGCGGGAGTCGCTGCCCATGAGGAGGATGTTGACGGCCCCCTCGTCGGACGCCTCCGGCCGCGTCGCCTCGTCGGGGAAGGCCTGCTCGATCTTCGTCGTCCGCTCGTCGAACGAGCGAGCCAGGCTCGCTGCGTACACGCCGACCACCGCTGCGACGAGGAGCGCGACGCCCACGAGCACCGCGATGGCGATCAGCACGACGGCCACGGGCTTCGACAGCCGCCTGCGGCGCCGCTCGGACTGCGGTGGCTCGTCGTGCTCAGTGGTGAAGATGTCCGTCATCGATGATCCTTCTCAGCTACGGCCGAGCGGTCCCCAGGCCAGACGTGGCACCCACCATAACTGCTCGCGACCGGAAGGACACTGCTCCCGTCAGGACCTCTTGCGCCCGCCGTGCGGCGAGTTCCGTGCCGCGGACCGTGCCCGTCGCCGGGCGGCCTTGCCCTGGTTGCCCACGTTCTTGCCCTTGCCGGGCTCGCGGGGCGTCTGCTTGGGGCCGGGCTGCTTCGCGGTACCGGCACCGGTGTCGGGGGCGAGCGCCGCGGCAGGGTCGCCGACGATCGTGCCGGACCCGCCGGCCGCACCCGCGGCTCCTGCCGGGCCGTGCCCGGGCTGCAGCGCGCGGCGGACGGGCCGCACGGGCTCGCCGCGGCGGTCCTGGCCGGGGATCGGCCGCGACCGACGACCGTAGAGCAGCTCGGACGAGTCGAGCAGCCACGGCACGAGCGACACCGTGACGCCGTGCACGAGCATGAGCTTCTGCTGGATCCGGCGGGCGCGGTGGTTGTGGAGGAGCGACTCCCACCAGTGGCCGACGATGTACACGGGCGTGTAGACCGTCACCACCTCGCTGCCGTGCTCGGCCCGGTGCTGCTTGATGTAGTGGATCAGCGGCACGCCGATGTCGCGGTACGGCGACGCGACGACGCGCAGCGGCACCTCGATGTTCTGCTCGTCCCACTGGCGCCGCAGCAGGGCCGTCGCCTCGTCGTCGATGCTCACGTGCACGGCCTCGAGCGACTCGTGACGGGCGGCGATCGCGTAGTCGAGCGCCTTGAGCACCGGCTTCTGCATGCGGTTGACGAGCACGACGGCGTGGTCGCCCGTGGCGCCGAAGGTGGTGGTGGCGTCGGGCTCGACCTCGGCGTCGACGTCGCGGTAGTAGCGGTTCACGCCGAGCATGAGCACGAACAGGACCGGCATGATGACGAACACGATCCACGCGCCGTGGGTGAACTTCGTCACCGTGACGACGACGAGCACCGACAGGGTCATCGCCGCACCCACGGCGTTGATGACGAGGCCCCGGGTGACGGCGCCGCGGTCGCTGCAGCCGTTCCGCAGCATGCGCAGCCAGTGCCGCACCATGCCGGTCTGGCCGAGGGTGAACGACACGAACACGCCGATGATGTACAGCTGGATCAGCTGCGTCACGTTCGCCCGGAACACCAGCAGGATCACCGACGCCACGAGCGCGAGGACGATCACGCCGTTCGAGAAGATGAGGCGGTCGCCGCGGGTGCTGAGCGCCTTGGGGGCGTAGGTGTCGCGGGCGAGGATCGAGCCGAGCAGCGGGAACCCGTTGAAGGCCGTGTTCGCCGCGAGCAGCAGGACCGCCGCCGTGCAGGCCTGGATCAGGTAGAACGGCAGCCCGAAGAGGGCGTCGCCGAAGACGGCGGCGGCGATCTGGGCGATGAGGCTGCGCTGGGGGTCGGTGGCGCACGCCTCCCAGCCGATGAGCTGGCAGGGCACCTCGGCGTAGTGCACGTCGGCGATGAGCGCGACGGTGGTGAGGCCGACGAAGAGCGCGATGGCGATGCCGCCCATGAGCACGAGGGTCTTCTGCGCGTTGCCGATCTTGGGCCGCTGGAAGGCCGGCACGCCGTTGGAGATCGCCTCGACGCCGGTGAGCGCGGAGCAGCCCGACGAGAACGCGCGGAGCAGCAGGAGGACGAACGCGGCCTGGGTGAGGCCCTCCGCCTCGACGGTGTACCCGGCGCTCTCGGCGACGGGCGGGTCGCCCAGGGCGGTGCGCACCAGCGCCACCACGATCATGACGGCGACGCTCCCCACGAAGAGGTACGTCGGGATCGCGAAGGCCTTGCTCGACTCGCGGACGCCCCGGAGGTTCACGGCCGCGAGGACCACGACGGCGAGCACCGCCAGCTCGATCCGGGCGGGTGCCAGCTCGGGCACCGCGGAGATGATGTTGTCGATGCCGGAGGCCACCGAGACGGCGACGGTCATGACGTAGTCGACGAGCAGCGCCGAGGCGACGACCAGGCCGGCCTTCTCGCCCAGGTTGCGGTGCGCGACCTCGTAGTCGCCGCCTCCTGACGGGTAGGCCTTGATGAGCTGCCGGTACGACGCGACGACGACCACGAGCAGCACGACGACGGCGAGGGCCACCCAGGGTGCGAGCGTGAGCATGCCGAGGCCGCCGATGAGCAGGATCATGAGGAGCTCCTGCGGGGCGTAGGCCACGGAGCTCAGGGGGTCGCTGGCGAAGATCGGCAGCGCCAGGTGCTTCGGCAGCAGCTGCCCCTCGAGCTTCTCGGAGGGGAGCGGTTCGCCGATCAGCCATCGCTTCGGCGACCGGGTCTCGGTGGTCACGAGCGGCGAATCTACTCCTGCCTGAGGCCCTGTCAACTCGCGGGCGCGGACCCCCTCTCGGCGTCTGGCGACACCTGTCGTGAAGAGGCCCCGCGGCGCATCCTGAGCAGGGGGATCGTCACCGCCACGAGCGGTCCGATGAGGAACGCCTCGGCGGCCGTCCCCACGCCGACCTGCCCGCCGAGCAGCCACCCCGCGAGCAGCACCGAGAGCTCGATGCCGGTGCGCACGCGACCGATGCGCCAGCCGGTGCGCTGGTGCAGTCCCGTCATGAGGCCGTCCCGCGGGCCCGGGCCGAGCCCGGCGCCGAGGTAGAGGCCGGAGGCGACGGCGAGCAGGAGCAGCCCGCCCGCGAAGACCAGGCCCTGCGACCACCACTCCTCCTGCACGGGCACGACCGCGAGCGCGACGTCCACGACGGGGCCCATGAGGAGGGCGTTGACGACGGTGCCGACGCCGGGACGCTGCTTCAGCGGGATCCAGAGCAGCAGCACGACCAGGCTCGTGAGGAAGGTGACCGTGCCGAAGGTGAGGCCGGTGCGCAGCGACAGGCCCTGGCTGAGGACGTCCCACGGACCGACCCCGATGTCGGCCCGGACCATGAGCGCGAGCGAGACGCCGTAGAGCACGACGCCGATCAGGAGGCGCGCGGAGCGCTCGAGCAGGAGGGTCACGCCCCCATCTCAGCAGCACCCCGCGCCCGTGACGACCACTCCTCCCCGTCGGGGGTGGCGGCCGGTACCCCACGGACCTCGCCGTGCGCTGCGCATTCCCAGTGTCGGGGGGCGATGATCGTCCTGGATCCGCCGGGGAGGACCCCGGTCGTCTCGGTCCGCCGAACCACCAGGAGCCCCGTGCACTTCCTCTCCGTCTTCAGCCTGCGCAACCGAGCCCTGATCGCGCTCGTGACGATCGTCGTGGCGATCTTCGGCGGCATCGCGCTCACCTCGCTCAAGCAAGAGCTGGCGCCCAGCGTGGAGTTCCCGCAGGTCGCCGTCATCAGCTCCTACCCGGGGGCCACGCCCGAGGTGGTGAGCGACGACGTCTCGACGCCCATCGAGCAGGCCGTGCAGGTCATCCCCGGGCTCGAGACGACGACCGCGACGTCGACCACCGGGCAGAGCCAGGTGTCGGTGCAGTTCACCTACGGCACCGACCTCGCGACCAGCGAGCAGAAGATCCAGTCCGCGATCAACCGGCTGAGCCTGCCCGACGACGTCGACACCCAGGTGGTCACGGGCAGCCTCGACGACCTGCCGATCCTGCAGATCGCCGTCACGGCGACGGGCGACGTCGACGCCAGCACCGACCAGGCCCTCGTCGACCGCGTCGAGTCGGTCGCGGTGCCCGACCTGCAGAAGATCGACGGCGTGCGCGAGGCCAGCGTCTTCGGTGCGGCCGGTCAGCGCGTGACGATCACCCCCGACCAGGAGGCGCTCGCCGCGGCCAGCCTGACCACCGCGGCCATCTCGGACGCCTTCGACGCGAACGGCACCCTGCTGCCCGGCGGCACCCTCACCGAGGACGGCCGCACGCTGTCGATCCAGGCCGGCTCACGCCTCACCAGCGTCGACGACGTGGCGGCCCTGCCGCTCCTCGGCGGCGACGGTGAGGTGGCGCTCGGCGACGTGGCCGACGTCGAGCTCACCTCGGCGCCGGTGACCTCCATCAGCCGCGTCGACGGGGCCGACGCCCTCACCATCGCCGTGACGAAGTCCCTCGAGGCCAACACCGTCGAGGTGTCCGAGGCCGTCCGGGCCGCGATGCCCGACCTCGTCGACTCCCTCGGCGGCGACGTCGACCTCACGGTCGTCTTCGACCAGGCGCCCTACATCCAGCAGAGCATCGACAGCCTCGCCACCGAGGGCCTGCTCGGCCTCGTCTTCGCCGTCGTCGTGATCCTCGTGTTCCTGCTGTCGGTCCGGTCGACCCTGGTGACGGCCATCAGCATCCCGACGAGCGTGCTCATCACCTTCATCGGCCTGCAGGCCTCGGGCTACTCGCTCAACATCCTCACGCTCGGGGCCCTCACGATCTCGATCGGCCGCGTGGTCGACGACTCGATCGTCGTCATCGAGAACATCAAGCGCCACCTGACGGCCGGCACCGACCGCCTCGCGGCCATCACGACGGGCGTGCGCGAGGTGGCCGGTGCCATCACCGCGTCGACGGTGACCACCATCGTGGTGTTCCTGCCCCTGGCGTTCGTCGGCGACATCACGGGCGAGCTGTTCCGGCCCTTCGCGCTCACCGTGACGATCGCGCTCGCCGCGTCGCTCTTCGTGGCCCTCACGATCGTGCCGGTGCTCGCGTACTGGTTCCTCCGCGCACCGAAGGCGCACAAGCACGCCGACGGCGCCGCGAGCACCGAGGCCACCGACCCCGACGCCCTGCCCGTGGGTGCCGCCCAGCTCGTCGACGCCCGTGAGGCGCGTCGTCGCGAGCAGCGGGCCGCGCGACGCGGCGAGGACCGGGCCGTCGGCGCAGGAGGCACGCCCGACGCCCCCACGCCCGTCACCGCCCCCGCGACGCACGGCACGGCACCGGTGGCCGTGGACCGCCTGCGGCGGGCCTACCTGCCCCTGCTCGCCGCGACGCTCCGGCGTCCGCTGGCGACGCTCGGGGTCGCGGTGCTCGTGCTGATCGGCACGGGCGCCATGGTCCCGCTGCTGTCGACCAACTTCCTGGGCTCGAGCGGCCAGAACACCCTCACCGTCACGCAGGCCCTGGAGCCCGCGTCGAGCCTGCAGGTGCAGTCCGACGCCGCGGCCGAGGTGGAGGCGGCGCTCGAGGAGGTCGCGGGCATCGAGACCGTGCAGCTCACGATCGGCTCCAGCGGCAGGAGCCTGTCGGCGTTCCTCGGCGGGGGCGGCGACAGCACGGTGACCTACTCGGTCACGACCGACGAGGACGCCGACCAGGACGCCCTGCAGACCGACGTGCGGGCCCGCCTCGGCGACCTCGACGGCGTCGGCGACCTCGAGGTCGCGACGTCGAGCGGCTTCGGGACGGACAACGACATCACCATCGACGTCACGGCGCCCGACCCGGGCACGCTCGACGAGGCGACGCGCACGGTGCTCGACGCCGTCACCGGCATCGACGGCACGGTCGAGGCGACCTCGAACCTGCAGGAGGCCCAGCCCGTCATCGGCGTCGACGTGGACCGCGCCGCCGCGGCCCGCCTCGGCCTCAGCGAGCTCGCGGTGGGCGGCATCGTCGCCCAGGCGATCCAGCCGCAGGCCGTCGGGTCGCTCGAGATCGACGACGAGAGCGTCGACGTCTACACGCTGGCACCGACGCCGCCCGAGACCCTGCAGGAGCTGCGGGACCTCGCGCTGCCCTCGCCCACGGGGACCGTCGCGCTGAGCAGCATCGCGACCGTCGAGCAGACCACCGGGCCGACGTCGGTGACCACGAAGGACGCCGTCCGCACGGCGACCGTCACGGTGACGCCGTCCGGCGACGAGCTGTCCACGGCGACCAGCTCGGTCGACGCGGCCCTGGCCGACCTCGACCTGCCCGCCGGGTCCGACGCGGCCGTCGGTGGCGCGGCGAGCGACCAGGCGACCGCGTTCCAGCAGCTCGGGCTCGCGGTCCTCATCGCGATCCTCATCGTCTACATCGTGATGGTGGCGACCTTCCGCAGCCTGCTGCAGCCGGTCCTCCTGCTGGTGTCGATCCCGTTCGCGGCCACGGGCGCGATCCTGCTGCAGCTCGTCTCGGGGATCCCCCTCGGCGTCGCGTCGCTCGTCGGCGTGCTCATGCTCGTCGGCATCGTGGTGACGAACGCCATCGTGCTCATCGACCTGGTGAACCAGTACCGCGACCGGGGGCTGCGCGTGCGCGAGGCGCTGCTCGAGGGTGCGTCGCGGCGCCTCCGCCCGATCCTCATGACGGCGGCCGCCACGATCTTCGCGCTCGTGCCGATGGCGCTCGGCATCACCGGCCACGGGGGCTTCATCTCGCAGCCGCTCGCGATCGTCGTGATCGGTGGGCTCGTGTCGTCGACCGTGCTCACCCTGATCGTGCTGCCGGTGCTCTACTCGGTCGTCTACGGCCTCGTCGAGCGCCGCGCCGACCGCCGACGGGCGGCCGGGACGACCACGGCCTGACGCCGGTCCCGGCGCGGGCCTGTCGATCGGGGCCCGCGTCGGGTATCGTCGTACGGTCGGCTCGAGACACCGCGCCACGGCGCGACGGGATCGCTGCGTACAGCGTCCCCCTTCCACAGGGTCATGTCAGTCTCAGGGGCCGGAGTCCCGACGGATCTCGTCGGGACGACACCACGATCGTGGACGGTCCCGGCCGATGGCTGCCCGGTGTCCCGTCGCGTCACCCGACAGGCCCGGAAAGCACCCACCATGTCTCCTTCCGACAAGGCGCCCTCGCGCGCCTCCCGCCCCGACGGCCCCCGCGGGGCCGGCTCCAAGAGCCCCAAGCACCGCGGGCACCGCCCCGACGAGGCCGAGGCCCCCCGCCAGAAGAAGCGCTGGGACTCCGCCGAGCGGGGTCGCCGCGAGTTCGGCACCCGCGCTCCCGGCGCCCCGCGCGACGGCGACCGCCGCCCCAACTTCGAGCCCCGCAAGCCGACCGGCGGCCGGTTCGCCGACCGCTTCGGCGACCGCGACCGCCGCGACGACCGCAACGGTGCCCGCGGCGCCTCCCGTGACGAGCGCTCGTACGGACGCGACGACCGGCCGCAGCGCGGCTACGGTCGCGACGACCGCGGGCCGCAGCGCGACGACCGTGGCGGCCGTGACGACCGCCCGCAGCGCGGCTACGGCCGTGACGACCGCCCGCAGCGCGGCTACGGCCGTGACGACCGCCCGCAGCGCGGCTACGGTCGCGACGACCGGGCCCCGCAGCGCGGGTACGGCCGCGACGACCGCGGGCCGCAGCGCGACGACCGTGGCGGCCGTGACGATCGCCCGCAGCGCGGCTACGGCCGCGACGACCGCCCGCAGCGCGGCTACGGTCGCGACGACCGCCCGCAGCGCGGGAACGGCCGTGACGACCGCGCGCCGCAGCGCGACGACCGGGGCGGACGCGACGAGCGTCCGCAGCGCGGCTACGGTCGCACGGAGCGGCCCCAGGGCGGTTTCGTCCGCGAGGACCGTCCTCAGCGTGGCTTCGTCCGTGACGACCGTGCGCCCCGTCGTGACGAGCGTGACGACCGTGCGCCCCGTCGCGACGAGCGCACCGACCGCGCTCCCCGTCGCGACGAGCGCACCGACCGTGCTCCCCGTCGCGACGACCGCGGCGGCGCCTCCTCCTCCGGCCGCGGCTCCGGCCAGGCGTGGAGCCCCGAGGCCGACGTCAAGCTCGAGAAGCTCCAGGCCGAGGTGCTGACGGCGTCCGACGTCGAGGGCGTGTCGTTCGGCGACCTCGGCCTGGGCCAGAACATCGTCCGCCAGCTGGCCGAGCTCGGTGCCGAGGCGCCGTTCCCGATCCAGGCGGCGACGATCCCCGACGTGATCGCGGGTCGTGACGTCCTGGGCCGCGGTCGCACGGGATCGGGCAAGACCATCGCCTTCGGCGCCCCGCTCGTCGAGAAGCTCATGGAGCACGGCGGCGGTGCCAAGCGCGCCATGGGTCGTGCGCCGCGCGCGCTGATCCTGGCGCCGACGCGCGAGCTCGCCCTGCAGATCGACCGCACGGTGCAGCCCATCGCGCGCTCGGTCGGGCTCTTCACCACGCAGGTCTACGGTGGCGTGCCCCAGGGGCGCCAGGTCGGCGCCCTGCAGCGCGGCGTCGACATCGTGATCGGCACGCCGGGGCGCATCGAGGACCTCGTCGAGCAGGGCCGCCTCGACCTCAGCGAGGTCGTCGTGACGGTCCTCGACGAGGCCGACCACATGTGCGACCTGGGGTTCCTGGAGCCGGTGCAGCGCATCATCCGCCGCACGGCCGACGTCACGCCGCAGGGTGCGCGCGCCCAGAAGCTGCTCTTCAGCGCGACGCTCGACCGCGGCGTCGCCACGCTGGTCGACGAGTTCCTCGTCGAGCCGGCGGTGCACGAGGTGGCCGGCGAGGACCAGGCCAGCGCCACGATCGACCACCGCGTGCTGCTCATCGAGCAGCGCGACAAGGCCGCGATCATCGAGGAGCTCTCCGCGGGCCCGGGCAAGACGCTGGTCTTCGCCCGCACGCGCGCCTTCGCCGAGCAGCTCGCCGACCAGCTGGAGGACGCGGGCATCCGGGCGACGAGCCTGCACGGCGACCTCAACCAGGCCCGCCGCACGCGCAACCTGCAGCTGCTCACGAGCGGCCGCGTCGACGTGCTCGTCGCGACCGACGTCGCGGCGCGGGGCATCCACGTCGACGACATCGAGCTCGTGGTCCAGGCCGACATGCCCGACGAGTACAAGACGTACCTGCACCGGGCCGGCCGCACGGGTCGCGCCGGCAAGCAGGGCACGGTCGTGACGCTCATCACGCGCGCGCGTCGTCGGCGCATGGAGGACCTCCTGGACCGGGCCGAGATCACGGCGGACTTCGAGGAGACCAGGCCCGGCGACGCGGTCCTCGGCACGCTCGCGGGCACGCGCCGCTGAGCGCGGGGGCGGCGTGCGGCAGGAGTCGCGCGTCGCTCCGCCCCGTCGGCCCCGGTCCGTCACGCGGGGCCGCTCGGGGCCGCTCTGGTCGTCGCGTCCTGCCCTCGCACTGGGGGGCGGGCCGGCCCCCGCTGGCCGGTAGCGTGGCGAGCACAGGGTCACCGACTCACCACCGGGACCCGTCCCACGATCAGAACCGGAGCCGCCGTGCGTGCTGTCACCCGTCGCGTCGCGTCCCAGGTCCTCGGCTCGAGGCTCCGGGCCCTCGGCGGCCTGCCCACGCGACTGCCCCGTCAGCCCGACGTGCCCTTCGTGCACGCCGCCGGCCCCGACCCCGACCGCGTGCTCGTGGTGGGGTGCGGTCCGACGCTCGGCCGTGCCGTGGGGGAGGGCGAGCTCGCCCTGCCGACCCAGCTCACGCGCCTGCTGAGCAGCGCCACGGGTCGCGGCAGCTTCGTCGAGGCCGACGCGGCGACGGCCGTCCCGCTGGCCGAGGTCGTCGCGGTGCTGGGCGCCCGCGATCTCTCCGCCCACGACGCCGTCGTCGTCGTGCTCGGCCAGGACGACGCCGCGGCGGTGTCCGCCGACCGCACGTGGACGGCCCTCGTGCACGAGCTGGTCGCGACCGTGCAGCGCGTCGGCTCGGCCTCGACCGAGCTCGTCGTCGTCGGCCTGCAGCCGTCGAGCCTCGTCCCGGCCCTGCGGGTCGCGCCGGGCAGCATCGCCGACCGCTGGGTCGAGGAGCTCGGCGAGCTCACGCTCGAGGCGCTGCTCGAGGCCGACGGCGAGCGCGACCTCGTGGCCTTCGTGCCGGCACCCAGCACGCCGACCCTCGACGACGACGACGCGACCCTGCTGCACCGCCGGGTCGCCGAGCGGATCGTCCGCGTGCTCGCTCCCCGCCTGACCCGGCACGCCGAGGAGGCCGACCGTGGTCTGGCCCCGAGCCGGGCCGCGCGCCTCGCGCCGCAGTCGATCGCGCGCCTCCTGGCCGATCCGACGGCGCAGCGCCTCCGTGGGGCCGACGCCGGACCCCGCTTCGACGCCATCGTCGCGCACGCCCGCACGCTCTTCGGCACGGAGTCGGCCGCGTTCAGCGTGCTCGACGACGAGGTGCAGCACAACGCCGCCCGTGCGGGCACCGACGAGCGCGGGCGCCCGATCGAGGCGTCGCTCTGCAGCACGACCATCACGGCCTCGAGGCCGTACGTCGTCTCGGCCTCGTCCGACGGCAGCGACGTGCTCGTGCCCGAGTCCGACCTGCGGTTCTACGCGGGCTACCCCGTCGAGTCGCCCGACGGCGTCCGCATCGGTGCCCTCTGCGTCTTCGACTCGCACCCGCGCGATCCGTCGTCGGTCGACGTCGACCTGCTGCGCGACCTCGCGCTCGCGATCCAGCGGGAGGTCTGGGGCACGCCCGCGGGGGGCTCTGCGCAGGACGTGGGGCAGGACCCGGCCGCCTGACAGCGGCCCGCCCGCTCCCTTGGCCGCCGACCCCCGGTCGGCCGGGAGGCGCCCGCTCCCCGGGCGGCGTCGCCGCGCACCTCCCCGCGCCGGCACCGCTCCCTCGTGGCGCCCCGTCTTAGTGCCGGTCGAGCAGTCCGCGCACGTAGGCGGCCTGGCCGACGTGCTGGACGCAGTCCTCGAGGATGCTCACGAGGCGCGCGCCGGCCGTCACGGGCGGGTCCCACGCGTCGTCCACGACGTCGTCGTACGAGGCGGCGTCGAGCAGCTCGAGGTACCCGCGGGTGCGGAGGGTGACGGCCTCGAGGTACGCGACGAGCAGGTCGCCGGGGGCACGCACGGCGGCGACGGCGGCGGGGTCCTGGCCGTAGCCCATCTCGGCCGCGTCGAACGGCAGGCCGAACCGCTCGGCCCAGCCGTCCGCGGTCCAGACCTGCTCGCTCGCGGCGAGGTCGGCGATCTGGGCGTCCTGACCGCGGGCGGTGTGCCAGAGCAGCCAGGCGATCGTGTTGGCCTCGGCGTCGGCACGCCACGTGAGCGCGTCGGCGTCGAGCCCGTCGACGGCCTCGCGGGCGAGCGGGGGCAGGCGGTCGAACGCGTCGACGAGCAGCTGTGAGGGCGTCATCGGCCCAGGCTACGACCCGAAGCGCTCCTCCGCGTGGCGGGTCACGGCGGCTCCGATGGACCGGAAGGCCGTGGCGAGGAAGTCCAGGTAGAACGGGTCGACCGCCTCGCGGAAGGCCTGGGCGTAGAAGGTCGCCACGCCGGAGATGGCCTCCTGGCCCGCTGGTGCGAGCTCGACGAGGGTGCTGCGGCGGTCGGTCGGGTGCGGCACGCGGTGCACGTAGCCGGCGGCGTCCATGCGGTCGATCAGGCTCGTGGTGGCCCCGGTCGAGAGCTCGAGGTGCTCGCTGAGCTGCTTGGGCGTGACGGCCGTGCGACCGTTGACGAAGGCGAGGGCCTGCAGGTCCGTCGTGCCGATGCCGATGTCGGTCGCGACCACCTTGAGGATCGCGGCGTTCTGCATCTGCACCTCGTTGAAGGCCGCCATGACGTCGGTGACGTCGACGTCGCCCGCGTCGTCGAGGCGGGGCCGGGCGTCGCCGGGGAGGGGCTGGGGGGAGCGCTCGCGGTCGTTCACGGCATCGCTCCGCGGGTGGGGGTGGGGCCGGTCGTCGCGGTCACAGCGTCTCCTGTCCGAGGGGTGGGGTGGGCCGCTGCCGCTCGCACGGGGTGGTGAGGTCCGGCGAGGGCGGCACCCTGATTCAACCAGCGTGCATCTCGGTGATCAAGATACCCCCTCTCTGGGGACATGTCACGGCTTGCGTGCATCTTGGTGAGCAAATAACTTGATGGTCGTACCACTTGAGCAGCAAGATGCTCACCGGCAGGGGCAGCAGGACGCGCACCCGGCGTCCGGACCAGCCCCGCCCCCTTCCTCTTCCCCGCCCCACCCCCTCACCAGGAGTCGTCATGATCAGCACCGCCACCACCCGTCGCCCCGGTCGCCGCGCCACCCGCCTCGCCGCCTGGATCGCCATCCCCGCCGCGCTCGTCGGCAGCGGCTTCGCCGTCTCGCAGGCCTCGTACTCGGCCTTCTCGTCGACCACGGTCAACCCCACCAGCAACTGGACCGCCGGCACCGTCGCCCTGACCGACGACGACAAGAACGCCGCGCTCTTCACGGCGTCCAACCTCAAGCCGGGCCAGACGGGCCAGAACTGCATCGCGGTCACCTCGACCGGTTCGCTCGCCTCCACCGTCAAGCTCTACGGCACCGCCGCCACGAGCACGAAGGACCTCGCGTCGAACATCGACATCAGCATCACGCAGGGCACGGGCGGCGGCTTCGGCACCTGCGCCGGCTTCACCCCCGTCGCCGCGGCGCAGACCCCGACGCTCTACTCGGGCACGCTGGCCGGCTTCGGCGCCCAGTCCACGAGCTTCGCCTCGGGCGTCGGCACCTGGGCCCCGACGGGCACCGCGTCGGAGACCCGCGTCTACCAGGTCACCTACACGGTCAACGCGGCCGCCCCGAACACGACCCAGGGCGGCACCGCGTCGCTCGGCCTCACCTGGGAGGCCCAGAACAGCTAGTCGCGGCTCCCGCGACCCTCCGCCCCCGCCCCGGACGCCCCCCGGTCCGAGCGCGGGCCAGCCCCCTCCGGACCTCCTCCCCCTGAGCCGGAGGGGGCCTCTCTTCCACCACCACCACCACCACACGACCCGACGGGACCACGAGGGCGCCATGACCACGTTCGACCTGGACCTGCGAGCCACGCCCACGGCGTCGGCCGCACTGCCCGGCTCGTCGGACGCGGCGACCGAGTGGCTGCGCCTCGTGCTCGCGACCCTCGCGCGCGTCGTCCTCTTCTCGGTCCTCGGCCTGGCCCTCTGGGGCGCGCTGCCGCTCGCGATCGGCTGGCACCCCACGACCGTGATGACGGGTTCGATGGAGCCCCGCATCCACCCCGGCGACGTCGTCGTCGCGAAGCCGGTCGCCGAGTCCGACCTGCACCGCGGCCAGGTGCTCCTCTTCGACGACCCCGACCACGCCGACCACATGCGCCTGCACCGTTACGACTCCGACGGGGCCGCGGGCACCCTCGTCACGAAGGGCGACGCCAACCCCGAGGCCGACTCGACGCCCGTCGAGCGCAGCGCCGTCGAGGGCGTCGCCTACCTGCGGGTCCCCTTCGTGGGGCTCCCCGTGCTCTGGCTGCGGGAGGGCCTGGTCGGCCACCTCGTCGTCACGGCGGCGGGCCTCCTGCTCCTCACGGCGCTCAGTCGCCTCGACTCGCCGCTGCGCGCCCGGCAGGAGGCCCTGGCCGGCCTCGAGCGCGGCCTCGCCCCCGCCTCGCCCCGCGGAGAACGCCGCTCCGCCCGCCGCCGCGAGCGCCGCCTGCGCCGACTCCGCACGGCCGGTGCCTCGCTGTCGCTCCTCGCGCTCGCCGGCGGTCTCGCCGTGACGCTCGTCGTCGCGGGCGGGTCGTCGGCCGGGTACGCGGCGCCGACCGCGAACCCGCGGTCGACCCTCGCGACGGGCACCTTCGACTGCCTCACCGAGAGCTACAACGCCCAGACCTCCTTCGGGTTCCCCTACAACGAGACCTCCGGCACGACGACGGCCGACGGCAGCAGCTTCGCCCGGACCGGCACGCTCGTCGGTGGCGCGAGCTTCGTGCCCGGCTCGTGCGCCAAGGACGACAGCCCGGCCCTCCAGCTCGACGGCACCGGCCAGGTGCTCACCTCGGTCCAGCTGGGCGGCCAGCCCGCCTTCACGATCGAGACCTGGTTCCGCACCACGACGACCACCGGCGGTTCGCTCGTCGCCTTCACGACGGCGCAGTCGGGGAACGCCACCACGGCCGACCGGGCGCTCTACATGACCAACGCGGGCACGCTCGCGCTCGGCGTCCGGCCCACGACCTCGACGGTCCGCGCCGTGACCACGCCGCGCGCCTACAACGACGGCCAGTGGCACCACGTCGCCGTGACGATGTCGAGCTCGGGCACGAGCTTCTACGTCGACGGTGCGTTCCTCGGCTCGAGCACCATGATCACGTCCGCGCAGTCCGCTGCGGGCTACTGGCGGGTCGGGAGCGCCCCGCTCGCCGGGTTCGCGTCGGCGCCCACGAGCTCGGGCTTCACCGGCACCGTCGACGGCACCGTCATCTACAACAACAGCGCGCAGACCGCCTCGGCCCTGCAGGCGCGGTACGCCGCCGGGCACTGAGGGCAGGCGGCGCTCCCGGGGATCAACCCCAGATCCGGGTGACGATCGCGCCGAGCAGGTCGTCGGTCGGGAAGTTGCTCTGGTCGACGTGCACCAGCACGCCGTCACGCACGAAGAAGGTCTGTCCGCGGTCCACCGGGTACTGCTGGTCCCGGGTGACGAGCTGGCAGGAGGTGCCCCCGTGCAGCTCGCCGCAGTCGAAGCCCCGCCCCGCGGCGTACGCGAGCACGGCGTCGCCCTGCTCCGGCGTGACACGGCCGAGGTCGATCCCGATGCCGGTGATGTCGGCACGGGGGTCGCGCCACAGGCAGCGCAGCTCGGCGACGGACTGGGTGACGGCCCATCCGTCGGCACCGGCGGGGGGAGCCGTCGGAGTCCGCTGGCCGAAGCCGCCGCCGAACCCCTCGGGGTTGAGCGGCGTGTCGCCGAACGTGGCCTCGTAGCGGTCCGCCGACACGAGGTCGGTGCAGCCGGTGGGGATCGACACCGTGGTGGGCGTCGTCGTCGGGGTCGCCGTCGCTCCGTCGTCGCCACCGTCGCCGTCGCCGTCGGCACCCTCGTCGGGCGTCGCGCTCGGCGTCGGCGGCGGCGTCACGGTCGCCGTCTCGGTCACCGTGGGCTCCGGCGAGGGCTGGGCCGCCCCGCCCTGGCAGCCCGTGAGCAGGAGGGCCGCGGCGAGCACGGCGGTGGTCGTCATCGTGGTCGTCGTCGTGCGCTGCACCGGGTCCCCTTGTCGTCGTCGGGCCGTCGGCCCTGCTCCACGCTATCGGCGAGTCCACGAGGCCCGTCTCCGTCTCGAGGACGACATCCGTCACGATCCGGTCACGCCGGGCACGCGTGCCCGTGCGTCCCTGCCCCGCCGGCCCGCGCCTCCTGACCCTGCCGCCCCGTGCCTCCTGCCCCTACCAGTCGTGGACGGTCCCGTCGGCGAGCCGGTTGTACGGCAGGTACGCCTGCTCGTAGGGGTGGCGGGCGGCCTCGTCGAGGTCGAGCTCGACGCCGATGCCCGGCTGGTCGCCCGGGTGCAGGAACCCGTCGGTGAACGTGAAGGACTGCCGGAACACCCGGTCGGTGGCCTCGCCGTGCCGCATGTACTCCTGGATCCCGAAGTTGTGGATCGCGAGCCCGAGGTGCATCTGGGCCGCCATGCCGACGGGCGAGATGTCGGTCGGCCCGTGGAACCCCGACTTGATCTGGTACTGCGAGGCGTAGTCCATGATCTTCCGGAGGTGGGTGATGCCCCCGGCGTGCGTGACGGCGCTGCGCACGTAGTCGATCAGCTGCTCGCGCACGATCAGCTGGTAGTCCCACACCGTGTTGAAGATCTCGCCGATCGCCAGCGGCGTGGTGGTGTGCTGGCGCACGAGGCGCAGGGCCTCCTGGTTCTCGGCGGGGGTGCAGTCCTCGAGCCAGAAGAGGTCGTAGGGCTCCAGGCTCTTGCCGAGCCGGGCGGCCTGGATCGGGGTCATCCGGTGGTGCCCGTCGTGCAGCAGCGGCAGCTCGGGCCCGAACGCGGCGCGCACCGCCTCGAACACGGTGGGCACGTGCCGCAGGTACGAGCGGGTGTCCCAGTCCTCCTCGGCGGGCAGGGCCCCGCGCTGGGCGGGCTCGTGGTCGTAGCGCTTGCCGGCGTTGCCGTCGAAGGTGGCGTTCGAGGCGATGCCGTAGATGCTCTTCAGCCCCGGCACGCCCGTCTGCACCCGGATCGCCCGGTAGCCCTCGGCCTGGTGCGCGCGGATGCTGTCGAACAGCTCCTCGAGGTCCTTGCCGGAGGCGTGCCCGTAGGTGAGCAGGCCGGTCCGGCTCGCGCCGCCGAGCAGCTGGTAGAGCGGCAGGCCGGCGACCTTCGCCTTGACGTCCCAGAGGGCGACGTCGACGGCGGCGATCGCGGCCATGGTGACCGGCCCGCGCCGCCAGTAGGCGCTGCGGTAGAGGAACTGCCAGGTGTCCTCGACGCGCGCGGGGTCACGGCCGACCAGCAGCGGCACGACGTGCTCGCGGAGGTAGGCGACGACGGCGAGCTCGCGCCCGTTGAGGGTCGCGTCGCCGAGGCCGACGACGCCCTCGTCGGTCTCGATCCTCAGGGTCACGAAGTTGCGGTCGGGGCTGGTGACGATCACGTCGGCGCTGACGATCTGCATGCGGTCCGGGTCTCCTTCGACGGCGGGCGGTGCGGGGCGGTGCGGGTGGTGCGGGTGGTGCGGGCGGCGCGAGGCGACGTGGGGCGCTGCGCTGCGGTGCTGACCACCCAGCCTGGCAGGAGGCGCACGCCCGGGGGAAGGGGCGGGCGCCGGCCCGTCTCAGGCCAGGTCGGCCAGCAGCGCGCTGACGAAGACGGTCCGCTCGACCATGCCGTCCAGGCTGATCCACTCGTGCCGGGCGTGCGCGCCGCCGCCGACCCCGCCCACCCCGTCGAGCACGGCCAGGCCGAGCGCCGCGGCGAAGTTGCCGTCGCTGGCACCGCCGACCGACACCTCGCGCAGCTCGAAGCCCACGACCCCCGCGACGGCGCGGGCGCGTTCGAAGAGCGCCGCGGTGGCGGGGGTGCGCTCCATGGGCGGGCGGTTCCAGCCTCCTGAGACCCGGATGCTCGCGAGCGGGTCGTGCGCCCGCAGCCCCTCGAGGACGCCCTCGACGCGGGCCATCTCGGCGGTCGACGTGATGCGCACGTCGACCATGGCCGTGGCCAGGCCCGCCCGGACGTTCGTGCGCGTGCCGCCCTGGACGATGCCGACGTTGAGCGACGTGCCGGCCTCGTGGTCGGCGGCGCCGTGCAGGGCGAGGACCGCCCGCGCGATCTCGTCGACGGCGCTGGCCCCGCCCGCCGGGTGCAGCCCGGCGTGCACCTCGACGCCCGTCGCCTCGACCCGGAAGATGCCGACGCCCTTGCGCGCCGTCTTGACCGCGCCCTTCGCCGCCGACTCGAAGACGAGCACGGGACCGCCCTTGGCCGACTCCGCCTCGATCATCGCGCGGGAGGCGATGCTGCCCGTCTCCTCGTCGCCCGTGAGCACGAGGCGCACGTTCGGCCGGGGCAGCCCGAGGGCGTCCGACACGGCGAGCGAGGTGCCGAGCTGGACCAGCCCGGACTTCATGTCGAAGACGCCGGGGCCCGTCATGCGGTCGCCGTCGATCTCGACGGGCCAGTCGGTCGTGGTGCCCGAGGGCCACACGGTGTCGTAGTGGCAGAGCGCGGTGACCCACTCGCTCGACCCGCTCGGCGAGGCGAGGTCGAGGGTGACGGCGTCGCCGTGGCCGCCGACGCGGTGCTCGCGCCGGTCGGCGGCGGGGCCGACGGTGGCGGCGAGCCACCGCTCGATCCAGGCCAGCCCTGCGCGCAGCAGCGCGACGTCGTCGGAGGGCGTCTCGAGCATCGCGTACGTGGTGAGGTCCGCGGTCATCGCCGCGCGCCGGGCCTCGACCGCCCCGTGCAGGGCGGAGAGCTGGTCGGCGTCGAGCTGCGTCACGGGGGTCCTCCTCGGCCGGCCGCGTCGGTGGCACCGGGCCGGGCGTCCCAGACTGCCACGGCAGGAGGTGCGGCGACGCCCGCGGGGCGGCGACCGCCCGGCGGTCCCTCCTCCCGCGTCCTGGGGAGGAGCGGTGGCGCCCGCCTCGGCCCCGGGCGGTGTCGGGACCCGCCGCTACGCTGACGCACGACCTGACCGACGATCGAGGGGGCGGCGTGCGGATCCTGCACACGAGCGACTGGCACCTCGGGCGCACCCTGCACGGGGTCGACCTGCACGAGCACCAGGCCGCGCACGTCGACCACCTCGTCGAGCTCGTCCGCGACCGCGCGGTCGACGTCGTCGTGGTCGCGGGCGACGTGCACGATCGGGCCGTGCCCCCGGTGCCGAGCGTGCGCCTCCTGGGCAACGCGCTGCGCCGGCTCGCGGAGCACGCGGTGGTCGTCGTCACGCCGGGCAACCACGACTCGGCGGTGCGCCTCGGCTTCGCCTCCGAGCTGCTGCGCCCCGGCCTGCACGTGCTCGCGTCGGTCGAGCGGCTCGCGACGCCGGTCGTCGTGCCCGACGACGACGGCCCCGTGGCGATCTACGGCCTGCCCTGGCTCGACCCCGACACGACCCGGCACACGCTGGCCGCGCCCCCGGTCGGCGACGAGCCCCCTGCACCCCTGCCCCGTTCGCACGAGGCCGTGCTGGGCGCCGCGATGCAGCGGGTGCGCGCCGACCTCGCGACGCGGCCGGCCACGCGGTCGGTCGTCGTCGCCCACGCCTTCGTCGCCGGCGGCAGCCCGAGCGACAGCGAGCGCGACATCCGGGTGGGCGGCGTCGACGTCGTGCCCGCGAGCACCTTCGACGGCGTCGACTACGTCGCCCTGGGGCACCTGCACGGCGCCCAGCGGGTCGGGCCGGCCGGGGCCCGCCCCCTCGTCCGCTACTCGGGCTCGCCGCTGGCCTTCTCGTTCGGCGAGCGGCGCCAGGCCAAGTCGTCGACCCTGGTCGACCTCGCGGCCGACGGGACCGCCTCGGTCGAGCTCGTGCCCGCTCCCGTGCCGCGTCGCCTCGCCGAGGTCGTCGACACGCTCGAGCACCTCCTCGACGGGCGCCACGACGACCTCGTCGACGCCTGGCTGCGGGTGGTCGTCACCGATCCCGTGCACCCCGAGCAGCTGTTCGCCCGCGTGAAGGAGCGCTTCCCGCACGCGCTCGTGGTCCAGCACGTGCCCGAGGGGGCGCTCGACGCCCCGGCGCTGCGCGAGGTGACCGCCGAGACCGACCCCGTCGAGGTGGCCGCCGACTTCGTGGCCTTCGCCTCGGGCGGCGCGGCCAGCGCCGACGAGCTCGACGTGCTGCGCAGCGCCTACGAGGCGGCCCGGGCGACGGAGGCGAGCGCGTGAACCTCCACCGCCTCACCCTGCGGGCCATCGGCCCCTACCCCGGCGAGCACGCGGTCGACCTGGCGGCGCTCGGGGCGTCGGGGCTGTTCCTCCTCGAGGGGCCGACCGGTTCGGGCAAGTCGACGATCATCGACGCCGTCGTCTTCGCGCTCTATGGCGGCCTGGCCGGGTCGACCTCCACCGCCGACCGGCTCCGCAGCCACCACGCCGACCCGGCGGTCGAGCCGTTCGTCGAGCTGGTCTTCGAGACGGCGGCGGGCGTGCACCGCATCCGGCGCTCGCCGCAGTACCGCCGGCCGAAGGCCCGCGGCACCGGCACGACGCCGCAGAACGCCACCGCGAAGCTCGTGCGGCTCAGCTCGCCCGACGCTGCCGACGGCGAGGTGCTCGCGACCACCACGCAAGAGGCCGGGGTCGAGGTCGCCCGCATCGTCGGGCTCACCCGTCAGCAGTTCGTGCAGACCATCGTGCTGCCGCAGGGCGAGTTCGCCGCGTTCCTCCGGTCGACGGGCGAGCAGCGCCGCGAGGTGCTGCAGTCGCTCTTCGGCACCGAGCTCTACGAGCGGACGACCGCGCAGCTGGTCGAGGGCCGGGTCGCGGCACGGGCGGAGATCGCCGACGCCGAGCGTGCCGTCGAGAGGGCCCGGGAGCGCCTGCGCGAGGCGACGGGCACCGACGAGGCCGCCTTCGCCGAGGCGCTCGCGGCCGACGGCTGCCGGGCCCTCGTCGCGTCGCTCCTCGTCGAGGCTGGGGCGGCGGCGGGGGCGCGCACCGAGGCCACCGCGGTCCGCGACGTCGCGCGCGCCGAGCTCGACGAGCAGCGCCGGCTGCGGGCCGCCCTCGACCGCCTCGCCGACCTGAGGCGCCGGGCGGAGCGGCTCGAGGCGGGCCGGGCCGACGTCGAGCGCGACCGCGCGGCCGTCGACGCGGCCCGCCGTGCCCGCTCCGTGACCGGCGCCGCGCTCGGCGTGGACCGCGCCGAGGCCCAGCTCTCCTCCGCCCGGGGCTGGCTCGTGCGCGCCCGCGACGGCGTCGCCGCGGTCGTGGCCGCGGCCCCCGCTGCCGACCGCGACGCGGTCTCGGCGTACCGCGACGACCTCGACCGGGCCGACGCGGCCGACCTCCGCGACGCCCTGGCCGGCGAGATCGGCGGGCTCGTCGACGTCGAGGGCACCGAGAAGGGCCTCGCGGGCAGGAGGCGCGCCGTGGGCGACCTCGACGAGCGTGCCGCCTCGCTGCGCACGCGTGCCGCGCGGGCCGAGGCAGCGCTCGGTGGCCGGTCCGAGGCCCGCGTCGCGCTCGTCGCCGCCGTCGCCTCCCTCGGCGAGACCGACGCCCGCGTGCGCGCGGCCGAGGCCGCCGTCGGCGAGCTCGACGACGCCCTGCGCCGGCTCGACGACGTCGACGCCCGCCGCACGGCCCTCCTGGTGGTCGAGGCGCGGGCCGCCGAGGCGACGCGGGCCGCGCTCGTCGCGGTCGACGCCGAGGCCGACCTGCGCCGGCGCAGCGTCGAGGGCCGCGCCGGCGACCTCGCCGCGGGGCTCCTGCCCGGCGAGCCCTGTCCCGTCTGCGGGGCGACCGAGCACCCCTCTCCGGCGGTCGCGGTCGACGACCACCCCGACGAGGCCGCGCTCGACGTCGCCGCCGAGCGACGGGCCACCGCCGTGCAGGCCCAGGCGGAGGCGCTCGCGCGGGTCGAGGCGGACCGCGCGGTGCTCGACGAGGCCGTGCGCGCCTCCGGGGGCCTCGACCGTGGGGCCGTGCTCGCTGCGAGGGCCGAGGCGGTGTCGGAGGTCGCGACGGCGCTCGCCGCCGTCGACGAGCGGCGCAGGCTCGACCGCGAGCTCGCCGCCCACGAGGCCGAGACCGACCGGCTGCGAGCCGAGCGCGACGCCGCGACGGTCGAGGCGGCGACCACCGACGAGCGCCTCGCGGCGGCCCGGCAGGGGCTCGCCGCCGACGCCGAGCTCGTGGCGGACCGCCTGGGCGGTCGCGCCGGGTCGGTGCACGAGCTCGTCGAGCTCCTCGGCGAGCGGCGCCGGGCGCTCGACGACCTCGTCGCGGCCCTCGACCGCGAGGCGGTCGCGCTCGGCCAGGTCGAGCAGCGCCGGGGCGAGCTGGTCGCAGCGCTCGACGAGGCGGGCTTCGCCGACGTCGCCGCCGCCGAGCGGGCCGCCCTCGAGCAGACGGCGCTCCTGGCGGCCGAGTCGCGCGTCGCCGCGGCCGAGCGAGAGACGGCCGTCGTCGCGGCCGGGCTCGCCGACCCCGAGCTCGTCGCCCTCGACGACCACGAGCTCACCCAGGGCGTCGACGTCGACGCCGCCGCGGCCGCGTCCGCCGCGGCAGAGGAGGCCCTCGGCGAGGCGACCGAGCGGGCGGCCTCGGCCCGGACGCGCGCCGACCGTTCGTCGGCCGCCCTCGAGGCCCTGCGCACCGCCGAGGGCCAGGGCGACGAGGTCGTGGCCCGGGCCCGGGCGGTCGTGCGCATGGCCGACCTGGCCAGCGCGTCGACGTCGGTCAACGTCAAGGGGGTGACCCTCGGCACCTACGTGCTGCTGCGCCGGTTCGACGACGTCGTCGCGGCCGCCGACCTCCGGCTCTCGACCATGTCGGGCGGCCGCTACGAGCTGCGCCCCTCCGAGGAGCGCGAGGCACGGTCCCGCGGGCGCAAGACGGGGCTGTCGCTCGTGATCCGCGACCACGTGACCGGCACGACCCGCGACCCCGGCAGCTTCTCGGGCGGCGAGACCTTCTACGCCTCGCTGAGCCTGGCACTCGGCCTCGCCGACGTCGTGCAGCGCGAGGCGGGCGGTCTCGAGCTCGGCACCCTCTTCGTCGACGAGGGCTTCGGCTCGCTCGATCCCGAGACCCTCGACGCCGTGATGACCGAGCTCGGACGGCTCTCGGCCTCGGGGCGCGTCATCGGCATCGTCAGCCACGTCGACGAGCTCAAGCAGCGCATCGCCGACCGGCTCGAGGTGCGCCGCCGCCCCGACGGCTCGAGCACCCTCCGCTCCACCGTCGGCTGACGGCGCGCGCGCCCGCGCTCGTCGGGCCGCGCTCGCGCGCTCGTCGGGCCGCGCAGCACGGAGGGCGGGCCCGCGCTCGGCGCGGACCCGCCCTCGGCGGTGCTGCAGGTGCGGCGTCAGACGACGGGGCCGCCGTCGACGTCGCGACGGGTGACGCGCTCGCCCGTGGCGGGGTCGACCGCCGTGCGCGAGGTCGACGTCGTCTGCCGACGGCGGGTCGCGAAGACGATGCCGAGCAGGGTCACGATGACACCCGCGGCGATGAGGATGTAGCCGATCAGCTGGATGTCGATGCCAGCGACCTGGAACTCGAGGGCGAACGCGAGGATCGCTCCGATCACGATGAGTGCGATGCCGCCACCGATGCTCATGGGTACTCCTTGGGTCGGACGAGCACGACGGGGACCCGCCGTGTGCCGCCTCACCCTACTGATGGCCGCGCCGGGTGTCCGTGAACGGCGTCCGCGCACCGACCGCGCCCACCACCGGCCGACCCCGAGACGGTGGCCCGCCCCGCCCGGCCCGCCCGGCCCGCCCGGCCCGCCCGGCCCGCCCGGCCCGCTGAGCCCGCCCGGTCCGCCCGGCTCAGCCCTGGGCGTCGTGCACGAGGTCGAGCACGCGGCGGAGCTCGACGGCGTCGACCTGGCCCGGCGCGCTCGCGGCGCCGACGCTGCCGAAGGTGAGGCACGAGCCGAACGTCTCGCCGGCGAGCCGGCTGACGACCCCGAGGGGCCCCATGGCCATGGTGACGGCCGGGACGGTCCCGGCTCCCGCCCGGAAGGCGGCCGTCGCGGCGAGCAACGTCAGCACGTCGTCGGGCCGGGTGGGCATGGCAGCGAGCTTGACGACGTCGGCGCCGAGCTCCTGCTGGCGCAGCAGGCGCGACACGATCTCGTCGAGCGGGGGCGTGCCGCTGAAGTCGTGCGAAGACAGCACGACGGCGGTCCCGGCAGCGTGGGCGGCCTCGACGACCGCCTCGAGCACGTCGGGGCGCGTGAACTGCTCGACGTCGACGGCGTCGGCGCGACCGCCGGCGACGACCGCCTGGAGCAGGTCGCCGTAGGCGTCGGGGTCGAGGTGCCGGGCGCCGCCCTCGGCCTCGGTGCGGAAGGTCGTCAGCAGGGGGACGTCATCGGGCAGGGCGTCGCGCACGGCGGCGACGGCGGCGAGGGCCCGGTCGGTGTCGCCGACGGCGGTGAGGTGGTCGAGGCGCAGCTCGACGACCTCGGTCGCGGGCCGGGGCAGGCAGGAGGCGGTGGCGACCAGGTCGTCGAGGGTGCGCCCGGTGAGGGGCACGCAGACGGCGGGGCGCCCGGTGCCGAGGGTGACGCCGCGGAGGGCGAGGGGGACGGGGGCGACCACGGTCAGCTCCTCCCGGTGGGGACGGCGTCGAGGCCCACGGCGGTGCGCAGGGCGGTGCGCACGTGGGCCTCGTCGGGCAGCGGCTCGTCCTGGCGCCGCCCGGAGAAGAGCCGGACCTGGCCGAGGGCCTGCTCGACGAGCATGTCGAGGCCGCTGCAGGCCAGGCCGCCGGCGGTGCGCCAGCGCTCGGCGAGCCGGCTGGGCCAGGGGTCGTAGGCGGCGTCGACGAGCACGGCCCCGGGCCCCGCGGGGGCGAGGAGCAGGTCGTCGGCCGCACCGCCGGGCAGGGTGCTCACGACGAGGTCGCGCGGCTCCGTGGCGTCGAGGTCGGCGAGGGGCGCGACGACGAGCTCGATCCCGAGGTCGTCCGCGAGCGCGACGAGGTCGCCGGCCCGCGAGACGTCGCGCAGGTGCAGGTCGACCCGGTCGGCGCCGAGCTCGTGCACGGCCGCCACCGCGGAGGCGGCCGTGGCGCCGCCGCCGAGGACGGTCGCGCGGGTCCCGCCCGGCGTGCCCCGCGACTCCTGCCCCACCGCGACCGCGCCGTCGGGGCGCACCGCCGCGACCGAGCGCACGATGCCGTCGACGTCGGTGTTGTGGCCGGTACGACGCCCGTCGCCCTCGACGACGAGCGTGTTGGCGACGCCGAGCCGACGGGCCAGGGGCGAGAGGTCGTCGACGAGGGGGAGCACCTCGCGCTTGAGCGGCATCGTGAGGCTCAGCCCGCGCCACCGGTCGTCGAGGCCCGCGACGAAGGCGGGCAGCTCGCCGCTGCCGACCTCGACGGCCTCGTAGTCGAAGGGGAGGTCGAGCAGGTCGTAGGCGGTGCGGTGCAGCACGGGGGACAGCGAGTGGCCGATGGGGGAGCCGAGCACGGCGAGGCGGCGTCGGGTCACGGTGCTCCTCCCTCCGCTCCGCGGCGGTCGCGGCGGTCGACGCCCGAGCCTATCGCCGCCATCATGGACCGATGCGGATCCGATCCTTCGTCGAGCGCGACACCGAGGCCGTCGTCGACCTGTGGAGGAGCGCCGGGCTCACCCGCCCCTGGAACGACCCGCACCGCGACGTGCAGCGCAAGCTGGGCGTGCAGCCCGAGTGGTTCCTCGTCGGCGTCGACGACGCCTCCGGCGGTGGCGGGCAGGAGGCCGTGGTCGCCTCCGTCATGGCCGGCTGGGACGGCCACCGCGGCTGGATCTCGTTCCTCGCCGTGCACCCCGACCGGCAGCACGAGGGCCTCGGCACGGCACTGCTCGCCGAGGCGGAGCGGCTGCTGACCGAGGCGGGCTGCCCCAAGGTGATGCTCATGGTGCGGACCGGCAACGAGGGCGTGCTCGGCTTCTACGAGCACCAGGGCTGGTCCCGCGACGACGTCGTGGTGCTGGGCAAGCGGCTGATCCCCGACGCGTGAGCGGGGGCACGGGCCGCGCCTGATCACCGGCACGTGACGCTCCGGTGAACACCGCGTGACGAAGTGCGGCGTCCCTTGCCGCGCGGTCCGGCCGCTCCCTATCGTCGGAGGGTCGTGCCCCCTGGTCGGGGGTGTCGGCGTCCCCCGACGGTTCCAGCCAGGAGACACGCGCAGATGCGATCACAGCCCCCCTTCACCACGACCACGACGGGGGGCACCCGGCGACGCCGGGGCGTGCTCGCCTCCGTCGCCGTCGGCACCCTCGCCCTCGGCGTCCTCGCCGCGGTGCCCGCGCAGGCGGCACCGGTCACGGTCGACGTCTACGGCATCAACGACTTCCACGGCCGCCTCGAGCGCGGCAGCGCGCCGCGCCCCGGCGAGCAGGGAGTCGCGGGTGCCGCGGCCATGGCCGCCGTCTTCGAGCAGTACCGCGAGAAGAACGCGAACAGCATCTTCGTGTCGTCGGGCGACAACATCGGCGCCTCGACCTTCACCTCGTTCATCCAGGACGACGCCCCGACCCTGACGGCGCTGAACCAGATGGGCCTCGACGTCTCGGCCATCGGCAACCACGAGTTCGACAAGGGTCAGGACGACTTGCGCGAGCGCGTCGAGCCCGCCGCGGACTTCGACTACCTCGCGGCGAACGTCGTCGACGCGTCGGGCGAGCCCGCGTTCGACGCCTACTCGATCGTGGAGCGCGGCGGCAAGAAGATCGCCTTCATCGGTGCCGTCACGGAGCTCATGCCCGAGCTGGTCAGCCCGGCCGGCATCGAGGGGCTCGAGTTCACCGACATCGCGGAGTCCGTCAACCGGTACGCGACCGCCCTGACCAACGGCGTCCCCGACGCCGAGACGCTGACCGGCACCGACGAGGCCGACGCCGTCGTGCTGCTCGTGCACGAGGGCGGCGCCACCGCCGAGGCGCCCGTGGAGGGCGACGGCTCCGACTGGTCCGACATCGTCTACGGCGTCACGCCCGAGGTCGACGCGATCCTCTCGGCGCACACGCACCAGCTCTACGACTACGCCGTGACGCCGACCGGCGGCACGACGCCCCGGCCCGTCGTGCAGACCGGCAGCTACGGGGGTGCCCTGAGCCACCTGAGCTTCACCTTCGACAGCGACGACGTCACCGTGAAGAGCGTGGCGAGCGCCGGCACGATCGACCTCTACGAGGCTTCGTCCGTGGAGGGCTTCGTGCCCGATGCCGAGGTCGAGCGCACCGTCGCCGACGCCGTCGCCTTCGCGGCGGTCGAGGGCGCTCGCGAGATCGGCACGGTCACGTCGCCGTTCCGACGCGCGGTGCAGTCCGACGGCTCCGAGAACCGCGGCGGCGAGTCCACCATCGGCAACCTCGTCGCCGACGTGCAGCTCGAGGCGACGCGCGCGAACGGAGCGCAGATGGCCTTCATGAACCCGGGCGGCCTCCGCGCCGACCTGGCGGGCGGTGACGGCGGCGTCGTCACCTTCCAGCAGGCCGCCGCCGTGCAGCCCTTCGCCAACACGCTCGTCGTGGTCGACATGACCGGGGCCGACGTCAAGGCGGCCCTCGAGCAGCAGTGGCAGCCCGCGACCGCGTCGCGGCCCTTCCTCAAGCTCGGTGCGTCGCAGGGCGTGGCGTACACCTACGACCCCACGGCGGCGCAGGGCGAGCGCATCACGAGCCTCACCCTCGACGGGGCGCCGATCGAGGCCGGGACCTCCTACAAGGTCACGGTCAACTCGTTCCTGGCCTCGGGCGGCGACAACTTCGGCGCTTTCGACACGGGTTCGCAGGCCGACAGCGGCACCGTCGACCTGCAGGCGCAGGTGGACTGGTTCCAGGCCGTCGAAGGGCCGGTCAGCCCCGACCTGGGTCAGCGTGCCGTGGGCGTCTCGTCGCCCGACGGCGCCCGCCCGGACGGCTACCAGGTCGGCGACACGATCACCGTCGACCTGTCCTCCCTGGTGTTCAGCGACGCGACGGGGCCCGACGTCCTCGACGTGGCCCTGGGCGGCGACGCGCTCGGTCAGGTGCCGCTCGACCGCTCGATCGTCGACACGACCGACGAGCAGGGCCGCGCCCAGCTGCAGCTCGACGTGGTCGCCGCTCCCGAGGCGGCCGCCCAGGTCGGCGTCGCCGCCCTGCGCGAGCTGCAGGTGACGGTCCCCGGCACCGACACGGTCGTGACCATCGCGGCGGACGTCCCCGAGGGCGTCTCGCTCGTGCTCGCGAACGCCCTCCCGGTCGACCCGCCGGTCGTCGACCCGGGCACCCCCGCCCCGGTCGACCCGACCGTCCCCGGCGTCCCGGCCGACCCGACGGACCCCGCCGCTCCCGGCGCAGGAGGCCCCGGCTCCGGCTCGGCGGGCTCCGGCACCTCGACCGCCTCCCGCGGCCCCCTGGCCTACACGGGCTCGGAGCTGGCGTCGGGCGGCCTGCTCGCCGCGCTGGCCCTGCTGCTCACCGGGGCCGGCGTGCTCACGGCCACGCGCCTCCGGCGTCGTCGTGAGGTCGCCGCGGAGGGCACCTCGACCGACTGACGCCACCCCGGCACCACCGACGACCCGGTCGCACCCCAGGTGCGGCCGGGTCGTCCGGCGTTACCCTCGCCCCGTGAGCCTCGCCTACCACCGCCTGTTCCGGGCCCTGCCGTCGTACCGCTGGTGGAAGCCCCTCGTGGTGCTCGTCCTCGCGGTCGCGGCGTACCTCGTGCTGTCGACGGTCGTGGTGGTCGGGGTGGCGGTCGTCGTCGGGGCGGTGGCGGGCCCGGACGAGCTGCAGCGGCTCCGGGCCGCCCTCGCCGACGACCCCCTGGCGGCCGCCGACCCGCTCGTGATGACGGTGTCGCTGGGCTCGATCGCGGTGATGCTGCCGTCGGTCCTGCTGGCCACCCGCCTCGTCGGTCGGGGGGCGCCCGGTCGCCTCTGGAGCGTCACGGGCCGGATCCGCTGGCGCTGGCTGCTGCGCTGCGTGCCGGCCGGGCTCGCCTTCGTGGTGCTGAGCGTCGGGCTGAGCTCGGTCGTCCTCCCGGCGCTGCTCGGAGAGCCTCTGTCGCCGGGGCCGGTCACGACGCCTCCTGCGACGCTGGCCGTGTCGGCGCTCGTGATCGTGCTGCTCGTGCCGCTGCAGGCGACGGGCGAGGAGGTCGCCTTCCGCGGGCTCGCGGCCCAGGCCCTGGGCGCGTGGCTGCCGTGGGCCGCGGTCGCGATCGTGCTGCCGACGGTGGCCTTCGCCCTCGCGCACGACTACAACGCCTGGGGCGTGCTCGACGTGGCGGTCTTCGGCGTCGGTGCCGCCGTCGTCACCTGGCGCACGGGCGGGCTCGAGGCCGCGATCGTCGCGCACGTGCTCAACAACACGGCGGTGTTCCTGTTGCTGGCACCCTTCGAGGGGGTCGGGTCGAGCGACGGCAGCCCGCTGGGTCTGGCCGTGACGCTGGTCAGCGTGCCCGTCTTCGTGCTGCTGGTCCTGCGGCGCGCCCGGCGCGACGGCGTCGCACGGCTCCTCCCCAGCCCGACGCCCGTGGCGTCGTCCCCGCAGGAGGCGCCGGCCCCCTGAGCGCGTAGGTCGCCCGACCTAGACTCGCCTCGTGACTCCTCCGAACGACACCGCAGCCCTCGACGTCCTGCACCGCGTCTTCGGTTACGACGACTTCCGGGGCGAGCAGGCCGCCATCGTCGACCAGGTGGTGGGCGGCGGCGACGCCCTCGTCCTCATGCCCACCGGCGGCGGCAAGTCGCTCTGCTACCAGGTGCCCGCGCTCGTGCGCGACGGCACCGGCATCGTCGTCTCGCCGCTCATCGCCCTCATGCAGGACCAGGTCGACGCGCTGGCCGCGGTCGGCGTGCGCGCGGCCTTCCTCAACTCGACGCAGGGCCCCGACGAGCGCGGGGCGGTCGAGCGGGCCTTCGTCGCGGGCGAGCTCGACATGCTCTACCTCGCGCCCGAGCGGCTCCGGCTCGACTCGACCAAGGCGCTCTTCGACCGCGGCCGCCTCGCGCTGTTCGCGATCGACGAGGCCCACTGCGTGGCGCAGTGGGGGCACGACTTCCGCCCCGACTACCTCGAGCTCAGCGTGCTGCACGAGCGCTGGCCCGACGTGCCGCGCATCGCCCTCACGGCCACGGCGACCGAGGCGACGCACCGCGAGATCTCGCACCGGCTCGAGCTCGACGACGCCGCGCACTTCGTCGCCGACTTCGACCGGCCGAACATCCAGTACCGCATCGAGTCGAAGCAGTCGCCGCAGCAGCAGCTGCTCTCGTTCATCCGCACCGAGCACGACGGCGACGCGGGCATCGTCTACTGCCTCTCGCGTCGTTCGGTCGAGCAGGTGGCCGAGTTCCTCGTGAAGCAGGGCGTCCCGGCGCTGCCGTACCACGCGGGCCTCGACGCGCAGGTTCGGGCGCGGCACCAGTCGCGCTTCCTGCGCGAGGACGGCCTGGTGATGGTGGCGACCATCGCCTTCGGCATGGGCATCGACAAGCCCGACGTGCGCTTCGTCGCCCACCTCGACCTGCCCAAGTCGGTCGAGGGCTACTACCAAGAGACGGGGCGAGCGGGTCGTGACGGCCTGCCCTCGACGGCGTGGCTGGCCTACGGCCTGGCCGACGTGGTGCAGCAGCGGCGCATGATCGACCAGTCCGAGGGCGACGCCGAGCACCGCCGCAAGCTCAGCGCGCACCTCGACGCCATGCTGGCGCTCTGCGAGACGGTGGAGTGCCGGCGCGTGCAGCTGCTCGCGTACTTCGGGCAGGCCAGCACGGCCTGCGGCAACTGCGACACGTGCCTCACCCCGCCCGAGTCGTGGGACGGCACGGTGCCCGCCCAGAAGCTGCTCTCCACGGTCGTGCGCCTCAAGCGCGAGCGCGGCCAGCAGTTCGGTGCGGGCCAGATCATCGACGTGCTGCTCGGCAAGGCCACGCCTCGGGTGACCCAGCACCGGCACGACGAGCTCGCGACCTTCGGCATCGGCACCGACCTGGGCGAGGCCGAGTGGCGGGGCGTCGTGCGCCAGCTGCTGGCGCAGGGGCTGCTCGCGGTGTCCTCCGACGGCTACGGCACGCTGCTGCTCACCGAGGCCTCGAGCGAGGTGCTCGCGGGTCGCCGCGCGGTGAAGCTGCGTCGCGAGGCCGTGCGACCCACGCGGGCGGCGCGCACGCGGGCGTCCCGGCAGAACGGTGCCGGTCCCGCGCTCGACGCGGCGGCCCAGCCGCTCTTCGAGGCCCTGCGCAGCTGGCGCGCCGCCGAGGCGAAGCAGCAGGGGGTCCCGGCGTACGTGGTCTTCGGCGACGTGACGTTGCGGGCCGTCGCCACGGAGCGCCCGTCGACGCTCGACGAGCTCGCGGGCATCAGCGGCGTGGGGCAGAAGAAGCTCGACAGCTACGGTCGTCAGGTGCTCGAGGTCGTCGCCGGCGGTGAGCAGGGCGGGGGCCCCGTGCCCGCTCAGGAGGCCCGCCCCGCGTCCGCCCCGGCGGCGCGGCCCCGCCGCGTCGTCGTCCCCGACCTCGCGCCCGACGAGGGTCCGCAGTTCGACCCGTGGGACGAGTCCGTCCCGCCCGAGGACGACGGCCGCTGACGCCCGCGCCCCGGGCCCCGGGCAGTCGCGCGTCGGGTGCGTCGATCCGCGCGCGGCCGCTCAGGCGCGGTGCGCCGCGCGGCGGGCGAGGAGGACGAGCGACACGGTCAGGGCGAGCATGGCGCTGCCGCCACCGATGAAGTGCCCGTCGCCCAGGCGCGACACGTACGCGGCGGCGAGCAGGGTCGAGGCCGCGAGCGGGCAGGCCACGATGAGGACCTCGATGGTCCAGCGCGGCACCCTGCGACGCTGGCTCGCGGCGAGCTGGACCAGCAGGGCGAGGGTCAGGAGGGCGCCGAAGCCGAGGCCGGCGAGCAGGTAGAGGGCGGTCGAGACGACGTGGGCGCCGAAGGCCTCGGGGCCCTGGTGCACGCCACCGATGATCGTGACGACGAGCAGGTGCGACAGCCAGAGCGTGGCGACGACGCTCGCCCATCGGACGGGTCCCGTCCGGGCAAGGGCGATCGTGGCGACCGCGCGCGGGCCGTCGTCCGGCACGTGCTCGTGGCTGCTCGCGCTCGTGCGCTCCACGACGCCGTCGTCCTGCATGTCCGTCCCCGCCCTCTGCGACGCGCCCCCCGACGCCCTGCCGAGCCTAAGCGGTCCCGGAGGCTCCCGCTGTCCTCCGTCCTGGGGACAGGGGTGCCGTGCTCGGTGTCCTGCTCGCCGCGCACGGGACCGCGCGGCGCGGCGCACGCGCTCCGCGACACGCCCGGCCCGCGTCCCCCGGAATGCCCGGTGGTGGGGCGCGGTTGTGCCCGCGGACCCGAGACCGACCGGAAGGACACCCTTGGACCTCTTCAGCCCCGCCTCGTTCGGCGACCTGCACCTGACCAACCGCATCGTGATGGCACCCCTCACCCGGGTGCGCTCGGGAGACGCTGGCGTGCCCGGTGAGCTCGTCGCCGAGCACTACCGTCAGCGCGCCGGCGTGGGCCTCATCGTCACCGAGGGCACGTATCCGGTGCTCGAGTCGAAGGCGTTCATGGGCCAGCCCGGCATCGTCACGGACGAGCAGGTCGCGGCGTGGAAGCGCGTGGCCGAGGGCGTGCACGAGCGCGGCGGCCAGATCGTCATGCAGGTCATGCACGGGGGCCGGGTGACCCACACCGAGGTGTCGGGGGCCGACCGCGTGGTGGCCCCCAGTGCGATCGCGATCGACGGGGTCACCCGCACCCCGTCCGGCAAGCAGCCCTACCCGGTGCCGCACGCCCTGACGACCGACGAGGTCCGCCAGGTCGTGCAGGACTTCGTGACCGCGTCGAAGCGCGCGGTGCTCGAGGCCGGCCTCGACGGCGTCGAGCTGCACGGGGCCAACGGCTACCTGCTGCACGAGTTCCTGGCACCGAGCTCGAACCAGCGCACGGACGAGTACGGCGGGTCCCCGGAGGCCCGTGCCCGTCTGCTCGTGGAGGTCGCCACCGCGGTCGCCGAGGCCGTCGGCCCGGGCCGGGTGGGCGTGCGCCTCTCTCCCCAGCACGACATCCAGGACGTCGTCGAGCGCGACGCCGACGACGTGACCGCCACCTACGACGCGCTCATGGACGGGCTCGCCCCCCTGGGCCTGGCCTACCTGAGCGTGCTCCGCGCCGACCCGCGCGACGAGCTCGCGCAGCGACTGCGGGCCCGCTTCGGGGGCGCGTACGTCGCGAACAGCGGCTTCGGCCAGGTGACCACCCGGCAGGAGGCCCGCGAGCTCGTGTCCGAGGGCCTCGCCGACGCGGTCGCCGTGGGGCGTCCCGTCATCGCCAACCCGGACCTCGCCGACCGGTGGGAGCGCGACCTGCCCGAGAACGAGCCCGACGCGTCGACCTTCTACGGCCCTGGTGCCGAGGGCTACACCGACTACCCGACGTACGACGCGGCCTGACCGCCATCACGTCCCGACCCCGAGGGCCGGCCACCGTCCGCGGTGGCCGGCCCTCGGTCGTCCCGGGGGCGGCGCCTCCGCGTCCGCGGCGGCCGTCGACGAGCCGCGGGCACAGGAGGTCCGGCCCGGGGTCCGTCGCGACACGCCCGGGATCCGGGACGGGTTGGTGCCCTGGGTCGGGGTCTGTGTATTGTTTCCTCTCGTCACCCCAAAGGTGCGGCGGAGCGTAGCTCGGCTGGCCTCAAGTGGGACCGACTCCCAAGTCCTCGAGTTGC
>NZ_BAAGVB010000003.1:0-43487 GCF_054781095.1 Frigoribacterium salinisoli
CGGGCTCGGGCACCCGCCGGACCCTCGAGCTCGCCCTGGGGATCGACCCTGCCCTGATGGCAGAACCCGCTGCGCAGCTGTCGTCGACGGGCGCCATCCGGGCGGCCATCGCCGGCGGTGTGGGCCCGGGAGTCATCAGCTCGTTGCTGGTCGAGGACGACCTCCGCGCCGGGCGCCTCGTCACCGTCCCGACAGCCGTCGACCTGAGGCGACCGTTTCGCGCCGTGTGGTCGGCAAGTCCGAGCGCCGGGGCACGGGATCTCCTCGCCGTGATCGCCACGTTGCAGCACAGCCCCCACTCCTCGGCGAGATGATCAGAGAAGCGAAGCGTGCCGTAGGGCCGTGACGGCCCGCAGGTGCTTCTCGCCGGCACGGGTGGCGTTCGCCGGCGACAGATGGGGTGCCGCGAGCACGGGAAGGACCCTCGCACGCGGTTCCAGGGTGAAGTACCTCATCACGCCCGTCAGGGCCGGAGTGCCGAAGGTCACGATCGCTCGCAGCTGCGGCAGAGAACCGAGCAGCTGAGCGAGGGCAGGGCGTGCGTCTTCGAGATCGGTGACGGTCGGCGCCCGACCAAGGGCCCACGGGACGATGTTCCATCGCAGGTAGACGCTCCTGCCCAGACCCGACTCGATCCGTGCTCGCCTGAACGCTGACGCCGTCGGCCCCGGGTTGTCCTCACTGCTGATCGCGTCCTCGCCCTGCCTGATCGTGGCAGGACCGGGTGATTCCATCAGCACGAGAACTTTCGCCGCTGCTCCTCCACCTGATGGGTCGAAGCCCGGCACGAAGCGCCCACCTCCTGGTCCGGAGCTCCGCCATTCCGATACGAGCCGATCGAGGCCGCTGGGCTGCTGCATCCCTCGACGGTACGACCGTGAGCACCGTTTCCGCCCACGTTCACCGACGATGCGGAACGACCACGACGGCCTCCACTCCGAGTGCGCTCGCACCACAGCAAGTGACTCAGTGGGCGATCCTTCATCGGACGCTAACGGCGGCCCGTCAGAGAGCGGCCCACTCCTCGCTGATGTCGGATTCCTCGATGTGCCAGCGGCCGGAGGTGACACCGGCGGCGAGCAACGTCTTGGCGCTGGTGAGGTCCGAGCCTGGTGGCAGATCGAGAGCCAGCAGACGAGGACGCTCCATACTCTCGCCGCTTACCCCTAGGGGCTCGAACTCTGCCACGACGTCCTGGTTGGGGTCCGCCGGGTCGGTGGTGATGATCCGCACCGTGAGGTTGCCGCCTCTCTGGACTCGTTGGGTGAACCAGATCACGCCGTCGTCATCGGGCGCCGCACGGACTAAATCGCCGCTAGAGAGGCCAAAGGCGAAGAACGGGGTGTTCGCGAGTAGGTAGGTCCCTCCCGGGCGCTCCTGCGCCCACAGGCCTTCCGACTCGGCAGGCGGCCAGCCGTCGTGCTGTTCGAGCCGCACACGGACACGGACGTAGGGCTCTGTGGCGGAAGCTTCTGGCTCGCCAGCGAATGGCTGCCTTGGCGCCTCAGACTGCGCCGGGGCGGTCTTACCTCGCCGGAAAAAGTTCCTCATGCCTGCTCCCCTCGTTGGATCGCACGGTAGACCGTCGAGCGGGCGACACCAAATAGCTCGGCGATCTCGCTGGTGGTGTGGGCGCCGGTGCGGTGCAGCTGCACGAGGTGCTTCTCCTGCGAAGGAGTCAGCTTGGGCTTACGGCCGCGGAGCTTGCCAGCGGCCTTCGCGATCGCCATGCCCTCCCGGGTGCGGGCCCGGATCAAGTCGGCCTCGAACTCGGCCACCATGCCGAGCACGTTGAACAGGAGCCGGCCTACCGGGTCGGTGGGGTCATAGACCGCTCCCCCAAGGTTCAAGGCGACACCCTTCTTCGTCAACTCGTCCGCGATGTCCGTCGCGTCGCGCAGCGAGCGGGCGAGGCGGTCGAGCTTCGTGACCACGAGGACGTCCCCGGCACGGCATGCAGCTAGCGCTTCGCGGAGTCCCGGGCGTGCTCGCGTCGTCCCCGATAGCCCGTGGTCAACGTGCACGTGTTGATCGTCAACACCCAGTGCTGCAAGACCGTCGCGTTGTGCTGCTAGATCTTGTCCGGACGTCGAGACGCGGGCCTATCCGATGAGCATCCGATGACTGTAGCGTTTGAACCCCCGCCACCGGGCATTTTTGCGGGACAGGCATACGCGAATGCGCAGGCCAGGCCCCACTTGACCTCAGCCGACCGAGCGCAGCTCGAGAAGGTGTCCCGATGAACGACCCACCACCGCACACCCCTGGTCGCACCCCCACCTGCGACTCAGGTCGCAAGCGAGGTCCCGACTCCTGCACCCGGTGCGGGGGCGGCGTCCCCGCGAGGCTCGAGGCATGAGAGAACGCACCTTGCGCACCACGCGCCGCACCCGCTTCACGGCAGCCCTCGTCGGGCTGTTCGTCGCCCTGCCGCTCGCGGCGTGCGCGACCACCGCACCGGCCGAGTCCACCGACCCGCCGCCTCCTGCCCCGCCGCTGTCGCAGCCGGGCGGGCACGAGCTGACCCGCGACGACGTCGACACCTGGCTGGACGGCGTCGTCGCCACCGGCCTGAGGAACAGCGGCATCCCCGGCGCGACGGTCTCGGTCGTCGCCGACGGCGAGGTGCTCACCGAGCGCGGCTACGGCGTCGCCGACACCGGCACCGAGGGCTCCCCGGCCCGCCCGGTCGACCCGGAGGACACGCTCTTCCGCATCGGCTCCGTCTCGAAGGTCGTCTCGGCGACGGCCGTCCTGCAGCTCGTCGAGCAAGGGCGCCTCGACCTCGACGCCGACGTGCAGCAGTACCTCGACTTCGACCTCGACACCCCGAAGGGCACCGTCACCCTGCGCCACCTGCTCACGCACACGGCAGGCTTCGAGGAGGTCATCGCCGGCCTCATCGGCACCCCCGGCGACGAGCTGCCCCTGCGCGACGTCGTGACCACCGACCCGCCCGCGCAGGTCTTCACCCCGGGCACGACGCCGTCGTACTCGAACTACGGTGCCTCGCTCGCCGGCTACGTCGTCGAGCGCGTCACGGGCGAGCCGTTCGCCGACGCGCTGCAGCACGGGGTGTTCGACCGCGCCGGCATGACCTCGTCGACGTTCGCGCAGCCGCTGCCCGACGACCTCGGCGAGCGCCTGGCGAAGGGCTACCCCGACGACTCGCAGCCCTCCGTGCCGACCGAGGTCGTCAACGCGGCCCCCGCCGGGTCCATGTCGTCGACCGCGGCCGACATGGCCACGTTCATGCTCGCGCAGCTCGGCGAGCTGCCCGACGACCGGGCGCTCCTCGAGACCTCCACGCTCGACGAGATGCACCGTCCCGCGCTGGGCGACGACGACCTCGGCAGCTTCGCGGAGGGCCAGCGCATGGACCTCGGCTTCTTCGACGACAGCACGCCCGGGGTGCCCGCCTTCGGCCACGACGGCGACACCACGGTGTTCCACACGGCGATGCGGATCTTCCCCGAGCACGACTCGGGCATCTTCCTCAGCCTGAACGGCAACGGCCGCTCCGCCCTCGACTCGCACGAGCTGCGCACCGCCGTCCTCGACGGCTTCGCCGACCGCTACCTGCGCGACGCGGGCACCGACGCCACGACGGCAGGAGGCTCGCCCTCCCCCGCCACCGGCCCCGCCGACGAGGCGGCCGGCTCCGGCACCTCCGGCACCGACGCCGCCGCCCTCGCCGGCACCTACGCGTCGTCGCGCACCCCGGCCACGAACCCCGGAGCCCTGCTCCAGCTCAGCGGCCAGACCACGGTCGTCCCGCGCGCGGACGGCACGGTCGCGGTGACGCCGAAGCCGATCGGGGTGACGACGGGCGTCTACGAGCAGGTCGGGCCGCACGCCTGGCGCGAGGTCGGCGGCGACGCCGTGCTCGCGACCCGCGTCGAGGGCGACCAGGTCTCCGCGATCTCGTGGGGCGGCGCGTTCACGCTGCTCCGCGTGGACGCCCTGCACTCCGCCTCGTTGGTCCTGCCCGCGACGATCGCGGCGATCGTGGTCCTGCTGATCTCGGTCGTCGCCTGGCCGGCGCCCGCCCTCGCCCGCATCGGTCGCCGCTCGCCGCGGGGCGACGAGGCCGCGGTGCCCGCCCGCACGTCCGGACGCCGCAGCCGCAGCCTCCTGCTGTCGCGCCTGGGCCAGGTGGCGACGCTCGTCGCGCTGCTCGGCTGGGCCGTCGTCGCGGTGCAGGCGCTGTCGTACCAGGCCGTGCCCGGGGCCCTGCTCCGCGTGCTGCAGGTGCTCCAGCTGCTCGGCGTGGTCGCGATCGTCCCCGCCGCGATCGCCGCCTGGCGCGCCGTCCGAGAGCGCCGCGGAGCCGCCGCCGTCACGGGTCGCGTGCTCGTGGTGCTGGCGCTCGTCGCCCTCGCCTGGGTCGCGATCGCCTACCGCCTGCTGGCGCCGAGCGTGAGCTTCTGATGCGCGACGAGCGCACGGGCGGCCACGGCCGCGCCGACGAGGTCGACGCCACCACCTGGCATGCTCGACCCGTGACCACCTCCGACGCCGTCCCCGCCCGGCCGACCGTCGCCCCTCGGGGCGGCCTCGGCCCGCGGGTCCGGAACGGCCTCGACCGCGTCGGGATCCGCAGCGAGCTCGGCCGCGACACGGTGCTCGCCGTCACCTGGGCGGTCGTGACGCTCGGCCTCCTCGGCGTGCTCGTCGCCTACGGCGAGTTCTACGGGGCGACCCGCGTGGTGCCCCCCGAGCAGATCGTGGCCACCTGCGCCCTCGCGGTCGCGCAGTGCCTGCCCCTGGCGCTGCGCCGCCGCGCACCCGTCGCGACCCTCCTGGCGGTCGCGGTCCTCCAGGCGCTGATCCTGGCCGTGGCCCCCCGCGGGGTCGCCCTCTGGACCGCGGCGCCCCTCGTCGCCGCCTACACGGTCGGCCTGCTGCTGCCCACCGTGCGCACGGTCGGCATCGTGCTCGGGGCGCTCGTCGTCACGATCGTCGGTGCCCTCGCCGGGACCGCCGGCAGCGCCCGCGCGTTCTTCCCCGGCGTGCCCGTGGACCAGCTCGCGCCGGGCGGCGTGGTCGTCGAGGCGCTCACGCTCGTGGCCAGCGGCGTGCTGATCCTCGGCGCGAGCGCCGCGGTCGGCTCCTGGGTCGCCCTGCGGCGGGCGCACGACCGGGACGTCCGCGCCCGCAGCGCCGAGGCACTCGAGCACCAGGCGACCCGCACCCGCGCCGCCGTCGCGGCCGAGCGCACCCGCATGGCGCGCGAGCTCCACGACGTCGCCGCGCACCACCTCACCGGCCTCGTCGTACAGGCCGGGGCGGCGGAGCGCCTCGTCGACGTCGACCCCGAGCGCGCGAAGGAGTCGCTCCGCAGCGTCCGCGCGCAGGGCCGCGAGACGCTCGACGCGCTCCGCTCCATCGTGGGGATCCTCCGCGAGACGGGCGAGGGTGCGACGGGAACGGTGCCGGTGCCGGGCCTCGCCGACGTGCCGGGCCTGCTCGACGCGGCCCGCGCCTCCGGCACCGAGGTCGAGCGGCGCGACGAGGGAGCGGCCGCGACCCTGGCCCCGCTCGCCGACGTCACCGCCTACCGCACCGTGCAGGAGGCCCTGGCCAACGCCCGGCGCCACGCCGCCGGCCTGCCCGTCACGCTGACCACGAGCACCACGCCCGACCGGCTGCGCGTCGAGGTCGAGCACGTGCTCCCGCCCGCGGGGAGCGCCTCGCACGAGCCCGGCTACGGCCTGGTGGGCATGCGCGAGCGCGCCGCGCTCGTCGGCGGCCGCCTCGAGGCCGGGCCCACTGCGCACGGCACCTGGCGGGTGCGCCTCGACCTGCCGCTCGAGCGCACCGAGGACGAGGGGGCCGACGCGTGATCCGCGTCGTGCTCGTCGACGACCAGTCGATCGTGCGCACCGGGTTCCGGGTCGTGCTCGAGACGGCAGGAGGCATCGAGGTCGTCGGCGAGGCCGCCGGTGGTCGCGAGGCGGTCGCCCTGGTCCGGCGCGAGCGGCCCGACGTCGTCGTCATGGACGTGCGCATGCCGGGCGGCGACGGCATCGAGGCGACCCGCGCGATCACGGCCGGGGGCGACGGGGGCGGCGCAGGAGACGGGACCGCGGGGGCCGGGGCCGCGACTCCTGCCGTGCTCGTCGCCACGACGTTCGACCTCGACGAGTACGTCTTCGGCGCGCTCGAGGCCGGTGCGAGCGGGTTCGTGCTCAAGGACTGCGAGCCCGACGAGTTCGTGGGTGCCGTCCGGGCGCTCGCCTCGGGCCGCGGTGCCATCGACGGCGCCACGACCCGACGCGTCATCGCCGAGTTCTCGCGGCGACGTGCGGCGACCGCGTCCGGTCCCCCGGTCGACGTGCTCACGCCCCGCGAACAGGACATCGTGCGCCTGCTCGGCGAGGGCCTGTCGAACGACGAGATCGGCGAGCGGCTCGTCATCGAGACGAGCACCGTCAAGTCGCACCTCACGCGCGTCATGACGAAGCTCGACGCCCGCGACCGGCTGCAGACCGTGATCTGGGCGTACCGGTCGGGCCTGCTGCCCTGAGGCCCGGCGACCGGGGGCGGACGGGCGGCGCACGGGCGTCGGGTCGTACCCTGGGGCAGCACGACCACGACGGAGGGGCTCGCATGCGACAGGACGGCACCGACGACGGGCGCGACCCCGCGGCCGAGCCCGATCCCGCCCGCCGGGACGACGCCGGGCACGCGTCGGCCCCCGCGAGCGGCCCGACGACCGAGCCCACCGGCACGTCCGCGACGGGTTCCTCGTCCGAGCGCCCCACCGAGGCCGAGCTCGACGCCTGGTCGCTCGAGCGCCACCGCGAGCTCGAGGCCCTCGTCGCGCTCGACCGTCAGCACGAGCACGAGGTCCGGGTCCGGCGCGAGCGCGAGCTGCACGACCAGCGCGAGCGCGACCTCCTGGCCCGCCGCGAGCGCGCCCGGGCCGCCCTCCCGCCGGAGCTCCGCGACGCCGACGACGACCTCGACGAGGTCCCCCGCCGCACGACCTTCGGTCGGCTGCGCAAGGTCACCGCGCTCGTCGCCCTGCTGGCGATCGTGGCCCTCGCGGCCAGCGCGGTGCTCTGACCGCGCGACGCAGGAGGCGCGGGCCGCGTCGAGGACGCGACCGACGCCTCCTAGGCGGTCAGTGCGTGAGCGGGTCCGCCAGCGAGAGCGACCAGACGGCGACGCCGCCCAGGCCGGCCTCGCGCGCCAGCCCGAGGCGCGCCTCGTACGAGCGCCGGTCGGACCACCACGTCTCGGTGCCGTCGGGCAGGGTCGCGTGCCACTCCTGCTGCTCGTCGTCCCAGGTCGCGTCGGCGCCCGCGTCGGCGACCATCGTGCGCGCGACCTCGACCGAGACCTGCTCGCCCGTGCCCTCCGCGGGCCAGGTGTACCCGTAGCCGGCGACGCCGAGCTGGATCGTCGACGCCGGGACGGCCTCCCGCAGGGGGGCCAGCGTCGCCTCGACCCAGGGCGTCCCGCCGATCGGTCCGACCCCGTTCCAGGTGGGGCCGTGCTGGTCGTACGCCATGAGCACCACGTGGTCCGCGGCGGCACCGAGGCCCGCCAGGTCGTACCCGAGGTCGAGGTACGACCCCGTCGTCGCCATCAGGCAGACGGAGACGTCCTGGCGATCGTCGAGGGCCGCGCCCAGCCGCGACACGAGCGTCGTCAGCCCGTCGGGGTGGGCGCCGGTGAGGCTCTCGAGGTCGACGGTGACGCCGTCCCACCCGTGCCGCTCCACCTCGGCGACGAGCTGCTCCACCACGTGGTCGACGTTCGCCCCGGAGCCGAGCAGGGCGTCCGTGATCGCCGGCGAGAAGTCGCCGAGCTCCTCGTCGAAGTTGCCGACGAGCAGCTCGGCGCGCTCCCCGCGGTCGTGCGCCCGGGCGAGCAGGGTGAGCGCCTCCTGCGACGGAGCGCTGACCGTGCGCCCGTCGGCCGCCACGTTGACGCCGTCGACGACGACCGACGTCAGCGCCGACGCGCTCGCGTCGAGCTGGGCCTCGGTCGTCGACCACTCGGCGTAGCCCACCACCGAGAACGTCGGGTCGCCCGTGGGGGCGTCCGGGTCGTCCGAGGCGCGGGAGGCGGGCAGCGGCGTGCAGGCCGTCGCCCCGAGGAGCACGGCGGCGGCGAGCGCGACGACGGGTGCCCGGGCCGCGCGGAGGGGTCGGGTCATGGCGTCACCGTACCCCGCGCGCGGTGCCGCTCCGGGCCGCCGCCGGACGCGCAGGAGGCGCGGGCCGCGTCGAGGACGTGACCCGCGCCTCCTGCGCGGTACGGCGGGATCAGCGACGCACGGCGTCGATCTTGAGCATGCGCGCGATGACCGAGTCGAGCTGGCTGTCGTCGAAGATCTTCTTCCAGTCGTCCTTGACGATGGACTCGCGGCCGTAGTCCATGGCGATGTGGCAGGCGTCCGAGAAGGGGTTCGAGCCGCGCAGGCCGTTGGTGAGCGCGATCCAGGTGTGGCCGTAGAGCATGGCGCGGGCGGCCTCGTAGGGCACGCCGACGCCGTCGACGGTCTCCTCCAGGGCCTCCTTGAGGAACGCGCCGATCATGCAGGCCATCGTCTCGACGAGCGTGGGCTCGAGCACGGCGAGCTGCTTCACGGTCACGTAGTGCACCGCGATCACGGGCGCGTAGATGGTGCTGATGACCTGGGTCGCGAGCTCGCGCACGGGCGAGTCCTCGGCCACGCCCTCGAGCGCGGCGACGACCTCCTGCGGCGCCGCGACGCCGCCGAACGTGTCGGCCCACTCCTCCTTCGTGGTGCGCTCGAGGAACACCGACGGGTGGCAGGGGTGCGCCACCGCGTAGTGGATGTCCTCGCGGTCGGCCAGGAGGCCCGCGTAGGCGGCCGCCGGGTCGAGGGTGAGGATGATCGCGCCGGTCTTCATGGCGGGGACGACCTGCTCGCTCACCGTGCCGAGCACCACGTCCGGCACCGCGAGGATGACCACGTCGGCGTCGGCCACGGCCTCGTCGGTGGGGGTGACGGTGCGGCCGAGCGACTCGATGAGCTCGACGCCCGCGGGCGACGCCTCGCTGTAGAGCGCGGTGTACGAGCTCTTGGCGAGGTTGTTCGAGACGCGCTGGCCCATCTTGCCGCCGGCGCCGATCACGGCGACGCGGACGTCGGCCGAGCCCTGGCCGTCGGCGTGGGTGACGGCCGCGGTCGTGGTGTCGAGGGTGTCAGTCATGGTTCTTCCTCCTGAGGTGGTCGATGGTCGAAGTGGTCCACGCGGCCTCGAGCCGGGTGGTGGTCGCGGCGTCGTCCTGCCAGGGCAGCCAGTGCTCGACGACCCGGTGCACGCCGCCGTCGCGGGCGACGTGGGGGTTGTCGGCGGCGGCGAGGGCGGCGGCGATCCCGTCGAGGTCGAGCAGGCCCTCCCCCAGCGGCGTGCTGGTGAGCGCGAAGCCGACCCAGCCGTCCTTGCGCGAGAACGCGAAGTCCTTGACGTGCCAGTTGGCGACGTAGGGGGCGCAGCGCGCCGTGACGTCGTCCGGGTGCTCGAGGCGGGCGACCGTGTTGGCGGGGTCGAGCACGATGCCCAGCCGGTCGCTGCCCACGGCGCGCACGACGTCGACGAGGTCCGCCGACGACACCTGCTCGTAGGTCTCGAGCGCGAGCGTGACGCCCGCCGCCTCGTACTCGGGCACGACCTCGCGCAGGCGGCGCTCGGTCTCGGCGGCGTCGGGCCGGTCGTCGCCGGCCGTCCACATGCTGCGGACGAGCGGGGCGCGCAGGGCGACCGCGAGCTCGAGGTACCGACGCAGCACCGCCGGGGCGGTGCCCCGCGTGCCGAGCTCGATCGTGAGGCCGAGCTCGTCGGCGAGGGCGCGCAACGTCACGAGCTGCTCGTCCGAGTACCCGGCGAGCGGTGCGTGGTCGCAGATCTGGACGAGGCGGAGGCCCTGGGCGGCCGTGTCGCGGAGCACGTCGTCGAGCGACATCGGCGCGGGCACGCGATCGGACATGCGCCAGAAGTACGCGTAGGTGCTGAGGCCGATCACGGCGCCACCTCCGTCGACGCGTCGGCGTCGCCGTCCGTGGCGGCACCGGCGTCGCCGTCGACGAGCGCGAGCGCCTCGTCGAGGATCAGCTCGACGGCGGCGACGTCGTGCGCGAAGCGCCCGAGGAACAACCCGCCGACGCTGCCGCCGAGGGCGGTGAGCAGGCCGGGTCCGGCGCTGCCGCCGTAGATCACGCGGCTGCCCCGGAGGCCGGGCAGGTCGGCGAGGTGCGCCTCGAGCGCCGTGACGACGCCCGCGATGTGCTCGACGGGTGCGGGCTCGGCGGCCCCGATCGCCCAGACGGGCTCGTAGGCGACGAGCAGCGGCCCGACGGTCCCCGCGGCCTGCGCCTCGACGAGGGCGCACTCGACCTGGTCGGCCACCTCGAGGGCGGCGACGCCGACGGGCGCCCGCTCGGACTCGCCGACGCAGAGCAGCGGCGTCAGGCCGTTCCGGAGGGCGGCGGCCGTCTTCGCGGCGACCATCGCGTCGTCCTCGGCGTAGAGCCTCCTGCGCTCGGCGTGGCCGATCTCGGCGAGCGTGACGCCGATCTCGGCGAGCTCGACGGCGCTCACCTCGCCGGTGAACGCGCCCGCGTCGTCGGTCGCGACGTCCTGCGCGCCCAGTCGCACCGGGCCCCCGGCCAGCGCCTCGCGCACGGGCACGAGCGAGGGGAACGTCGGCACGGCGAACAGCTCGACGACGCCGCGCCGCACGGCGGGGTGCCGCTCGGCGAGGGCCGCGAGCTCGGTCGCCCACGCGATCGTGCGCGCGTGCGTGAAGTACGTCTTGAGGCTCACCCCGATGGTGAACCGGGGGACGGCGGCGGGCGTCGTCATGTCAGGAGTCGAGGCCGACCGGGGCGCTCGACCCGTCGTACTCGCAGATCGCGGCGACCTTCTCGGCCGAGGCGCTGCTCGTGTCGAAGCGGTAGGTGAGGTACTCCTTCGCCAGGCGGCGCATGAGCTCGACGCCGATGACGCGCTGGCCCATGCACAGCACCTGAGCGTCGTTCGAGAGCACGGCGCGCTCGACCGAGAACGAGTCGTGCGCGGTGACCGCACGGACGCCGGGGACCTTGTTCGCCGCGATCGCGACGCCGAGGCCGGTGCCGCAGATCAGGATCGCGCGGTCGGCCTCGCCGGCGGCGACCATGCGCGCGGCGTCGACCGCGACGTGCGGGTAGGCGGTGTGCCCGTCGGCGTCGACCCCGACGTCGACGACGCTCGCGACGATCCCGTTCGCCTCGAGGTCGGCCTTGAGGATCTCCTTGTAGTCGAACCCGGCGTCGTCCGATCCGACGACGATGCGCAGCTGGTCAGCCATGGTGGTGCCCTTCGTGGGTGTGCGGGAGGTGGGTCAGGAGGCGCGGGGCGCGGCGAGCACGCCGCCCACGGCCGTGACGATGAGGCCGAGCGACGTCGCGCCGGCGTCGGGGGTGCCGAGGCTCTTCTCGGCGTGGGGGCGCGCGCGCCCCATCCGCGGCAGGAGGTCCGCGGTCGCGGCGGCGGCGGAGCTCGCGGCAGCGGCGGCCTCCGACCACGCGGTCGGCAGGTCGTCTCCGCGCCCGACGGCGGCGCCGAGCACGTCGCTGAACGGCACGAGCACGTCGACCATGGTCTTGTCGCCCACGGCGGCGCCGAACTCGAGGATCGCGTCCTTCGCGGCGGCGACGCCCCGGGCCACGGACGACCGGGTGGGTGCCGCGTCGTCGGTGACGGCCGCACCGAGCGCGGCCAGGGCCGAGCCCCAGAGCGCGCCCGAGGTGCCGCCGGCCCGGTCGGACCAGGCGTCGCCCGCACGGTCGAGCAGGGTGCCGGCACCCGCGCCGAGCGCGAGCACCTCCTGCGCGGCGGCGACGGCCGCGGTCGCGCCGCGGAGCATGCCGATGCCGTGGTCACCGTCCCCGGCGACCGCGTCGATGCGGCCGAGCTCGTCGGCGTGCTGCTCGATCGTGGCCAGGACCGTCTCGAGGGCGGTGGCGACGAGGCGGGCCGCGTCGCGCGACTCCTGCGACGCCTCGGGCACGTCGTCGGCGACGAGCGCCTCGAGCGCCGCGTCGTCGAGCCGGTCGGCCGCGTCGACGCTGCCCTTCTTGTAGGCGGGGGCGTCGACGGGGGCCGACCAGAGTCGCTCGAGCTCGTCGTCGAGCCAGAACAGGGTGAGCGAGGCGCCCGCCATGTCGAAGCTCGTGACCAGTTCGCCGACCTCGGGCTCGACGACCTCGACGCCGGCCTCGCGCAGCAGCGCGTCGACCTTCGCGTAGACGACGAAGAGCTCCTCGTACTTCACCGAGCCCAGGCCGTTGAGCAGCACGGCGACGCGCTGGCCCCGGGCCTCGGCGACGTCGTCGGGCAGCTCGGCGAGCAGCGACGACACGAACAGCTCGGCCAGGCCGTCGGCGGTCGGCACGTCGGCCTCGCCGATGCCGGGCTCGCCGTGGATGCCCATGCCCACGGCCATGCGCCCCTCCGGCACCGTGAACAGCGGCTCGTCCGCCCCGGGCAGCGAGCAGCCCGAGAACGCGACGCCGAAGCTCCGCGTGCGGTCGTTCGCCCGCTCGGCGAGGCGGACCACCTCGTCGAGCGGGGCGCCCTCCTCGGCGGCGGCGGCCGCCGTCTTGAAGACCGTGAGGTCGCCCGCGATCCCGCGGCGGCGCGACCGCTCGGCGACGGGGGCGCTCGAGATGTCGTCGGTCACGCGGACCGTCCGCGTCTCGATGCCCTCGGCGACGAGCTTCGCCTGCGCGGCGTCGAAGTTCAGCACGTCGCCGGCGTAGTTGCCGTAGCTCAGCAGCACGCCGCCGCCGCTCGACGCGGCCCGGGCCACCGACCGCACCTGCTGCCACGAGGGCGAGGCGAAGAGGTTGCCGAGGGCCGCGCCGTGGGCGAGCCCCTGCCCCACCAGGCCGCCGAAGGCCGGGTAGTGGCCGGAGCCACCGCCCACGACGAGGGCGACCGTGCCGGGACGCGAGCGCGTGGCGCGCACGACGCCGCCGTGCACGCGCCGCACCCAGCGCTGGTTGGCGGCGACGAAGCCGTCGATCATCTCGTCGGCGAAGTCGCTCGGGGCGTTGAAGAGGCGGGTCATGTCTGCTCCAGGGCTGGTGCTGCTGCTGGTGGGCGGCCGGGGGCGGGGGTCAGTCGAGCCCGGCGGTGGCGGACAGGTCCGCTGCCTCCTGGGGCGTCAGGGCCCCCTCGGGCTTCGGCATGCGGCTGAGCACGACCATGAGCACGGCCGACAGGAGCATGAAGCCGCCCACGATGAACATCGGGACCTCGTAGCCCCCGGTCCAGTCGCTGACCGCACCCGTGATGTACGGGGCGCTGAAGCCGGCCAGGTTGCCGACCGTGTTGATGAGCGCGATGCCCGCTGCCGCGGCCATGCCGGTGAGGAACTGCGTGGGCAGGGTCCAGAAGTTGGGCAGGGCGGCGAAGATCGCCATGGCGGTGACCGCGATGACCGCGATGGTGGCGGCCGGCGAACCTGCGTAGAGGGCGAGCGGGATGCTCACGGCACCGACGAGGGCGGGGACCACGATGTGCCAGGTGCGCAGGCCGCGACGCGTGGCGTCACGCGACCAGAGGTACAGGGCGATCGCGGCGGGCACGTACGGGATGGCCGTGATGAAGCCCTTCTCGGTGACGCTGAAGGACGTGCCGTACTGCTCCTCGAAGCCGCCGATGATCGTCGGCAGGAAGAACGCGAGCGCGTAGAGGCCGTAGATGAAGCCGAAGTAGACGAAGCTCAGCATCCAGACGCGGCCGTTCGTGAACACGATGCGGATGCTGGGGTGCTTGCCCTCGGTCGAGACGGCGCCCGTCTTCGTCGAGGCCTCGCGGGCCAGGGCGCCCGTGAGCCACTCCTGCTCCTCCTTGGTCAGCCACTTCGCGTCGGAGGGCTTGTCCTTGAGGTAGAACCAGGCGATGACGCCCACGATGATCGCGGGCACGGCGACGCCGAAGAACATGAAGCGCCAGCCCTCGAGGCCGAAGAAGAACCCGTCGTGGCTGATGAGCCAACCGGCGAGCGGGGCACCGAAGACGGTGGTCAGCGGCTGCGCCAGGTAGAAGAGCGCGAGGATCTTGCTGCGGTGGGCGGCGGGCACCCAGAGGCTGAGGAAGAGGATCGCGCCGGGGAAGAAGCCTGCCTCCATGACGCCGAGCAGGAACCGCAGCACGACGAGCTGCTCGAAGTTCTGCACCCACGTGAAGAGCAGGGCCACGATGCCCCAGGTCACCATGATGCGGGCCAGCCACTTGCGGGCGCCGAACTTGTGCAGCGCGAGGTTCGAGGGCACCTCGAGCAGGATGTAGCCGATGAAGAACACGCCCGAGGCGAACCCGAACTGGGCGGCCGAGAGGGCGAGGTCGCGCTCCATGCCGTTGGGGGCGGCGAAGCCGATGGCGGTGCGGTCGAGGTAGTTGATGAAGAACATCAACGCGACGAACGGCACGAGCCGGACGGCGACCTTCCGGATGGCGGACTTCTCGACGGGTGACTGCACCCGCGGTGTCGTGGTGGCGTCCACATCGACTCCTTCTGCTCTGACGACGTTGTGAGATGCGCGCTGGACGACGACGGATGTCGAGCGGCTCGGTCAGTATGGGCCGCGTTGCGCCGGATTGTCAAACCGGTTGACCAATTGATCGGGGTACGGTCAGGACGGGTCTGTCCCCCGCCCTCGGTAGGCTCCCTCCGTGCCCGCCTTCGCCTCAGACGACCCCGCCCTCAGCCTCGAGCTCGAGGCCGTCCCGCGCGGCACCGCGGTCGGCGAGGTCGTCAAGCAGCTCATCGCGCTGCTCACCGCGGGCGACCTGCCCCCCGGCTCCCGCCTTCCCCCGGAACGCCAGCTCGCCGACTCCCTCGGCGTCGGCCGCTCCGCCGTCCGCGAGGCCCTCGCGGCCCTCGAGATCCTCGGCATCGTCACGGTCCGTCCCGGTTCGGGCACCTACCTGCGCGACTCCACCTCCGAGCTGCTGCCCACCACCCTGAGCTGGGGCCTCATGCTCACGGCGACGCGCACCGACGAGCTCATCGAGGTGCGCTCCGGCCTCGAGGTGCAGGCGGCGGCCCTGGCCGCGCTGCGCATCGGCGACGACGACGTCGAGGTGCTCCGCGGGCACGTGGCCGTCATGCGCGACTCGCTCACCGACATCACGCGCTTCGTCGACGCCGACGTGCGGTTCCACCTGCAGATCGCCGTGAGCGCCGGCAACGTCGTCCTCCGCGACCTCCTGCAGAACGTGCGCTCGTTGCTCCGCGTCTGGGTCGAGCGCGGCCTGCGCTCCGAGGACCAGGCCCGCGCCGCCTACGAGGAGCACCTCGCCGTCTTCGAGGCCATCGCGGCCCGTGACCCCGAGGCCGCCGAACGGGCCATGCGCGACCACATGCGGACCGCGGGCACGCGCGTCAGCCACGCCGGCGACTCCTGACACGAGCCCCCGCCGATCGGCGACCGGTGGCAGCCGGTCGGGGGTGGCGGCACGGAGCCCGAGCCGGTGGGCTGGTGAGTCCGCCCCTCCCCCGACCAGGAACGACTCGCACCTGCCGTGACCGACGCCACCCCGCCCCCGCCCGCTGCCGACCGCCACGAGCGCACCGTCGCCCGCCACCGCGACCGCGTGCCCCACGCCCCGCGGCACGCGGGCAGGCGTCCCCGCCGCGGCGCCGTGCTGCCGGCGCTCGCGGGCGTGCTCACGATGCTGCTCGTGCTGCCCGCGGGCTACGCCGCCTACAGCTGGCACCGGTTCGACTCCGGGGTCACGCGCATCGACGCGCTGCCGCTGCCGAGCGCGTCCGGCACGGCCGACGACGACGTCGACGGCGAGGCCATGAACATCCTGCTGGTCGGCGACGACCACCGCCCCGACGGCGCCTCGCCCGAGGTGCTCGCGCAGCTCGGCACCGAGGACGACGGCGGCGCGACGAACACCGACACCATGATCGTGCTGCACGTCGCGGCCGACGGCCGGTCGGCGACGATGATCTCGCTGCCCCGCGACTCGTACGTCGACATCCCCGGGCACGGGCGCGACAAGCTCAACGCCGCCTTCGCCTACGGTCAGCGCGACGGGGGCCCCAGCGGTGGCGCCCAGCTGCTCATCTCGACGGTCCAGGACCTCACCGGCCTCACCGTCGACCACTACGTGCGCGTCTCCCTGCTCGGGTTCTACGACGTGGTGCAGGCCCTCGGCCCGGTCGACGTGTGCCTCACCGCCCCCGTCCAGGACCGCTGGAGCGGCCTCGACCTGCCCGCGGGCGAGTCCACCCTCGACGCCCGGCAGTCGCTGGCCTTCGTGCGGCAGCGGCACGGCCTGCCGCGCGGCGACCTCGACCGCCAGGTGCGCCAGCAGTACTTCCTCACGGCCGAGGCGGAGCGCCTGCTCTCCGCGGGCACGCTCCTCAACCCGGCCAAGCTCGGCACGGTCCTCGACGCGGTGAGCGGGTCGCTCGAGACCGACGCCGGCCTGGACTTCCTCCGCCTGGCGCGACAGGTGCGCGACCTCCGGCCCAGCGAGATCCGGTCGGCGACGATCCCCATCACGGGCACGCCGACGATCACCGTCGGCGGCCGCCCGCTGTCGATCGTCGAGGTCGACCACGCCGCCATGCCCGCGTTCGTCTCCGATCTCATCGGCCCCTCCGACCGGTACCTGGAGGCGTCCGCCGCGGCCCCCGCGGACGTCTCCGTGCAGGTGCTCAACGGAGCCGGCACCGTCGGCGGCGCGACCGCGGGCACGGCCGCCCTGCAGGCCCTCGGGTTCGCCACGGCCGCGCCGGGCGACGCCCTGACCACCTCGAGGACGACCGTGACCTACGCTCCGGGTCAGGAGGCCCGGGCCAAGGCCGTCGCGGAGGCCGTGCCCGGTGCGACCCCCGTCGAGCAGGCCGACGCGACCGGCGTCACCCTCGTGCTCGGCACCGACGGGGTGACCGTGCCGGTCGCCCCTGGCCCGACGGCGCCCGACGACGGCACGCCGGCGGGCGGCGACGCCGCGCCGGCGCCCGCCCCGGCCGCTCCCGAGCAGCCGGCCACCGAGGCACCCGAGCGCGGTGGCACCAGCTACGCCGAGCAGCGCTGCATCAACTGAGCCGCGTCACCCGCTCGACGGGCGCGCCCCGACGGGCAGCAGCATCGTGAGCCTGTGCGTGCCGTCCTGCTCGAGCACGGCCTCGACGGAGCCGCCGAGCAGCTCGGCGCGCTCCCGCAGGCCGAGCAGCCCCAGCCCGCTCCCGGGCAGGTCCGGCCCGGGTCCCGTGCCCGCACCCGTCACGACCTCGACCCGCACCGTGCCCTCGGCGACGCGGGCGCGGAGGTGCACCGAGGCACCCGGGGCGTGCTTGCGGGCGTTCGTGAGGGCCTCCTGCACGAAGCGGTGGACGGCGCGCTGCACGGCGGCCGGCAGGTCGTCGGGCAGGTGCACGTCCCGTTCGACGGCGATCCCGCTGCCGTCGAGCAGGCCCGTCAGGTCGGCGAGGCCCGGCTGCGGCGCGAGCCCCGCCGCGCTGCCGCCGGAGGTGCTGCCGCCGGACGCCCGGAGCACGGCCACCATCGACCGCAGCTCGACGAGGGTCTGCACGCCCAGGCGACGGATCTCGTCGGCCGCGACGCGCGCCTCCGGGTCCGACGACGACACCTGCAGGGCCCCGGCCCGGACCGCGACGAGGCTCACCTGGTGCGACACCACGTCGTGCATCTCGCGCGCCAGCACGGCACGCTCGCGGGCGAGCGCCACCTCCGCCGCCTGCCGGCGATCGTGCTCGCGGACGGCCGCGAGCTGGCGCAGGCGGTCGTGCAGCTCGGTGCGGGTGCGCAGCAGCAGGCCGAGCGCGAGCGGACCGCCGACGTAGAGCAGGCCGTACACGACCGTGACCAGCACCGCCCGCGGCGCGGAGGGCGGGGCGCTGCCGACGGCGTACACGGTCAGCACGACCAGCCCGGCCGCGGTGAGCAGGCGGCGGGACGGCACCCGCTCGCCCACGGTCGCCAGGGCGACGATCGCCGCGAGCAGGGCCGTGCCGACGGCGAGCCCGGGCAGCGTGACGGCGAGGGCCACGAGGGGCACGCGACGGCGTGCCAGCAGGGCGACGGCCGCGAGCACGCCGAGCCCGACCTGCAGCGCCGTCGCCGCCGGGTCGTCCACCGCGTCGGCGAGCGCCGCGACGACCAGCGCCAGGTCGACCACCAGCCACCAGCGCGTGCGCCGGGGGCGGCCCTCGACGAGGTCGCTCACGCCCGCGCGTCCAGCAGGCCGGAGCGCTCCGCGACGAGCGCGGCCTCGACGCGCGTCGCGACCTCGAGCTTGCGCAGCAGCGAGCTGACGGCGTCCTTGACGGTGCCCGGGGCGACGTGCAGCACGGGTGCGATCTCGACGTTGGTGGCGCCGGTCGCGAGCAGGCGGAGCACGTCGACCTCGCGCGGCGAGAGCCGGTCGACGAGCTCGGCGGCGGTGCGCTCGCCGGCGCGGTCGGGCGTGCCCAGGAGCCGGCGCGAGAGACCGGGGGCGAGCACGGTGCCGCCCGCCGCCAGCGTGCGGACGTACTGCACGAGCTGTTCGGGGTGGGTGTCCTTGAGCAGGAACCCGGCGGCGCCGCCGGCGATCGCCGTGCCCAGGTACTCGTCGGCGTCGAAGGTCGTGAGCATGGCGACGGCAGGAGGCACGGGGAGCGCCACGAGCTCCGCCAGCACCGCGAGCCCGTCGCGGTCGGGCATCCGCACGTCGAGCAGCACGACGTCGGGCCGGTGCTCGGCCACCACGTCGACGGCCTCGGCCCCCGACGCCGTCGCGACGACGCGGAGGTCGTCGGTGGCGTGCAGGATGAGCTCGAGGCTGCTGCGGATGAGCGCCTCGTCGTCGACGACCACCACGGTGCTCACGAGCGGCCCCCGCCCCTCGCCCGTCGCCGCATGTCGGCCATGCTAGCGGGCGGCGCCGGGACGGCCCCGGCACCGCCCTGCCCACGCGCTCAGCCCTTGAGGCCGCCCGAGATGAGGTCGAGCCGCCAGAAGCGCTGCAGGAACAGCACGAGCAGCACCAGCGGCACGATCGACACCGCCGCACCCGTGATGGCGAGCGAGTACAGCGCGGGAGCGCCCGACCCCTTGGCGAGCAGGGTGAAGAGACCGACCGTGAGCGGGAAGTCCGACTCGTCCGAGAGCATGACGAACGGCAGCAGGAAGTTGTTCCAGATGCCGACGAACTGCAACAGGAACACCGTCACCATGCCCGGCACCATGATCGGCAGCACGACGTGGCGGAAGGTGCGCCACTCGCCCGCACCGTCGAGCCGGGACGCCTCGAGCAGCTCCTGGGGCACGGCCGACTGCGCGAAGACGCGGGACAGGTAGATGCCGAACGGGCTGATGATGATCGGCAGCAGCACCGAGAGCGGACCGCCGGCGAGGCCGACCTCGCTGAGCAGGACGTACTGCGGGATCGCGAGCGTGATGCCCGGGACGAGCACGCCGGCCAGGATCATGAAGAAGATCGCGTCGCGCCCCGGGAAGGTGAACTTGGCGAGCGCGTAGCCCGCCATCGTCGAGACGAGGGTCGACAGCAGGCCGCCGACGCCCGCGTAGAGCAGCGAGTTCGCCGCCCAGGCCCCGTAGCGTCCGCCCTCGTAGGTGACGAGGTCGCCGAGGTTGCCGGCGAGGCCCGTGCCGGGTGCGAACGAGAACGTCGTGAACAGCTCGGCCGGTGACTTCGACGCGGCGAGGAACACCCAGGCGACGGGCACCAGGCAGTAGAGCGCGCCGACGAGCAGCACGACCGTGGGCAGGACCTTCCCGGCCGAGCGACGACCGACGGGGCGCGCCGCGGCGCGCCCCGGGTCACCGGGGCTGCCGATCGCGGGCCGCCGCGCGGCTGCCGTGCCGACGGCGGTCACGAGGCCGCTCCCGCGCGGCGGCGGTTCGCGATGCCCAGCACGAGCGCCGAGAGCAGCACCGTCCCGAGCGCGAGGACGGTCGACGAGGCCGCCGCGGCGGGCAGGTCGTCGGTGAGGAACGCGTCACGGTAGATCGTCATGAGGGGGGCCCAGCTCTGGGTGATGTCGGTGGTCAGGGGACGCAGCGTGTTCGGCTCGCCGTAGAGCTGCAGCGTGCCGATGAGGGCGAAGACGCCCGTGAGCACGAGCGCCGGCACGACGAGCGGCACCTTGATCCGCAGTGCGATCTGCAGCTCGCTGGCGCCGTCGAGGCGCGCCGACTCGTAGATGTCGGCGGGGATCCCGCGCAGCGACGTGTAGATGATGATCATGTTGAAGCCGACGCCGCCCCAGACGGCGATGTTGGCCAGCGAACCGAAGAGGCCGTCGCCCTCGAGGAACGGCACGGGCCCCCAGCCGAGCTCCGTCGTCACGTACGAGAACGGGCTCGTGCTCGGCAGGTACAGGAAGCCCCAGAGGAGGGCGGCGGTCACGCCGGGCACCGCGTAGGGGACGAAGATCGCGGTGCGCGAGAAGCGCTTCGCGCGCACCGCCGGCACGTCGAGCAGCAGCGCGAAGAGCAGAGCCAGGCCGAGCGTGAGCGGCACCGCGAGGAGGCCGTAGACCGCGAGCCGGCCGAAGCTGGCGAGCAGCTCGGCGTCCTGCAGCACGGCGACGTAGTTCTCGAACCCGACGAAGCGGTCGACGCGCACGCCCAGCACCGAGGTGCCGAGCTCGATGCGGTACGCCCGCAGGCTCGACCAGACCGTGTAGAGCAGCGGCAGGAGCAGGAACGCCACGAAGAGCACCACGGCGGGCGCCACGAACAGGTACGGGGCGAGCGGCACGCGCCGGCGGGAGGCCGCACGCGGGGCGCGGCCCGCGGTCACGGGGTGCGTCGCCTCGGGGCGGAGCGTCGTCTCAGTCAACGGTCACCACCTCGTAGCCGACCTTCTCCATGTCCGCGACCACGACCTCCTGCGTGGCGACGAACGCGTCGCGCCAGGGGGTGCCCGCCGAGATCGCAGCGTTGAGCTCGTCCGTGAAGACCGTCTTCGCCAGCGACACGTTCGGGCCCCACGTGACGGGCACGACCTCGCGCGAGACGTCGGCGGCGACCTCCCAGAAATCGGCCTGCTGCGGCATGAGCGACGGTGGCGTGCCGGTCTCGGCGATCTCCTGTCCGACGATCGACGCCGGGTAGGTGAGGCGGTCCTCGATGAGCGACGCGCTGCCCTCCGGGCCGGCGTTCATCCAGGTCGCGAACTCGGCCGCGGCCTCGGGGTGCTCGCTGCCCTTCGTGACGATCATCGCCGAGCCGCCCTGGAACGGGACGGCCTCGTCGCCCGGGGTCCACTGCGGCAGCGGGGCCATCGCCCACGAGCCGCTCGTGCCGGGCGCGACGCCGGCGAGCACGCTGGGCGCCCAGATGCCGGCGGTCCAGCCCGCGATGGTGCCCTCGGCGACGCGCTTGTTGTACTCGGGCGAGAGCAGGGGGTCGGTGTCGACCACGCCCTCGTCGGCGAGCTGCTCGAAGAAGTCGGCCACCTCGAGCGACCGTTCGTCGGCGATGCCGATGGTCCAGACGCCGTCGTCGACGGACCACCACTCGGCGCCCGCCTGCGCGGCGACCCCCGCGTAGAACGGCAGCTCGCCGCCCGGCATCGACGCGACGACCGTGTCGGGCCGTTGCTCGTGCACGGCGCGGGCGACGTCGCCGAACTCCTGCCAGGTGGTGGGGACCTGCTGACCGGTCTCGGCGAGCACGTCGGTCCGGTAGGTGTAGACCATGGGCGCCGCGTCCTGCGGCACCCCGTAGACGACGTCGCCGAACGTGGTCTGCGCCCAGGTGCCCTCGGTGAAGGCGTCGTCGGCGTCGGCCACCAGGTCGGTGATCTCGAGGGGCACGTCGGCGACGATGAGCGCCGGCAGGGTCGTGTACTCCACCAGGGCGACGTCGGGGGCGTTGCCGGCCCGGCTCGAGGTGAGCAGCTTGGCGGCCGAGTCGTCGCCGCCACCCGCGTCGGTGTGCCTGATGCGGATGTCGGGGTGGGCGGCCTCGAAGGCCGCGACCTGCTCCTTCTGCCCGGTCCCCCAGCCCCAGAACTCGAGGGTGACGACGCCGTCGTCCCCCGCCGGCGCGCAACCGCTGAGCGCGGCCCCCGCCAGCACGACGGTCGCGAGCGCGACCGTCCTCGTCGTACGTGGTCTCACGGCATCTCCTTCGACGCGGGTGGCCGACGCCCGGACGGGCGACGCAGCTGGTTCGGTGGTGCTGACGGGGGCAGGAGGCGCGGACGGGTCAGGGGGTCCGCTCGCGGACGACCGCGACGCCGCCGGCCGGGACGACGAGCTCGCCCGCCGCCTCCTGCCCGGTGACGAGGTCGGTGCCGGTCACGACGACGCGCTGCGGCTCGTCGGCGTGGTTGATCGCGAAGAGCCAGGAGGCGTCGCCCGAGGTCCGGCGCACGCGCTCGAGCCCGGCGTCGCCCTCGGCGACCGGGGCGAGGCCGCGCTCGGCGACGAGCTCGTCGACGAACGCCGCGAGCGAGGGGGCGTCGAGGTGCGTCGAGAGGTAGAGGGCGCTGCCGCCGCCCTCGACGTCGCGACGGTACAGGGCGGGCTCCCCGGCGAGCTGGCCGTCGGCGTAGCTCGCCGTGACGCGCGCCTCGCCCGTGCCGCCCCAGGCACGGGGCGCACCGAGCTCGGTCCAGACCTCGCCGCGCCACCCGTTCGACAGGGCGACGGTCGCGCCCTCGAGCAGGGGGAACACCTCCTCGACCCGGACCCCGAGCAGCTCGCGCAGGGCACCGGGGTAGCCGCCCTCGAGCACCCGGCCGTGCACGTCGACGATGCCCGAGAACGGCGTGACGACGACGGTGCCGCCCGCCGCGACGACGGCGTCGAGGCCGGCCGCAGCCTCCGGCTCGAGCAGGTACGTGGTCGCGACGACGACGAGCTCGTAGCCCGTGAGGTCGGCGGTGGGGGCGACGACGTCGACCGCGACGCCGAGCCGGGTGAGGGCGCGGTGGAACGCCAGGGGCTGGTCGAGCGCGCGGAGGTCGACGCTCGGCAGGTTGCTCGAGGCCATCGCAGCGGCGCTGACCTCGCTGAAGAGGATCGCCACGCGCGCCCGCTCGACCGTCGAGCCCCGCACCTCGGAGAGGCCCTGCAGCAGCGCGCCCAGCTGCTCGACCTCGCGGAACACCTTCGTGTCGGGACCCGCGTGGGGCACCGCCGACGAGTGGTGCTGCTCGCTGCCGGCCGTCGACTGCCGCCACTGGAAGAACAGCGTGCCGTCGGCGCCGCGGGCCACGTGGGCGAGGCTGTTCCGGATCATCTCGCCGGGCGACTTCGCGCGGTTGCGCGGCTGCCAGTTGACGGCCGAGGTCGAGTGCTCGATGAGCAGCCAGGGCTGCCCTCCGCTCATGCCGCGCACCCGGTCGGCGCTGAACGACAGCTCCCCCCAGCGCTCGGGGTCCGCGGCGATCGTGTAGTGGTCGTTGGCGACGAGGTCGACCTCGCGGGCCCAACCGGCGTAGTCGTGCACGCCGGGGTGGTTCTGCACCATGAAGTTCGTCGTGACGGGCACGCCGGGCGTGACCCGGCGCAGCACCTCGCGCTCGGCCCGGTGGTGGTCGAGCAGCGCGTCGCTGCTGAACCGCTCGAAGTCGAGCAGCAGCCCGGGGTTGTGGCTGGTGCCCGTCCAGCGCGGCACCTGCACCTGGTCGAACGAGGTGTACCGGTGGCCCCAGAAGGCCGAGCCCCAGTGCTGCTCCATCGCCTCGACGGTGCCGTGGCGGGCCTCGAGCCAGCGCGCGAAGGCGGCGGAGGCCTCGTCGCTCCAGCAGTGGTGGTTCTCGTTGCCGAGCTCGTTGCTGACGTGCCAGAGGCGCAGGGCGGGGTGCGCGGCGTAGCGCGCGGCCATGGTCTCGACGAGGCGCAGCGCGTAGCGGCGGAACACCGGCGAGTGCGGTGACCAGCCGAGGCGGCCGCCCTGTGAGGCCCGTACGCCGCGGTCGTCGACGCGGCCGATCTCGGGGTGCGCCCGCCACAGCCAGATCGGCGGCGCCGCGGTCGGCGTCGCCAGGTTCACGCCGATGCCCGCGTCGGCGAGCAGGTCCATGACGCGGTCCAGCCAGCCGAAGTCGAACTCGCCGTCGGCCACCTCGAGGAGGCCCCACGAGAACACGGCGAGGTTGATGCTGTTGACGCCGGCCCGGCGCATGAGCGCGACGTCCTCGACCCAGGTCTCCTCCGGCCACTGCTCGGGCGACCAGTCGCCGCCGAGGGCGAGCCCGTCGGCGATCCAGGGGAACGTCGTGCCGGCGGGGAGGTCGCGGGAGGGTGAGGTCATCATCGACATCGGGGGCCTTTCGGGGCGGGCTCGCGTATCGAAGCGTTTCGATCGCGGGCCTGCGGAGGCCGGGCGAACGGTCGCACCCGAGCAGCCGGGCTCCTCGTCGATGCGCTTCGACCGCTGGGGTCAGGAGCGACAGTAGGCGACACCCGGCGGTGAGCACAAGGGTCCCCGGTCTGCTGTGATGGTCGACGGTCCTCTCCCCGTCCGGGCAGGGACCGAGGGAGGAACCGTGGTCACACCCACCCCCGGCGACGGCACGAGGGCGGCCCTTCCGCCGCTCACGCGCGGACCGCACTCGAAGCGGCTCGGCGTCATCGCCGTCGTCGCCACCTTCGGCGGCCTGCTCTTCGGCTACGACACGGGCGTGGTCAACGGCGCCCTCGACTCCCTGCAGGACGACCTCGGCCTCACGCCCGTGACCGAGGGCGTCATGGTCTCCGCGATCCTCGTCGGGGCCGCGCTCGGTGCCTTCACGACGGGCCGCATCTCCGACGCCCTCGGGCGCAGGCGCACCATCAGCGCCCTGGCGGTCCTGTTCCTCGTCGCCACGCTCGCGTGCGTCGTGGCACCGTCCTGGGAGTTCCTCACGGCGTCGAGGTCCGTCCTCGGCCTCGCCGTCGGCGGCGCGAGCGTCACGGTGCCGGTGTTCCTCGCCGAGCTCGCCCCCACGGAGCGCCGCGGCGGCGTCGTCAGCCGCAACGAGCTCGCCATCGTCGCCGGGCAGCTCGCCGCGTTCACGATCAACGCGGTCATCGGCACCGTCTGGGGCGAGCACGACGACGTGTGGCGCGCCATGCTCGCCGTGGCCGCGCTGCCCGCCGTCGCGCTCTTCATCGGCATGACGCGCGTGCCCGAGAGCCCGCGCTGGCTGCTCGCCCAGGGGCGCGAGGCCGACGCCCTCGCCGTGCTGGAGCAGGTCCGCGACCCCGAGCGGGCCAGGGCCGAGATGGCCGAGGTCCGCGCACTGGCGCACCAGGAGGCCGAGACGCGCTCCGCCACGCTCGCCGACCTCGTCGCCGAGCCGTGGCTGCGCAAGCTCCTGGGCGTCGGCATCGGCCTCGCCGTGGCGCAGCAGCTGACCGGCATCAACTCGATCATGTACTACGGCACCCAGGTGCTCCAGGAGTCCGGCTTCTCGCAGCAGGGCGCCCTCATCGCCAACGTCGGGTCGGGCGTCGTCGCGGTCGCGGCGATGCTCGTCGCGCTGCGCGTCATCAACACGATCGGTCGACGCACGATGCTCATGGCGGGCTTCGCCGGCGTCACGCTGTTCCACCTGCTCATCGGCCTGTCGTCCCTGCTCGTCCCCGAGGGCACGACGCGCGCCGTGGTCGTGCTCGTCTTCGTCATCGGCTTCGTCGGCACCATGCAGGGCACCATCGGCCCCCTCGTCTGGCTCATGCTCAGCGAGATCTTCCCGCTCAGGCTCCGCGGCGTCGGCATGGGCCTGACCGTGCTGATCCTCTGGCTGACCAACTTCGCGGTGAGCCTGTCCTTCCCGGTCCTCGTCGCGGGCGTGGGCATCTCCAGCACGTTCTTCCTCTTCGCGGTGCTCAACGCCGCCTCACTGCTCTTCGCGGCGACGAAGGTCCCCGAGACGAACGGCCGGTCGCTCGAGCAGCTCGAGGAGGACTTCAGCACGGGCGACGTCTCCGTGGTGCCCGACGAGCGCTGACGACCCGACCCGACGCCCGGCCCGGGTCCGCCAGCTCGGCGGCCCCGGGCCGAGCGTCGCCGCCGGATCCGACCGCGCGTCAGGGACCGACAGCTCCGCGCACGGCGGCGAGCACGGCCTCCGCGACGACGCGCGGGGCGACCTCCGGCAGCCAGTGGCCCTCGTCGAGCTCGACGAAGCGGTACGGCCCCGACACCTGGCGTGCCGTGAGCTCGGCGGCGCGGCGGCCCAGCGCCGTGTCGTGCCGCCCCCAGAGGTAGCGGGTGGGCACGGTCACGCGACCGGTCGCGAGCGACGGGCGCGAACCTCCTGCCGGCAGCCACAGGGCCCGGTACCACGCGATCGCGCCGGTGAGGGCACCCGAGGCGCGCATCGCGGCCGCGTACTCCTCCGCGCGCTCGGCGGGCAGGCCCATCCGCTGCAGCACGGGTGCCAGCCGACGCCGCAGCAGCGCCTCGGGCAGCAGCGGCAGCTGGAAGAAGCCCATGTACCAGGAGCGCAGCGCCTGCAGCGACGACGTCAGCGAGGCCGTCAGTGCCGCCGGGTGCGGCGTCGACAGCACAGTCAGGGTCGCCACGCGGTCGGGGTGCTCGGCCGCGAGCTTCCACGCGACGAGGCCGCCCCAGTCGTGCCCGACGACGTGCGCGCGCTCGACGCCGGCCGCGTCGAGCAGGGCGACGACGTCAGCGACGAGCTCGGTCGACCGGTAGGGGCGTCGACCACGGGGACGTGCCCGCACCGAGTAGCCGCGCTGCAGCGGCACCAGGCAGCGCAGCCCGGCGTCCTCCAGCCGCGGCAGCACGTCGCGCCAGCTCGCCCGCGTCGCGGGGAAGCCGTGCAGCAGCACGACCACCTCGCCGTCGGCGGGGCCGGAGTCGGTGACCTCGAACACGAGGCCGTCCCTGTCGTACCGGGTGAGGCGGTCCCTGTCGCACGGGGTGAGGTCGTCCATCGGGCCAGCCTAGGCAGGGGGCCGGGCGACCGCTCGTGGCCGAGCGACTGCTGGAGCCGCAGACCCCCGGCGGCCTCGACGGGCGGGCGTGCGCGGCACCTCCGGGCGAGCACGGACGCCCGGGCGCGACGGACCCGCCCGTGCGCCCGTCGACCCCTGCATCCGGGCGACACCTGTTGCCCAGGGCTTATCCTGGGGGCATGACCGCGCTCCCCGCCCGCACCCGTTCCGCCCTCGTCGACGCCGAGCGCTCGGTCTCGTTCTCGGACTCACCGCTCGACCCGCCCGGCGACGGCCAGGTCGTCGTGCGCGTGCGGTACACCGGGGTCTGCGCCACCGACACGCACGGCTGGGCATCGGGCGGACTCATCCCGCCGGCCGTGTTCGGCCACGAGTGGACCGGCACCGTCGTCGCTGCCGGCGCGTCCGTGACGACCGTCGCCGTGGGCGATCGCGTCGTCGCGAGCGTCGGACCGCCCTGCGGCACCTGCGCGATGTGCCGCGCCGGGCACCCCGACCACTGCGACACCGCCTTCGCCGAAGCGAACGGCGTCTCCGACGGCGCCCCCTCGCACGGCGCGTTCGCCGAGCACGTCACCGTCGCCGAACGCCGCGTGCAGCGCGCGCTCGACGACCTCACCGACGAGCAGGCGGGCCTCGTCGAGCCTACCGCCGTGACCTTCCACGCCGTGCGCCGGGCCGGTCAGCGCCTCGGCGACGTCGTGGTCGTGCAGGGTGCCGGCCCGATCGGCCTCCTGACCGCGCAGCACGCCCGGCACGCCGGCGCGGGGGCCGTCGTGGTCGTCGAGCCGTCGGAGTCGCGACGGGGCACCGCGCGCGAGCTCGGCTTCACCGAGGTGCACGAGCCCGGCGACGCCTTCCGAGCGCGGGTGCTCGAGCTCACCGACGGCCTCGGAGCCGACGTGCTCTACGAGTGCACGGGGGCCGCGGGCCTCTTCCAGTCGAGCGCCGAGCTCGTGCGCCGCGGCGGCACCCTCGCCCTGCTCGGCTACCCCATGACCCGCTCCGAGGTCTCGTACGGCGACTGGCAGAGCCGAGAGCTGACGGTCGTCGGCAGCCTCGCGTACACCCACTCCGACTTCGTCGGCGCCATGCGCGCCCTCGCGGACGGCTCGGTCGACGCGGCGCCCCTCGTCACGGGCACCATCGGCCTCGACGAGCTGCCCGCCCTGCTCGAGGAGCTCGACGGCGGGCGCACGCGCCACGCGAAGGTGCTCGTCGCACCGAACGGCTGAGGCCCTCCTCCTGGCCCTGGCCCGCTGCCCGGGCGTCTCCGTCGCCGCCGGGCCTCCGCGGACGCCCGGGCCGGCCCCGCCCGCGAGGCAGGGTGCGGGCGGTCCCCCGCAGGACCGCCGACCGCTCAGGCGACCGTCAACCCGTCCCGCACCGCGTCGAGCGTGCGCGCCAGCGCGATCGAGTCGTCGAGCCCGTGCACGGGCGAGTCCGTGCGCCCCTCGGCCACGAGCGCCGCGATCGCCGCCCCCTCGTGGGCGAGGCCCTCGCGACCGCGCAGCCCGGTCGGGTCCTGCCAGGTCGCCGTGCTGCCGCCGCGCGTGAGCGTGAACGACGCCGGGAAGACCATGTGCTCGGTGAAGCGCACGACGCCGCGGTCCCCCGAGATCGAGGCCAGCCCGTCGGTCGTGGTCAGGAGGCTCGTGGCGGCCGTCGCGAGCGCGCCTCCTGCCCCGGTCAGCACGGCCGCCGCCTCGAGGTCGACGCCGTCGGGACGCATCGTGCCGCGCGCGTCGACCGACAGCGGCCGACCGATCGCGAACTGCGCGAACCAGAAGGCGTAGACGCCCGCGTCGAGGAGCGCGCCTCCCCCGAGGGCCGGGTCGAGCATCCTGCCGCCCGCGCCGAGGTCGGCCTGCCAGCCGACGGCCGCGTCGGCGAGGCGGACGGTGCCCAGGTCGCCGGCCTCGAGCAGCGCGGCGAGCACGCGGGACTGCGGCAGGTAGCGCGTCCACATCGCCTCGGCGGCGAGCACGCCGTGCTCGCGGGCCGCCGCGGCGACCGCCTCCGTCTGGGCGGCCGACAGCCCCATCGGCTTCTCGACGAGCACCGGCGTGCCCGCCGTGATCGCGGCGAGCGCGTCGTCGTGGTGCCGACTGTGCGGGGTCGCGACGTAGACCACGTCGACCTCGGCGGCCATCGCGTGCGGGTCGGTGAAGGCGAGCTCGGCACCGTGCGCGCGGCCGAACGCCTCGGCCCGCTCGGTGGTGCGCGAGGCGACCGCGACGACGCGCTGCGCCGTGTGGGCGTGCAGCGCGTCGGTGAAGTCGCCCGCGATCTCGCCCGTGCCGACCACGCCCCAGCGCAGGGGCGGGGCCGCCCGCAGGTCGAGGGGTCCAGGAGAGGGGAACGGCACCGTCGTCGTCATGGCGCCACCGTAGCGGCGGGGCGCGGTCGCCACCAGGGAGCGGGCCCGCCGGTCAGGCCGTGCCCGCGACCCGCGTCGCGAACCCGGCCGCCCGCTCGCGCAGGGCGGCCACCCGTGCCTGGCGGGTGGCCTCCACGTCGTGGCCGAGGTACGCCTCCGGCGGCGTCACGTGCGCGTGGGCCGAGCACTCGAACCCGGAGCACACCAGGGTGCCGACCGTGTCGCCGTTGCGTCCCGCGGCCCCGGCGCGCTTGGCGCTGAAGAACACGACGTCGACGGGCAGCCGGACGTCCTGGCACCACGTCCACTGTGCCCGGGTGCGCGGCGAGGCCTCGGCCTGCCGCAGCAGGACGCCGACGACGCGCTCGCCGACCGGCACGACGACGTACGCGCGCCGGGCGAGCTTCGGGTCGCGCCAGCCGACGAACTCGAGGGCGTCCCAGTCGAGGGCGTCGAAGCCCGGGGGCAGGGTGAGGTCGGAGACCTCCTTGCGGCTCGCGTTCACGAAGGAGGAGCGGAGGGTCTTCTCGGACAAGGGGAGCACGGGCGTCACCGTTCGGTCGTGCCCGGGCGGCCGCGCACGTCGGCGCGGCGAGCTGCCCGGGCGGGTTCTCGAGGAAGGGCTCCGGCGGGGACCGCGACGCGAACCGTCGCGCTGCGGACGGGCGTCGGTGGTCGGGCACCGGAGGCGCGACCTGCCACGGGCGTGGCGGGTCACCGGGAGAGGGCGACTACCTGCAGTCGACGCGCGGGGCGTCTACGACCTCCCGACGCGCACGGGCGGCGCTGAGGAGGGCGGAGGTGCTCACGCGAGCACGGTACGCCCTGGCGGGCGTCGAAGCAATGGGTGACGCCGTGGACGACGCCTGACCGGGAGGACGACAGACGTCCCCCTCCCCCGCGCGACGGTGCCGGCGCACCCGTCCCGCTGCCTAGCCTGGGGCCGTGACCCTGCCTGCCGCACCCGTCCCGCCCGCCCGGCCCGCGACTGCTGCGTGGAGCGGGCCCGTGCCCTCCGGCGAGCGGATGCTCGCCCCCGACCTGGCGCGCGGCATCGCCCTGCTCGGCATCGCCCTCGCCAACGCCGTCTACTACATCAGCGGCCGCGCCACCGGGCCGCTCGGCCGCCCGGTCGACGGCAGCGCGGGCGACCACGTCGCCGACGTCCTCGTGGGCCTCTTCGTCGACAACCGGGCGTTCCCGCTGTTCACGATCATCTTCGCCTACGGCTTCACGGTGCTCCTGCGGCGCCAGGCCGGGCGCGGCGTCCCCGCCGCCCGCGCCCGGGCCCTCCTGCTGCGCCGGAGCCTCTGGATCGCGGTCTTCGGGGCCGTGCACATCGTGCTGCTCTTCGAGGGCGACGTGCTGTTCAGCTACGGCTGCCTCGGCGTCGTCCTCGCCCTGCTCTTCGCCGCGCGCGACCGCACCTGGGCCGTGCTCGGCTGGTCGCTCGCCCTCGTGTTCGTGCTCGCGAGCGGCGCCGACGGGCTCGCCGCGGGAACCGCCGCCACCGAGCTGCCCGGCATCGACACGACCACCGCCGGCGGGGCCCTCGTGTTCCGCCTGCTGGCCCTCGTGCTGCTCGTCGTGGGGTCGCCGTTCAACGTCGCGACGTTCCTCTCGCTGGCCGCGATCGGCACGCTGCTCGGGCGCCGCCAGGTGCTCGAGCGCCCGACGGAGCACGTGGCGCTCTTCCGCCGCCTCGTGCTCGTCGGCCTGCCCGTGAGCGTCGTCGGAGCCCTGCCGCTCGTGCTCGCGGCCGTGCAGGCGTGGCAGCCGCCCGGCTGGGCCGCCTACCTGCTGGGCGTGCTGCACGGCACGACGGGCGTCGCCGGCGCCCTCGCCACGTTCGGCCTCGTGGGCTGGTTCGTCGCGCACCGCGAGCGCGCCCGCGCCGATGCGCCCGCGGCAGGAGGCGCACCCTCCCCCGCCACGCCCCCCGGCCCCGTCGTCCGCGCCCTCGCCGCCGTCGGGCAGCGCTCGCTCACCTGCTACCTGCTGCAGTCGGTCCTGTTCGTGCCCCTGCTCGCACCGTGGGCGCTCGGCCTCGGCGTCGGCGCGGGGACGCTCCAGGTGAGCCTCGTCGCGGTCGGCGTCTGGCTCGTCACGGTCGTCGTCGCCGTCCTGCTGGACCGGGCCGGACGGCCGGGCCCCGCCGAGCAGCTGCTGCGGCGGCTGACGTACGGGCGCAGCTGACGGAGCCGGCCCCGCGGACGGCAGGAGGCGCGGTGCCCGCCGGCACCGCGCCTCCTGTGGTCGTCGCCCTGCCTAGAGCGAGGCGAGCAGCTCGTTGAGCGTGCTCGACGGGCGCATCACGTGGCTCAGCGCCGCCGTGTCGGGGCGGTAGTAGCCGCCCAGGTCGACGCCCTGGCCCTGGGGGGCGAGGAGCTCGGCGACGATCGCGTCCTCCTGCTCGTGGAGGGTCGCGGCCGGGGCCGCGAACGCCCGGGCGAGCTCGGCGTCGTCCGTCTGGCGCGACAGCTCGTCGGCCCAGTACTGGGCGACGTAGAAGTGGCTGCCGCGCGTGTCGAGGGTGCCGGGGCCGCGGCCGGGCGACTTGTCCTCGTCGAGGTAACGGCCGGTCGCCCGGTCGAGCGCGTCGGCGAGCACCTTCGCACGGGCGTTGCCGGTGACGGTCGACAGGTGCTCGAGGCTCACGGCGAGCGCGAGGAACTCGCCAAGGCTGTCCCAGCGCAGGTAGTCGTCCTCGAGGAACTGCTGCACGTGCTTGGGCGCAGAACCGCCGGCGCCGGTCTCGAAGAGGCCACCGCCGCCGAGCAGGGGCACGACCGAGAGCATCTTGGCGCTCGTGCCGAGCTCCATGATCGGGAACAGGTCGGTGAGGTAGTCGCGCAGCACGTTGCCGGTGACCGAGATGGTGTCCTCTCCGCGGCGGATGCGCTCGAGCGAGAAGCGCATGGCGTCCTCGGGCGAGAGCACCTCGATCTGCAGGCCGTCGGTGTCGTGCTCGGCCAGGTAGCGCTGCACGAGCCCGATCAGCGCCGCGTCGTGCGAGCGGCTGTCGTCGAGCCAGAAGACGGCGGGGGTGCCGGTGGCGCGGGCCCGGGTCACGGCGAGCTTAACCCAGTCGCGGACCGCGACGTCCTTCGTCTGGCAGGCGCGCCAGATGTCGCCGGCCGAGACCTCGTGCTCGAGCAGGGCGGTGCCCGACGAGTCGACCACGCGCACCGTGCCGTCGGCCGGGACCTCGAAGGTCTTGTCGTGCGAGCCGTACTCCTCGGCCTTCTGCGCCATGAGGCCGACGTTGGGCACCGAGCCCATGGTGGCGGGGTCGAAGGCGCCGTTGACGCGGCAGTCGGCGATGACGACCTGGTAGATGCCGGCGTAGCTGGAGTCGGGGATCACCGCGAGGGCGTCGTGCTCGGCACCGTCGGCGCCCCACATGTGGCCCGAGGAGCGGATCATCGCCGGCATGGACGCGTCGACGATGACGTCGCTGGGCACGTGCAGGTTGGTGATGCCGCGGTCGCTGTCGACCATGGCCATGTCGGGCCCGTCGGCGAGGCGCTGCTCGAACGCGGCACGGATCTCGGCGCCGGCGGCGACGTCGTCGAGGCCCCGGAGGATCGAGCCCAGCCCGTCGTTCGGGTTGAGCCCCGCGGCGGCCAGGTCGGCGCCGTAGCGCTCGAACACGTCCGGGAAGTAGGCACGGATCACGTGCCCGAAGATGATCGGGTCGCTGACCTTCATCATCGTGGCCTTGAGGTGCACCGAGAAGAGGACGCCCTCGGCCTCGGCCCGGGCGATCTGGGCGGTGAGGAACTCGCGGAGCGCCGCGACCCGCAGCACGGTGGCGTCGACGACCTCGCCGGCGAGCACCGGGATCGACTCGCGCAGCACCCGCGTGGAGCCGTCGGCGGCGACCAGCTCGATGCGCAGCGTGTCGTCGGCGGGCAGGACGACGGTCTTCTCGTTCGAGCGGAAGTCGTCGACGCCCATCGTCGCGACCGAGCTCTTCGACTCGGACGACCAGGCACCCATGCGGTGCGGGTTCTTGCGGGCGAAGGCCTTCACCGACTGGGGTGCGCGGCGGTCGGAGTTGCCCTCGCGCAGCACCGGGTTCACGGCGCTGCCCTTGACGCGGTCGTAGCGGGCGCGCGCGTCGCGCTCCTCGTCGGTCCGGGGCTCGTCGGGGTAGTCGGGCAGGTCGTGGCCCTGCGCCTGCAGCTCGGCGATCGCGGCCTTGAGCTGCGGGATCGAGGCCGAGATGTTCGGCAGCTTGATGATGTTGGCCTCGGGCGTCGTCGCGAGGTCGCCGAGCTCGGCGAGGGCGTCGCCGACGCGCTGGTCGTCGCGGAGCCGCTCGGGGAACTGCGCGAGGAGGCGACCGGCGAGCGAGATGTCGCGGGTCTCGACGTCGATCCCCGCGGTGCGCGCGTACGCCTGCACGATCGGCAGGAAGGAGTGGGTCGCCAGCATCGGCGCCTCGTCGGTGAGCGTGTAGATGATCTTGGCCATGACGGCTGGTACTCCCTCGTGTCGCCCTGCGTGCGTGCGGGACCCACGCTACCCGCGCAGGTCTCTCGACATCAAGATACCTTCTGGGCGTGATGGACGGCGCCGCTCTGCGTGCGGCGCGGCCGTAGCGCGGCGCTCTTCTCGTACGACGGTGCGAACGTCCGCACCGTCGTGCGAGAACGGCACCGCGGTACGTCGCCGACACCGCGGCACGTTCGGACGTGCCGCGGTGCCGGCGACGCGCTGCGGTGCAGCAGCGGGCAGGAGGCGCGGGGCAGGAACGCGCGCCGGATGCGGGCTAGGAGGCGCGCGGGCAGGGCAGGAGGCGCGGGGTCAGCCGTTGACGCCGGCCCCGCAGGCGAGCAGGTCGGCCGCGAGCGCGTCGACCTGGCGCCGCGCGTCGTCGGTGGTGGCGACGGCCGGGTCGAGGCCCTCGGCCCAGATCGTGAAGGTGATGGTCCGGCCGTCGTCGGGCTCGGCGATGGCCGCCAGGCCGACCATGTCGTCGAGGGTGCCGGTCTTGCCGCGGATCGCGCCGACGGCCTCCGGGTGGTCGTCGACGAAGCGGCCGTCCTCGGCGAGGGTCCCGGTGCGTCCGGCGACGGCGAGCCCGTCGTCGACGACGCCGAGGTCGTGCTCGCGACGGGCCACCTCGACGAGCAGCTGGCTCAGGGTCGTGGCGGGCAGGGCGTCGGCACTGCTCAGGCCGGAGGCGTCGGCGACGACGGCCCCGTCGGCGGGCAGCTCGAGGTGCCGCAGGGCCGCACCGAACCCGTCGCCGACATCGGCGAACCCGGCACCAGCACCCGCACCCGCACCGGCCCCGGCCCCGGCCTTGGCACCCGCACCGGCACCCGCACCCCCGTCGGCACCCGCACCCGCACCAGCACCCGCGCCACCCCCTTCGGCGATCGCCACGTGCCGCCCGAGCGCCTCGGCGAGCGCGTTGTCCGAGTGGGTCAGCAGGTGCTCGACGAGCGTCGACACGGGTGCCGAGCGCACCTCGCCGAGCACGTCGGCGCCGGCGGGGGCGGTGACGAGATCGGGGTCGACGGCGACGGCGGTGCCGAGCAGCGGGGCGAGGGCCGTCGCCGCCCGCGTGACGGCTCCCTCGCTGCGTCGCGAGTAGGGCTCGGTGGCGTCGTCGCGGTCGCCGTCGACCATGAGCGCGGTGATGTTGGGGACGGAGCCGCTCGTGCGGGCCGAGTCCGACCAGCCGTCGAGCCAGACCGGCCCGTCGAAGAGGCCGACGTCGACCTGCAGCGTCGTGACGGGCACCCCCGCGAGCGCGGGGTCGGCGGCGCGGGCGGCGAGCACCTGCTCCGCGAGCGCGTCGAGGTGGGGCGCGTCCGGGTACACGGACTCCTGGCCGGTGGGCAGCCGGCTGAGCGTGGGGTCTCCCCCGCCGACGACGACGACCGTGCCGGGCTCTCCCCCCTGGACGACGCGCGTCGAGAGGGTCGCGGTGGGCCCGAGCGACTCGACGGCGGCGGCCGCGGTGAGCAGCTTGAGGGTGCTGCCGGTCGGGGCGGGCTCGTCGGCCCGGACTCCGCCGAGCCGGTCGCCGGAGGCCACCGAGCGCACGTCGAGGTGCAGCTGCCCTGCCGTCCAGCCCTGGGTCAGCACGGGCACCGAGCAGCGCTCCCCGCCGTCGCCCTCGGGCGACACGATCGCCCGGACGGCCTCGACGGGCGATGGCGCGTCGTCCCGTCCGGCGGCGACGCCGAGGCCGACGGCGACGGCGACGACCGCGACGAGGCCGACCGCTGCGCGCCTGCGTCGGACCGCCCTGCTGGGTCGTCGTCTGGTCACGGGCCCACCCTAAGCAGCACGTGTCACCTGACCGGGGGTCCCGCGCCGCGGGTCACGCGACGGGCTCGGCGAACACGACCCGGTTCTCCTCGTAGTGGCCCGAGGAGCGGTCGAAGGCCCCGCCGCAGGTGACGAGCCGCAGCCGGTCGGTCGGCTGCGCGCCGAACACCCGTGCCGTCGGGAACTCCGCCTTGGGCACGTCGAGCACCTCGGTGACCGCGTACCGCACGGCACCGCCCTCGACGTCGGTGACGGTGACCTCGTCGCCGACGACGAGCTCGCGCAGCCGGAAGAACACGGCGGGGCCCGTCGTCGAGTCCACGTGGCCGGCGATCACGGTCGGCCCGCGCCCGCCGGGGCGCCCGCCCCCGGCGAACCAACCGACGTCGTCGGCGTCGACGGGCACCTCCATCGCTCCCTCGGCGTCGAGGCCGAGGCCGATGAGCGGTTCCGAGAGCCCGATGGCGGGCACGTCGACCCGGGCAGGCGCGACGCCCTCTGCGAGCACCGGCGACGGCGCCACGTCGGGCGAGGGCGCCGGAGCGGGAGCCGTGGGTGCAGGAGGCCCGCCCGGCCCCGGCGCGGACGTCGCGGCCGCGCCGGGCCCGGTCGCGTCGTCGGCGCCGGCGCCGGGCGCGCAGCCCACGAGCAGGCTCGGGCCGGCCAGCACGGCCGCCACGAGCAGCACGGCACGGCCGGGGCGTCGCGGCTGCGACGCCCCGGCCGTGCGCCGGGCGGTGGTGATCAGGACTCCTGGGCGGCCCGACGACGGGCGACGATCCAGGCGGCGGCACCGGCGGCGGTCAGGCCGAGGGCACCGGCGCCGAGGGCGAGGCCGGCGTCCGGACCGGACTGGGCCGCGCCTCCTGCACCCGTGGCGACGCCGCCGACGGGGACCTGCGCGAGCTGGCCGCGGACGACCCCGGGCACGAACGAGGCCGTGTGCGAGTCGCCCGTGAACGCGGCGGGGTCGGCCTCGATCTGGGCCAGCGTGAAGCCCTCGCCCGTGTCGGCACCCGCGTCGTTCGTGACCCCCGTGGTGAAGGGGCCCTGCAGGCAGCCGCTGCTGGTGCGCGTGCCGTCACCCTGGTCCACGGGGTCCGGGAACGCGATGCGGGGCGGGCCGGCCTCGCCCGCGGCGGCCTCGTGGATGTGCGTCGCGGTCTTCGCGGGGCTCTGGTAGTCGCCGGTCACGCCGCTCAGGGTGATGTCGTAGCATATCACCTCGGTGTCGCTGTCGATCCGGAAGTCGAAGGTGCCGGTCGCGCCGGGCTCGCCGGGGGCGGCCTGGCCGTCGCTGCCGATGACCTGGTCGGGCGTGGCCATGACCGTGAAGGCGCTCGTGAACGACGAGGGCTCGGGCACCTCGGTCTCGGCGGCCGCCGGGGCGGCGATCAGCAGGGTGGCGGCGGCGGTCGCGGCGCCGCCGAGGGTCAGGGTGCGGATGGCTCGGGTCTTCGTCATGATCGTTCGCCTCTCGACATCGGGCACCCGGTCGGGCACCGCTCGTGCAGGGAGGTACGACGGCCGGGGCGGGCGCGTTCATCGACCGCACGAAGGAGTTCGGATGAACGGCGCGGACCGGCCCGTCGTACCCCCGGCGAGGACGTCGTCGACGCCCCCGTACAGTGGGGAAGGAGCCCGATGACGCTCGTCACGACGCGTCCCGCACCCGAGCGGAGCCCCATGAGCACGCCCCGACCCGCCCCCGACGGGCCGCCCGCCCAGCCCCCGCCGGGGCTCGACGTCCCCGCCGCGTTCGACGCCCACGGCTCGGCGCTGCTCGGCTTCGCCGTGAACGCCCTCCGCGACCGCGCCCTCGCCGAGGACTGCGTGCAGGAGACGTTCCTCCGCGCGTGGCGGGCCCGTGCCACGTTCGACGCGGCGCGCGGCAGCGAGCGGACCTGGTTGTTCGCGATCCAGAGGCACGTGGTCCTCGACGCGCTGCGGTCGCGTCAGCGCGGTCCCCGCCTCGTCGAGCACGACGACGCCCTCGAGGGGGTGGAGGCCGACGTGGCCGACCCGCTCGAACGGCTGCACCTGGCGGAGGGCCTCGCCCGGCTGAGCGACGAGCACCGCGCCGCCGTCGTCGCCGTGCACCTGCGCGGCCTCAGCTACCAGGAGCACGCCGAGGCCACCGGGGTGCCCGTCGCGACCCTGCGCACCCGCGTCTTCTACGGCCTCCGGGCCCTCCGCACCCACCTCGACGAAGGGGGACCCACCGATGTCCGATCCCACGCCTGACCGCCGCGCCGAACTGCTCGCCGCCGCGCTCGCCGACGACCTCACGCCCGACGAGCGCGCCGAGCTGGACCGGCTGCGCGCTGCCGACCCCACGATCGACGCGGAGCTCGCCGAGCTGGGCGGGCTGACCTCGACCCTGGCCGCTGCCGGCCCGTGGCTCGACGCGGCCCCCAGCGACGAGCTCCGCCGTCGTGTCGCCGCGATCGGGGCGGACGAGGCGGCCCCGGGGCGGGTCCACGCCGCTCGGGACGCACGGGCCCCACAGGAGGCCGTGGTCGCGCAGGAGGCCGCGGTCGCGCAGGAGGCCCGGCTCGCCCCCGTCACGCCCCTCGCGCCCGCCGCCGCCCGCCCTCGTCCGCGCCGCCTCCTGAGCGTCCTCGCGGCCGCCGCGTGCCTGGTCGTCGGCGCGGGGGCCGGGGCCCTGGTGGCGGCGCCGCGCGACGCCACTGTCGATGGCCCCCCGGGCACCCTCGGCGCGGTCGAGCCGATCGACTTCGAGGGCGTGCCCGCGGGCGTGGTGCTCGACGCCGACCTCGTGGCGCACACCTGGGGCACCGAGACCGTGCTCACGGTCGACGGGCTGCCCCCGGGCGACGCGTTCTCCGTCGTGGTCGTCGACGACGAGGGCCGCGAGCACGAGTCGGGCGCGTTCCTCGGCTCGACGGTCGAGGTCGACTGCCGCCTCAACGCGGCGGTCACCCGGGAGCACGTCGCCGCGATCGAGATCCGGGGGGCCGACGGCGAGGTCGCCGTGGCGGAGGTGCCGCGCGTCGAGGCGTGAGCGGAGCCGGGCTGCCGGACGTGGCCGGGGCGCGGGCCGGGGCCGTCAGGCCCGCGGGCGACCCGGCCGCCGGGCGGTGACCGCGACCCCTGCCGCCGTCACGGCCGCGGCGACCACGAACGTCGCCGGCAGCCCCGCGACGCCGACGAGGGCGCCGGCACCCGCCGCTCCCAGGGCCTGACCGAGCACGAGCACGACGAAGGCCATCGACGTGCCCGGGGCCGCCTGCTCGGGGTCGATGTCGTTCGTCCACGCGATGAGCGCACCCGTGGCGGCGGTGTAGCCCCAGCCGAAGAGCACGCAGGCGGCGAGCGCGAGCGACGGCACCGCCGGGGCCACGGTGAGCAGCAGGGTCGCGAGCGCCACGGCCCCGGCGGTCGCCGCCCAGGCGACGCGGGGTCGGAGGGCGCTGGTCCAGCGGGCGGTCACGGCGACCGTCGCGCCGCCCAGGCCGAGGGCGATCCAGGCCACGACCGACACGGTCGGGCTGGTGCCGGCGGCGACGAGCAGGGTGCGGCCGTATGTCCAGACGGCAGCGCTCCCGGCACCGAGCAGTCCGGCCGCGACGACGACGACGAGGTGCGCCAGGGCCCAGGTGCGCGACGGGAGCGTCGGGCGCGCCGGGCGGGACGGAGCCGGTCGCGCCTCCTGCCGGGACGCGCGCCGGGACGGGTGCCGGTCGAGCAGCAGCACGGCCGTGGCCGCGACCGCCGCGGACAGGGCCGCCACCGCCCAGCCCGTCCGCCAGTCGGGCAGGAGCACCAGCGCGAGCAGACCGGCCAGCGCGAGCCCCGGGCCGGTGCCCGAGTTGACGGTCGCCTGCGCACGACCCTCGCGGTGCGCCGCGACCCCGCGGTGGACGAGCGTGACGAGCGCCGGCGACGCGAGCCCGGCACCGGCCGAGCTCACGACCGCGGCGAGGCCGAAGCTCGCGACGCCGCCGCTGAGAGCCGTGCCCAGCGCACCGCCGCCCGCCGTCACCGCGGCGAGCACGACCAGGAGGCGCGGGCGCGTGGCGGCGAGCAGGAACCCCGTGAGCGCGCCGGCGCAGTAGAGCACCGACGCTCCCGACGAGACGAGCCCAGCGGTGGCGTCGTCGAGCCCGAGCTCCGCCTGGACGTCCGGGAGGAAGAGACCGTAGGCGAGGCGGACCAGGCCGTAGGTGACGGCGACCAGCGCCGTGCCCGACAGGACCAGGCCGGACGATCGCGAAAGTGAAAACGTACGTTTCATTTCCATGACCTTAGGCTGTCGGCATGACCCTCCGCCCAGGCACCGAGCAGCGACTGCTCGACGCCGCCGAGGAGCTCTTCTTCACGCGGGGCATCGCCGCGACGCCCGTCGACGCCGTCCTCGCCCGCGCCGGCGTCTCCACCGCGACCCTCTACCGGGGCTACGCCACGAAGGAGGCCCTCGTGGCGGCCGCGCTCGAGCGCCGGCAGCGCGACTGGCTGGCCACCTGGGACCGCGCCGTCGACCGTGCCGTCGACGACCGCGGCCGCGTCCTGGCCGTGTTCGACGCCCTCGACGAGTACCGCTCGCGGCCGGCCGGCTCGCGCTGGTGCGCGTTCCTCGGGACGGCCTCGGAGCACGCCGACGCGCCTCCTGAGCTGGCCGAGGTCCTCGCCGCGGAGTCGGCGTCCCTGCGGGCCCGCCTCCGCGCGCTCGCCGAGCCCCTCGTCGGCGACGAGCGAGCGACGGCCGTCGCCGGGCAGCTCACGCTCGTCGTCACGGGAGCGCTCGCGATGCGGCTCCGCGACGCCGACAGCGGCACCGCGACGGCTCGCGCGGTCGCCGAGGCGGTCCTGGCCCCGGGACGGGCCGACCAGCCCCAGGACGACCGGGCCAGGTAGGGCTCAGCCCGAACGACAGAGCCCCACCATCGCGCGGCGGCGCTCCGGGGAGCGCGGCACCGTCACCGTGCCGGAGGAGTCGAGGACCCGCTTCCGCCTCCCGAAAGGCGTCGGTCCGGCACGACTCCAGTAGACGTCACGAGGTGGGCCCCTGCGCGGGGCCGGGCACATTCCCAGGCGGGGAGCACCCCCCGAACGGGGACGAGGGGGGCGGGGCCGGCATCACGTCCCTGGCGTGGCGGCCCCACCCGGCAGGGACAGGACCCGAATCCTGTACCCCTGCCACGGGTGACCCTCGAGCCACCCGGTTCGCCGTTCAGGGTACGCCCTCCTTGTTAACGACAAGTGTCGTCGTTCGGGCGACGTCGTGGTGGCACCCCCGCGGTTCGGGCCGCAGGGGTGCCGCACCTCCCCGCAGCACGAGTCGGGTGAGCCCTCGGGGCTGCTCCGCTGGGGGACAACGGGGGCCGGGGAACCCCGGGGAGGCAGGCGTCGACGGTACCCGTGCGGGAGCACGCCTTCCCGGCGTCCTCCCAGCAGGAGGCGCGCCCCGGCCCGCCCGCGACGCGCACCGCGCACCGCGCCTCCTGCCCCACCTGTACGGCGGTGGGACCCGGCTGGCAGCATGGCGCCATGCCCTCCCCCTCGACCACGACGCCCGCGACCGACGCCCCCGTCACCCCCGGCAAGGACTCGCGTATCCGGGCCGCCGGGAAGCTCCTGCGCGACGACGCGCCCGCGGTGCTCACGCGCGGCTACGGCTTCGGCGCCCACCTCTGGCGGCGGGCGCGGAAGGGCGCCCGCGCGGTGCCGTTCCGCCTGCTCGGGCACGACGCCCTGCTGGTGCGCGGCGCCGAGGCCGTCGAGCTCTTCTACGACGGCGACCGCATCGCCCGCCACGGAGCGATGCCCGGCATCGTCCAGGGCACCCTCTTCGGCAACGGTTCGGTGCACAGCCTCGACGGCGAGGACCACCGGCACCGCAAGCAGACCTTCCTCGACGTCGCCTACGAGGACGAGCAGGTCGCGCGACTCACGCCGCTGTTCGACCGCGAGTGGGCCGTCGAGCTCGACGCCTGGGTCGAGGGCGGCGACCGCACCGCCTACGACGCGGCCGTCGGCGCCTTCGGGCGCGCCAGCACGAGCTGGGCCGGCCTGCCCGGCACGAGGGCCGCGAGGACCCGCTGGGCCGCGCGGCTCGCCCAGATCGTCGACGGCTTCGGCGTGCCCTACTCGCCCGAGTACCTCCTCGCCGTCGTCAACCGCCAGTGGAGCGATCGCCACACCGAGCAGCTCGTCGCGGCGGTCCGCCTCGGCACGCTCGACGCCGCCGAGGGCACGGCCCTCGCCGAGTGGGCCTGGCACCGCGACCGCGACGGCGAGCTGCTGCCGGCGCGGATGGCCGGCATCGAGCTGCAGAACAGCATCCGCCCCATGATCGCCGTGGCCCGCTTCGTCGCCTTCGCCGCGAAGGAGCTGCACGACCGCCCCGAGTGGCGCGCACGCATCGCCGCCGAGACCGCCGAGCGCGGCACGCTCGTCGACGGCCCCCTCGCGGTCGCCTTCGCCCAGGAGATCCGCCGCACCGCGCCGTTCGTGCCGATCCTGCCCGGCAAGGTCGTCAGCGACCTCGAGATCGACGGCCACCGGCTCGGCGAGGGCGACCGCCTCGTGCTCGACATCCTGGGCACCGACACCGACGACCAGTCGTGGGAGCGCGCGGGCGAGTTCGACCCCGAGCGCTTCGTGGGCGTCGACGACTACGAGGCGATCGCCACGTTCGTGCCGCACGGTGGGGGCGACCCCGCGCACGGCCACCGCTGCCCCGGCGAGAAGCTCGCCATCGCGGGCCTCGCCGCCGCGGTCGCCGCGCTCAGCGACCCGCGCGTCGAGATCGCCGACGCCGGCCTCGAGGTGAACAGGCGACGCCTGCCCACCAAGCCGGCTTCAGGAGGCCGGGTGCGCGCCGCGGGGAAGGGCGCGAGCCCGTCGCGCTGCCCGTTCCACTGAGGCGGAGCTGCTCGGGCGCGACCCGTTCGCGGGCAGCGTGAGAACCCACTCGACGAAGGCCTCGCGGTCGGCGCCGGTGAGCGCGAGGGTGGTGGGCTCCTGCATGCTCGGGCCCGGCTCGCTCCCCGCCCCGCCCGACCGAGACGTCTGCCTTCCCGCTCCTGCACTTCCCTCGACTGCAACGCGGCACCGCCCGTGTCGTCTCCCTGTCATGCTGCTGTCGTGCAGGTGACGGACGACGTAGGGCGCGGCAGTTGGCTGCTCGAGCGCCTCCACGGGCTGACCAGCGTCGGGTCGGTGGCGGGGCACGGAGCAGAGGCCTACGTGCGCCTGCTCCACCCGCTCTGGCGTGACGCGCCGCACGACTGGTGGGAGCAGCGCTGGTCCGACGTCGCCGCCGCTCAGGGCCGCGTCATGCACCCGCTGGTGCAGTGGGGGCGCCTCCACGACGTCCACGACCCGTACGCTCCCGGGTCGTCGATCGGTTGGCTGGACCCTGTCGTCCTGGCGGCACTCGTCCCCTTGCTCGGTGCGGCGACGACGACCCCTGACGACCTCGTCGCCGGCTTCTGGGAAGGGGGCAGCGGGCAGCGGCTCGTCAGCGCCGCGCAGTTGCAGGTCCCGGGTCGGGAGTGCGTCCTCGCGACGACGAGCGTCGACGAGCTCTCCGACCCCGACTGGGGGTTCAGCATGCGCCTCGGATGGCTGCGGTACAGCAGGCACCAGTCGATGCAGCTGCTGTGGCCGGAGGACCACGCCTGGGTGCTCGCCTCGGAGATCGACTGGGACTCGACGATCATCGCCGGCAGCCGCTCGCTCGTCGACAGCATCCTCGGCGACGCCCGCTTCGAGACCTTCGAGGTCGGACCCGACGACGACCTCTCCTGGGACGGCGACGTCGTCAACGGGCCGGCGGCACGCTGACCTGAGCCACGGCGTCGGCCCGTCAGCTCGGGCCGGAGTGCCCCTGGCGGGGAGA
>NZ_BAAGVB010000003.1:43585-409054 GCF_054781095.1 Frigoribacterium salinisoli
GATCGCGCCAGCGATCTCGGGCGTCGCGGGTTCGAGGCCCTGCAGGGGGCGACGAGCGCAGCGAGGAAGTGCCCCTGGCGGGGAGATCGCGCCAGCGATCTCGGGCGTCGCGGGTTCGAGGCCCTGCAGGGGGCGACGAGCGCAGCGAGGAAGTGCCCCTGGAGGGACTCGAACCCCCAACCCTTTCCTTAGGACGGAACTGCTCTTCCATTGAGCTACAGAGGCTGACGCGCCGAGTCTACCGAACCCGACCCGTCAGCCCGCTACGCCGCTTCGAGGTACTGGTCCCAGTCGGCCAGGGGGCTCTCGACGCCGCGCACGACCCAGCCGATGCCGTGCGGCGCCTTGGGGGTCCAGCGCAGCGACCAGCCCATCTCGGCGGGCGTGCGGTCGCTCTTGAGGTTGTTGCACCTCAGGCACGCGGCGACGAGGTTCTCCCACGAGTCCGCTCCCCCGCGCGACCGCGGCTGCACGTGGTCGATGGTCGACGCCGAACGGCCGCAGTAGGCGCAGCGGTGGGCGTCGCGGCGCAGCACGCCCCGGCGCGACACGGGGATCGACCGGGTGTGCGGGATCCGCACGTAGCGGGTGAGGACGATCACGGACGGGCGGTCCCACGCGGCGGCGGTGCCGCGGACCGGGTCGTCGGGGTCGGCGGCGACGACGGTCGCCTTCTGGGCGAGGACGAGCACGAGGGCCCGCCGGTCGGAGACGACGGCGAGCGGCTCGAAGCCGGCGTTGAGGACGAGTGTGCGCACGGGGATCCCTCCGGTCGCCCCTGGACGGCTTCCAGGGGGCCTAGCTGCGCTCGGGGCGCCGCGGGGAGGGGAGGTCCGCAGACGAGAAGAGCACCGCCACAGGAGTGGTCGGTGCTCAGGGTCGTGCTGCGGGGTGTCGTATGAAGTCGTGCGAGAGCCTGCCCGTGGTGCGGACGACGCTCGACTCGTTCACTGACGCTCCTCGTCTCGGTGGTGCTCCGAGTGGCCTCAGGCTAACCCTCGCGCCGCGCCCTGCATAGGGCCGTGCAGCTCCTTCACACGCCGTTCACCGGGCAGGAGGCGCGGGGCGGCCCCGCCCGCGCCTCCTGCCCGCCTCGTGCGTGGGTCGCGGGACGCGACGAGGCCCCCGCTGGTGAGCGGGGGCCTCGTCGGCAGGACCTCGGGTGCGGTGCGCTCCCTAGAAGCGCACGTAGTGCACGGCGCTCGACCAGATCGCCCGCTGGCGGACCGAGTCGCCGGGCTTCGGCGCGTCGAGGATCTGGCCGTTGCCGGCGTAGAAGCCGTTGTGCGAGCCGTCGTTGAAGATGACGACGTCGCCGGGGCGCGCCTCGGCGGCGCTGATCGGGGTGCCGAGGCGGTCCTGGCCGGTGACCGAGTGGGGCAGCGAGACGCCGTGCTGCGCCATGACGAACATGACGAAGCCGGAGCAGTCGAAGCCCGCCGGGGTCGCGCCGCCGAAGACGTAGGGGGTGCCGATGTACTGCTGTGCCGTGGCGAAGACCGACGACTGGGCGCCAGCGGCCGGCGCGGGTGCCGCCGTGGTCGTCGAGGCGGCGTAGTCCTTCGCGGTGGGGCCGGTGTAGCTCGAGAACTGCTCGGCGTTCGCCGCGCGCTGCGCCTCGGCGGCGGCGGTCGCCCGAGCCGCCTCCTCGTCGGCGACGCGCTGTGCCTCGGCGGCGGCGGCCGCGTCGAGCGTGGCCTGCGAGGTGGCACCGTAGCCGTCGCGCGTGGCGTCGGCGCCGGTCACGTCGCCGACCGCGAGGTCCTGGGCCTCGCTCGTGCGGATCTGCGTGAGCGCGGTGGTCGCGGCCGCGTCGCCCTCACCGGGCGTCGACGCGAAGGCCGGGAGCGCCAGGGTGCCGAACAGGCCCGCCGTGACGGTCATGACGGCCGCGGTCGCGACGCCGCGCAGGGGCCGCTTCGTGGCCTTCGACCGCTGCGCGGCCTCGAGCTCGGCGGCGAGGCGCAGCGAGGAACGGGTCGGCAGGGCGCGGTCGAGGGCGGGCTTCGGGGCTCCGGTCTCGGTCGGCACGGGAACGATCGGGGCTGCGGAGCGCACCATGGCGCCCTCGTCAGGGGTACGGGTCAAGAGAGGTCTCCTGCGTCTCGCCAGCCCTAGGGAAGCTGCCCCATCCGTGTCGTCAGTCGCGTGATGAGCGGCAGGAGACGGGTGCACGAGACGTCCTGCCACGGATCCCGCACCCGGCTTCTCGGCCGCGGGACTCTGGAACTGTACCCGAGACCCTGCAGGAAATCAGCCTGCAGGAGGACTTTCGTCACAATTGCGTAACTCCTGTGAGGGCCCTCCGAGAGCACTGCGAGGCGCGGCACGGGGAGGGTCAGGAGGCCCGGAGGAGCGGGCGCCCCGCTCGCCTCACGACTCAGGCCGCGACGTAGATGTGCGCCGCGACCTCCACCGGCAGCTCGAGGCCCTCCTCGCGGCCCTCGACCTGCACGAAGACGTAGGTCCCCGCCGAGCTGAGCCGCACGGACCCCCCAGGGGTGACCCCGGCGTCGAAGAGCTGCTGGAGCAGCTCGGGCTCGAACTGGACGGGCTCGGCGAGGCGTCGCACGACGGCCGTGACGCCGTCGGGCGAGGCGGCGAGCGCCGCCGGCAGCGACACGACGCCGTCGAGGAACCGCCCTGCCGGCGAGTCGCCGAGCTCGTCGAGCCCGGGGATCGGGTTGCCGTAGGGCGACTCGGTGGGGTGGTCGAGCATCTCGAGCAGGCGTCGTTCGACCTGCTCGCTCATGACGTGCTCCCAGCGGCAGGCCTCGTCGTGCACGTAGGCCCACTCGAGGCCGATGACGTCGGCGAGCAGCCGCTCGGCGAGCCGGTGCTTGCGCATGACGTGCGTGGCCTTGCTGCGCCCCTCCTCGGTGAGCTCGAGGTGGCGGTCGCCCGAGACGACGACGAGGCCGTCGCGCTCCATGCGGGCGATGGTCTGCGAGACCGTGGGCCCGGAGTGACCGAGGCGCTCGGAGATGCGGGCACGCAGCGGCACGATCGCCTCCTCCTCGAGGTCGAGGATCGTGCGCAGGTACATCTCAGTGGTGTCGACGAGATCGGTCAACGAGGGCCTCCCGGGTGGACTCAGGTGCGGGCCCCAGCCTACCGGCCCGCTCCGGGCCGCCGGGGCGGCGTCACTAGGATCGACCCATGTCGGACATCACGATCCCCACTGACCTGCTGCCCGTCGACGGACGCTTCGGCTGCGGGCCGTCGAAGATCCGCGGCGCCCAGCTAGAGCACCTCGTGACCGCCGGTGCGAGCGTCCTCGGCACGTCCCACCGGCAGGCTCCCGTCAAGCAGCTCGTCGGCCGCGTCCGCGAGGGCCTGGCCGACCTCTTCGACCTGCCCGAGGGCTACGAGATCGTGCTCGGCAACGGCGGCTCGACCGCCTTCTGGGACGCCGCGGCGTTCGGACTCGTCGAGCGTCGCGCCGAGAACCTCTCCTTCGGGGAGTTCGGCTCGAAGTTCGCGTCGGCCGTGGCCACGCCCTGGCTCGAGGCGCCGCACGTCGTGACGGCGCCCGCCGGCTCGCGCAGCGCCGTCGAGGTCGTCGAGGGCGTCGACGTCTACGCCTGGCCGCACAACGAGACCTCGACCGGCGTCATGGCGCCGGTCCGTCGCGTCCAGGGCGACCCGGGCGCGCTCACGGTCGTCGACGCCACGAGCGCCGCGGGCGGCGTCGCCGTCGACGCCTCGCAGGCCGACGTCTACTACTTCGCACCGCAGAAGAACTTCGCCTCGGACGGCGGCCTCTGGCTCGCGTTCTTCTCGCCCGCCGCGATCGAGCGCGTCGAGCGGATCGCCGCCTCCGGCCGGTACCAGCCCGAGTTCCTCAGCCTCAAGAACGCGATCGACAACTCGCGCCTCGACCAGACGCTGAACACCCCCGCCCTCACGACCCTCCTGCTGCTCGAGGACCAGACCAGCTGGATCCGCGAGCAGGGCGGCCTCGCCTGGGCCGACGCCCGCACGAAGGAGTCCTCGGCACTGCTGTACGACTGGGCCACCGCCAGCACCTACGCGACGCCCTTCGTCGTCGACCCCGAGCACCGCTCGCAGGTCGTGGCGACGATCGACTTCGCGGACGAGGTCGACGCCGCCGCGGTGGCGAAGGTGCTGCGGGCCAACGGCATCGTCGACACCGAGCCCTACCGCAAGCTCGGCCGCAACCAGCTGCGGGTCGCGACCTTCACGGCCATCGAGCCCGACGACGTGCGGCAGCTCGTCCGCGCGATCGACCACGTGGTCGGCGCGCTGGCCTCCTGACGCGGCACGCCGTCCGGGCGACGACGAGGGCCCCCGACCTGGTGCAGGTCGGGGGCCCTCGTCGTGCGGGTGGCCGCGGTCAGCGGCGCCGGCGACGGCGGCGCTGCGGACGCTCGCCCTCCGTGCCGCGCCCGTCGGCGTCGACCGACCCGTCGGCGTCGACCGCCTGCTCGACGTCGACGCCGTCGAAGGCGTCGTCCGTCTCGTCGTCGTCCGAGTCGTCGTCGTCGTCGTCCGAGTCGTCGTCGTCGTCGTCCGAGTCGTCGTCGTCAGAGTCGTCGTCCGAGTCCTCGTCGTCGTCGTCGTCGGAGTCGTCCGAGTCGTCCTCGTCCTCGTCCTCGTCCTCGTCGTCGGAGTCGTCGTCCTCGTCGTCCGACTCGCCCTCCTTCGCCTGCAGGTCGGCCAGGCGATCCGCCCACGGGACCCACTCGGTCGCGAGCAGCGCGCCCTCACCGGGCAGCAGCTCAGCCTCGAGCACGGTCGGCTCGGCACCCTCGACGTGGGCGATGCTGACGGTCCAGAGCCACCCGGGGTAACCGGGCATCGTCGTGGCGAAGCGCACGGAGACGACGCCGTCGACCTCGTCGACCTGGTCGACCTCGGCCCCGATGGTCTCGGCGGGCGTGACCTCGGCGAGGGCCCGGCGGGCCAGCTCGGCGTAGGGGCTCGACTCAGGCATCGAACTGCTCCGCGACGGTGCGCAGCAGCACGGCGATGCGCGCGCCGTTCTGGGGGTAGCGGCCGCGACGCAGGTCGCCGCCGGCCTGGTCGAGCACCTTCACGAGGTCCTCGACGATGACCGCCATGTCCTCGGCGTTGCGACGGTGCATCTTCGCGAGGCTGGGCGCCTGCTCGAGCACGCGCACCGAGAGCGCCTGGGCTCCGCGCTTGCCGTCGGCGATGCCGTACTCGAGGCGCGTGCCGGCCTTGACGACCGCGCCGGCGGGCACGGCGGACGCGTGCAGGAAGACCTCGGTGCCGTCATCACTGCTGATGAAGCCGAAGCCCTTCTCGTCGTCGTAGAACTTGACCTTGCCGGTGGGCATGGGGACTCCTCGGGGACTGGGGCGATCCTGGGACGGATCAGCGCGTCTGGTCGCTCACGACTACCCTGGACCCATGGCACAGGACAGCGACCAGAGCGCGCAGACGAGACCCCATCGTACTGAACGCGTGCTCGTCTCCATGATCGCCGCGATCGTGCTCCTCTCGATCGCCGCCTTCGTGGCCCGCATGGTCGGGCAGGTGAGCGGCGTCGACGACTGGACGGCGGGCGCCTGGCCGGTCGTCTCGGTCCTGCCGCTGCTCGGCCTCCCCCTCGCGATGCTGATGATCATCGGCTACGTCGTGGCCAGCGCGGTGCGCCGCTCGCGCACGACCCGCGGCAGCTCGCTGCCGGGTGAGACCGCCCCGGGTGGCACCTCACGCTGATCGCGACGGGTCGACGCTGATGTCCTCCTCCTCCCTCGACCTCGCGGGCGTCCTCCGCGCCCTGCCCGACGACGAGCTCGTCGCACGGCTCCGCCACCGCCAGCTGCGCTCGACCACCGTGCGCGACGCGTTCGACCTGGCCGACGCCCTGCTCGAGGGCCCCAGCGTCCGCGACGCCCTCACCCGCCTCGACCGCACGGCGCTCCGCGTCCTGCACGCGGCTCGCACGCCCGGCGACGTGCCGGCCCTGGTCGGCCGCCTCGCCGACGCACCGACCGGCGACGACGCGGGCGCGCCTCCTGCCCCCGACGAGGCCGCCGTCGCCGGCGCCGTGCGCGAGCTCGAGCTCCGCCTGCTCGTCGTGGCGGTGCCCGAGGGCACCGTCAGCACGCTCGACGCCGTGGGCGACCGCCTCGACGACGAGCCGGGCCTCGCCGCCGACGCCCTCGCCGCCGGCCGTCCGCCCCTCGTGCTCGAGACGGTGACCGACCACGACCGCGAGGCCGTCGACGCCCGGGCCGCCGAGCGGCTCGCCGAGATCGTCGTCCAGGGCGCCGAGCTGCTGCGCGCCGTCGAGGCCTCGCCCGCCCGGGAGCTCGCCAAGGGCGGCCTCTCGCTGCCCGAGCGGCGCCGGTTGGCCGAGGCCGCGCGCCTCGACGTCGACGACGTCCCCGCACTGCTGCGCATCGTCGTGCGGGCCGGGCTGGTCGGACTCACGCCGGCAGGCTGGGCACCGACGCCGGCTGCCACGGACTGGCTCGAGGCCGCCTGGCCGGACCGCTGGCAGGTGCTCGCCTCCGCCTGGCTGTCGTCGCTGCCGGCCGAGGTGCTCGCGGTGCTGCACCAGCGCGTCGAGACCTCGTGGGGCGACCCCCTCCGCGAGTTCGCGCACTGGGCCTACCCCGCGGGCGGCCCCTGGATCGACGAGCGCCTCGCCGCGTTCGCCGAGGCGGCCCACGTGCTCGGCCTCAGCGACGACGACGTGCCCACCTCGGCGGCCGTGGCCCTGCTGCGCGACGGGCCGGACGCGGCCCGTGAGCGCGTGGCGCGCCTCCTGCCCGAGCCGATCGAGTCCGTCTACCTGCAGCACGACCTCACGGTCGTGGCACCCGGGCCCCTGCGCCCCGACCTCGAGGCGCGCCTGCGCACCGTGGCCGAGGCGGAGAGCACGGGCCTGGCCGCGACGTTCCGCATCACCGAAGAGAAGGTGCAGCGGGCCCTGTCGCAGGGCGAGACCGCCGACGGGCTCCTGGCCTTCCTCGAGGGCCTGTCGTCGACGGGCGTGCCGCAGCCGCTCAGCTACCTGCTGCAGCAGTCCGCCGAACGGCACGGGCGCTTCCGCGTGTCCGCCGCCCCCGGCGACGACGCCGACGGCGACATCGCCCGGGTCACCGCGCGCGACGTGCCGAGCGCCGACGCCCTCGAGGTCGACCAGGCCCTGGCCGCGCTCTCGCTCGAGCGTCGCGACGCGCTCGGGCTCGGCAGCCGGGCCGAGCCCGCGACCGTCTTCCGTGCCCTGCACGACGAGCGGTACCCCGTGGTCCTCGTCGACGCCGACGACGCCGAGCTGCCCCCGCCCGTCCGACGCGGTCCCGTCCGCCAGCCGGCGACCGAGCGGCGCGACCCCGAGGTCGAGCTGGTCGCGCGCCTCCGGCAGGGCTCCGGCGACGTCGACGAGAGCACCGACCGCGCCTGGATCGCCCGCCAGCTCGAGGCCGCGGTCCGCGGTCGGCTGACCGTCACGGTGACGGTCGCCATGCCCGACGGATCGACGCGGACGCTGTCGCTCGACCCGACCGGCATCGGCGGCGGGCGCGTGCGCGGCCGCGACGCCAAGCAGGACGTCGAACGGACCCTCCCCCTCGCGAGCATCACCTCCGTCACGGGCGGCTGAGCGCAGGAGGCACGGGTCGCCCGGTCCGCCGCCGCCCGGCCCGGCACGGGGCAGGAGGCACGGGCCGGTCCGCGACGTCCGCCGCCGCCCGGCACGGCCCGTCCCCGGCCGCCGCGGCTAGGCTCTCCCCTCATGACCGGACCCCTCATCGTGCAGAGCGATCGCACCGTCCTGCTCGAGGTCTCGCACCCCCAGGCCGAGGACGCCCGGCACGCGCTCTCGGTCTTCGCCGAGCTCGAGCGTGCCCCCGAGCACGTGCACACCTACCGCATCACCCGCCTCGGGCTCTGGAACGCCCGGGCCGCCGGCCACACCGCCGACGAGATGCTCGACACCCTCGAGCGGTTCGGCAAGTTCCCGGTGCCGCAGAGCGTGAGCGTCGACATCGCCGAGACGGTCGGCCGCTACGGCCGCATCGTCATCGAGCGCGACGGCGACCAGCTGCTGCTGCGCGGCACCGACACGAGCGTGCTGCGCGAGGTGACGCGGGCCAAGAAGGTCGGCGAGCTGCTCGGCGTGAAGCTCGCCGACGACCTGTGGGAGCTCCAGCCCTGGGCACGCGGAGAGGTCAAGCAGCAGCTCGTCAAGCTGGGCTGGCCCGCCGAGGACCACGCCGGCTACACCCCCGGCACCCCGCACGCCATCGACCTCGACGAGGCCGACTGGTCGCTCCGCGACTACCAGCAGCGCGCGGTCGACGAGTTCTTCGCGGCCGGCTCGGGCGTCGTCGTGCTGCCCTGCGGCGCGGGCAAGACGCTCGTCGGCGCGGGCGCCATGGCGAAGGCCGGCACCACGACGCTGATCCTCGTCACGAACACCGTCTCGGCCCGCCAGTGGCGCGACGAGCTGCTGCGCCGCACGAGCCTGACCGAGGACGAGATCGGCGAGTACTCGGGCTCCGTCAAGGAGGTCAAGCCGGTCACCATCGCGACGTACCAGATCCTCACGTCCCGCCGCGGCGGCAAGTACGCGCACCTGTCGCTGCTCGACGCGCTCGACTGGGGCCTCGTCGTCTACGACGAGGTGCACCTCCTGCCCGCCCCCGTGTTCAAGCTCACCGCCGAGTTGCAGGCCCGGCGCCGCCTCGGCCTCACCGCGACGCTCGTGCGCGAGGACGGCCGCGAGGGCGACGTCTTCAGCCTCATCGGGCCCAAGCGGTTCGACGCCCCGTGGAAGGAGATCGAGGCCCAGGGCTACATCTCCCCCGCCACCTGCTACGAGGTCCGGGTCGACCTGCCCCAGGACGATCGCCTCGAGTACGCGGCCGCCCCCGACGACGAGCGCTACCGCCTCGCCGCGACCGCCCCCGTCAAGCTCGACGTGGTGAAGCACCTGGTGGCGCGGCACGAGGGCGAGCAGATCCTCGTCATCGGGCAGTACCTCGACCAGCTCGAGGAGCTCTCGGCCACGCTCGACGCACCGCAGCTCACGGGCGCCACCCCGGTGGACGAGCGTGAGCACCTCTACCAGGCCTTCCGCGAGGGCGAGGTGAAGGTGCTCGTCGTCTCCAAGGTCGCCAACTTCTCGGTCGACCTGCCCGAGGCGACGGTCGCGATCCAGGTGAGCGGCTCGTACGGTTCGCGGCAGGAGGAGGCGCAGCGCCTCGGGCGGCTCCTGCGGCCCAAGAAGAGCGGCCTGCCGGCCTCGTTCTACACGCTCGTCAGCCGCGACACGGTCGACCAGGACTTCGCGCAGAACCGCCAGCGGTTCCTCGCCGAGCAGGGCTACTCGTACACGATCCTCGACTCCCCGGTGGCCGTCGGCTGACGCCCGCTCGGCTCCCAGGGAACACCGAGGCGGCGCGCAGACACTAGGGACATGAGTGACGGCCCCAAGATCCTGATCGTCGACGACGAGCCCAACATCCGCGACCTGCTCACCACGAGCCTCCGCTTCGCCGGCTTCGCCGTGCGGGCCGTCGGCAACGGCGCACAGGCCATCTCGGCGGTCCTCGAGGAGGAGCCCGACCTCATCATCCTCGACGTCATGCTGCCCGACATGAACGGCTTCGGCGTCACGAAGCGCCTCCGCTCGTCGGGCTACACCTCGCCGATCCTGTTCCTCACCGCGAAGGACGACACCGAGGACAAGATCACGGGCCTCACCGTCGGCGGCGACGACTACGTCACCAAGCCGTTCAGCCTCGACGAGATCGTGGCGCGCATCAAGGCGATCCTCCGCCGCACCATGAACGAGGACGAGGACGCCGTCATCCGCGCCGGTGAGCTCACCATGGACCAGGACACCCACGAGGTGACCATCGGCGACACCGCCATCGAGCTCAGCCCGACCGAGTTCAAGCTGCTGCGCTACCTCATGCTCAACCCGAACCGCGTGCTGTCGAAGGCGCAGATCCTCGACCACGTGTGGGAGTACGACTTCAACGGCGACGCCGGCATCGTCGAGAGCTACATCTCGTACCTGCGCCGCAAGCTGGACCAGTTCTCCAGCGAGCCGATCATCCAGACCAAGCGCGGCTTCGGCTACATGCTGAAGGCCGCCAAGGCCTGACCGGTGCTCACGAGGCCCGGGACGAGCACCGTCCCGGGGCCTCGCCGCACCCAGCCGGGTGAAGTAGCGTACGGGGAATGCACGCCAGCCTCTCCCGGTGGTGGAACGAGATCTCCATCCGCACCAAGGTCACGGCGATCACCGTCACCCTCGTCACGCTCGGCCTCTTCGTCGCGGGCCTCGGGACCATGACCGTGCTGAGCACGTACCTGCTGCTGCAGGTCGACACCGACCTGAAGAACGCGGCGCAGAACATCTCGACCGTCCAGCAGTCGGACACCGTCTGCACGGCCACCTTCGGCCGGCTGGGCACGAGCAGCTACGTCGCCGTGCTCGACGAGGAGGGCGAGCAGCTCTGCGACAACAGCGCCTCGCTGACGCCCGGTTCGACCCCCGACCTGCGCGACTTCGACCCCGGGACCGCCGAGTCGCCCTCGTTCGACCGGTGGAACGAGGAGCACACGCAGCAGTGGCGCCTCTACGCCCTCGACACCCAGCTCACCGTGAAGTCGACGCAGGACTCCTTCCCGGCGACGATCGTCACGGGCACGAACCTGGCGCCCACGAACGCCACGATCGGCCGGTTCAGCGGCATCTTCCTCGGCTTCGGCCTGTCGGTCGTCGTGCTCGGGGCCGCCCTCACGCGCCTCCTGGTCACCTCGACGTTCGCCCCGCTCCGCGACGTCGAGGCCACCGCCGCACGGTTCGCCGACGGCGACTTCAGCCAACGCCTCGACTCGACCAACCCCGACACCGAGGTCGGCCGACTCAACCGCTCGCTCAACAGCATGCTGAGCCGCATCGACAGCGCCTTCGACGACCGCGCGCGCACCATCGACCAGATGCGCCGGTTCGTGGGCGACGCCAGCCACGAGCTGCGCACCCCGCTCGTCTCGCTGCGCGGCTATGCCGAGCTCTACCGGATGGGTGCCCTCACGAAGGACGAGGACGTCGCCCAGGCGATGGACCGCATCGAGAAGGAGGCGATCCGCATGGGCCTGCTCGTGCAGGACCTCCTGGCCCTCGCCCGTCTCGACGAGTCCAAGCCGCTCGAGCTCGGTCCCGTCGACCTCGTCGCCCTCGCCCGGGACTCCGCGCTCGACACGATGGCCTCGAACCCGGACCGCGAGATCCAGGTGCTCGTGCTCGAGCCCGTGCTCGACGCCGCCGCTGACGGCGAGGGCGACGCCCCGGGCGACGACGACGAGCAGCCCTCCGCCCCGCAGCCGGGAGGGCAAGCGGCCACCGGGCCCATGTCGTTCGCCGGCGCCACGCTCGCGCGGCTCCGCAGTCGCCGCACGCGCGCCGGCCGGACCGCCGACGAGGCGCAGGCCGACGGCGTCGCCACGGGGGGCGGACAGCGCACCGAGTGGCCCGCCGTCGTGACCGGCGAGGAGAACAAGCTCCGCCAGGTCATCACGAACCTCATGGGCAACGCCATGCGCTTCACCGAGTCCGACGGTCCCATCGAACTGGTCGTGCAGGCCCACCCCGCCACGGGCGTCGCGACGATCGACATCGTCGACCACGGCGAGGGCATCCCCCCGCAGATCCGCGAGAAGATCTTCCAGCGCTTCTGGCGCGCGGACTCGTCCCGCACCCGCGACACGGGCGGCAGCGGCCTGGGCCTGGCCATCGTCTCCGGCATCGTCCAGGCGCACCAGGGCAACGTCGACGTGCTCGACACCCCGGGTGGCGGTGCGACCTTCCGTGTCGCGCTGCCGCTCTGGGAGGGCGACGTGCCGGCCGCCCCTGCTCCGGGCGCCACCCCCTCCGCCTGACCCGGGCCTCCCGGGCCCGACCCGAGCCTCCTGGGGGGCCTGCCGCGCCTGCTGGGCCTGGCGCGCCTCCTGCGTGCCCCGCACCGCCGTGCGTGCCGCGTCTCCTGAGCCCGCCGCGCCGCCGTGCGTGCCGCGCCTCCTGAGCCCGCCGCGCCGCCGTGCGTGCCGCGCCTCCTGCGTCCGCCTGACGCGCGCCTCCTGACCCGCGCCTCCTGCGTCCACCGCGCCGCCGTGCGTGCCGCGCCTCCTGACCCGCGCCTCCTGCGTCCACCGCGCCGCCCACACCCTCCTGCGGCCGTCCGTGCTCCTCTGCACCGCCCCTCGTCGCACAAGGCGACAGGTCGCGCGCGACCCGCCGCGCAGGAGGCCCGCACAGCTGCTGCGGGCCCCGAACGGTCGCCTTTTCCGCACGACCGCACGACCGCACGACCGCACGAGGGCGAGCGCGGAGGGAGCGGACGTCCAGGGTTACTCGGGGACGCTGGCCAGCACCGGCTGCTCCGCCCTCCCCCGTCGCTGAACGCGACAACTCGCACGCGACGCGCCGCGCAGGAGGCCCGCACAGCTGCTCCGGGCGCCGAACGGTCGCCTTTTCCGCCGCGGACGAGGCACGAGCGCCATCTCTCACGACCCGCGCGCCCCGCCACCCACGCCCTCACCCACACCCCTCGCCCGAGCTCAGCCCCCGGGCACGACGAAGGGCGGCCCTCCCGCAGGAGAGCCGCCCTCGTGGTCGTTCTGGTCGGACTAGAAGTCCATGCCACCCGTGGGGTCGCCGGCCGGGGCCGGGTTCTTCTCGGGCTTGTCGGCGACGACGGCCTCGGTCGTGAGGAAGAGGCCGGCGATCGACGCGGCGTTCTGCAGCGCCGAGCGGGTCACCTTGGCAGGGTCGATGATGCCCGCGGCGAGCATGTCGACGTACTCGCCGGTCGCGGCGTTGAGGCCGTGGCCCACCGCGAGGTTGCGCACCTTGTCGACGACGACGCCGGGCTCCATGCCCGCGTTGAAGGCGATCTGCTTGAGCGGGGCGTCGATGGCGACGCGCACGATGTTCGCGCCCGTGGCCTCGTCACCGGTCAGCTCGAGCGCCTCGAGGGCGGTCTTGCCGGCCTGGATGAGGGCGACGCCACCACCGGCGACGATGCCCTCCTCGACGGCGGCCTTCGCGTTGCGGACGGCGTCCTCGATGCGGTGCTTGCGCTCCTTGAGCTCCACCTCGGTGGCCGCACCGGCACGGATGACGGCGACGCCGCCGGCCAGCTTGGCGAGGCGCTCCTGCAGCTTCTCACGGTCGTAGTCGCTGTCGGTCGCCTCGATCTCGGCGCGGATCTGGCGCACGCGGCCGGCGATCTGCTCCTCGTCGCCCGCACCCTCGACGATGGTCGTCTCGTCCTTGGTGATGATGACCTTGCGGGCACGGCCGAGCAGGTCGAGCGTGGCGTTCTCGAGCTTGAGGCCGACCTCCTCGGCGATGACCTGACCGCCGGTGAGGATCGCGATGTCCTGGAGCTGCGCCTTGCGACGGTCGCCGAAGCCGGGGGCCTTGACGGCGACCGACTTGAAGATGCCGCGGATCTTGTTCACGACGAGCGTGGCCAGGGCCTCGCCGTCGACGTCCTCGGCGATGATCAGGAGCTGCTTGCCCGACTGGATCACCTTGTCGACGATCGGCAGGAGGTCCTTGATGTTCGAGATCTTCGAGTTGACGATCAGGATGTAGGCGTCCTCGAAGACGGCCTCCTGGCGCTCCGGGTCCGTGACGAAGTACTGCGACAGGTAGCCCTTGTCGAAGCGCATGCCCTCGGTGAGCTCGAGCTCGGTGCCGAAGGTGTTCGACTCCTCGACGGTGACGACGCCCTCCTTGCCGACCTTGTCGATGGCCTCGGCGATGAGCGCGCCGATGGTCGGGTCGGCGGCGGAGATCGACGCGGTGGCGGCGATCTCGTCCTTGGTCTCGATCTCCTTCGCGTTCTCGAGCAGGGCGGCGGAGACGGCCTCGACGGCCTTCTCGATGCCGCGCTTGAGCGAGATCGGGTCCGCACCGGCGGCCACGTTGCGGAGGCCCTCGCGGACCAGCGCCTGGGCGAGCACGGTGGCGGTGGTGGTGCCGTCGCCGGCGACGTCGTCGGTCTTCTTGGCGACCTCCTTGACGAGCTCGGCGCCGATCTTCTCGAAGGGGTCCTCGAGCTCGATCTCCTTGGCGATGGAGACACCGTCGTTCGTGATGGTGGGGGCGCCCCACTTCTTCTCGAGCACGACGTTGCGACCACGCGGGCCGAGCGTGACCTTCACGGCGTCGGCCAGGATGTTCAGGCCACGCTCCAGGCCACGGCGGGCCTCTTCGTCAAAAGCAATGATCTTCGACATGTGTGTTCTCGTCCCTCCCGGACGTCAAGCACTGGTGGGTACCTGGCACTCGCGCACGGCGAGTGCCAGGGACGATTCTGGCACTCGTGCTGGGCGAGTGCAAGACGGCAGGAGGCGCGGCGCGGCGGACCGGCCCCGCGTCGGCCCGTCAGCCGGCCTGGTCCTCGCCGAGCACGACCGTCACCGCGGCGCCGGGGAACGCGTCGGTCTGCTGGGTGGCGGTGATGCCGAGCGCCTGCGCGACGCCCAGGGCGACGCCCTCGTCGTCGTCGGAGCCGTAGTAGACGATCGACGTCGGCGCCGTGTCGTTGGCGTTGCCCTGGCTGCCGACGGTCCAGCCGGCCTCGCTGAGCGTGTCGGCGGCACCGGCCGCGAGCCCGGCCGTGTCGGTCGCGTTGAGCACGGTGAGGGTGGTGACCGTCGGGTCGACGCTCGACGGATCGACGGCGGTCGGGGTGGGCGTCGCCTCGGCCTCGGGCTCGGCCTCGTCCGTGGTGCCGGCCCCGGGGGCGGACGACTCGGAGGTCAGCGGGTTCGTGAACTGGAAGCTCTGGTTCGCGACCGCGAGCCAGACGACGCCGGCCCCGACGAGGAGGCCGGTGGCGAGGGCCGCCCAGGCGAAGGCGATCCAGCGACGGCCGGGGCGCGGCACGGCGCGGTGGGAGCCGATGCGGGTCTGGTCGCGCGGCACGTCGTCGAAGCGGTCACGGTCGAACTGGGGCATGGCGGCGGGGCTCTCGTCGGTGGGTGGCGGGGTCGCGGGGTCGGTGGGGTCAGCGGGCCGTGGGCCCGAAGGTGCGCGAGGCCCGGGCCTCGCGGCGGGCGTCGCGGAGGCGCAGGAGCCGCCCCACGAGCACGGGGTCGTGGGCGAGGGCGGCGGGCCGGTCGACGAGCGCGTTGAGCTGCTGCTGGTACTGCGTCACGCCGAGGCCGAGCTCGCGCCGGACGGCGGCCTCGCGGGCACCGGGCGAGCTGGGGGCGGTGGCCTCGAAGTCGAGCAGGGCCCGCTCGTGGTCGGTGAGCTCGGCCGCGCGCGTCAGCCGTGCCGGTCGTCCACCGCCTCGCACGATCCACGTCCTCCTCAGCCCGGCGCCGCGCGCGCCGTGGTCGCGGACAGCCTAGGGCCGCGGTCCGGGCCGTCCCTGGAGGTGCCGGGCGCGTCCGTCGACGCGCCGCCGGGGCCCGGGGCGGGAAGGCCCCGGACGGGGTGGCCGGGGCACGGGCGCCCGCCCGGTCAGGGCAGGAGGCGCAACCGCGTCCCGTGCGCGTCGCCCACGGCCAGGGGCACCCCGTCGAGCGCCAGCGTGGCGAACGCGGCGGGGTCGGCCGGGTCGACGCCCTCGGGGACGGGCACGGCGTGCAGCGAGCCCGTCCGCTCGTACGACAGCCAGCGGGCGTCGAGCCCGGTGACGGCCTCCGTGAACGCCTGGCGCCGCTCCCCCGGCAGGTAGACCAGCACGCCGGTGGTCACCACCACGAGCGTCGAGCCCGGCGCGGGCGTCGTGAGGCGCTGGTCGTCGAGCGCCGCGACCGCGTCCCCGGCGACGAGCGCAGGAGGCGCGCCCCGCGCCACGCGCACGGCCCGCGCCAGCAGGTCCCGCCGCCCGGCGGCCTCGGCGGGCAGAAGGGCGTCGAGCCAGCGCACCTCGTCGTCGGAGGTGGGGTCGACGGGGGCCAGGTCCACGCCGGTCCGGCGGACCACCTCCGGCAGCCGGAGGGACCCAGCAGCGCTCGCCGCACCCCCGCGCGCGCCGTCACCAGGAGCGCCGGGGCCGCTCAGCTCGAGGTCGAGCTGCACCGGCGACGCCGGGTCGCCCCACGCCGAGCCGCCCGCGCGGTAGCCGTACCGGTCGAGCACCAGCGCCAGGCCGGCCGAGGCGCCCACCTCGAGCAGCGACACCGGGCCGGGCACGCGCGCGAGGCCGAACGACAGGGGTCCGCAGCGGCGCACGTCGTTCGTCTGCGTGAGGCGCCGACCGAGCTCGGCCACGAGCAGGTCGGCGTGGTCGAGCAGCCAGGGACGGACGACCGACCAGGGTCCGCGCGGCAGGCCCAGCCACCGGGCCACGGCGAGGACGAGGACGGGCTGACGGCGGGACTCCTGCGCGCGGTCGACGACGGCGACCAGCTCGGGGTCGCCGGCGATCCCGCGGGCCAGGGCCGCCTGCTCGGGCGTGCCGTCGCGGTCGGCGGCGTCGGCGTAGGCGGAGAACCGGTCGGCTGTCGTCACGCGGGGAGTCTGTCACGGGCCGTCGCCCGGGAATCCCGGAGGGCGGCGTCGTGTTGGATGAGGTGTCCCCGAACGAAGGAGCAACCGTGGCTGACGAGCAGAAGACCTACGACGTGCAGAAGTCCGACGAGCAGTGGCGCGAGGAGCTCAGCCCCGAGGAGTACGCCGTCCTGCGCCAGGCGGGCACCGAGCGCCCCTGGACGGGCGAGCTGCTCGACGAGAGCCGCTCCGGCCTCTACACCTGTGCCGCGTGCCACGCGGAGCTGTTCCAGAGCGGCACCAAGTTCGACAGCAACTGCGGCTGGCCGAGCTTCTACGAGTCGGTGCGACCCGACGCCGTCGAGCTCATCGAGGACACCTCCCTCGGCATGGTCCGCACCGAGGTGCGCTGCGCCACGTGCGGGTCGCACCTGGGCCACGTGTTCCCCGACGGGTTCGGCACCCCGACCGGCGACCGCTACTGCATGAACTCGCTGTCGCTGAACTTCGAGGCGCAGGACTGATGACGGCGGCCGACGCCGCGCGCCGTCGCCGGTCACGGTCGAAGGTGGGCCCGTCGGCGCCGGACCGCGCCGAGCTGCTCGAGCTGGTCCAGGCGGCCGCCACGGTCGCCGACCACTCGGGGTTGCAGCCCTGGCGGATCGTCGAGCTGCGCGGTGACGACCGGCTCGTCGTCGGCCGGTCGCTGGCCGCCGCCGAGGGCCGTGCCGACGACGCGGGCGCCGTCGCGAAGCTCGAGCGGAAGTCCCTGCGCGCCCCGCTGCTGCTGGCCGTCGTCTCGTCGCCGCGCGAGAGCCGGAAGGTGCCGACCTGGGAGCAGGAGAGCGTCGCCTCGGGCGTCGCGCACCTGCTGTCGCTGCTGCTCGACGAGGCCGGCTGGGGCGTCATGTGGCGCACAGGGGGCTCGACCCGGGCCCCTGAGGTGCACGCGGCGCACGGGCTCGGCGAGCACGAGGCACTGCTGGGCTGGCTCTACGTGGGCGACGCCGAGCAGCGCGACGTGAAGCCGCGACGGCTGGTCGACCCAGAGCGCTTCGTGGCACCGCTGCCCGCGGCGCTCAGGCCCCGGCCGACGCACGACGACGCCGCAGCAGCGGCGGCGACGTCCGACGACCGCCCGGGCGGCGCGTCGGCCTGAGCCGCGCGCTCACCGGGCCGCGCTCACCGGGCCGGGCTCACCGGCCCGTGGTCACCAGGAGCGGCTGCTCTTGCCCAGGGCGTGGATCGGCACGGCGAACGACAGGGTCATGAGGACGATGCCGGCGACGAAGACGAGCGCGTTGGGCTCGTCCTGGCCGAACGAGTAGCCGAACAGCGCGATGCTCACGAGGAGCAGGGCGAGCGAGCCGAGGGCGGTGAGGATCGTGGACAACGGGACTCCTGACGTGGGTCGTGCGGGTCGGCACCGGGTGCCGACCTGCGTCGCCGGCCGGACGGTGCCGTCAGCCGGACAGAGCCGGCTACGGGACTCGAACCCGTAACCTTCCGATTACAAGTCGGATGCGCTACCAATTGCGCCAAGCCGGCGGGTGCCCGGCCATCCTACCGTCCGGCGTACCCTGGGGCACGGCACCGGCCCACGGTGCCCGGTTCGACGGTGAGCGCGACGCACGCCACCTGGAGGACCCCGTGGACCCACGCCCCGACCGGGCCGAGCCGGTCCTGCCCCGCCCCCGCGACCTCCTGCGGGTCGGCCCGCACGACCGGGCGCACCTGCCCGCCGCCCGGGTGGCGGTCGCGATCGTCGTGCCGATGGCCCTGCTGGCCGCGACGGGCCACCTGGCCTGGGTGCCCTACGCCGTGTTCGGCGGCTTCGCGGCGGCGTTCGGCCGCGGCCTCGCGCGCGGCCAGCGGGCGGGGATGCAGCTCGAGGCGGGCGGGCTCCTGGTCGCGTGCGTCGTCCTCGGCACGGCCCTCTCGGCCCTGCAGGCGCCCCTGCTCGTCACCACGCTGACCCTGGGCGGGGTCGCCGCGGCCGCCAGTGCCGTCGCCGACCTGCGCCGGTGGAGCCCGCCCGGGCCGCTCTTCCCCGTCTTCGCGACCGGGGTCTGCGCCGCCGTCCCGGCCGTCCCGGCGACGATCGGGGTGGCCGCGCTGGTCGCGACGGCGAGCCTGGCCCTGGCCCTCGGGGTCGGCGCGGCCGGGCTCCTGCTGCCCGGTGCCCGTCGGGCGGTCGCCGGTCAGGAGGCCCGGGGCCGGCGACGCCCGTCGGGTCCCGTCGACGCGCGCCTCGTCGCCCTGCACGCGGGCATCTGCCTCGTCGCCGCCGTGACCGCCGCGGGCCTCAGCACCGCCGCCGGGCTCGAGCACCCCTACTGGGCGATGGTCTCGGCGGTCGTGCCCGTCGTCGGGCGGCGCACCTCCCTGCAACTCACGCGGGCCGCGCACCGGCTGGTCGGCACCCTGCTCGGGGTCGCGCTCGCCGCGGGCCTGCTCGCGCTCGACCTGCCGCCGGTCGGGCTCATCGTCGCCTTCGGCGTGCTCCAGTTCGGGGCCGAGCTGGCCGTCATGCGCCACTACGGGCTGACGCTGCTGTTCATCACGCCCATGGCGCTCGGCATGGGCGCGCTCACGGGCCCGGTCGACATCCCGTCGCTCGTGCTCGACCGGGCGGCCGACACGGCCATCGGCGTGGGCGTCGTCGTGGTGCTGCTGCTCGTGACGCACCGCCTGCGGACGGCGCCGCGGGGCACCGGGGCCTGACGAGCCTCCTGCCGTCGACGGCGACCGGTCTCCCCGGCGACCGGACCGGGCGACGGGAGCGACGGGGCGACCGCAGGAGGGGCCGGGCCGCGACTCAGGGCGCGGTGCCCTGCTCCCGTGCGCGTCGTCGCCGGTCCTCGCGGGACCACCAGACGAGGGAGGCGACGCCCTGCGCGACGAGCAGCGGGGCGACGATCCAGGCGAAGACGCCCTGCGCGTCGTCGGAACCGCCCCGCAGCGCGACGAGCAGCTGCACGACGAGGGCGACGAGGCCCACCGCGATCTCGAGCGAGGGCCACAGCACGGAGCCCGTCCGCGTGACGACGTACCAGGGGCGACGGAGCTCGGACATGATGACGAGGCTACCCGCCGCGGGCGGACCCCAGGAGGCCCGCGGCCGCGGCCTCGGAGGGCGCGCCCGGTAGCCTGTCGCGGTGCGCCACCCGGGCGCGAGGAGGAGGGCACCGTGGCGCGACGCGGCCAGATCACCGATCCCGACCTCCCCCGTTGGCTGCTCACCCCGCGCGGCGGCCTGCTGCTGCCGCTCCTCGCGATCGCCTCCGCGCTCGTGGTCCTGGCGAGCATCGTCGCGAGCCTGGTCCTCGCCGACGGCACGGTCACGCCCGTCACGGTCGTGGTCGTGCTCGTCGCCCTCGGCGCGGTCGTCTGGGGCGTCGCCGACCTGGCCTGGTGGTCCCGTGACGGTCGGCGGGCCATCGCGCGCCTGCCCCGCGACCCACGGGCCTGACCGGGACGCATGCCCGACGCGGCATGCGACTGTGCCCCGATCCCGGGGACGGTCCAGGGAGGCGGCGTACACTCGTGCGGTACGTCACAAGGGGCCTCCGTGCCCCTCGCGTGCGCCCCCGACCTCGCACGCACCCCGGCACAACTCGATAGGGAGTCCCGTTGAGCGGAAACTCGACCACCCGGCACGACAACGTGGCACTGCTCTCCGTGACCAGCACCCTCCCCGACCGGGTGACCACGTCCGCCAGCATCGAGGAGCGCCTCCGCCCCGTGCTGAAGCGCCTCCGCCTGCCCGGCGGCCTCCTCGAGCGCGTCGCGGGCGTGCTCGAGCGCCGCAACTGGGGCGAGGGCGAGTCCTTCCACGAGGCCGCCGTCGACGCGGGCCGCCGCGCCCTCGCCGAGGCCGGCGTGCGTCCCGACCAGATCGGCCTGCTCATCAACACCTCGGTGACGCGGCCGCACCTCGAGCCGTCGGTCGCCGTGCGGCTGCACCACGGGCTGGGCCTGCCGTCGTCGGCGACGAACTTCGACATCGCCAACGCGTGCCTCGGCTTCGTCAACGGCATGACCCTCGCCGCGCAGCTCATCGACGCCGGCCAGATCGACTACGCCCTCATCATCGACGGCGAGGACGCCGACGACGTGCAGGTCAACACCGTCGAACGACTGCTCACCGAGGGCTTCGACCGGGACGACTTCATGAGCGAGTTCGCCAGCCTCACGCTGGGATCGGGCGCCGCGGCGGCCGTCCTCGGTCGCGCCGACCGCCACCCCGAGGGGCACCGCATCGTCGGCGGCGTCACGCGTGCCGCGACCGAGAACTACGACCTCTGCGTGGGCAGCGTCGACGGCATGTTCACCGACGCCAAGGCCCTGCTCAAGCGCGGCATGGAGCTGGTCGTGCAGGCCTGGACGGAAGCCCGGAGCGACTGGAACTGGGAGCGCATGGACCGTTACGTCATGCACCAGGTCAGCGACGTGCACACGAACGCCTTCGTCAAGGCCGCCGGCATCGACCGGAAGCGCGTGCCGCTGACCTATCCGCGGCTGGGCAACGTGGGCCCGGCGTCGATCCCCATCACGCTGGCTGAAGAGCAGCCCAAGCTCGCCAAGGGCGACCGCGTCCTGCTCTGCGGTGTCGGCTCGGGCATCAACACGGCCATGATGGAGCTCGCCTGGTGAGTGCCGGCACCGTGACCGACGCTCCCCGCCTGCCCCGAGCGGCCGGCACCACCGCCCCGGCCACGCTGCCGCCCGCCGGCCTGCCCGGGCTCGACCCGCGCTGGTCCCGGCTGGTCGAGGCGCCGACCTCCGAACCGGGCGTCGACCGGCGCACCTGGCATCTGCTCGACACGGGCGCCGTGCTCGAGGCGGCGGGCGTCGAGCCCGTCGGCACGGTCCTCTGCGTGCACGGCAACCCCACCTGGTCGTACCTCTGGCGGCACGTCGCCGCGAGGGCGACCGAGACCGCCCTCGCCGGCGGGGCCGCGTGGCGCGTGGTCGCCGTCGACCAGCTCGACATGGGCTTCTCAGAGCGCACGGGCGTCGCGCGGACGCTCCCGCGCCGCGTCGCCGACCTGGGCGACCTCACCGAGCACCTCGAACTCGCCGGGCCCGTCGTCACCCTGGGCCACGACTGGGGCGGCGTCGTCTCGTCGGGCTGGGCCATCGACCACCCCGAGCTGCTCGCGGGCCTCACCCTGCTCAACACGGCGGTGCACCAGCCCGAGGGCGAGCCGATCCCCTGGCCGCTGCGCCTCACGCTCGCCCGGGGCGTGCTCGGCCGGGCGACGGTGTCGACGACGGGGTTCCTCGACGTCACGCTGGCCCTCGGGCACCCGGCGCTCCCGCCCGAGGTGCGCCGCGCGTACCGCGCCCCCTACGGCACGCCCGAGCGCCGGGGAGGCATCGGCGGCTTCGTCGCCGACATCCCCGTCGACGCCGCGCACCCGAGCACGCCCGAGCTCGAGCGCCTCTCGTCCGGGCTCCGCGACCTCGACGTGCCCGCCCTCTTCCTCTGGGGCCCGCGCGACCCGATCTTCGGCGACCGGTACCTCGACGACCTGGTCGAGCGCCTGCCGCACGCCGACGTGCACCGCTTCGAGGGCGCGGGCCACCTCGTCGCCGAGGACCGCGACGTCTCGGGCGCCCTGCTCACCTGGCTCGACGACCACGCCGAGGCGCTGCTCGGCGCGCCGCGCACCGGTGCCGGTGCCGGTGCCGCCCGAGCCCTGGCGCAGGAGGCGCGCACGACCGCTCCCGCCGCCGGCGTCGACGACGCCCCCGCGCCGCCCGCCGCCGCGCGCCCGCCGCTCTGGGCGCGCCTCGACGAGCTGCGCGACAGCGACGGCACGGCGCTCGTGGAGATGGCGCCCTCGTCGGGTGGAGGTCCTCGTCGCGTGTCGTGGCGCCTCCTGGCCCGCCGGGTGGACGAGCTGGTGCAGGGCCTGCACGCCTCGGGCGTGCGCCCGGGCGACCGGGTGTCGCTGCTGGTGCAGCCCGGCGCCGACCTCACGGCCGTGCTCTACGCCTGCGTGCGGCTCGGTGCCGTCGTGGTCGTCGCGGACGCGGGCCTCGGGCTGGCGGGGCTGACCCGCGCCGTCCGCGGAGCCTGGCCCGACCACGTCGTCGGGGCCCTGCCCGGGCTCTCGGCGGCGCGCGCGCTCGGTTGGCCGGGCCGCAAGATCTCGACCACGCGCCTGCCCGCTCCCCTCGCCCGCACGCTCGGCGTCGAGGCCTCGCTCGCCGACGTGGTCGCCCTGGGCCGTCACGCCCTCGACGCGGGTGCCGAGCCCCTGCCCGTGCCGTCACCCGACGACGTCGCGGCGATCCTCTTCACCTCGGGCTCGACCGGCCCGGCCAAGGGCGTCGTGTACCTGCACCGCCAGCTCTCGGCGCTGCGCGACGCGCTGGCCGAGCAGTACGGCGTCGGAGTGGGCACGGGGCTCGTGGCGGGCTTCGCGCCGTTCGCCCTGCTGGGCCCGGCACTGGGTGCGACGAGCGTCACCCCCGACATGGACGTCACGGCGCCCCGCACGCTCACGGCGCGAGCCGTCGCCGCCTCGGCGGCCGCCGTGGACGCGACGGTGGTGTTCCTCTCCCCCGCGGCCCTGACGAACGTCGTGGCGACGAGCGACGCGCTCGACGACGCCGATCGTCGTGCGCTGGCGGCGGTGAAGACCTTCCTCTCGGCCGGCGCCCCGGTGTCCGAGCGGCTGTTGGCCGCGGCGGGCGACCTCATGCCCGGCGCCGTGCCGCACACCCCCTACGGCATGACCGAGGGCCTGCTCATGACCGACGTGACGCTCGAGGGCGTGCGCGCGGCCGCGGCCGGAGCCGACGCAGGGGTCTGCGTGGGCGTGCCGGGGCCGGGCGTGCTCGTGCGGATCGCCGCCCTCGACGAGGCGGGGCGGGCCTCCGGCCCCCTCTCCGACGAGACCGGGGTGACGGGCGAGGTCGTGGTCTCGGCGCCGCACGTCGAGCACCGCTACGACCGCCTCTGGCTCACGGACCGCGCGAGCCGTCGCGTCGCCGACGAGGGCGACGCGGGCCTCGCCGACCGCTGGCACCGCACGGGCGACGTGGGCCACCTCGACGCCGACGGCCGCCTCTGGATCGAGGGTCGCCTGCCGCACGTGCTGACGACCCCGCGGGGCGTCCTGACGCCCGTGGGGCCCGAGCAGCGCGTCGAGTCCGTCGCGGGCGTCGCCCGCGCCGCCGTGGTCGGCATCGGACCGGCCGGCACGCAGCAGGTCGTGGTCGTGGCCGAGACCGTGCCGCCCACCCGCCGACCGGGGCTGGCTCCCCGCGAGCTCGCCGACGCCGTGCGCGCGGCGGCGCAGGTGCCGGTCGCGGCCGTGCTGGTCGTGCCGGGGCTGCCGACGGACGTGCGCCACAACTCCAAGATCGACCGCGGCGGACTCTCGGCGTGGGCGGGCTCCGTGCTCGCCGGCGGTCGGATGACCCGACCCGACCGGCGCGGGCCGTTCGGGGGCCGGGTGCGCCCGTGAAGGTGCTCGTCACGGGGGCCAGCGGCCTGCTCGGCGGGGCCGTCGCCGCGGCCGTGCGCGACGCGGGCCACACGGTGACGACGTTCCAGCGGCGTCCCTCGGGCGTGCCGGGCGTCGTCGACGCCCTCGGCACCGTGACCGACCGGGCGGCGGTCGAGGCCGCCGTCGCCGGGCAGGAGGCCGTGGTGCACCTGGCCGCGAAGGTCTCGCTGACGGGCGACGCGGCCGATTTCGAGCGCGTGAACGTGGGCGGCACCGCGACGCTGGTCGACGCGATGCGCGCCGCGGGCGTGCCGCGCCTGGTGCACGTGTCGTCGCCGTCGGTGGCGCACGCGGGCTCCTCGATCGTGGGCGACGACGCCCTGCCCGCCGACCCGGAGCACGCGCGGGGCGACTACGCCCGCACCAAGGCCCTGGCCGAGCGGGCGTCGCTCGCGGCCGACTCCGCAGCGCTGCGCGTGGTGGCGGTGCGCCCCCACCTCGTGTGGGGACCCGGCGACACCCAGCTCGTCGAGCGCATCGTGGCGCGGGCCGCGGCCGGGCGCCTGCCGCTGCTCGACCACGGCACGGTGCTCGTCGACTCCCTCTACGTCGACAACGCGGCCTCGGGCATCGCCGCCGCGCTCGACCGCGTCGACGTCGTGCACGGGAACGCCTACGTGCTGACGAACGCCGAGCCCCGCCCGGTCGCCGACCTGATGGCCGGCATCGCGCGGGCAGGAGGCGCGCCCGCGCCCCGCCTGCGCGTCCCGTCCGCCGTCGCCCGCGTCGCCGGCTCGCTGGTCGAGACCGTCTGGCGGTTGCGCCCCGGCGAGGACGAGCCGCCCATGACGAGGTTCCTCGCCGAGCAGCTGTCCACCGCGCACTGGTTCGACCAGCGCCGCACGCAGCGCGACCTCGAGTGGACGCCGACGGTCAGCGTCGACGAGGGGCTGCGCCGGTTGGCCGCGTGGTACGCGGCCGGAGGCGCGCGGGGCTGAGCCCGGCGCGCCCCGGCGGCCTCAGATCACGCCCTCGCTCCACGGGTCCGGGTTGCCGAAGCGGTGCGCCGTGATCGACACGGCCTGCTCGCGCAGGAACGGCAGCAGCTCGAGCCGGCCCTGCGGTGTCACCGGCTGGGCGAAGACGGCCACGGCAGGATCGCCGCGCAGCGCCTCGGCCAGCGCGATCGCCTCGGGCGCCCGCGGGCCGGCGGCACGCGGGCCGGAGTCACGGGGCTCGTCCGCCGCACCCGTCACGAGTCGCACGCGGTCGGTCCGCAGGCCGCCCGCCCGCACCTTGGCGTGCCAGACGGCGTCGTCCTCGTGGACGACGCCCCGCACGCCGAGGGCGCGCGTGAGCTGACCCGGCAGCTCGACCGCGGTCGACACGTCGATCGGTGCCCCCGAGCGCAGGCCCGCGAGCAGCAGGCGCACGAGGTCGGCCACCGACCCCGACTCGGCGAGGCGCACCGTCACCGGCAGGGGACGGTAGCGGAGCACGTCGCGCTCGAGGTCCAGCTGCGACACGTCGACGGCGGCGCCGAAGGCCCGGGCCCACGCGTCCTGGTCGGAGGCGGCAGCGGCGGCGAACGAGGACGCCGCCTCGGCGGAGTCGAGGCCCGCGACGCCGGAGCCGGCCACGGCGCGGAGCGCGGCCTGCACGGCGGGCTCGGGGCGGGCCTCCTGCGCGCTCGTCAGCGACGTCGGGCGCCAGCCGCCGAGGTGCACGAGGTAGTTCGGACCGCCCGCCTTGGCACCGGCGCCGACCGACGAGCGCTTCCAGCCGCCGAACGGCTGGCGACGCACGATCGCCCCCGTGATGCCGCGGTTCACGTAGAGGTTGCCCGCCTCGACCCCGTCGAGCCAGGTCGCGAGCTCGGCGCGGTCGAGGGTGTGCAGGCCCGCCGTGAGGCCGAAGTCGCTGCCGTTCTGCAGCGCGATCGCCTCCTCGAGCGTCGCCGCCGTCATGATGCCCAGCACCGGGCCGAAGTACTCCGTCGTGTGGAACTCGCTGCCGCCCACGACGCCGTCGCGCACGCCCGGCGACCACAGGCGACCCGTGTCGTCCAGCTGGCGCGGCTCGACCAGCCAGCGCTCCCCCGCGCCCAGCTGCGTGAGGCCGCGCAGCAGCTTGCCCGCCGCCGGTTCGACGATCGGGCCCATCGTCGTCGTCGGGTCGGTCGGCCAGCCCACGCGCAGCGTCGACACCGCGTCGACGACCTGGCGACGGAACCGCTCGCTCGTCGCGACCGAGCCGACGAGGATCACGAGGCTCGCCGCCGAGCACTTCTGCCCGGCGTGCCCGAAGGCGCTCTTCACGACGTCGCCCGCCGCGAGGTCGAGGTCGGCGCTCGGGGTGACGATGATCGCGTTCTTGCCGCTCGTCTCCGCGAGCAACGGCAGGTCGGGCCGCCACGAGCGGAACAGCTCCGCCGTCTCGAACGCGCCCGTCAGCACGACGCGGTCGACGGCCGGGTGCGACACCAGGCGCTGGCCCAGCTCGCCCTCCTCCACGTCGACGAGGCGCAGCACGTCGCGGGGCACGCCCGCCGCCCACAGGGCCTCGACCATGACGGCACCGCAGCGCTTCGCCTGGCCCGCGGGCTTCACGATGACGCTGCTGCCCGCGGCGAGCGCGGCGAGCGTCGATCCTGCCGGGATCGCCACCGGGAAGTTCCACGGCGGCGTCACCACGGTGAGCCGCTCCGGCACGAACTCGGCGCCGTCGACGGCGTCGAGCTCCTCGGCCAGGCCCGCGTAGAAGGCGGCGAAGTCGACGGCCTCGCTGACCTCGACGTCGCCCTCGGCGATCGTCTTGCCGGTCTCGCTCGCCGCCACCTCGATCAGCTCGGCGCGGTGCGCGGCGAGCGACGCCGCGGCGGCGCGCAGCACCTCGGCCCGACCGGCCCCGCCCCGGGCGGCCCACCGGGCCGACGCGGCGACGGCGCCCTCGACGATCTCGTCGACGACCGCGGCCTCGGTGACCCGGGCCGCCTCGATCGCGTCGACGCCGAGGCGCGAGTCGCGCGCCCGCTCGAGGATCGCCCGGCCCCAGGCGCGGTTCGCGGCGAGCGCCGGGTCGGTGTCGGGCTCGTTCTCGAAGGGGGCGCCGGAGGCGCGGGGCGCGATCGTCTCGCTCGTGCGGTCCTGCACGCGGTGCGGCTCGGGCACGACGTCGTCGACCTCGGCGAGCGAGGCGAGGAACCGGTCGCGCTCGCGCGTGAACATCGACTCGTCGTCGGCGAGCTCGAACACGGCCGACATGAAGTTCTCGCTCGACGCGTTCTCCTCGAGGCGCCGCACGAGGTAGCTGATCGCGACGTCGAACTCGCGGGGGTGCACGACGGGCGTGTAGAGCAGCAGCCCGCCGACGTCCTGCTTCACGAGCTCGGCCTGCGCCTCGGCCATGCCGAGCAGCATCTCGAACTCGACGCGGTCCTGCACGCCGCGCGCCTCCGAGAGCAGGTGCGCGAAGGCGATGTCGAACAGGTTGTGGCCCGCGACGCCGATCTTCACGGCCGCGGTGCGCTCGGGCGTGAGGGCCCAGGCCAGCACGCGCTTGTAGTTCGCGTCGGTCGCCTGCTTGGTGCCGTAGGTCGCGAGCGGCCAGTCGTGCAGGGTCGCGTCGACGGTCTCCATCGCGAGGTTCGCGCCCTTGACGATCCGGACCTTGACGGGCGCGCCTCCTGCGCTCGTCCGCTCGGTCGCCCAGGCGGTGAGCCGCTGCAGGGCCGAGAGCGCGTCGGGCAGGTACGTCTGCAGCACGATGCCGGCCTCGAGGCCGCGCAGCTGAGGCTGGTCGAGCAGGCGCGTGAAGACCGCGATCGTGAGGTCGAGGTCGCGGTACTCCTCCATGTCGAGGTTCACGAACTTCGGCGTCGGGCTCGCGGCGGCGAGCTCGTAGAGCGGCGTGAGCTTCTCGACGACGCGCTCGACGGTCTCGTCGAAGGCCCACATCGACAGCTGGCTCACGATCGACGACACCTTGATCGACACGTAGTCCACGTCGTCCCGCGCGAGCAGGCGGCGGGTGCCCTCGAAGCGGTGGTCGGCCTCGCCGTCGCCGAGCACGGCCTCGCCGAGCAGGTTGAGGTTGAGGCGCGCGCCGTGCGCCTTGATGCCGGCGAGGGCCGGGCCGAGCTTCGCCGGGCGCGCGTCGACGACGAGGTGCCCGACCATGCCGCGCAGCACGCGCCGGGCGATGGGCACGACCACGCCGGGCAGCACGGGGGCGACCAGGCCGCCGAGGCGGACGGCGCCGCGCATCGGCAGCGGCAGGAACGACGGCGTCGACCGGGCGAGCACCGCGAGGTTGCGGGCCGCCACGCGGAGGTCCTCCGGGCGCACGACGCGGTCGACGAAGCCGATCGTGAAGGCGAGGCCGGACTCGTCCTTGAGCACCTCGGCGAGCAGGGCCGCCGAACGGTGGCCCGCGTCGCCCGTGCCCCGGCCGCGGTCGTGGGCCCCGCCCGGCGCGGCGGCCTCCGTCGCCCAGCGGTGGGCGAGCGCGACGGCGGCGTCGCCGAGGCCCGCGGGGAGGGAGGGGTGCCCGGTGGACGGCCCGGCCGTCTGCTCGATGTCGGTCATGGCCACACCGTAGGACCAGAACTTGCCACCTGGCAAGCATTCGTCCCGCGACCCGCCGGGGACGTGGACCTCCCCGTCCTCTCGACGACGTCGCCGGGCCGCGGTACCGTGCCCCTGACCGACCGCGGCGTCCGACAGGAGGCGTCGCCGGTCGCTGACGACGGGAGTCGCCGTGGCGATCATCGAGGCACGCGGGCTGACCCGCACCTACCCCGCGAAGGGCGGCCCCGTGCACGCGCTCGCGGGGCTCGACCTCACCGTGCCCGAGGGCACCGTCAAGGCCCTGCTCGGGCCGAACGGAGCGGGCAAGACGACGACCGTGAAGGTCCTCACCACGCTCGAGCGCCCCGACGCGGGCACCGCCGTCGTGGCGGGCGTCGACGTCGTGGCCGACCCGCGCGCGGTCCGCCGGCGCATCGGCGTCAGCGGGCAGTACGCCGCCGTCGACGAGAAGCTCACGGGCTTCGAGAACCTCGACATGATCGGGCGGCTGCACCACCTCGGCCGCCGCGCGAGCCGGCGCCGCGCCCGCGACCTCATCGACGTGTTCGACCTCGCCGAGGCGGGCGACCGACCCGTGCAGGGCTTCTCGGGCGGCATGCGACGGCGCATCGACCTCGCCGGAGCGCTCGTCACCGACCCGGCCGTGCTGTTCCTCGACGAGCCGACCACGGGCCTCGACCCGCGCAGCCGTCTCGGGCTGTGGGACATCATCACCGACCTCGTCGCCGGCGGCACCACCGTGCTGCTCACGACGCAGTACCTCGAGGAGGCCGACCAGCTCGCCGACGACATCTCCGTCGTCGACGGCGGGCGCATCATCGCCGAGGGCACCGCCGACGAGCTCAAGGCCCGCGTCGGCGGGCACCGCGTCGTCGTCGCGCTCGTGCGGCCCGACGACGCCGACACCGCCCTCGCGGTGCTGCGCCGGCACGGCGACGGCGAACCGCAGCTCAGCGACGACCGCCGCGGCCTCGACGTGGCCGTCACCGACGGCCCCGGGGCGCTGCGGGCCGTGCTCGCCGACCTCGGCGACGCCGGGGTCGAGCTCCACGACGCCGGCATGCGGCGCCCCACCCTCGACGACGTCTTCCTGCGGCTCACGGGCCGCCCGACGGACGAGGCCGACGCCGCGCCGGCAGCGCGCACCGACGCGGAGGGCACCCGATGACCAGCACGGCCACGCTGCGGACGGCGCCCTCCTCGGGGCGCGACACGGGCCTCCTGGCCTGGGCGGAGGACGGCTGGATCGTCACGCGCCGCAACCTCCTGCGCCTGCGCCGGTCGCCCGACATCCTCGTCTTCGCGGTGCTGCAGCCGATCATGTTCGTGCTGCTGTTCAGCCAGGTCTACGGCGGCGCCATCGCGGTCGACGGGACCGACTACACGCAGTTCCTCATGGCCGGGATCTTCGCGCAGACCGTGATCTTCGGGTCGACGTTCTCGGGCTCGGCCATGGCGCAAGACCTCAAGGAGGGGATCATCGACCGGTTCCGCACCCTGCCGATGAGCGCCTCGGCGGTGCTCGTCGGGCGGACCCTCGGCGACCTCGTCATCAACACGATCTCGATCGTCATCATGATGCTCACCGGACTGCTCGTCGGGTGGCGGGTCGACGCGTCGCCGCTGTCGTTCCTCGGCGGCATCGCCCTGCTGCTGCTGTTCAGCTACGCGTTCAGCTGGGTCATGTGCCTGCTCGGGATGAGCGTGAAGTCGCCCGAGACGATCAACAACGCGTCGTTCCTCGTGCTGTTCCCCCTCACGTTCGTGTCCAACGCCTTCGTGCCCAGCGACACCCTGCCCACCGTGCTGCGCGTCTTCGCCGAGTGGAACCCCGTGTCGAGCCTCGTCCAGGCCGTGCGCCTCTCGTTCGGCAACGTCGGCAGCGCCCCCGTGCCCGACGTGTGGACCATGCAGCACCCCTACCTCACGGTGCTCGTCGGCATCGCCGTCATGCTCGTCGTGTTCGTGCCCCTCGCCGTCCGCCGCTTCGCGCGCACCAGCTCCCGCTGAGCGGCCGGCCGGGCAGGAGGCGCGGGCCGGCCGGCCGGGCGGGTTCAGTCCTCCGGGGGGCGGCGCAGGTCGTCGCGGACGGCGTCGTCGACGCGGTCGAGCGGCACCGTGACGACGGTCGCGACGACGAGCCTCAGCAGCTCGACGACCTGCACGTCGCGGTCGTAGAGCCACTGCAGCTGCAGTCCGTCGACGGCGGCGAGCACGACGCGGGCGGCGGCCTCGGCCGTGAAGCCCTCGCGCAGCCAGCCGCGACGCTCGGCCGCGCGCAGCCACGACGTCGTGGAGGCCACGATCTGGGCGTAGTACTCCTCGTAGTACTCGTGGGCGGGGTGCTCGGACCCCGTCGCCTCGGCGGAGGCCGTGCTGAAGAGCGCGATGACGGCGGGCACGTCGACGTTGTACTCGGCGAGCGCGAGCAGCTCGCCGAGGCGCATGCCGCCCGCGTCGTGGAAGTGGCTGCGCAGCTTCTCGTCGCGGCGGCGCAGGACGGCCAGCAGCAGGGCGTCCTTCGTCGGGAAGTAGTGCATGAGCGACTGGTGCGACACCCCGCACTGCCGGGCGATCTCGCGCAGCGTCGCACCGTGGAACCCCACGCGCCCGAAGACGGGCAGGGCAGCGTCGAGGATCGCCTCGCGCTTCACGGCTCCCTTCGCGGAACGGCCCGGACCGGAGGCGGGCACGGGTCCGGACGGCACGGGTCCCGTCGGCACGGATCCCGACGGCACGGATCCCGTCGGCACGGGCCCGGTCGGCACGGGCCGCTCGTCGGCCGCGGGCACGGGCACGCCGTCGGAGCGGTCCTCGGTGGCTCGTCGGCTGCTCACGGGACCCACAGTAACGGCGCACCCGGCTCCTTCCCGTGACGCGGGCATAGGCTCGGCGCGACTCGGCGCGAGGAGGCGGGCATGGACTGGACGCTGCTGCGCGTCCCCGCCTTCCGGGCGCTGTGGCGGGGCCGGGCGCTGTCCTGGCTCGGCAACGGCGTCGCCCCGATCGCACTGGCCTTCGCGGTGCTCGACCTCGGCGGCGACGCCGTCGACCTCGGGCTCGTCGTGGCGGCGCGGTCCCTGCCGAACCTCGTGCTCGTCCTCTACGGAGCGGCGTTCGCCGACCGTCTGCCGAAGAGGGCCGTGGCGGTGGTCTCGTCCCTGCTGTCGGCCCTCTCGTTGGTCGGGGCGGCGGTGCTGCTGCTCCTGGGCCTCGAGACGCTCGCGGCGCTGGCCCTCGTGGCGGCCGTCAACGGCGTCGCGGCGGCCCTGTTCGCACCGGCGTCGCAGGCCGTGGTGCGCTCCACGCTGCCCGAGCACCGCGTGCACGACGCCTCGGCCGTGAACAGGGTCGCGATGCACGTCGGGCTCGTCGTGGGGACCGCGACCGGCGGCTTCGCGGTCGGCGCCTTCGGCACGGCCTCCGGGCTGTTCGTCGCGGCGGCGGCGTTCGCAGCGGCTGCCGTGGCGTTCACCGGACTGCCCCAGGGCGTGGGGCGCACCCTCGGCAGGGCCGCCACCTGGGGCGGCGTCACGCACGAGCTCGTGACGGGTGCGGGGTTCGTGCTCCGCAACCGTTGGCTGCTGTCGACCGCCCTGCTGGCGGGGACCGTGCAGTTCGCCTTCGGTGCCGGCGTGCACGTGCTGGGGCCGATCGCCGCCGATGCGGCCTTCGGCGGCCTCGCCCAGCCCTACGGTCCGATCCCCACGGACGAGTCCTTCGGACGCACCGCCTGGGGCTTCGCGGGTGCCGTGCAGACGCTGGGCCTCGTCGTCGGCGCCGCCTGGGCGACCTCGCTCCGTGGCCGGCTTCGGCTCTGGGCCGGCTGCCTCGCCGTCGCCGTGACGGCCCTGCCGCTCGTCGTGCTGGCCCTCGTCTACGGCCTGCGGCCCCTGGTGATCGATCCGCTGCACCTGGCGTTCTTCGTCTGCCTCGCGCTCGGCGCGGCGGGCGTCGCGCTGGAGCTCTTCACGGTGCCGCTCGACGGTGCCGTGCGCGAGCAGGTGCCGCGTGCGTGGCTGGGCCGCGTCTACCTGGTGCTCACGGCGGCGTCGCTCGGGGGCGTCCCGCTCGGCGAGCTCCTCGCCGGGCCGCTCGTGCTCCTGCTCGGCGAGGCCGTGACGTTGGCCTGCCTCGCGGCGCTGGTCGCCCTCGCGGCCACGGCCGTGGCGCTCGACCGGCGGGTCCGTCGGGTCGACGCGTCCCCGACCGGCCAGCGCTGACGACGACGGGCCCCTCCACCCGGAGGTGAGGGGCCCGTCGTCGCCGCGGCCGGGGGCCGGGTCAGGAGGCGCGGGTCAGGAGAACTCGCCGCGCTCGATCATCTCGGCGTACTTCCGCACGTCCGGCCCGGGCTCGTAGTCGATGAAGCGGTCCTTGACGGCCTCGTTGATCGCCGCGAACGACGTCTCCCACGACTCCCCCGAGTGCTCCTGCGCGGCCGCGGCCACGGCCTCCTGCAGCACGCGGTCGGAGTCCGTGAGGATCTTCGCCCGCGCCTCGTCGTTCCACTGGACCTCGCTGATGTCAGCCATGCTCGTCCCCTCCGTCACTTCCGCTTCGACAGCGCGGACTCCTTGTGCGCTGCCGTCGATCCGCTCTTGTCCGACTTCACGACGTAGTAGGGCTCGTCCTCGCTCGCCTTGAAGGTCTGCCCGTCGTGCTGGAACTCCTTGGTCTTCTGCTCGACCACTTCGCCGTGCGTCTCGCCCTGGGACGTGTTCCAGGTGACCGCATCGCCCTTGCTGAACGCCATGTGCGCCTCCTCGCGTGTGTGGGCTGGACGCTACGCGCGCCTCCCCGGGGGCGTCCGGCGGCCCGGGTGGGCGAACACCGGGAGGTCGCGACACCCCACGTGGTAGGGCCGCGCCCCGGCGGTCAGACCGAGAAGCCGCCGTCGGCGGTGATCAGCTGGCCGGTGACCCAGGCGCCCTCGGGTCCGAGCAGGAACCGCACGACCCGTGCCACGTCCTCCGGCCGACCGAGGCGCCCGCTGGGCTGACGCTCGACGCCGGCGGCGCGGATCGCGTCGTCCATCCAGCCCGTGTCGATCGGGCCCGGGTTGAGGACGTTGGCCGTGATGCCGAGGTGGCCCAGCTCCTTCGCGGCCGCGACGACGATGCGGTCGAGGGCGCCCTTGCTCGCCCCGTAGGGCAGGTTGTGCACCGTGTGGTCGCTCGTGAGGGCGACGACGCGCGCCCGCCCCTCCACGGCCTCCGGTGACTGCCCGTCGACGGGCGGCAGACGGCGGGCGAGCTCGGCGAGGCAGAGCCACGCGGCCCTCGTGTTCACCGCGAAGTGGCGGTCGAAGGCCTCGACGCTCGTCGTGAGGATGCTCGAGTCGACGCTCTGCGAGTGCGACAGCACGAGGCCGGTCACCGTGCCGAGGTCGCGCTCGACCACGTCGAAGAGCCGCGCGGGCACGGCGGGGTCGCCCAGGTCGGCCTGGTGCACCACGGCGCGGCGACCGAGCGCCTCGATCTCGGCGACGAGCTCCTCGAGGTCGGCGGGTCGCTCACCCCACGGCATCTCGCGGTCGTACTCGCCGAAGGTGACCAGGGCGAGGTCCCAGCCGTCCGCGGCGAGCGCGCGGGCGATCCCCGCGGCGATCCCCTCGCGTCGTCCGGCACCGGTCAGCAGGCAGGTCCTGGTCGTCGTCGACATGCCGCCACCCTGGCAGACGGGCCGCAGCCGCGCCAGGCCCGCGCCCGTGCTGCCCGCCCGACTCGCCCTGCTCGCCCGCCCTGCTCCCTCCCGGCATCGAGGTGACCCGAAGTGCGGCCTCGCGGCGCAGGAGGCGACACCTCGGGTCACATCGATGACCCGAGGGCAGGTGGGGACGAGGGCAGGTGGGGACGAGGACAGGCGGGCGCAGCGGCCGCGGTCAGCGGCCGCCGCGCCCGCGGCTCGTCCCGCCGCGGCGAGGACCGCCGCCCTGGGCGCGGGAGCCCCGGGCCGGCGCTCCGCCACGGCCGCCCTTGACGCCCTTGCCCCCGGCTGCTGCGCCACCCTTGGTGCCCGTGCCCTTCGAGCCGGCCCCGCGCCGGGCGGGAGCCTCGTCGGGGGCGTCGTCGCGACTCCTGCCCCGCGAGCTGCGGGCGGTGCGACCGCGGACCACGCCGACGAAGTCGTCGGTGTCGTCGTCGTCGCGACCGTCGGGCCAGAGCAGGGCGATGGTGGTGCCGGGCAGGTCGGCGACGAAGCGGTACGTGGTGCCCTTCTGGGCGTGCATGCGGGCGAGGGACTGCGGCAGCACGGCGACCCCGGGGCCCGTCGCGACGACCGCCACGGCGTCGGCCGGTGCGAGCTCGAGGTCGTGGCGGTGCTCGGCGGCGAGGTCGGCGAGCGCGACCTCCTCGTCGGGGGCGAGGGCGGCGAGCAGGTGGTCCTTGGCGACGACCACGACCGGGCGCTCCTCGTAGAGCGGGATCGCCGAGAAGCCGTCGGTCGACAGCGGCAGGCGGGCCAGCACCATGTCGACGGAGCCGTCACGGACCGGCGTCAGCGGGTCTTCGGGGTCGACCTCGACGACCTCGAGGGGCAGGTCGGCACGGCGCTCGGCCCAGGCCCGCGACCACTTCGACAGCGTCACGCCCGGCACGGCCCCGACGCGGAAGGTCGTCGCACTCATGTCGCGAGGCTACCGGTCCCGCCCGGTGCGGCCCCGACCCCGGGCGGTCCCGTCGTCGACGGGCGTGCGCGGTCGCCCGCCGACGACGGATCCGCCCGCCCTGCGCCCGGCACGACGGACGGGACCCAGGAGGCGCGAGCGCAGGAGGCGCGGGCCCGCCCGGTACCCTGGCCCCATGACCGACAGCACCCCGAAGCCCGGACCGCAGACGCTCAAGCCCGCGACGGCCGCCAAGAAGCTCGGGGTGTACCTGCCGGCGACCCCCGACGAGTTCCAGGCGAACGGCGTGAGCCACGCCGAGCTCGCCCAGCTCGTCGCCGAGCCGCCGGAGTGGCTGGCCGAGCTGCGCCGCACCGGCCCGCACCCGCGCCCCGTGGTCGCGCAGAAGCTCGGCGTCTCGGCGTCGGGCCTCGCCCGCGCCGGCGTCGACGACGTCATGACCACGGCGCAGATCAAGGAGCTCCTCGAGCGCATGCCCGACTGGCTGCGCCAGGAGCGCGCCTCGCTCGCGGCCGTCCGCGAGGAGGACCAGCGCGTCAAGGAGCGCGACGCCGAGCGCGCCGCCCGTGCCGAGCGCGAGGAGCGCACCGGCCGCTGAGGCCGGGCCGCCGGCGCTGTCCGCCCGGCGCCGCCGTCCAGCCCGCGTGACGGCTCCCCGGCTACCGTCGCCCGCATGCCCTCCTGGATCGAACACGCCCTCTGGTGGCACGTCTACCCCCTCGGCTTCGTCGGAGCCGACACGACCGGGGTCGAGCGCGGCGTCGCGGGGCCCGGTCCGGGCCTCCGGCAGCTCGAGCCCTGGCTGGACCACGTGACGTCGCTGGGCCTCAACGGACTCGCCCTCGGCCCCGTCTTCACCTCGTCGACGCACGGCTACGACACGCTCGACCACCACGAGGTCGACCCTCGCCTCGGTGACGCGGACGACCTGCGCCACCTGCTGGCGACGGCCCGCGAGCGCGGCGTGCGGGTGCTGCTCGACGGCGTCTTCAACCACGTCGGCCGCGAGCACCCGATCGTGCGGACGGCGCTCGACGACCCCTCGTCGCCCGAGGCCGCCATGCTCCTGCGCGACGCCGACGGTGGGCTCGTGCCGTTCGAGGGGCACGACCTGCTCGTCACGCTCGACCACTCCTCCCCCGCCGTCGAGGACCTCGTCGTCGACGTCATGACCACGTGGCTCGACGCCGGTGCCGACGGGTGGCGCCTCGACGCCGCCTACGCCGTGCCGACCGACTTCTGGGCCCGCGTGCTGCCGCGGGTCCGCGAGCGCCACCCCGGGGCCTACGTCGTGGCCGAGGTGCTGCACGGCGACCACGCCGCCTTCGTCGCCGCGAGCGGGGTCGACTCGGTCACCCAGTACGAGCTGTGGAAGGCGATCTGGAGCAGCCTCGACCAGCGCAACCTCTACGAGCTCGACTGGTCGCTGCAGCGCCACGCGGCCTTCGTGGAGGCGTTCTCGCCCTGGACGTTCCTCGGCAACCACGACGTCACCCGCATCGCGAGCCAGATCGACGACGAGCGGCACCTGCCGCACGCGGTCGTGCTGCTGGCGACGCTGCCCGGCACCCCGGCCGTCTACGCCGGTGACGAGCTCGAGCTGCGCGCCGTCAAGGAGGACCGCGCGGGCGGCGACGACGCCGTGCGCCCCGCGTTCCCCGCCACGCCCGACGACCTCGAGCTCGAGCCCCGGCAGCGCGCCACGCTCGCCCTGCACCAGGAGCTGATCGGCCTCCGCCGTCGCCACCCGTGGCTGCACGACGGCGTCGTCCAGCGCCTGGCGCTCACGAACGAGACGATGGTCTACGAGGTGACGGCCCGCGAGGGCGACGGCCGCGTCGTGGTCGCGCTCGACCTCGACGACGCCGAGCTCGTCGTCGACGGCTCGACCGCGGGCAGGACACCAGCAGGAGGCGCGCCCTCCCCCGTCGAGCTCCTCGCGGGGAGCGCCGACCGGCGCGGCGACGCGTGGGTGGTGCCGGCGCACGGGTGGGCCGTCCTCGGCTGAGCACCCGGGCCTCCTGCGCCGGGGTACAGCCTGAGCACCCGGGGCACGGCCGGAGGCGCAGCGTGGTCGTGGCGCGGGAGCACCGCGCCACCTCGACGCGAAGGAGCACGACATGGCAGGCATCGGCGACAAGGCCAAGGACGCCCTCGACATCGACAAGGGCGAGCAGGTCAGCGACAAGGGCCTCGACGCGGCGGGCGGGGCGGCCGACAAGGCGACCGGCGGCGGCCACGGCGACCAGATCGACAAGGCCACCGACGCGGCCGACGGGAAGATCGGCTCGTAGGGCCTCCTCGACGTGACGACGGCGGGTCCCCAGCAGGGGACCCGCCGTCGTCTCGTTCCGCGGACATCGTTGGGTTGTGCACCATCGAGTTGCGCACAATTGTGTTACCGTCGGACCCGTGACCACGACCGCCCCCGCCGCCGCCGCTCCCCTGCTCGACGAGCAGATCTGCTTCGCGCTCTACTCCGCCTCGCGGGCGATCACGGCCACCTACCGCGACCTGCTCGCCCCCTTCGGCCTCACCTACCCGCAGTACCTCGTGCTGCTGGTGCTGTGGGAGGACGGCACGACGAGCGTCTCCGGGCTCGGCCGGCGCCTCCAGCTCGACTCGGGCACGCTGTCGCCGCTGCTGCGCCGCCTCGAGGCCACCGGACTCGTCGAGCGCTCGCGGTCCCGCACCGACGAGCGCAGCGTCGTCGTCGCCCTCACCCCCTCGGGCGACGCCCTGCGCGCCGAGGTGGGCAGCGTGCCCGACCGCATCTGCGCCGCCACCGGCCTCGACCGCGAGGCGATCGCCCAGCTGACGAGCGCCGTCGCGACGCTCGCCTCGAGCGTGCGCGGCACGGACGACGAGCCCGGCACCCCCGCGCCCGGCACCCCGCTCGCCCCCTGACCCCACCGACCCCGGCGACCCGGACCTCCGGCCGCCGCTCCCACCCTGACGAAAGAGAGATCCCATGCCCACGCGCACCGCACGCACCGCTTGGAACGGCAGCCTCGAGACCGGCGAGGGCCAGGTCGAGCTGACCAGCTCCAAGATCGGCACCTACGACGTCTCGTTCCCGAAGCGCGCCGCCGACGACGCCAACGGCTCGACCAGCCCCGAGGAGCTCCTCGGCGCGGCCCACTCGGCCTGCTACGCCATGCAGTTCTCGGCCGTCCTCGGCGAGGCCGGCGGCACCGTCGAGGCGCTCGACGTCAAGGCCGACGTCTCGCTCGGCCCGGACAAGGCCAACGGCGGCTTCATGCTGACCGGCATCCACCTCACGGTCCGTGGCGAGGTCTCCGGCCTCGACGCCGACGCCTTCGCGAAGGCGGCCCAGAACGCGAAGGAGACCTGCCCGGTCTCCAAGGCGCTCACCGGCGTGGAGATCACGCTCGACGCCGAGCTCGAGGCGTAGCCCCGGTCCGTCCCCCACGAGGGCGTCGCCCCCGGTCCCGACCGGAGGCGGCGCCCTCGTCGCGTGCGGTCGGCGGGCGCCGGGCCGGGCCGCGGCCGGAGCAGTAGCGTCGTCGACATGACGTTCGACCCCGACGCCCGCATCGACGGCAGCTCCGTTCGCCGCCGAGGCCGCGGCCGCACCGCCGGCCTCGCCGGGGGCGGCATCTCGCTCGCCGCCGTCGCGGTGTTCCTCATCGCCCAGTTCACGGGCGTCGACCTCGGCCGGCTCGTCGGGGGCGGCGGGGTCGGAGGCAGCGGGGCCCAGCCCGTCGTGGGGGAGCAGCTCGGGCAGTGCGAGACCGGCGCGGACGCCAACGAGGACATCTCGTGCCGCATGGCCGGTGCGGCCACGTCGCTCGACGTGTACTGGGAGCGCGAGGCCCCCACCCTCGGCATCGGGGACTACGTCGAGCCCGACTTCTTCCTCTTCACGTCGTCGACGACGACGGGCTGTGGCGGGGCGACGAGCGCCACGGGGCCCTTCTACTGCCCGCCCGACCAGGCCCTCTACGTCGACACCGACTTCTTCGACCAGCTGCGGCAGCAGTACGGCGCGACCGCCGGCCCGCTCGCGCAGCTCTACGTCGTCGGCCACGAGTGGGGCCACCACGTGCAGCAGCTCACGGGCGCCTTCGCGCGGGCGGACCGGAGCGGCACGGGGCCGACCTCCGACTCGGTGCGCCTCGAGGTGCAGGCGGACTGCTACGCGGGCGCCTGGCTGGGTGCCGCGTCGAGCCTGAAGGACGTCGAGGGCGTGACCTTCCTCGAGCCGATCACGGACGCGCAGATCACGGACGCGCTCGACGCGGCGGCCACGGTCGGCGACGACCGCATCCAGGAGGCGTCCGGCGGCGAGGTCGACAGCGACTCGTGGACGCACGGCTCGGCCGAGCAGCGCCAGCGCTGGTTCACGCAGGGGTTCGAGCAGGGCGCGACGGCCTGCGACACCTTCGCCGTGCCCGGCGAGCAGCTCTGACCCGGAGGCCTGGCCGCGAGCGCCCTCGGCGGGCACGAGTCGCCAGAGGGTGTCCACGATCTGCCGGTCAGGTCGTGCCGCACGCACCGACCGTGGACACCGTCCCCTCGACGTCGCCCACGAACGGTGGGTGCCGAACGCCCGCCCTCCGCGTGTCGTGGACACCGTCCCGGGGACGGGGCCGGGGCCGGGGGCCGGGGGCCGGGGGCCGGGGACGGCGGCCGGGACCTGGGGAGGACAGGAGGCCCGCCCGCGGCCGTCAGGACGGCTGCCGCAGCAGCGCCCCCGGCGCCCGCACCGTGGCGGCGGCGACGTCCATGGCGCGCTCGAGGGCGGCGGCCCAGTCGGTCCCGACGGCCCCCGTGGTCTGCGCCAGGAGGGACGCCACGAGCGCGGCGAAGGTCGCGTCGCCCGCGCCCATGGTGTCGACGACCTCGCCGGGCAGCGCGCTGATCGGGCGCCGCACCGGCTCGTGGCCGGCCAGCTCGAGCGTCGCGCCGTCGGCCCCGTAGGTCGCCACGACGGCACCCGCACCGCCGTCGATCAGGCGACGGCGCCACTCGTCGACGGTGCAGCCCGCGACGAGCGCCGCGTCGTCCTCGCCGACCTTGACGAGCAGGGCCACCCGGGCGGCGCGCTCGAAGCCGGTCGCGAACCGGGCCGCGTCGCGGAGGAACCCCGGCCGCGGGTTCGGGTCGACGGCGAGGCGCGGCGGTCGCTCCCCCACGACCTGGAGCAGGCGCTCCGTCGCGTGCGGGTCGTCGAAGGGGTACGAGCTGACCGCGACGAGCGGGGCGGTCGCGATCGCCGCCTCCTGCGCGGGCGAGAAGTCGAGCGTGCGCGCGACGGCGGCCTCGGTGAAGGCGTAGGTGGGCTCTCCGGCGACGCGCTCGGAGACGGCGCGGCCGGTGCCGAGCGGGTTGACGGTGGCGACGAGCTCGACGCCGTGCTCGGCGAGGTGCGCGCGGATGCTCGCCCCGTCGGCGTCGTCGCCGACCGACGCGAGCAGCGTCGTCGGCACACCGAGACGGGCCAGCCCCACGGCGACGTTGAGCCCGGCTCCGCCGACGTGGTCGTCAGAGCCCTCGGGCGTGCGGAGCTCGTCGATGAGGGCGTCGCCGACGACGACGACCCGGCCTGCGGACTGGTCCATGCCGGCCACCCTAGCCCGCACGCAGGGCGGGCCGACCCGCTCCCCCGGGGCGACCCCGCCCACGTCGTCGGGCACCCTCCGGGCGCGGACGGCCAGCCTGCCCGCCCCGGGCAGCCGGGCCGCTAGCCTGCTGGTCATGCAGCAGTACGCGCTCGCCGTCGACGTCGGCGGGACCAAGGTCGAGGCGGCCCTCGTGGCCGCCGACGGCACCCTCTCGCCCGACAGCCGTGCGCGGCGTCCCACCGGGCCACAGGCCACGTCCGACGAGCTCGCCGACGCGGTCCGCGAGGTCGTCGCGCACGCCCTCGGCGCTCTCGGCGAGGGCGACGTCGTCGTGGGCACCGGCATCGGCAGCGCAGGCCCCGTCGACCTCGTGGCGGGCACCGTCTCGCCCATCAACCTGCCCGCCTGGCGCGGCTACCCGCTGCGCGAGCTCGTCGAGGGCCTCGTCGCGGCGAGCGTGCCCGACGCCGCCCCCACCGTGCTGCGGCTCGACGGCACCGCCCTCGCCCTCGCCGAGCACTGGGTGGGTGCGACGCAGGGCGTCGACAACTCGATCGCCATCACCGTGTCGACGGGCGTCGGAGGCGGCCTCCTGGTCGACGGCCGACTGCTCTCAGGAGGCACGGGCAACGCCGGCCACGTCGGCCAGGTCCAGATCGCGGACCGCCCGGCGGGCGAGAGCGCGCTGCGCGCGACGCTCGAGAAGATCGCCTCGGGCCCCAACGTCGTGGCGTGGGCGCAGGAGCGCGGTTGGCACGGCGAGCGCGGCGAGGACCTCGCCCGCGACTACGTGGCCGGCGACGAGGTCGCCGTCGCGGCCGTCCGGCGCAGCGCCAACGCCGTGGGCGAGGCCATCTCGTCGGTGGCGACGCTGCTCGACCTCGAGGTCGCGGCCATCGGCGGCGGCTTCTCGCGGGTGAGCGACGACTACCTCGACCTCGTCCGGGCCACCGTCGAGGAGGCCCCGGTGAACGAGTACGCGCGGCACTGCCGCGTCGTGCGCTCGGGGCTGAGCGACGAGAGCCCGCTCGTGGGGGCGGCCGCGCTGGTGTGGCAGGCGGACCTGCTGGGCTGAGCGCGCCTCCTGCGCGGTGGGCTGGTCGGGCCCGCCACCGTGCGGCCGGCCGCGGACCGCAGCGCGCCCGCACCGCCCAGCCGCGGCCTCCTGCCCGGGCGTAGGCTCGTGCAGTCCCCCCGACGCCCGTCGCGCACAGCCACGCCCGTCGCCGAGGGACGCCCCCCACCCCACCCCGACCCAGGGAGGTCCCCCGTGTCCACCACCGTCTCCGCACTGGTCACGCCGTCCGCCGGCGCACCCTTCGAGCGCCGCACCATCGAGCGCCGCGACCTCGGCGAGAACGACGTCCGCATCGAGATCGCGTACGCCGGCATCTGCCACAGCGACATCCACCAGGCCCGCGAGGAATGGGGCAAGGCGATCTTCCCCATGGTCCCCGGCCACGAGATCGCGGGCGTCGTCGCCGAGGTCGGCTCGGCCGTCACGCGGCACTCCGTCGGCGACCGCGTCGGCATCGGCTGCTTCGTCGACAGCTGCCGCGAGTGCGAGAACTGCCTCGCGGGCGAGGAGCAGTTCTGCACCAAGGGCAACGTCGCGACCTACAACGGCCGCGAGTACACGGGCGAGGAGACCTACGGCGGCTACAGCACCGAGATCGTCGCCGACGAGCGCTACGTCCTGTCGATCCCCGAGGGCATCTCGCTCGACGAGGCCGCGCCGCTGCTCTGCGCCGGCATCACCACCTACTCGCCCCTCAAGCACTGGGGCGCCGGCCCCGGCACGAAGGTCGCGGTCGTCGGCATGGGCGGCCTCGGCCACATGGCCGTCAAGATCGCCGCCGCGATGGGCGCCGAGGTCACGGTCATCAGCCAGACCCTGTCGAAGCAGGCCGACGGCACCGAGTTCGGCGCGCAGCACTACTACGCCTCGAGCGACCCGACCACGTTCGACCAGCTGAAGGACTCGTTCGACCTGATCGTCAACACCATCTCGGCCGACATGGACATCGACGCGTACGCGCGCACGCTGCGCCTCAACGGCACGATGGTCTTCGTCGGCCTGCCCGAGAACCCGCAGTCGTTCAGCGCGGGCTCGCTCATCACGGGCCGCCGCAGCCTCGCCGGCTCCAACATCGGCGGCATCCGCGAGACGCAGGAGATGCTCGACTTCTGCGCCGAGCACGGCATCGGCGCGACCGTCGAGACGATCTCGGCCGACGAGGTCGACGACGCCTACGAGCGCGTCGTGTCGTCGAAGGTGCGCTACCGCTTCGTCATCGACACGGCCACGATCCCCGCGTCGTGACCCGCGCCTCCTGACGCACGAAGGCCCCCTCCCGATCGGGAGGGGGCCTTCGTCGTGCGCGGGGCAGGAGGCTGCGGGCAGGAGGCGCGCACCAGCCCGGCGGGCGGGCAGGAGGCGCGCACCAGCCCGGCCCCGAGCCTCCTGCGAGCCGCCCGGTCAGTCCGTCCCGTTGAAGCGCCGCAGCCACCCGGCGAACTCGCGGAGCTCGTCGTCGGTCCAGCCGTCGACGTGGCTGCGGAACGTGGCGCGGTGCTCGTGCCGGACGGCCAGCAGCCGCTCGGTCGCCCGCTCGGTGACGGTGAGCAGGAGCACCCTTCCGTCGGAGGAGTCGGCCACGACGTCGACGTAGCCGTGCTCGCGCAGCGACGTCACCTGCCGGCTGACGGCGCTCTTGTCCATGTTCATCGCGCGGGCCACGTCGCCGGAGGCGCAGGGCCCGTGCTTGGCGACGTAGCGGAGCACGTAGAACGCACTGGGCGGCAGCTCGACGTCGAAGCGCGTGGCGGCGTCCTGCACGGTCTTCTTCGCCGTGACGAGCAGGGTGCTCACCTCGTCGACGACCGTCGCCATGACGCCCTCGCGGTCGTCGTCGCCCGGCACGGGCAGGGCCGACGCGGCAGGTGCCGTGCCGACCCGGTCGCCCGGGGCGGGATCAGTGGCGCTGGCTGCCGTGCTGCGGGTCATGACGACCATCCTCCACCGGCTCGCGGTGCTCGGCGGGGTGCCCCGCCACCTCGGCGGCCTGCGTCGCGATGACGGTGTCGACGGCCCCCGTCTCGGTGGCCGGCGTTCCGCCCTCGGTCGGGGCGGTGGTGCCGCCCTCGGCGGCGCGCTGGATGCCGGACTTGGTGCCGAGCTCGACGTTCGGCAGGAGGCAGACGAACACGATGGTGACGATCGCGAGCGGAGCCGCGATGAGGAACACGTCGGCCACGCCCTGCCCGTAGGCGGACTCGATGATGGTGCGGATCGGCCCGGGGACGGTGCTCAGGTCGGGGATGCTCGTCGTGGACTGTCCGCTGCCGAGCGCGCTGGGGTCGACCCCGGCGTCGGTGAGGCCCTCGGTGATGTAGCCGGAGACCTTGGTGCCGAGCACGGCGCCCATGATCGAGACGCCGATGGTGCCGCCGAGGCTGCGGAAGAACGCGACCGTCGACGACGCCGCACCGACGACGCTGACGTCGACGGAGTTCTGCACGACGAGCACGAGGTTCTGCATGACCATGCCGATGCCGATGCCCATGAGCGCCATGTAGATGGACACGACCCAGAACGCGGTGTCGTACTCGATGGTGCCCATGAGGAACAGGCCCGCGGCGAGCAGGACCGACCCGACGATCATGTAGGGCTTCCAGTGGCCGTGCTTCGAGATCAGCGCACCGGCGACCATCGACGAGAGCAGGAGGCCCAGCACCATCGGCAGGGTCAGGATGCCCGCCATGGTGGGCGACTGACCGCGCGCGAGCTGCATGTACTGGCCGAGGAAGACGCTCGTGCCGAACATGGCGACGCCGACGCTGAGCGAGGCGACGACCGCGAAGGTGAAGGTGCGGTCCCTGAAGAGCGAGAGCGGGATGATCGGCTCGGCGGTGCGGAACTCGACGAGCACGGCGAGCGCGAGGAGCACGGCCGCCCCGACGCCCATGAGCCAGCTGGCGGCGCTGTTCCACTCGAACTGCTTGCCGCCGAGCGACACCCAGATGAGCAGCAGCGAGACGCCGCCCGCGATGAGGCTCGCGCCCCAGTAGTCGACGACGACCTTCTTCTTCGGCTTGGCGGGCAGGTGCAGCGTGCGCTGGATCACGATGAGCGCCGCGATGCCGACGGGCACGCCGACGAAGAAGTTCCAGCGCCAGCCGATGGTGTCGGTGAGGACGCCGCCCAGCAGTGGACCGCCGATGGTGCCGACGCTCATGACGGCGCCGAGGTAGCCCATGTAGCGGCCGCGCTCGCGCGGGCTGATGATGTCGCTCATGACGACCTGCACGAGGGCCGTCAGGCCGCCCGCCCCCAGGCCCTGGAAGACGCGGAAGGTGATGAGGGTCGCGGTGTCCTGCGAGAACCCGGCGGCGACCGAGGCCAGCACGAAGAGGACGAGGGCCGCCTGCAGGAGGATCTTGCGGTTCGTGAGGTCCGAGAACTTGCCCCAGAGGGGCGTGCTCACGGTGGTGGCGAGCAGGGTCGCGGTGATGACCCAGGTGTACGACGTCTGGCTGCCGTTGAGGTCGCTGACGATGCGGGGCAGCGAGGTCGACACGACGGTCGACGACAGGATCGCCACGAGCATGCCCATCAGCAGCCCGGAGAGGGCGGTGAGGACCTCGCGGTGGCTCATGCCGGGCGCCTCGCCCGGTTCGTGCGGGGCGGCCGTCTGGCTCGCCGAGGTGGTGCTCTGCGTCACGGGTGCGTTCCTCCAGGAATCAGTTGCGATCTGTCAACCATACGCGGAAGTTGACGGAACGCAACCATCTTCCTGCAGATCGTGCACTCTTCCCAGGGCACCAGGAGGCCCGCGGACGACGGAGGGCCGGGGCAGCTGCGCCCCGGCCCTCTCGGCCCCGTCCGTCGCCGACGGACGTCCAGCGGTCCTAGCGGACCTCCTCCGGTCGCTTCTTCCGCCACATCTCGGCGGGCTGGTGCTCGCCGTTCCAGACCTGCACGACGCCCCAGCCGGCGGCCAGGAGCGGCACCGAGAGGACGGCGCCGACGATGCCGCCGAGCACCGTGCCCGCGGTCAGGCCGACGAGGATCACGAGGCCGTGCAGCTTGAGCGTGCGCCCCATGAGGACCGGCTGCAGGAAGTTGCCCTCGAGCTGGTTGACGAGGACCACGATGCCGACCACGATCAGCGCCTTGACCGGGCCCAGCGCGACGAGCGCCACGAGGGCGGCGAGGATGCCGGCCGCGGTGGCACCGACGAGGGGGATGAACGCGGTGATGAAGACGACCACCGCGAGCGGGATCGCCAGCGGGACGCCCACGATGAGCAGGCCGACGCCGATGCCGACCGCGTCGACCGCGGCCACGGTCGCGGTGCCGCGGACGTATCCGCCCAGGGTGCTGACCACGCGGTCGCCGATCCGGCGGCCACGGGCGTACTGCTGACCCTTGAAGGGGCGCAGGAGGAACTCCCAGAGCTGCGGGCCGTCCTTGAGGAAGAAGAACAGCACCACGATCATCAGCACGAGCCCGGTGAGGAAGTTCGCGGTGGCCGAGACGCCGGCGAGCGCGCCCGAGCCGAACTGGGCGCTGGTGACGAAGTCGGTCGCCGTGTCCGTGACATCCTCGATCTGCGCGTCGCTGATCGAGAAGGGCAGCGTGGTGACGAAGTCCTGCAGCTGCCCGAAGCCCTCGACGGCCGAGTCGCGGAGGTCGCTCCACTGGTCCTCGACCGCGGTGACGATCAGCCACGTGACGAGGCCGAGCACGACGAGCACGGCCAGCAGCGCGATGACCGTCGCGAGGACCGAGGGCACCTTGTGGCGCCGCAGCCACCCGACGAAGGGGTGCAGGGCCGAGGCGAAGATGAGGGCGATGATGACGGGGATCGTCACCAGGCTCAGGGTCTGGAACGCGAAGATCAGCGCGGCGAGCACGACCACCACGACGATGACCTGCACGGCCCTGCTGGCCAGCTTGCCGAAGGGGTCGGACCAGATGCCGCCGATCTCCGACACGGCCCGCTCGGCCTGCTTCCCCTCGGGGTGGTGACTGCGGAAGAGTGCCACGCGGTCCTCGTCTCTCTCGTGCTCGTGCATGGGCGGCGCGGGCCGACGCCGCACGGCCCCACTCAACCCCGTGGCGGGCCCGCTGGCCCGGGTGCGTCAGCACGAGGCTAGCGTCGACCCGTGCCCACCACCGTCGTCGTCGTGTCCGACACCCACGTCCCGCAGAAGGCCCGCGCCGTGCCGCCGTTCCTCTGGCACGCCGTCGAGACCGCCGACCTCGTCGTGCACGCGGGCGACTGGGACGGCCTGCCGCTCGTCGAGGAGTTCGAGCGCCGCTCGCGGCGGCTGCTCGCCGTGCACGGCAACAACGACGGGCAGGAGGTCCGCGACCGGTTCCCCGAGGTCGCCACCGCGACCGTGGACGGCGTCCGCCTGGCGGTCGTGCACGAGACCGGTGCGCGGGAGGGGCGCGAGCGCCGCGTGGACCGGAGGTTCCGCGACCTCGACCTGCTGTTGTTCGGCCACAGCCACATCCCGTGGGACACCACGACGCCGGCCGGGCTGCGCCTGCTCAACCCCGGCTCCCCCACCGACAAGCGGCGCCAGCCGCAGGCCACGTGGCTGTCGCTGGTGCTCGACGAGGGCGCGGTCCGCGACGTCGTCCTGCACCCGCTGCCCACGCCGCCGAAGGAGCCCCGCGTGCGGCCGCACCCGCGGTTCCGGAGCTGACCGCGGGACTCGGAGGCCGCGCGGGCCACGCAGGCCCGGGTCAGGAGGCGGGCTGCTCCTCCGCCGGGTCGGGCTCGGCCGTGGCGGTGGTCTCGGGCTCGTCGGCCTCGGGCTCGTCGCTCGGGGCGGGGGTAGGCGTCGGCGTGGCCGTCGAGGACTCGGAGTAGCTGTTGCCGGCGGCCGTCACGACGAAGTTGCTGAACTCCTCCTGCGTGAACGGCGTGCTGAAGTCGTAGCGCTGCCCGTCGACGAGGATCAGCGGCGTGCCGCGGAGGGCGTCGACGTCGCTGTTCGGGATCGGGCCGTCGACGGCGCGCTGCGTGGCCGCGGAGACCCACGAACCGAACTGCTCCTCGTCGATGCAGCGCTCGATCAGGCCCGTCTGCTGCAGGCCCGCGACGCCGGTGACGACGTCCTTCAGGCCCGCGTCGTCGAGGCCCCGCGAGCCCTCCTCGGGCTGCGATTCGAAGAGCGCGGCGTTGACGTCGAAGAACGACCCGGGCGAGTAGTTCGCGACGCAGGCGGCCGCGTTGGCCGCGCGGTCGGAGTAGCGGGTCCCGCCGGAGCGGTTCGTGAGGATCGCGACCGGGTGGTACTCGACGGTCGCCGCCCCTGACTCGACGAGCCCGGCGAGGTAGTCGTTGTTGGCCGCCTCGAACTGGCCGCAGATCGGGCAGAGGTAGTCGAGGTAGACGACGATGTCGACGGTGTCGGCGGTCTCCGACGTCTCGCTGGGCGTCGGCTCGTCGTCGGGGCCCAGGGCCTCGGTGGGGACCGCCTGGAAGCCCTCCCCGATCTTGATCCCGTCGCTGGCCATGTTCTCGGGGCCGGGGCCCGCGGGGCGCACGCCGTTGCTGATCACGAGGACCACCGCGACGACCGCGGCCACGAGCACGAGCACGAGGCCGCCCTGGAGGGCCCACCTCGTCGCCTTCTGGCGTCGCTTCTGCTTCGTGCGGGCCACCCTGGCCTTCTCGCGGGCGGCCGCTCGGCGCTGGTTCGTGCTGAGCTCGCCCGTGGGCTGGTCGTTCTCGGTCATGAGGGAGGTCTCCGCTGCGCGACGCGAGGCGTCGCGCCGTCGTTCTGGGGGCGTGATCGGGGTGATCGCGGGCCCTCCGTGCGCGTCGCAGGGCCCAGGGGATCGTACGGTCCGCACCTGCGAGATGTCCAAGTCGAGCGATCGGACCCCTGCACCCGCCCGTCCTTGTGCCATGCTGTCAAGAGCGGTCATCGTGGACCCTCACGGTCGATCGCCGTCCATCACAACGGATCGTCCGGCACGTACCTGCCGGTGAAGGAGAAAGAGATCATGGCGTCAGTGACGTTCAGCAAGGCCACCCGTCTGTACCCGGGCTCGACCCGCCCCGCGGTCGACGCGATCGACCTCGAGGTCGCGGACGGCGAGTTCCTCGTCCTCGTCGGCCCCTCGGGCTGTGGCAAGTCGACCACCCTCCGCATGCTCGCCGGCCTCGAAGAGGTCAACAGCGGCGACATCTACATCGGCGACCGCAACGTCACCGACGTGCCGCCGAAGGACCGCGACATCGCGATGGTGTTCCAGAACTACGCGCTCTACCCGCACATGACCGTCGCCGAGAACATGGGCTTCGCCCTCAAGATCGCCGGCGTCGGCAAGGAGGAGCGCGCCAGCCGCGTCCTCGAGGCCGCGAAGCTGCTCGACCTCGAGCCCTACCTCTCGCGCAAGCCGAAGGCCCTCTCGGGCGGCCAGCGCCAGCGCGTGGCCATGGGCCGCGCCATCGTGCGCCAGCCCCAGGTGTTCCTCATGGACGAGCCGCTGTCGAACCTCGACGCCAAGCTCCGCGTCCAGACCCGCACCCAGATCGCCTCCCTGCAGCGCCGCCTCGGCGTCACGACGGTGTACGTCACCCACGACCAGACCGAGGCGCTCACGATGGGCGACCGCATCGCGGTCCTCAAGGACGGCATCCTGCAGCAGGTCGGCACCCCCCGCGACCTCTACGAGAAGCCGCAGAACGTCTTCGTCGCCGGCTTCATCGGCTCCCCCGCCATGAACCTCCTGCCCGCCGACGTCGTCGACGGCGGCATCCAGTTCGGCACGGCCGTCACGAGCGTCGACCGCGACGTCGTGGGCCGCGCCACCGGCTCGAGCGTCACCGTGGGCATCCGTCCGGAGGACGTCGTCGTCAACACGGACGGCCAGGGCCTCGCGGTCACGGTCGACGTCGTCGAGGAGCTCGGCGCCGACGGCTACCTCTACGGCCACACGGAGGTGAACGGCGCCCGCGTCGACATCGTCGTGCGCGTCGACGGCCGCAACCACCCGAAGCTGGGCGAGACGATCCACATCACCCCGCAGGCGCACCACGTGCACGTGTTCGACAGCGAGAGCGGCGAGCGCCTGGGCGACCAGGCCGTCGTCAGCGCCTGACGCCACCGCACCGACCGGCCCGTCACGCGCCTCCGAGCACCGTCCCGGAGGCCGTGGCGGGCCGTCCCCGTTCCCCGCACCGCCGGAAGGCCCCATGAGCGACTCCCTGAACATCACGTCGGCCACGGCCGATCCCGCCCTGCTCGACCTGCCCTGGTCGCTGCCCCTGGACGCGTGGCCCGACGAGGCCATCGCCGCCCTGCCGAAGGGCATCTCCCGTCACCTCGTGCGCTTCGCGCACCTGAGCGGCTACGTGATCGCCATCAAGGAGACCTCGGGCGAGATGGCGCGGGGCGAGTACGAGATGCTCCGCACGCTCCAGCGCATGGACATCCCCTGCGTCGACCCGCTCGCCGTCATCACCAACCGGCGCGACGCCGACGGCGCCCCCCTCGACCCGGTGCTCGTGACCCGGCACCTCAAGTTCTCGCTGCCCTACCGGGCGCTCTACTCGCAGACCCTGCGGCCCGACACCGCCAAGCGGCTCGTCGACGCGCTGGCGCTGCTGCTCGTGCGCCTGCACGTGATCGGCTTCTACTGGGGCGACGTCTCTCTGTCGAACACGCTGTTCCGGCGCGACGCGGGCGCCTTCGCCGCCTACCTCGTCGACGCCGAGACGGGCAAGCTGTACCCGGGCGGGCTCTCCAACGGCCAACGCGAGAACGACCTCGAGGTCGCCCGCGTCAACATCGCCGGCGAGCTGCTCGACCTCGAGGCCGGGGGCCGCCTCGACGACAACCTCGACCCCGTCGACGTGAGCAACGGCATCGTCGCGAAGTACCGCAGCCTGTGGGTCGAGCTCACGGGCACCGAGACCTTCGACGAGTCCGAGCGCTGGCGGATCAACGACCGCGTCGAGCGCCTCAACGACCTCGGCTTCGACATCGAGGAGCTGGCGATCCGCACGACCGCGGGCGGCACCCAGGTGAAGATCCAGCCGAAGGTCGTCGACGCCGGCCACCACTCCCGTCGGCTGCTGCGCCTCACCGGCCTCGACGTCGAGGAGAACCAGGCGCGGCGCCTGCTCAACGACCTCGACGCCTACCGCTCGAAGGGCGACCGGTCGACGCTCGACGAGGAGATGGTGGCGCACGAGTGGACGGCCCGCGTGTTCGAGCCCGTGGTGCGGAGCGTCCCGCGCGACCTGCGCGGCAAGCTCGAGCCGGCCGAGGTGTTCCACCAGCTGCTCGAGCACCGCTGGTACCAGTCCCAGGCGCAGGACCGCGACGTGCCCCTCGCCGAGGCCCTGACCTCGTACGTCAACGACGTGCTCCGCCACCGCCGCGACGAGCAGACCGTCATCGCGCCCGTCACCGGTGCCATCACGCTGCCGACGGCCGCCGACCTGGACGACGACGAGGTCGAGGAGGACTGGCGCAGCAAGGTCTGACCCCGCACGCGTCGACGCCCGCCCTCCCCGCTGGTCGGGGAGGGCGGGCGTCGTGGGGCGACCGCGGGTCAGGAGGCGCGGGCCGCCCCGGTGGCGTCAGTCGCGTCCGGCGCCGCGCAGCTTCGAGATCTCGTACAGGGTCACCGAGGCCGCGATGCCGGCGTTGAGCGACTCGACCGCGCCGGTGATCGGGATCGACACGATCGCGTCGCAGGTCTCGGCGACGATGCGCGACAGGCCCTTGCCCTCGCTGCCGACGACGACCACGAGCGGCCGGTCGGCGAGCTCGAGGCCCGGCAGCTCGACGTCGCCGTCGCCGTCGAGGCCCACGACGAAGACGCCCTGCTGCTTGAACTGCTTCAGCGTCTGGGTGAGGTTCGAGGCCATGGCGACCGGGATGCGCGCCGCGGCGCCCGCCGAGGTCTTCCAGGCCGACGCCGTCAGGCCCACCGAGCGGCGCTGCGGGACGATGACGCCCTGGCCGCCGAACGCGCCGACGGAGCGGATGATCGCCCCGAGGTTGCGCGGGTCGGTGATCCCGTCGAGGGCGACGAAGAGCGGGGTCTGCCGGCGACCGAGGCTGGCCGCGAGGAGGTCCTCGGGGTGCGCGTACTCGTACGGCGGGACCTTGATGGCGACGCCCTGGTGGACGCTGTCCGGCCCGGTGAGCCGGTCGAGCTCGGGGCGCATGACCTCCATGACGGGCACGCCGCGACGCGTGGCCAGTGCGAGGATGTCGCGCACGCGGTCGTCCATCTCGATGCGGGCGGCCACGTAGAGGGCCGTCGCGGGGATGCGCGTGCGCAGGGCCTCGAGCACGCTGTTGCGCCCCGTGACCATCTCGGCGTCGTCGGCCTGTCCCGGGCGGCGCCGCGGGGCCTCCTGCTTGCCCCGACCGGCGACGGCACCGCCGCGACCGCTGCCGCCGGAGCGCCCGCGGGCCGCCTCGAGGCGCTCGTTGGCGAGCTTGCGCTTGCCGGCGGGGTGGTACGGGCGGTCCTCGGCCTTCGGGGTCGGCTTCTTGCCCTCGAGCGCCTGCCGCCCCTGGCCGCCCGAACCGACCTGCTTGCCCTTGCTGCCCTGGCGGACGGCGCCGGGGCGGCCCTTGCGGGCTCCTTCGGTGTTCTTCACTGTTCGAGGCTCCAATGCGACCCGCTGGGGGTGTCTTCGATGGTGATGCCGGCGCTCGTGAGCTGGGCGCGGATCTCGTCGGCCCGGGCGAAGTCGCGCTCGGCGCGCGCCCGCTGGCGTTCGGCCAAGAGTACGTCAGCGAGCACGCCGAGCGCTCGGTGCGCCGCGTCGTCGCCCTCGCCGCGCCACTCGGGCGCCGTCGGGTCGATGCCCAGCACGGCGACCATGGCCTGCACGTGCTGCCGCTCGCGGGCCGCGACCTCCAGGTCGTCGTCGTCGAGCGCCGAGTTGCCGGTGCGCACGGCGTCGTGCAGGACCGCGAGCGCCTGCGGCACGTTGAGGTCGTCGTCCATGGCGGCGCCGAAGGCGTCGGGCACGACCCGGGAGCCCGCGCCCGCGAAGCGGGTCCCGGCCAGGCGGCGCTCGGCCCGGGCGAGGAACGTCTCGACGCGGTCGAGGGCGGCCTCGGCCTCCTCGAGCGCACCGTCGTGGTAGTCGATCGTCGACCGGTAGTGCGCCGCGCTGAGGAAGTACCGCACGACGACCGGGCGCGCGGCCCCGAGCAGCTCGGCGGCGAACACCGAGTTGCCGAGCGACTTCGACATCTTCTGCCCCTCGACCGCGACCAGGCCGTTGTGCAACCAGTGCCGGGCGAAGGCGTCACCGGCCGCCGTCGACTGCGCGAGCTCGTTCTCGTGGTGCGGGAACCTCAGGTCGAGCCCGCCGCCGTGGATGTCGAACTCGGCGCCGAGGTAGCGGCGCGACATGGCCGAGCACTCGATGTGCCAGCCCGGCCGGCCCTCGCCCCACGGGCTCGGCCAGTTCGCCGACGCCGGCTCGTCGTCCTTGCGGCCCTTCCAGAGGGCGAAGTCGCGCGGGTCGCGCTTGGCGTGGCCGCCCGCGTCGGCCGAGGGCACCGTGTCGTCGGCGCCCTGACGGGTGAGCTCGCCGTACGGCTCCCAGCTCGCGGTGTCGAACCAGACGTCGCCCGAGCCGTCGCCGGACACGTAGGCGTGGCCCCGGTCGAGCAGGCGCTGCACGATCTGCTGCATCTCGCCGATGCTGGCGGTCGCCCGGGGCTCGTAGGTCGGCGGCAGCACCCCGAGGCGCGCGTAGCCGGCCGAGAACTCGAGCTCGACGCGGTAGGCACGCGCCCACCACTCCTCCGCCGTGCCGGCCGCGAGGGCGAGCACCTTGTCGTCGATGTCGGTCACGTTGCGCACGAGCGTGACCTCGAGGCCGCGGTGGGTGAACCAGCGGCGCCACAGGTCGTAGACGAGGGCCGAGCGCAGGTGCCCGATGTGCGGCGACGACTGCACGGTGGGCCCGCAGACGTACAGGCCGACCCTGCCGGGCTCGAGGGGGACGAAGTCGACGAGGGCCTGGGCGCGGGAGTCCCAGAGGCGGATGGTCACCGCCCCAGGCTAGTGAACGTCGTGCCCGGCGTCGTCGGCGTGACCGCCGACGTCCCGCCGCGGGTGCGCGACGAAGGCCACGAGCGCGGTCGCCAGCGCCGTCACGCCCTCGCTGCGCCCGGTGAAGCCGAGACCGTCGGTGGTCGTCGCGCTCACGCTGACCGGGGCACCCACGACCTCCATCAGCCGCGCCTCCATCTCGAGGCGCCGACGGGCCAGGCGCGGCCGGTTGCCCACCACCTGCACGGCGACGTTCACGACCTGCGCGCCCACCCGCGTCAGCTCGTCGAGGGTCGCCTCGAGGAACACCTCGCCCGAGGCGCCCGAGAACCGGGGGTCGTCGGTGCCGAAGAGCGAACCGATGTCGCCCAGCCCCGCCGCCGAGAGCAGCGCGTCGACCACGGCGTGCGCGACCGCGTCGCCGTCGCTGTGACCGGCGAGCCCCGGCTCGCCCTCGAAGTGCAGCAGCCCCAGGTGCATCGGCTGCTCGGCGTCGTAGCCGTGCACGTCGACGCCGATGCCGGTCCGGAGGCTCCGGTGCCGCTGCAGGGGCGGCCCGGCCCGGTCGGGGGTCGGTACCGCCGGCGCCCCGGACGGGGCCCGAGCCTCCTGCTCGGCCACGAGCGCCTCGGCGCGACGGAGGTCCCACGGGGTGGTGATCTTGAAGGCCGAGGCGTCGCCCGGCACGACGACGACCCGGTGCCCCGCCGCGGCGAAGAGGGCGGCGTCGTCGGTGTGCTCGGCGGTCGCGGCGGCGTAGGCCGCCACGAGCGGCCCGCGCGGGAACCCCTGCGGCGTCTGCACGCCCACGAGCTCGCTGCGGTCGACCGTGCCGAGCACCTCGGCGTCGGGCGCCACGCGCTTGATCGTGTCGGTCACGGGCAGCCCCGGCACGACGCCGTCGCCCGACGACTCGACGGTCGCGGCGACGAGGTCGAACTGGGCCGTGGGGGTGAAGGGGCGCGCGCAGTCGTGCACGAGCACCGTCTCGACGCCGGGGGCGAGGGCCTCGAGACCGGCGGCGACGGAGCCCTGCCGGGTGGAGCCTCCTGCGACGACCGACGCGTAGGGCGCCGCGGCGCCCGCGACGGCGGCCACCAGCGCCCGGGACTCCTCGAGCAGCGGTGCGGGGACCACGACGACCACCTGGGTCGGCACCTCGCTCGCGAACGGCGCCCCGAGGGAGCGCTCCAGCACGGTCGCCCCGGAGACGGGCACGAAGCCCTTGGGACGCCCCTGCGCCAACCGGGTGCCGCTGCCCGCGGCCACCACCACGACCGCGCGCCGCACGGCGCCCAGGGGGTCGACGTCGGCCTCGCGGTGCTCGGCGGCGGAGGCCTCGTCGAGTTCTGACTGCATGCCTGGGACTCCGATCTGAGGGCGCCAGGGTACCATTGGGGGCCACTGGCAGAGCCGTCCCGCGCCCCTACCGCCGCGCCCGCCGCTAGGCTGGACAGAGGGCCCTCGTGGCCCCGCTGCACCCCTGCACCGACCCCTGGAGGACCCGTGAAGATCGCCCCCGTGACCCTGCGCACCGCTGCGGCCACCGTCCTGGCCGGCAGCGTCGCGGTCCTCGCCGCGGGGTGCAACTTCATCGCCCCCCAGCACACCTTCGCGATCGACCACGTCGTCGACGGCGTCAACGCCACCGTCGGCGACGTCGCCCTCCGCAACGTGCTCGCCGTCACCGACGAGGGCTCCGAGGCGAGCCTCGTCATGGTCCTGCTCAACTCGAGCGAGGACGACGCCGAGGTCCGCTTCGAGTACGAGACCGCGACCGGCACCGAGACGCAGACCGTCGACGTCCCCGCCGGCACCGAGGTGCGTCGGGGCACCAGCGCCGACGCCGAGCAGCTCGTGCTCGAGGACCTCGACGTCACGCCCGGGGCCCTGCTGCCCGTCTTCGTGCAGTACGGGGCCGAGACCGGCACGACCATCGACGTGCCCGTGCTCACCGGCGCGTTCCCCGAGTACTCCACGCTGCTGCCCACGCCCGTCGAGGGCGACCAGACGTCGCCGACGCCCCTGCTCGAGGACGAGGACGGCACCCCGTCGCCCGAGGCGACCACCGACTGACGCGCCCCGCGCGCGACGACGCCCCCTGGTCCTCGGACCAGGGGGCGTCGTCGCGTCCGGGGCCCTGGCCCCGTCCCGCCGCCGGTCAGGCCTCGATGCGGTAGCCGAGCCCGCGCACGGTGACGAGGGCACGGGGCTCGCTCGGCACCTCCTCGACCTTCGACCGGATGCGCTTGATGTGCACGTCGAGCGTCTTCGTGTCGCCGAAGTAGTCGGAGCCCCACACGCGGTCGATGAGCTGCCCGCGCGTGAGGACCCGGCCCGCGTTGCGCAGCAGCATCTCGAGCAGCTCGAACTCCTTGAGCGGCATCGCGATCTCCTCGCCGCGCACGGAGACGACGTGGCGCTCGACGTCCATGCGGATGTCCCCGGCCTCGAGCACGCTGTCGGGCACGTCCTCCACGTCGACGCGCCGGCGCAGCACCGCCCGGATGCGGGCGAGCAGCTCCCGGGTCGAGTACGGCTTGGTCACGTAGTCGTCGGCGCCCAGCTCGAGGCCCACCACGACGTCCACCTCGCTGTCCTTCGCCGTCAGCATGACGATCGGCACCTGCGAGCGGGTGCGGATCTCGCGGCACACCTCGGTGCCGGGGATCCCCGGCAGCATGAGGTCGAGCAGCACCAGGTCGACGCCCCCCGCGTCGAAGCTGGTGACGGCGGAGGGGCCGTCCTCGGCCACGGTGACCGTGTAGCCCTCGCGCTCCAGGATGTACGCGAGCGGTCCGCTCAGCGACTCCTCGTCCTCGACGATCAGGATGTGGGTCATCTCGGGGTGTCTCCTCGGCCAGGAGCCGTCGCCGGCTCGGGTGTGCGACTCGGGTGGGTGGGGGCGGTGCGCCGGTGCGCGCCGCGCAGGGCGGCGGCGGGGTCTGCAGGGGCGGCCCCGTCGACGGCGGCGGGCCCGTCGGCCTCGTCGGGCTCGTCGACGTCGTCGGGCTCTTCGGGTTCGTCGGGACCTGGCTCGACGACGGTGGCCGGCAGTCGCACCGTGAACGTCGACCCCTTGCCGAGCTGCGACCAGACCCGCACGTCGCCGCCGTGGTTCTGGACGACGTGCTTGACGATCGCCAGCCCGAGGCCGGTGCCGCCCGTCCGGCGCGACCGGGCAGGGTCGACGCGGTAGAAGCGCTCGAACACGCGGTCGAGCTCGTCCTCGGGGATCCCGTCGCCCTGGTCGGTCACCGACACCTCGACGAAGCCCTCGCCGTCGACGGTCGCCCCCACGCCCACGCGCGACCCCTCGGGCGAGTAGTGCACGGCGTTCGACACCAGGTTGTCGATCGCGGTGGTGAGCAGCGCGGGGTCGCCCGTCACGCGCGCCCTCTTGCCCGAACGGCCCACGAGCCTGATCCCGCGGGCGTCGGCCTCGACGCGGTTGCGGTCGAGAGCCGCGGCCACCACGTCGCGGACGTCGACGAGCTCGCTCTGCTCCAGCACGTCGCTGGCCTGGAGCCTCGACAGCTCGATGATGTCCTGGGTGAGCCGCCCCAGGCGCCCGGCCTCCTTGGTGAGGCGCGAGGCGAAGTAGCGCACCTGGTCGGCGTCGGCCGACGCGGACTCGAGCGCCTCGGCGAGGAGCCCCACGGCCCCGATCGGCGTCTTCAGCTCGTGCGAGATGTTCGCCACGAAGTCGCGCCGCATGTCGTCGAGGCGCCGCCCCTCCGTGCGGTCCTCGGCGAGCACGAGCACGTAGCGCCCGCCCAGCAGGGCCGCGCGCACGTGCAGGGCGAGCACGGCCTCGCCGACGCGCGCCCGGGCGACGGAGAGCTCCCGCGCCTCCGGTCGCCCCTCGCGCCGCACCGCGGCGACGAGCTCCTCGATCTGCGGGTGGACGATCTGCTTCTGTGCCGAGACGAGGCCCAGGGAGACGGCCCCCGGGGAGGCCTTGACCACGTTGCCGGAGGGGTCGACGACCAGGCCGGCGGACTCGAGCGCGTCGAGCACGGCGTCGACGCCGTCGGGCAGGGCCACCTCGGTGAGGGCGGCGGCACGCCGGGCTCGACGCTCGGCGGAGAGCACCAGCAGCACCACGGCGACGCCCACGACGGCACCGAAGGCCAGCGACAGCGGCACCAGCCAGGGCGAGTCCATGGTCCTCACGATAGTGACCCCCACCGGGGTGCCCGCACCCCGGTGTCGGTGGCCCGTTGTACGTTGGACAGAGTTCAGGCGCAGTTCACCGTTCGTTGGCCTCGGGGCGCGAGGCTCGTCGGGACTGTGCGGGCTGCTCAGCCCCGGTGACGAGAGGGTCGGTCGACGACATGCGCGAAGTGTTCCAGCAAGAGCTCCAAGAGGTGCAGGAGCGACTCGTCGAGATCGCGTCGCTCGTCGCGGTCTCGATCGAGAACGCGACCACCGCGTTCAACGACTCCAACGTCTCGCTCGCCGAGCGCGTCATCGCCGACGACGTCAAGATCGACGAGCGCGCGGTCGCGCTCGACGAGCTCGCCATCGACATCCTCGCCCGCCAGAACCCGGTCGCGCGCGACCTCCGCATCGTCGTGAGCGCGCTGCGCGTCAGCGCCTCGCTCGAGCGCATGGGCGACATGGCCGAGCACATCGCGCAGCTCGCGCGCTACCGCTTCCCCGAGAAGGTCGTGCCGAAGTCGCTGCGCCCGACCTTCAAGGAGCTCGGCGAGCTCGACGTGGCGATCGCCCGCAAGCTCACCGAGCTGCTCACCACCGAAGACGTGCGCCTCGCCGAAGAGATCCGCAACGACGACGACCGCATCGACGAGCTGCACCTCAGCGTGTTCGACAAGGTGCTCGGCGAGACCTGGAAGGGCGCGGCGGTCGACACCGTCGACTCGACGCTCGCCTCGCGCTACCACGAGCGCTTCGCCGACCACGCGGTCTCCATCGCCAAGAAGGTGCAGTACCTCGCCACGGGCGACTGGGTCCCCGAGTCCTGAGCCGTCCTGCCGTGCCGGGGCCCGGGTCGCGTCGTCGACCCGGGCCCCGTCCCGTCAAGATGGGTGCATGGCCTCCGTCGCGATCCTCGTCAACGGCCTTCCCGGCTCCGGGAAGACCACCCTCGCCCGCACCCTCGCGGCCGTGCTCGGCTGCCCAGCGCTCTCGGTCGACGTCGTGCAGGAGTCCCTGGCCGGCCTGACCGGGCCCGTCGTCGCCCCGTCGGGCCTCCGCTCCGTCGCGACCGACGCCGTCTGGTCGCTCGCCGCCGAGATCGAGGCGGGCGTCGTCGTGGAGGCCGCGTTCCACGCCGGACGCGACCGCGAGGTGGTGCGGGCAGGGCTCGAGCGCGCCGGCCGGCCGCGCACCGTCGAGGTCTGGTGCGACGTCGACCCCGAGGTCGCCCTCCGGCGCACCCTCGAGCGGGTCGAGAGCGGGGCGCGGTCGCGCCTGCACGGCACGGCGCAGGAGGTCCGCGAGGGCTGGCCGGAGCGGGTCGCGGGCGCCGTGCCCCTCGGCGCCTGGCCCGTCGTGCGCGTCGACGCCGGCGGCGAGGTCGACCTGGACGCTCTCGTCACCGAGATCGGTGAGCACTTCAGCTGACCGCCGGGCGCGGAGCCGCGACCGTGCACGGCCGCCCGGAGACGCACGACGGCCCGGCACCGCGAGGGTGCCGGGCCGTCGTGGGTGCAGGCGGCAGCCGCGCCTAGAGGCCCGACTTCTTGCCCTGGGCCGCGACCGCGGCCGCGCCGGCGGCGGCGGCCTCCGGGTCGAGGTACTCGGCCGGGCCCGTGGGGCGGTGCTCGTCGTCGAGCTGGTAGACGAGCGGGATCCCGGTGGGGATGTTCAGCTCGGCGATCTCGTCGTCCGAGATGCCGTCGAGGTGCTTGACGAGCGCACGCAGCGAGTTGCCGTGCGCTGTGACGAGCACGGTGCGGCCGGCCGCGAGGTCCTTCGTGATGTCGGACTCCCAGTAGGGCAGCATGCGGTCGATGACGAGCGCGAGCGACTCGGTGCGCGGCAGGTCGCCGTCGATCTCGGCGTAGCGCGGGTCGTGCGCCTGCGACCACTGGTCGTCGTCGTCGAGGGCGGGCGGCGGCACGTCGAACGACCGGCGCCAGGTCTGGAACTGCTCGGGGCCGTACTCCTCGAGCGTCTGCGCCTTGTCCTTGCCCTGCAGGGCGCCGTAGTGGCGCTCGTTGAGCCGCCACGAGCGCTTGACGGGCAGCCAGGCGAGGTCGGCCTCGTCCAGCGCGATGTTCGCGGTCTGGATGGCGCGCGTGAGCACCGACGTGTAGAGCACGTCGGGCAGGAGGCCCGAGTCGCGGATGAGCTCGCCGGCGCGGCGCGCCTCCTCCCGCCCCTTCTCGCTGAGGCGGACGTCCACCCACCCCGTGAACAGGTTCTGCTGGTTCCACTCGCTGTTGCCGTGCCTGAGGAGGATGAGCGTCGAAGTCATGCCGCCACCCTACCGATCGGGGGTTGCGGCAGACTCGACGCATGCCCATCGGAGCCGTCACCCGCGGGACGACCGGGACCAACCGCCTCCGGCGCGTCGACCGCTGGATCGCCGCCCTGCCCGCGCTCCGCCGCGCGGACGACCCGCTCGTGGTCGACCTGGGGTTCGGGGCGAGCGCCACGACCACGCTCGAGCTGCACCAGCGGCTGTCGCGCGTGCGCCCGGACGTCGAGGTGGTCGGCGTCGAGATCGACCCCGAGCGCGTGCGGCACGCCGCCCTCTCGGCCCGCCCGGGCGTGAGCTTCAGGGTCGGCGGCTTCGAGGTGCCGCTCGAGGCGGGTCGCCGTCCGGTCGTCGTGCGCGCCTCGAACGTGCTGCGCCAGTACGACGAGGCCGACGTCGCCGACGCCTGGCGGCTCGTCACCGACCGGCTGCAGCCGAGCGGCGTGCTCGTCGAGGGCACCTGCGACGAGATCGGGCGCGTCTCGAGCTGGGTCGACGTCGGGGCCGGTGGTCCGACGACGTTCACCGTCAGCCTGCGCCTGGCCGACCTCGAGGTGCCGTCGATCGTCGCCGAGCGGTTGCCGAAGGCGCTCATCCACCGGAACGTGCCGGGCGAGCGGGTGCACGACCTGCTCGTCGAGCTCGACCGGCAGTGGGCGACGGCAGCCGGCTGGTCGACGTTCGGGCCGGTGCAGCGGTGGCTGGCCACGGTGCAGGGGCTGCAGGCGGCCGGGTGGCCCGTGCTGCACGGCCGGTCGCGCTGGCGGTTGGGCGAGCTCAGCCTGCCCTGGTCGGCGGTCGCCCCGCGCGACTGACGGCCCGACCGTGCGCGTCAGAGCGGTGCGAGCAGCGCCCTGGCCCGCGCGTGCGGCAAGCCGGTCGCCATGAGCAGGTCGACGACGAGCGGCCGCAGCATGAGCACGACGATCTGCTCGGTGACGGGCTGCCCCGCCACCAGCACCGTCGGGTCGAGCTGCCGCGCCACGACGGTGAGCCGCTCGCGGGCGTCGCCGCGCTGGGCGTCGCCGTGCAGGTCGTCGCCGCGCACCGGCTCCTCGACCGAGGCGCCGAGCAGCTGCACCGCGAGCCGCAGCTCGGCGACGACGTCGGCGACCTCGGTGCGGACCCTCCCGTCGCCGATCGACGTGTCGATGCGCCGGGCGATGACGCGGAGGTTGCGGACCGCGAGGTCGAGGTCGCGGCGCAGCTCCTCGACCTGCAGGAGGTGCGCCGCCCGCGGCCGCAGGAACGGCGAGAAGCGCGCGGTCGAGCGGGCCGCGTCGAGGCTCGAGCCCCAGGCGTCGAGCAGCGGTTGCGTGCCGCGCAGGCGGCGGACGGCGGCGTCGGCCCGTCGGACGTCGTCGGTGCGCAGCGCGTCGACGAGGGCCCCGAGGGCGCCGTCGAGCTCGGCGACGAGGGCCTGGGCGTCGCGGTGCACCGTCCGCACGACCCCGCGCGGCACGAGCGCTGTCACGGCGAGCGCCACGAGTCCGCCGACGCTCCCGTCGACGCTACGGACGAAGGGGCCCCCGTCGGGGTCGGGCAGCAGCACGACGAGCATGGACTGGGTGGCGGCGGCGATCGTGAAGCCCGCGCTCGGCGAGGCGAAGCGGCCGACGACGAGCACGACGAGCAGCACCACCCCCACCTGCCAGAGCCCCTTGCCGAGCACGAGCAGGAGCAGCTCGCTGAGGGCGATGCCGCTCACCACGCCGACGGCGGTCTCGAGCACCTGGCGCGGCCGGGCGTCGCGGGCGAGGCCGAGCGAGGTGAGCGTCACCGTCACGGCGAGCAGCGGTACCTCGTGGCCGAGCACCACGTGGGTGAGGGCGTACGAGACGGACACGGCGAGCACGAGCTGCACGATCGCGGGCAGCGAGCCGATCGTTCGCGCGAGGGCGCCGCGCGGGTCGAACCCGGCCGCCACGAGGGCGCCCGCGGCGCGCCCACCGGCGCGGCCGAGCCAGCCGACGACGGGCACGGCGACCGGCGACGTGGCGGGCGCCAGGGCACCTGGTCCCCCGCCGCGCTCGGACGGGGGCTGCGGGGCTCCGCCGCGCACGGTCAGCGGCGGACGGCTCCGAGCCGCGGCAGCCGGGGCACGCCGGCCGAGGCTCCTGCGCTCGGCGGCACGATCGTCTGCTGGGCGGCGGCGACGACGGTGTCGCCCGCGAGGACGGCGAGCGGGGCGTCGACGTCGGCGGAGCGCTTGACCAGGGCGAGGGCGACCGGCCCCAGCTCGTGGTGCAGGGCCGCGACGGTGACCGTCCCGATGCTGCGGGCGGTCAGGAGGTCGGCGCCGGGCTCGGCGAGGACGATCTGGTCGCCCGGCGTCGGCAGCACGGCGTCCGACCCGTCGAGGTGCAGCATCACGAGGCGCCGCGGCGGGTGGCCGAGGTTGTGCACCTTGGCCACGGTCTCTTGCCCCCGGTAGCAGCCCTTGGCGAGGTGCACCGCGGTCCGCAGCCAGTCGACCTCGTGCGGGATCGCGCGGTCGTCGACCTCGGTCGACCAGCGCGGGCGCCAGGCCTCGACCCGGAGCGCCTCGAGCGCGAGCTGGCCGACGACCGGCAGGTCGGAGGCGGCCAGCGCCGGCAGGTCGGTGCGGGCGATGAGCACCTCGCGGTAGGTCCAGGCGGCCCCGGGGTGCCCCTCGGCGGCGGCGTAGCCGTGCCCGCCCGGCAGCACGCCGGGCCACGGGTCGATCCACACGACGGGCGTGCCCGACGGGGCGAGCACCGGGACCGGCAGCTCCACGGCTCCGAGCGCGCCGACCGTCGCCACCTCGGCGCTGCGGTCGGCGACCTCGACGCGCAGCATGAAGCGCATGCGGTCGAGCCAGGCGGCGAGCGGTGCGGCCTCGGGACCGTCGACGAGCAGCCAGCTGGTCTCGCCGTCGTCGACGACGCGCATCGCGTGCTCGAGGCGCCCGCTGGCGTCGAGCAGCAGGGTCTCGGTCGACCCACCGGGCGCCAGCGAGGTCAGGTCCTGGCTCGTCAGCGAGTGCAGCCAGCTGAGGCGGTCCGGTCCGGTCACCGTGACGACGCCGCGGTCGCTGAGGTCGACCACCGCGGTGCCCGCCAGGAGCGGTCGCTGCTCGCTCATGGGGTTGCCGAAATGGGCGGCGGCCAAGGGACCGTCGGGCAGGACGGGCTCGAGGCCGACGAAGCCCGGGCGCGCGGCGAGGGCGCCCCAGGAGGCCGGGGCCGGCTCGTCGACGACCGCGTCAGTCGACACGCGCGAGCCGCCCCGAGGCGTGCGTCCGCAGCTCTTGACCGAGGGCGGCGATGTCCCACGCCCAGAGCAGGTGCCCCTCGACGAGGCCGTACATGCGCGTCGCCGCCGAGTACTCCTTGGCGTTGCTCGAGCGGAGGACGGCGTCGGTGGACAGGTCGATGCGCGGCCCCGCGACCCGACCCAGGTAGAGCTCGTTGACGCCGGTGGGGTGCACCAGCTGGACCTCCAGGCCGAAGCCGTCGTCGGGCCTCCTGAGGATCTCGACCGTCTGCGCGGAGGTGTACGGCTGCACGCCGACGCCGGGCAGCATGCCCGGGCCGCGGTCGCCCACCTCGGCGGGTCGTTCGAGGCGCCAGTAGCCGGACTCGCTCGCCAGGGGCGTGCGCTCGTCGTCGAGCAGCCAGGTGAACGAGCTGTAGTTGAGGAACGGCAGGCCGTCGTGGCTGAAGCTGATGCGCTGCCCGAACTCGTGGGTGCGCCGCTCGGTGCCCGGTTCGAGGTCGGGGTCGCCGTCGCCGATCTTGTAGTCGACGACGCCGGTGCCCTCCCACACGCCGAGGAGCCAGGACAGGGGGACGATCTCGGCGGGGAGGTCGGTGGGGATGTCGATCATGGACGGCTCAGCGCTGACCCTTGAACAGCTTCACGAGCACGACCACGGACACGAAGGCGATGGCGAGCGACGCCAGGCCGAGGAGGCCGACGTAGAACACCTCGAGGGCGAGGAGGGAATCCATGCCCTCAGCCTACGCGTCGACCACCGACAGCAGTAGGCCGCGCCGTCAGGCCAGTTCGACGACCAGGGTCGCGAGGGCCAGGATCACCAGGCTGCCGCCGGTGCTCAGCATCGTGCGGGAGACGAGGCCGTCCTTCTGGCTGGTCGCGAGCTGGAGCACGAACGTGACGAGCACCGCCCCCGCCAGCGCCAGGGGCAGCCAGAGGTAGGCGTCGTCCCCGGACGACGTCACGCCGATGACGACCGCCGCGGCGAGGGTGAGCAGCCAGACGGGCACGATCGTGAGCGGCTTGAGACGGCGCTGCGCACCGGTCGTCGCCGCGGTCGCGCCGGGGGTGTGCGTGCTGGCGTCCACTGGTGGTCCTCCGTCCGGGCCGGGCCGGTGGCCCTGGCGCTCCGCGCCGTTGTCCTAGACTCCAGGACAGTCGAAACCCCTGGAGGTCCCGTGGCGCAGCTCTTGGTACTGACCTCTGCCACGAGCACGGACGTGCTCCCGGCGCTCGGCCTCCTGAGCCACCGTACCCGGCAGATCCCGGCCGAACCCGCGCAGCTCGTGTCCGCCCCTCCGAGCGACGTCGTCTTCGTCGACGCCCGCACCGATCTCGCGGCCGCGAAGTCCCTGTGCAAGATCCTCCGCACCACCGGCCTCGCGGTGCCCCTCGTCCTCGTGCTCACCGAGGGCGGCCTCACCGCGGTCAACGCCGAGTGGGGCGCTGACGACGTCGTCCTCGAGACGGCCGGGCCCGCCGAGGTCGACGCCCGCATCCGGCTCGTGACGGGGCGCGCGGCGCACCAGGACACGGGCTCGAAGATCCAGGCCTCCGGCGTCGTCATCGACGAGGCCAGCTACTCGGCGAAGGTGCACGGCCGCACGCTCGACCTCACCTTCAAGGAGTTCGAGCTGCTCCGCTTCTTCGCCACGCACCCGTCGCGCGTGTTCACGCGCGAGCAGCTGCTCAGCGAGGTGTGGGGCTACGACTACTTCGGCGGCACGCGCACGGTCGACGTGCACGTGCGGCGCCTGCGCGCGAAGCTCGGCGAGCTCGACTCGCTCATCGGCACCGTCCGCAACGTCGGCTATCGCTTCAACCTCTACGACGAGGAGGTCGGCGCGGTCGTGCCGTGACGCGCCCGGCCGCGGCGGGCCCGGTCCCCCGGGCGGGCCTCCTGACCCGCTCGTAGGCTGCGGCCATGACGTTCCTCGACGACCTCGCCCGCGACGCCTCGGCGGTCGACGGCGCACCGCCCTTCTCGGACCAGGCCCTCGTCGACGCCCGCGCGGGCCGGGCGCGGGTGCTCGGCGACGGCCGTGCCGCAGCCGTCCTGCGAGCGGGCGAGGTCGAGCTGGTCGTGCACCCCGACCACCGACGGCGGGGGCTGGGCACCGCCCTGCTCGGGCGCGTGCTCGAGGAGACCACGGGCGACCTCGCGGCCTGGGCGCACGGCGACCTGCCGGGCTCGCGCGTGCTCGCCGAGCGGGCCGGCTTCGACGCCGTCCGCACCCTCCTGCAGCAGCGGGCCCCCGTGCCGACCCAGCCACGCGCGCCGCGTCTGCGCGACGGGGACCGCATCGCGGCCTTCCGGCCCGGGGTCGACGAGGAGGCCTGGCTCGACCTCAACGGCCGCGCGTTCGCCGACCACCCCGAGCAGGGCGGCCTGGGCCGTTCCGACCTCGACGCGCGCCTCGCGGAGGACTGGTTCGACGCCGACGACCTGCTCCTGCTGCGCCGCGGCGACGAGCTGCTCGCGTCGTGCTGGCTCAAGGTCGAGCCGGGCTCGCCGGGCGAGTACTACGCCGTCGCCGTGAGCCCCGACCACCAGGGCGAGGGGCTGGGCGGCGCCGTCGTCGACGCCGGGCTGGTGCGCCTCTCCCAGCGGGGGCTCGACACCGCGTCGCTCTACGTCGAGGGCGACAACGCCGCCGCGCTGCGGCTCTACGCCTCGCGCGGCTTCAGCGACCACGCGATCGACGTGCAGCACCTGCTGCGGCGCTGATCGGAGCAGGAGCGGGGCCCGGGCGCAGCAGGAGCGCCAGGGCAGGAGGCCGTGCTCGCCCGCTCCGGCGACGGACGACCGGGCGTCATCCCCCGTTCACCGACGCCGTGCCTCCGCAGCGCCGCCACGGTGGCAGGATGACGGGATGGACAGCGAACCCCGTGTCGACGGCGCCGGCGTCACCCCGGACTTCCTCGACGACTTCGACGAGATCGTCAGCTTCGAGGAGGGCGGGCTGCCCGCCGAGCGCTACCTCGACCGGGAGCTGAGCTGGCTCGCCTTCAACCAGCGGGTGCTCGAGCTCGCCGAGGACCCCAGCACGCCGCTGCTCGAGCGGGCGAACTTCCTGGCCATCTTCGCCAGCAACCTCGACGAGTTCTTCATGGTCCGCGTCGCGGGCCTCAAGCGCCGGATCGCGACCGGGCTCGCCGTCCCGACGAACGTGGGGCGCGGCCCCAACGACGTCCTCGCCGACATCAGCCGCACGGCGCACGAGCTGCAAGAACGCCACGCTCGCGCGTTCCTCGACCTCGTCAAGCCCGACCTCGACGACGCGGGGATCCACATCGAGAACTGGTCGGACCTCGACGAGGCCGACCGCGTGCGCATGCGCGAGGTCTTCAGCGAGCAGATCTTCCCGGTGCTCATGCCGCTCGCCGTCGACCCGGCGCACCCGTTCCCCTACATCTCGGGGCTCTCGCTCAACCTGTCGGTGCGCGTCCGCAACCCCAAGACGCGTCGACAGGAGTTCGCGCGCCTCAAGGTGCCGCAGGTCCTGCCCCGCTTCGTGCAGCTCCCCGACGACGACAGCGGTCGCGTCCGGTTCATCACCCTCGAGGACCTCATCGCCAACCACCTCCAGGACCTCTTCCCGGGCATGGAGATCGTCGAGCACCACGTCTTCCGCGTCACGCGCAACGAGGACGTCGAGGTCGACGAGGACGAGTCCGAGAACCTCATCCAGGCGCTCGAGCGCGAGCTGCTGCGGCGTCGCTTCGGTCCGCCGATCCGGCTCGAGATCACCGACGACATGGACCCGGTCACCCTCGAGCTGCTCGTCCGCGAGCTCGACGTCACCGACCAAGAGGTGTACCGCCTGCCGGCGCCGCTCGACCTGGCGGGCCTCTTCGAACTGACCAAGCTCTCGAGGGCCGACCTCAAGTACGCCAAGCACCTGCCCACGACGGCGCTGCAGCTGCAGCCGACCGAGCCGAACATGAAGCCCGACATGTTCGCCAGCATCGCGCGACAGGACGTGCTCGTGCACCACCCGTACGAGTCCTTCGCGACGAGCGTGCAGGCGTTCCTCGAGCAGGCCGCCGCCGATCCCAACGTGCTCGCCATCAAGCAGACGCTCTACCGCACGAGCGGCGACAGCCCCATCATCGAGGCCCTCATCGACGCGGCCGAGGCCGGCAAGCAGGTGCTCGCCCTCGTCGAGATCAAGGCGCGCTTCGACGAGCAGAACAACATCACCTGGGCCCGCAAGCTCGAGAAGGCGGGAGTGCACGTCGTCTACGGCCTCGTCGGGCTCAAGACGCACTGCAAGCTCGCGCTCGTCGTCCGCCAGGAGAAGGGCACGCTGCGGCACTACAGCCACATCGGCACGGGCAACTACAACCCGAAGACGAGCCGCATCTACGAGGACCTCGGCCTCTTCACCGCCGACGACCAGGTCGGCAAGGACCTCACGCGCCTCTTCAACGAGCTCTCCGGCTACGCCATCGAGAAGAAGTTCAAGCGCCTGCTCGTCGCGCCGCGCTACCTGCGCCGCGGCCTGCTCAAGCACGTCCAGACCGAGATCGAGCACGCCCAGGCGGGGCGGCCCTCCGGCATCAAGATCAAGATCAACTCGATCGTCGACGAGCAGGTGATCGACGCGCTCTACCGGGCGAGCCAGGCCGGCGTCCCGGTCGACGTCTGGGTGCGCGGCATCTGCGGCATCAAGCCCGGCGAGCCCGGCCTCAGCGAGACCGTCCGCGTCCGGTCGATCCTCGGTCGCTACCTCGAGCACTCCCGCCTCTTCTGGTTCGCGAACGGCGGCGACCCGCAGGTCTTCATGGGCAGCGCCGACATGATGCACCGCAACCTCGACCGTCGCGTCGAGGCCCTCGTCCGCCTCACCCAGGAGGACCACGTCGCCGAGATCGCCGGGCTCTTCGACACCGCGATGTCCGACGACACGGCGTCGTGGTGGCTCGCCGCCGACGGCACGTGGACGCGGCACGCCCGCGACGAGGAGGGCAAGCCCCTCACGGACCTGCAGAACGCGCTCGTGCGACAGATCTCGCAGCGGAAGCGCAGCGCCCGGTGACCACCGTGACGGCGACGACGGTCGTGGCCGCGGGAGCGGTCTGCTGGCGCGAGGTGCGCGGCGAGGTGCTCGTGCTGCTCGTGCACCGCGAGCACCACGGCGACGTCTCCCTGCCCAAGGGCAAGGTCGACGAGGGCGAGGCGACGCCGCGCACCGCGGTGCGGGAGATCCACGAGGAGACGGGCTACCGGGTCGCCCTCGGCGCCCCGCTCGGCACGGCCGAGTACCTCCTGCCCGGCGGCCGCGACAAGGTGGTGCACTACTGGGCGGCCGAGGTCACCGAGGCCGCCCACCGGGCCGCCGGTGGCTTCACGGCCAACGACGAGGTCGCCGCCATCGACTGGGTCCCGGTGCCCACGGCCCGCGACATGCTCACCTACGAGCGCGACGCCGAGGTGCTCGACCGCTTCGCCGACCGCGTCGCCACCCGCTCCCTCCGCACCTTCGCGCTCGTCGCCCTCCGGCACGGCGCCGCCGTCTCCCCCTCCGAGTGGTCCGGCTCCGACGCGACCCGACCGCTGCTGCCCCGGGGGCGCAAGCAGGCGAAGGCCGTCGCGACCGCACTGGCCGCGTGGGCGCCCGAACGCCTCGTCAGCAGCACCGCCGCACGCTGCCTCGCCACGCTCGAACCCGTCTCGCAGCTGCTGCACGTGGGCGTCCGGCAGACCGACGACCTCAGCCAGGACGCCTTCGAGCGCGACGAGGCCGACGTCGCGGCGGTGGTCAAGAAGCGGCTCAAGAAGCAGCGCTCGACCGTCCTCTGCAGCCACGGCCCGGTGCTGCCCGAGATCGTGCGGCAGGTGACGCGCCACACGAAGGGCGGCGACCGCCTCGACGTGCGCCGGGCCTCCTCGCTCGGCACGGCCGACTACACGGTGCTGCACGTCTCGGTCGACGAGCACCGGCTCGTGGCCGTCGAGACGCACGGACCGATGGCCTGAGCGGCTCGTCCGAGAGCCGCCCGGGGGCACGGCGCAGGAGTCCCGGGCGCCGGTGGACGGACCGGTCGCGGCCCCGCTCCTCCAGGCCTGGAACGCCAGGTGTTGGGGCCTCGTTCACCTCCCGTTCACCGAGGCAGACGACCGTGGTCACCGACCGGACGTAGCGTCACGGGCGGGTCGGCACCAGGCCCAGGCAACCCTGACATCACATCCCCGAAAAGGAACCCCTGTGAACTTCAAGCGCACCGGCAGCATCGCGGCCATCGCCGCGGTCGGCACCCTCCTCCTCGCGTCCTGCGCGTCCAACGAGGGCGGCTCCTCGACCGAGGGCTCGAGCGACTCCAGCCTCTCCGGCACGATCGCCGGCATCGGCGCCTCGTCGCAGGGCTCGGCGCAGGAGGCCTGGACCGCAGGCTTCCAGACCGCGAACCCCGACGTGACCATCAACTACGACCCGCAGGGCTCCGGCGGCGGCCGTGAGAGCTTCATCGCGGGCGCCGCGGCCTTCGCCGGCTCGGACCGCGCCTTCAAGAAGGACGAGATCGAGTCCAGCACCTTCGCGGGCTGCACGCCCGACACCGGCATCGTCGAGCTGCCCGCGTACGTCTCCCCCATCGCGGTCATCTACAACCTCGAGGGCGTCGACGAGCTCAACCTCAGCCCGACGGTCCTCGCCGGCATCTTCAGCGGCGAGATCACGAGCTGGGACGACCCCCAGATCGTCGCCGACAACCCCGACGCCGAGCTGCCCTCGACGACCATCACGGCCGTGCACCGCTCGGACGACTCGGGCACCACCGAGAACTTCACCGACTACCTGCACGCCACGGCGCCCGACGCCTGGACGGAAGAGCCCGACGGCGTGTGGCCCGAGTCCTTCGGCGGCGAGGGTGCGAACCAGACCACCGGCATGGTGGACGCCGTCAGCAACGGCACCGGGACCATCGGCTACGCCGACGCGTCGCGCGCCGGTGACCTGGGCGTCGCCAAGATCAAGGTCGGCGACGAGTTCGTCACCTACTCGCCCGAGGGTGCCGCCGCGATCGTCGACGCCTCCCCCGAGGAGGAGGGCCGCACCGAGGGCGACATCGCCATCGAGATCGACCGCAGCTCGACCGAGTCGGGCGTCTACCCGATCGTCCTCGTGAGCTACCTCATCGCCTGCGAGTCCTACGAGGACGAGGCGCAGGGCGAGATCGTCAAGGAGTACCTCTCCTACGTGACGAGCGACGAGGGCCAGCAGGTCGCGGCCGACGCCGCGGGCAGCGCGCCCATCTCGAGCGAGCTCTCGGAGCAGGTCTCCTCGGCCATCGAGCTCATCAAGTAGCACGGCACCACCCCGGGCCCGGGACCGCCTCCGGGCGGTCCCGGGCCGTCGGCCTGACAGGGCCGCCGCCCGACCCGAACAGCACGGCCCCAGCTCGAGACACGGAGGAACCCGGCCGATGACAGCCCCCGCCACGACCCCTGCGACCGCGCGGACGCCGCGCGTGCGCCGCAGTCCGGCCGACCGCATCTTCTCCACGAGCACGGTGGTCGCCGGAGGGCTGATCCTCGCGATCCTCGCGGCCGTCGCGCTCTTCCTCATCGTCCAGAGCATCCCCGCGATCACCTCCGACCCCGACGACATCTCGCTGTCGGGCTTCCCGGACTCCTTCTGGCAGTACGTCGGCCCGTTGGCCTTCGGCACGGTCTACGCGGCCGCCCTGGCGCTCCTCATGGCCCTCCCCGTGGCCGTCGGCATCGCGCTCTTCATCTCCCACTACGCGCCCCGACGCCTCGCGCAGGGGCTCGGCTACGTCGTCGACCTGCTCGCAGCGGTCCCCAGCGTCGTCTTCGGCCTCTGGGGCAGCATCGTGCTCGCCCCGGCCATCCAGCCCTTCTACTCATGGCTCGTCGACACCTTCGGGTGGTTCCCCCTCTTCGCCGGCCCGGTCTCCGGCACCGGCCGCACCCTCCTCACGGCCTCGATCGTCCTCGCGGTGATGATCCTGCCGATCGTCACGGCACTGAGCCGCGAGGTGTTCCTGCAGACGCCGACCCTGCACGAGGAGGCCGCCCTCGCCCTCGGCGCGACGCGCTGGGAGATGATCCGCGTGGCCGTCCTCCCGTTCGGCCGCCCGGGCGTCATCTCGTCCGCCATGCTCGGCCTCGGTCGGGCGCTCGGCGAGACCATGGCCGTGGCGCTCGTGCTCTCGCCCGCGCTCGTGATCAACCCGGCGATCCTCACCTCGACGAACTCGTCGACCATCGCCGCCAACATCGCCCTGCGCTTCCCCGAGGCGCACGACATCGGCATCAACACGCTCATCGCGACCGGCCTCGTGCTCTTCGTCATCACCCTGATCGTCAACTCAATCGCCCGCTACGTCATCAACCGCCGCAAGGCCTTCTCGGGAGCGAACTGATGGCCACCACCACCGCGGCGGCCACGCGCCCCGCCTCCCGCACCGTCAACACGCTCACCACGGGCCGCCTGCCCCGGTACAGCCCGCTCGCGATCCTCGTCGGCAGCTGGCTCGTCATGCTCGTCGCGTTCGGCCTCCTGGCCGCGGCGGGGGTCACCGACGGCCTCAACTGGCCGACGGCGATCGTGCTGGGCACGATCCTCTACACGGTGCTCGTCTTCGTCGTCTCGTACCAGGTCGAGGGCGTGCGCCGTGCGAAGGACCGCGTCGTCACCACGCTCGTGAGCGCCGCCTTCGTCATCGCCGTCGTGCCGCTGGTCTCGCTGCTCGTCACCGTGATCACCTCCGGCGCCGCGCGCCTCGACGGGGACTTCTTCTCGATGTCGATGCGGAACGTCGTCGGCGCCGGCGGAGGCGGCCTGCACGCCCTCACGGGGACGCTGCTCATCACGGCGCTCGCCACGGTGATCTCCGTGCCGATCGGCCTGCTCACCGCGATCTACCTCGTCGAGTACGGCCAGGGGCGCCTCGCCCGTGCCATCACCTTCTTCGTGGACGTCATGACCGGCATCCCGTCGATCGTCGCCGGCCTGTTCGCCTACGCCCTCTTCGTCCTCTTCTTCGGCGAAGGGGTCCGCATGGGCGCGGCGGGCTCGGTCGCGCTCGCGGTGCTGATGATCCCCGTGGTCGTCCGGAGCACGGAGGAGATGCTCAAGCTCGTCCCGAACGAGCTCCGCGAGGCGTCCTTCGCCCTCGGCGTGCCGAAGTGGCTCACGATCCTCAAGGTCGTGCTCCCCACGTCCATCGCGGGCATCGTCACGGGCGTCATGCTCTCCATCGCACGCGTGATCGGCGAGACGGCCCCGCTACTCATCACCGCCGGCTTCACGGCGAGCATGAACTACGACCTCTTCGACGGACGCATGCAGTCGCTCCCGGTGTTCGCCTACAGCTCCTACGTGAGCCAGGGCACCGACGCGGCCGCCTACATCGACCGCGCCTGGACCAGCGCGCTGACGCTGATCCTCATCGTCATGGCGCTCAACCTCCTGGCCCGCCTCATCGCCCGCCTGTTCGCCCCCAAGCTCGGCCGCTGACGCCGCCCTCTCCCGAAAGAAGCAGCACATGTCCAAGCGCATCGAGGTCAGCGACCTCAACGTCTACTACGGCAAGTTCAAGGCCGTCGAGGACGTCGACATCACGATCGAGCCCCGCACCGTCACCGCCTTCATCGGCCCCTCCGGCTGTGGCAAGTCGACGTTCCTCCGCACGCTCAACCGCATGCACGAGGTGATCCCCGGCGCGTACGTCGAGGGCCAGGTCCTCGTCGACGGCAACGACCTCTACGGCCAGGGCGTCGACCCCGTGCTGGTCCGCCGCCAGGTGGGCATGGTGTTCCAGCGCCCCAACCCGTTCCCCACCATGAGCATCCGCGACAACGTGCTCGCCGGCGTCAAGCTCAACAACCGTCGCATCACGAGGTCCGACGCGGACGCCCTCGTCGAGAAGTCGCTCCAGGGCGCCAACCTCTGGAACGAGGTCAAGGACCGCCTCGACAAGCCCGGCTCGGGCCTCTCCGGCGGCCAGCAGCAGCGCCTCTGCATCGCGCGCGCCATCGCCGTGTCGCCCGACATCGTCCTCATGGACGAGCCGTGCTCCGCCCTCGACCCCATCTCGACGCTCGCCATCGAGGACCTCATCGAGGAGCTCAAGCAGCAGTACACGATCGTCATCGTCACCCACAACATGCAGCAGGCCAGCCGCGTGAGCGACAAGACGGCGTTCTTCAACATCGCGGGCACGGGCAAGCCCGGCAAGCTCATCGAGTACGACGAGACCGCGAAGATGTTCTCCAACCCGAGCGTCCAGGCGACCGAGGACTACGTCTCGGGCCGCTTCGGCTGATCGGCACGGCCCTGCGGGGCGGACGGCAGGAGGCGGTGGTCCCGATCGGGACCACCGCCTCCTGCCGTTTCCGGGGCGCTACGCGCTCTGGATCACCGCGATGGGCTCCGAGGTGGGGCTCTCGGACCCGCCCTGCGGCTCGATCGTGATGCCGATGGTGTCGCCCTGCTGCATCGTGCCGTCGAGCACCTGCGTGAGCGGCGAGGATGACGAGACGCCGAACGTGCCGGCCGGGGCCGCTCCCGACTCGTTGATGTACCAGAGCTCGTACGTCTGGTCGCCGGGCAGCGACGTGAGGCCGTCGACCACGACCGCCGAGCGCTGCAGCTCGTTCGACCAGACCAGGGCGGCCGTGCCGCCGGTGCTCACGTCGGTCACCGCGCGCTGGAAGTCCTCGGCCGCGTAGATCTCCTCGATGCCCGACGCCTGCTGCTGTTCCTGCTGGGCGGGCGCGGTGAGCTGGCCGATCACGGCACCGCCGCCGAAGAAGAGGGCTGCCGCCGCGGCCGAGGCCGCGAGGATGCCGACGGGGCGGGTGAACCACCGGGCGCGCGCCGCTCCCGTGGGGGCCAGCACCGCGCCTCCTGCGCGCTCGTCCTCGACGGGCTCGACCGTCGGGGTCGGCACGCGGGCGGGCTCGGCCGTGCCGGCCTGCTGGTCGCTCGTGCTGGTGCTGGTGCCGGTGCTCTCGTCGAGGCGGGGCAGCTGCGGGGTCGACGCGATCGCGGCCATGAGGCCGGCCCGCACCGACGCCGACGGCGTCACCGGCTCGAGGGCGTGCGCCATGAGCAGCGTGGTCTCGGTCAAGCCGGTCACCTCCTCGGTCAGGTCGTCGGACTCGGCGAGCCGGGCCTCGAAGGCCCGACGCTCGTCGTCGGTCAGTGCGTTCAGGACGTACGCGCCGGAGAGCGCGTCCGTGTCGTGGTCGTCGCGTCCGCGACGGCCGGTCGTCGTGGGGTCGTCAGGACCGGTCACGATGCCACCCCCATCTCGTCGCGCAGGCGGATCATGCCGTCGCGCAGTCGTGTCTTGACCGTGCCGAGCGGCACGTTGAGCATCCCGGCCACCTCGCTGTGGCTGAAACCTCCGTAGTAGGCCAACTCCACCGCCTGCCGTTGCAGCTCGGTGAGCCGGGCCAGCGCCCGCGTCACACGCTCGTGCTCGAGGCGGATCTCGACCTTCTCGCTGACCTGGTCGTACTCGGTCTCGTGGTCGCGGATGCCGATGCGCACGTCGCGGTCACGGCCGGCCTGCGAGGCGCGCACCCGGTCCACCGCACGACGGTGGGCCATCGTCAGCATCCAGCTGGCGGCGCTGCCCCGCGTCGTGTCGAAGCGGGTCGCGGTCTGCCAGATCTCGAGGAACACCTCCTGGGTGACCTCCTCGGACTGGGAGTGGTCCTTCAGCAGCCGCTTCACCAGGCCCATCACGCGGGGCGCCGTCTGGTCGTAGAGCTCGCCAAAGGCCTGCTGGTCGCCCTGCGCCGCCTTGACGAGCAGCTCGTCCGGCGTGGCCGGCTGCTCGGCTGCGCTCATCTCGATGTCTCGGGTCACGAGTGCAAGCATGTCAGGTCCACCTCCTCGTCCGTCCTGTCGTCGGTCGTCGTGCGTGACCGGTCCTCCACCGGCACCGTCTGGGACGGCCTCGACGAGGCCCGCTGCCGTGGAGGACCGGCTCGGCGTCCGCCCCAGGGAGTGGGCGGTGCCGGGGAGATCAGTCGATCCCTCACGTGTAGGAGTTCGGCACCGGGAGCAGGGCGGATTGCCCCGGATGGCGTCCCGCCGCGGGTGGTGCCGGGGGCGAGGCAGCGCAGGAGGCGGGTGAGCGGCGACGCCCGTCGGTCACCTGGGGCGCTCACCCGGTCGTCGTCGCGCTGCGGCCCCGACGGTGGTCGTCGGGTCGTCGCGCCGCGGGGTCGTGGCGCCTTCGCTGCTCGTCGCGCCGCGGGGTCGTGGCGCCTTCGCTGCTCGTCGCGCCGTGGGACGGGAGCCCCGCCGCGAGGGAGCCGTGCTCGACCTCGCCAGGGGCGGGTGGGAGGGGGTGCCGGACCGCAGAAACGCCTCTCGGCGGAAGGCCGCTCGCAGCGGCGAATTTTGGAGCCCGGGGTTTGCTGCGGCCCGGCTCGATCGAGTGTAGACGACCTCGGAAGGGCTCGTCGGGTGCGTTCGCCCGGTGCGAACGGGGGTGGCGCGGACGGTTGCGTCGTCCCGCCGGATGGGCGAGTTCGTCGTCCCCGGGCCGACGCGGACGCCCGAGGACGACGGACTCGCCCGTGCCGGCTCCCGGGTGGGTCAGTCCAGGCTGCCGTCGCGCCAGAGCGCGGCGCAGGCGGTGAGGTCGACCGCGAGCTCGGACCAGCGCAGGGCCCGCCGCGTCAGCTCGCTGCTGCGCTCGTCACCCGCGTGCTCGTCGAGGTCGTCCGCGACCGAGGTGGCGCCGTCGGCCGTGAGCCGGCAGAACGCGGCCCCGCGGTCGAGGGCGAGCGAGAAGTCGCCCTCGAAGGCGCCCCGCAGGATCAGGTCGGCCAGGTCGAGGATCTCCCCCGGGGTCGCGGGGTCGGGAGCACCCGCCACGACCGGGTCGATCGTGCGCGACGTCTCGCTGCCACGTTCGAACAGGAGGGTCGTCTCGGCCGGGTTCGCCCGGATCGCCGCCCGCACCAGGTAAATGCGCCACAGCGCCCCCGGCAGGGTGTGCGGGCTCGCGCGCGCCCACAGCTCGGCGACGACGTCGATGCCGTGCGAGTCGGTGAAGGTGACGAGGCGGTCCAGGATCTCGGGCGCCGGGTCGTGCTTGACGCGCGCGACGAGCGCCGCGGCCGACTCGTGGGCGACGCGGTTCAGCGTGGCGGGGTCGGCGCCGCCCTGGTACGCCTCGAACTCCTGGTTCGTGAACTGCGTGGGGCGGTGGAACTCTCTGGGCACTGGCCCACGATAGGCGTCGCCACAGTCATCCGCACCGGGTGTCGCCCAGGGCGAACGGACCAGGTCGGCGGTCGCACTCGATCGCGTAGGGTTGACGGGCAACGGGCCTCTAGCTCAGTCGGTAGAGCATCGGACTTTTAATCCGCGGGTCGTGGGTTCGAGCCCCACGGGGCCCACCTGGAGCAGCCCCACCCCACTGCCGTGCACCCCACTGCCGCACCCCCACCCCCGAGCCCCTCCTCCGAGCTCTCCGCGCGACCGCCGTCGATGTGACCCGACCTGCGGCCTCGGGGGCGCGCAGGCGACATCGAGCGTCACCTCGACGACCGCGGTGCAGGCGGGCGGGCGTGGCAGGCGGGTGAGCTGCGCGGCGGGGCGGGGACGCGCCTCCTGCGCGGGGGAAGGGGAGACGTGCCCCCACCCCGAAGGGCGGGGGCACGCTGCGCCGCGAGCGTCTCGTCCGTCGGATCAGGAGACGAACGTGCGCGTCAGCGGCGACGTGCACCCGGTAACCAGCCGGGATGCACAGATGACCCTAACCCCGCGGGAGAGTCGCCACCATGCGCATCAGCGGGCTCTTGCGGTATTCGGACATCTCTCACGGCCCCCGTCCTGGCGACGCCCCGTCGGGGGCCACCGGCGCAGGACCCTCCTCGCGCGGTCGGGACCGCCTGCGCACCGGGCAGCAGCCCCAACAGCCCGGCAGCCCCGGCAGCCCCGGCAGCCCCGGCAGCCCCGGCAGCGAGGCTCAGTCCGCGGGGAGGTACCGCACTCCCCACACGGCCGTGGCGGTCTCGCCCTCGTCGAGCCAGCGCAGGCCGTCGCCGGTGGCGAGCGCGTTCGCCGGTGCCGTCATCGGCTCGGCGGCGAGTGCCAGGCCGAGCACCCCGTCGCGAGGGAAGTCGCGGGGCGTGAAGACCTGCACGTGGGGGTAGGCGGCGTCCTGCCAGAGCTCGACGCCGCTGCCGTCGGGGGCGCGGACCGTGGTGCGGCGCACGCCCTCCGCGTCCGCGGCGACGTCGCGGTAGGCCGTGTCGAGGTCGAGGTCGCCCACGCGCGGCCCGTGCCTGAGGTCGTACGCCGTGCCGTCGACGGGCTCCGTGCCGGTCGGGATGCTCCGCTCGTCGGTCACGTAGCGCGTCGCGGCGTCGAGGGTCACCGTGAGGTCGGCGACGTCGTGGTCCCCGACGCGGAAGAACGGGTGCGAGCCGAGCGCCCACGGCGCGCGACCCGGTCCGACGTTGGTGATGGTGTGGGTGACGACCATGCCGTCGTCGACGAGCTCGTGCCGCACCGTGACGTCGAGCTGGAACGGCCACCCGTGCTGCGGGTGCACGGTCGCAGCCTGCGTGACGGCGTGGGGGTGGTGCTCGACGACCCGGTACGCCGTCCAGCGGAGCAGGCCGTGGCTGGCGTTGCCCTTCGAGGGTTCGGTGAGGTCGAGCTGCTGCACCTCGCCGTCGAGCTCCCACCGGCCGTCGGCGACGCGGTTGGGCCACGGCACGAGCGTGATGCCGCACGCGGACGGCGGGATGCTCGTGCTCGGGAACGTCTCGACGAGCGCGATGCCGTCGACGGCGAGCGCGCGGAGCCCCGCCGCCACCTGGGTGACGGTCGCGGTGACGGTGCGCTCGCCCGCCTGCAGGGTCAGGTCGTACTGGTCTCCGGTGGGACTGGTCACGGCGCCTCCTCGGTGGTGCGGGTGCTGACGGTCGCGTCAGGGTCAGGAGTCGCGACCCCGGCTGGTCCCGGGGAGGTCGCGTCCGCCTCGACGACGGTGAGGCCGGCCGCGCGCAGCTCGGCGACCGCCCCGGGCGCGGCCCCGGCGGTGACCAGCCCCTCGAACGCGGCGAGGGGGCCGATCACGCCGATGTGCGCCTCCCCCAGCTTGCTCCCGTCGGCGACGATGTAGGACCGCCGTGCGGTCGCGGTCATGAGCCGCTTGACGTCGGTCTCGGGCAGGTTGACGTTGGTGACGCCGTGCCGGGCGTGCACGCCGGTGCAGCCGATGAAGGCGATGTCGGCGGTGATGCTCGCCAGGACGCTGCTGGCGAGCGGGTCGACGAGGGAGTGCTGCAGCGGGCGCAGCGTGCCCCCGCTCACGACCACCGTGAAGCGCGGCACGGCCTGCTCGAGGGCGAGGGCGATGGTGAGGCCGTTCGTGACGACGACCACGTCGTGCAGGTCGGCGCGCTCGAGGAGCGCCAGGGCGATCTGGGTGGTGGTCGTGCCCACGTCGAGCACGACGCAGTCCCCGGAGCGCACGAGGGCGGCGGCCGTCACGGCGACGGCCCGCTTGGCCTCGGCGCCGACCTCGCTCTCCTCCTCGAAGGGCCGCTCGGCGGCTCGGCGGTCGGTTGACAGGGCGCCCCCGTGCACCCGCGCCACGAGCCCGCCCGCGACGAGCTGCTCGAGGTCGGTGCGGATCGTCACCTCGGACAACCGGAACTCGCGTGCGAGCTCGGCGGTGCGCACGAAGCCCCGCCGAGCGACGAGGTCGGCGATGCGCTCGCGGCGCAGCCCCGCGGGCGCGCGGCCCGGGGAGGCGGGCTCGTCGAGGGCAGGGTCCGCCGGGGCGGCGCCTGCTCGTGCGGGGCCTGCCGGGGACGGGGTGGCGGTCACGCCGACAGTTTCGTATGCTTTCAGGTGCTTTCGCAACTGCAAGCCCGCCGGGCTCGCGGTCGACACGAACGAGGAGCGACGGTGGGCATCACGACACGGAGCACGACGCTGGCCGACGGCCGCGAGCTCATCTACTTCGACGACGCCGACACGACGCTCGGCCCCGAGCGCCGCGCCGACGCGCGCACGCTCGACCCGCGCCCCGAGACGGCCTCGATGCGACAGGACCCCTTGACCGGCGAGTGGGTCTCCATCGCCGCGTCGCGGCAGAACCGCGTGCACCTGCCGCCGGCCGAGCTCGACCCGCTGTCGCCCGCCTCGCCGACGAACCCCAGCGAGATCCCCGACCTCTACGACGTGGCCGTCTTCGAGAACCGCTCCCCCTCGTTCGGCCCGATGCTCGAGGGCGACGGGGCGCCGACGGGCCTCGACGACCTCCGCGAGGTCGGCATCGGCCGCACGCGCCGCAGCGTCGGCCGCTGCGAGGTCGTCTGCTTCAGCCCCGAGACCCACGGCTCGTTCGCCGACCTGAGCGAGTCGCGCGCCCGCACCGTGGTCGAGGCCTGGGCGCACCGCACCGCGGCCCTCTCGGCCCTGCCCGGGGTCCAGCAGGTGTTCCCGTTCGAGAACCGCGGCGAGGCCATCGGCGTCACGCTGCACCACCCGCACGGGCAGATCTACGCCTACCCCTACGTCACGCCGCGCACGACGCGGCTGCTCGACAGCATCGCCTCCTACGGTCCCGACCTCTTCGCCGACGTCCTCGAGTCCGAGCGCGGCAGCGAGCGCGTCGTGCTCGCGGGCGAGCACTTCACGGCCTTCGTGCCGTTCGCCGCGCGCTGGCCGATCGAGCTGCACCTGCTGCCGCACCGCCACGTGCCCGACTTCGCCGGCCTCACCGAGGCGGAGCGCGACGAGCTCGCGGTCCTGTACCGACGCCTCCTGCGCGGCATCGACGCCCTCTACGACGACCCCACGCCCTACATCTCGGCGTGGCACCAGGCGCCGGTGCACACCGGGCGCGACACCGTCCGGCTCATGCTGCAGATCACGTCGCCCCGCCGTGCCGAGTCGCGGCTGAAGTTCCTGGCCGGCTCGGAGGCGGCGATGGGAGCCTGGGTCGGCGACCTCGTGCCCGAGGCCCAGGCACAGCGACTGCGAGAAGCGATGGAGCGCGCATGACCACCGACACCCCCACCCCCGGCTTCGCCGACGTCTTCGACACCGAGCCCGTCGGCCGCTGGTCGGCACCCGGCCGCGTCAACCTCATCGGCGAGCACACCGACTACAACGACGGCTTCGTGCTGCCGTTCGCCATCGACCGTCGCACGACCATCACGGTGGGTCGTCGCGGCGACCGCCTGCTGCGCGTGAGCAGCACGTTCGAGCCCCGCGTCGTGCACGAGGTGTCGCTCGACGAGCTCCGGCCGGAGGCCCTCGACGGCTGGTCCGCGTACGTCACCGGCGTCGCCTGGGCCCTGGGCGAGGCACCGTCGCGGTCCACCTCCCCCGCCTTCTCGGCCGCGGGCGGCGACGTCAGCGGCATCGACCCCGCGACGTTCACGGGGCTCGACGTCTTCGTCGAGTCCGACGTGCCCGTCGGAGCCGGGCTCTCGTCGTCGGCCGCCCTCGAGTGCTCCGCCGCGCTGGCGTTCGACGAGCTCTGGGGCCTCGGCCTCAACCGGCAGACCCTCGCGGCCGTCGGCCAGCTCAGCGAGAACGAGGCCGTGGGCGCGCCCACCGGCATCATGGACCAGTCCGCGTCGCTGCTCGGTCAGGTCGACTCAGCGGTGTTCCTCGACTGCCGCAGCCTCGACGCCGAGGTCGTCGCCCTGGGGTTCGCCGAGGCCGACCTCGAGCTGCTCGTCGTCGACACCCACGTCGAGCACGCCCACGCCACCGGCGGGTACGCCGACCGACGTGCCTCGTGCGAGCGCGGCGCCGAGGCTCTCGGCGTGACGTCGCTGCGCGACCTCGACCTCGACGACCTGCCGAGGGCCACCGAGGTGCTCGACGACGAGACGTTGCGCCGCGTGCGCCACATCGTCACCGAGAACCAGCGCGTGCTCGACACGGTCCGCACGCTGCGCGAACGCGGGGCGACCGCGATCGGCGACCTCCTCGACGCCTCGCACGTGTCGATGCGCGACGACTTCGAGATCTCGGTGCCCGAGCTCGACCTCGCCGTCGCGACGGCCCAGGCCCACGGTGCCGTCGGCGCCCGCATGACCGGCGGCGGGTTCGGCGGTTCCGCCATCGCGCTCGTCCGTGCCGGCGACCGCGACGCGATCGCCGCCGCCGTCGAGGCCGCGTTCGCCGACGCTGGTCACACGGCGCCCACGATCTTCACCGTCACCGCCGCGCAGGGCGCCCGCCGCGACGCCTGACCGGCGCGACGCGCACGGGGCCGGGCACCGCGCGCCGGCCGCGGCGCAGGAGGCGTGACACGCGGCGCGGCCGGTGCCGGCAGGGCGCCGCGCGGGCCGGGCCGGGCGCGGGCCGCGAAGGCCGGGCGTGCCGCGGGCGGCACCACGTCCGGGTGACACGGCTTCTCCGACAACACACGAGCGGGCCCGCACGTGCCACGTCGGAGGACCCGCGTCACGTGCGGGCCCCAGGGCCGGGCGCACCCGCCCCGGCGCGGCGCCCGGCCGCGTCAGCGGCGCTCGGCGGCCTCGACCACGTTCTTGAGCAGCATGGCGCGCGTCATCGGTCCGACTCCGCCGGGGACGGGCGACAGGTGCCCCGCCACATCGGCCACGCCGCGGTCCACGTCCCCGCGGAGCTTGTGCTTGCCGCTGGCCTCGTCGAGCACGCGGGTGATGCCGACGTCGATGACGGCCGCGCCGGGCGCGACCCAGTCCGGCTTCACCAGGCCCGCGACTCCTGCCGCGGCCACGACGATGTCGGCGCGGCGCACCTCGGCGGCCACGTCGACGGTGCGCGAGTGGGTGAGGGTCGCGGTCGCCTCGAGCCTCGTGAGCAGGAGCCCGAGCGGACGTCCGACGGTGAGCCCCTGGCCGACGATGGTCACGTGCCGTCCGGCGATGGGCACGTCGTAGGCGCGCAGCATCTCGACGATCCCCCGCGGCGTGCACGGCAGGGGCGTGTCGATCGTGCCCTTGCCACCGGGGACGGCGAGCACGAGCTCACCGAGGTTGACCGGGTGCAGGCCGTCGGCGTCCTTCGCCGGGTCCATGAGCTCGAGCATCACCGTCGGGTCGATGCCCTCGGGCAGCGGCAGCTGGATGATGAAGGCCGTGACCGCGGGGTCGTCGTTCATGGTCGCGATCGCGACCCGGATGTCGGCCTCGGTCGCGGTCTCGGGCAGGTCGATCCGGATCGACTCGATGCCGACCTCGGCACAGTCGCGGTGCTTCCCCGCCACGTACGACAGCGAGCCGGGGTTCGCCCCGACGAGGATCGTGCCCAGCCCGGGCACCACGCCCCGGGCGCGCAGGGCGTCGACCCGCTCGCGCAGCTCGTGCTTCACCGTGGCGGCCAGGGCTGTCCCGTCGACGACGATCGCGCTGTCGGGCCCGCCGAAGCGGCGCGGCTCCGTAGTGCCGGGCTCGCCCGTCACGCCTGCCGAGCCCGACACGCCTGCCGAGCCCGTCACGCCGACCGCTCCCGTCTCGCCGACCCCGCCCGTCGCGCTCGTCGCGCCACCGGCTCCTGCGCCGTCGCCGGAGGCGGTGCCGACGTCACCGACGCCGGCACCGGTCGTGCCCGTGCTCACGCGTAGAGCGGGAACGCGTCGGCGAGGGCCTTCACCCGGGCCGCGAGGGCCTCGAGGTCGGGCTCGTGCTTGAGCGTCTCGGCGATGATGTCGGCCACCTCGGTGAACTCGGCGTCGCCGAAGCCGCGGGTCGCGAGCGCCGGGGTGCCGATGCGCACGCCGGAGGTCACCATCGGCGGGCGAGGGTCCCACGGGACCGAGTTGCGGTTCACGGTGATGCCGACCTCGTGCAGGCGGTCCTCGGCCTGCTTGCCGTCGACCTCGCTCGTGCGCAGGTCGACGAGCACGAGGTGCACGTCGGTCCCGCCGGTGAGCACGTCGATGCCGGCGGCCTTGGCGTCGTCGGCGGTGAGGCGCTCGGCGAGGATGCGCGCGCCGCGGATGGTGCGCTCCTGGCGGTCCTTGAACTCGGGCTCGGCGGCGAGCTTGAACGCGGTCGCCTTGGCGGCGATGACGTGCATGAGGGGCCCGCCCTGCTGCCCGGGGAACACCGCCGAGTTCAGCTTCTTGAAGAGCGGCTCGTGGTTCGAGAGGATCACGCCCGAGCGCGGCCCGGCGAGGGTCTTGTGCACGGTCGACGAGACGACGTGCGCGTGCGGCAGCGGCGACGGGTGCAGCCCCGCGGCGACGAGGCCGGCGAAGTGCGCCATGTCGACCCAGAGGTAGGCCCCGACCTCGTCGGCGATCGCGCGGAAGGCGGCGAAGTCGAGCTGGCGGGGGTACGCCGACCAGCCGGCGATGATGACCTTCGGCTCGTGCTCGAGCGCCTGGCGGCGCACGGTCTCCATGTCGATGAGGTACGTCTCGGGGTCGACCTCGTAGGCGACGGCGTTGTAGAGCTTGCCCGAGAAGTTGAGCTTCATGCCGTGGGTGAGGTGGCCACCGTGCGACAGCTCGAGCCCGAGGATCGTGTCGCCGACCGTCGCGAGCGCGGCGAGGACGGCGGCGTTGGCCTGCGCGCCCGAGTGGGGCTGCACGTTGGCGTACTCGGCCCCGAACAGCGACTTGGCGCGCTCGATGGCCAGGTTCTCGGCGACGTCGACGAACTCGCAGCCGCCGTAGTAGCGGCGGCCCGGGTAGCCCTCGGCGTACTTGTTCGTGAGCACGGAGCCCTGCGACTCGAGCACGGCGCGGGGCACGAAGTTCTCGGAGGCGATCATCTCGAGCGTGCCGCGCTGGCGGCCGAGCTCCTGCTCGAGGACGGCGGCGATCTCGGGGTCGACCTCCGAGAGCGGCTGGTTGAAGGTCGACGGGAAGGACTGGCTGTCGGTCATGGACTGCTCCTCGGCACACGGGACGGACGGGGGGTCTGGTCTGGCGTGGCGGCCCAGGCGTACGGCCACCGCTCGTGTGTCAGTCGCTCCCCGGTGGTGGTCCACCTCAACGCCAGTCGCGACCGGGCCAGCATAACGCAGCACCCCTGCACAGGGCAGGGCACGGGCCGGTCGTGCGACGGCCCGCGGACGTCCGGGGCACGGGCAGGTGCCGCGTGCGACGCTGGGGCGGTGAGCATGACCAGCGAGCTGACCGACACGCGACTGCGCGCGGCCCCCGACGTGCCCTGGACGACGATCGTCTGGGACGACCCCGTCAACCTCATGTCGTACGTGGCGCACGTCTTCCAGCGCTACTTCGGCTTCAGCCGGGCGACGGCCGAGGCGCTCATGATGCGCGTGCACCAGGAGGGCCGGGCCGTCGTCGCGACCGGCCCGCGTGAAGAGATGGAGCGCCACGTCGAGGCCATGCACGAGCACGGCCTGCACGCCACCGTCGCGAAGGCCGACGAGTGATGCCGGTCCGCCGCGAGGGCGGCATCGACCCCGGCGGCGTCCGCCTGACCCTGGCCGAGCACGAACGAGGCCTGCTGGTCGACCTGGCGGGGCAGCTGGGCGGACTGCTCGAGGGGGGCGACCGGCGCGACGGGGCCGTGGCGCGCCTCCTGCCGTCCGCCTACCCGGACGACGCCGAGGCCGACGCGGAGTTCCGCCGCTGGACGTCCGACGACGTCACGGCGCGCAAGCTCGAGGGCGCCCGCACCGTCGCCCGGCTGTTCGCCGCCGACCAGGGCGAGGGCGTCCTGCTCGACGACGAGCGGCAGCAGGCGCTGCTGCGCACCCTCACCGACCTGCGGCTGGTGCTCGGTCAGCGCCTCGGCGTCACCGCGGACGGCTACGACGAGACCGACGACGAGCACGAGCTCGTGCTGCGCGACGTGTTCGACTGGCTCGGCTGGGTGCAGGAGTCGCTGCTCCAGGCGATCACGGAGGCCACGCCAGACGGCGACTGAGCGGGCGCAGCGCACGAGGGCCTGGTCGCCACGCGCGCGGCGGTCGCGACCGCCGCGCCGCGCGTCAGCGGCGGCGGACGGTGCGCGGCGTCGACCCCTCCTTGGGGAACAGCACCCAGAGCACGATGTAGAGGACGAACTGCGGCCCGGGCAGCAGGCACGACAGCACGAAGAGCAGGCGGACGAGGAACGGGCTGACGCCGAACCGGAAGGCCAGGGCGGCGCAGACGCCGGCGATGACCTTGCCGTGGCGGGGACGAGTGAGGGTTGTCATGTGCTCCAGCGTGGCAGCGCGGGCTGCGGGACGCCCGGGGGCCAGCCCCCCCCCAGGACGACGGGTGGTCGGCATCGGGCACGCCCCGCCCCCGGGACGGGGGCCACGGGGTGCCGTCCCGCGGCGGCACCCGGCATGCAGTACGACGGTACGATGGCTCCGTCGGCCCGGGGAGGGTCCGAGCACGGGACGGGGGAAGCGTGGCGCAGGCACGGTCGGGCGAGGCCCTCGGGGCGGGGTGGCGCCTCGTCGACCTGATCGGCTCGGGTGCCGCGGGCGAGGTGTGGCGCGTCAGCGCGCAGGCCGGGGGCGAGGAGGCCGCCGCGAAGCTGCTCAAGCCCGAGCACGCCGACGACGCGTCGGTCGTGGAGCGCTTCGTCCGGGAGCGCTCGGTCCTGCTCTCGCTGCAGCACCCCGCGGTCGTGCGGGTGCGCGACCTCGTCGTGGAGGGCGACCGCCTGGCGATCGTCATGGACCTCGTGCCCGGCGGTTCGCTCCGCGACGTCCTCGCCGAGCGCGGCACGCTGCCCCCTGCGGACGCGCTCTCGCTCGTCGCCGAGGTCCTCGACGCCCTGGCCGCGGCCCACGTGCAGCAGGTGTCGCACCGCGACGTGAAGCCCGACAACGTGCTGCTGGCCGAGCCGTGGCACCCGGGCCTGCGCGGCGCGGTGCGCGTCGGCGACTTCGGCATCGCGAGCGTGGTGGGCGAGCGCGAGCGGACGACCACGGGCCTCCTGGGCACCCCCTGGTACATGGCCCCCGAGCTCATCAGCCACGGGCGGTCGGGCCCCGAGGCCGACGTGTACGCCGCGGGCGTCGTGCTCTACGAGCTGCTCGCCGGCCGCACGCCGTTCGCCGGGCCGGGCACCGACTTCACGGTCGCCTACCGGCACGTCACCACCGTGCCCCCGGAGCTCGACGTGCCCCCCGCCGTCTGGGCCGCCCTCTCGGCGATGCTCGCGAAGGACCCTTCGGCGCGCCCGACGGCGGGCGAGGCGGCGGCCCGGCTGCGGCGGCTCGCGCCCGGCCTGGACGGCACGCCGGCGCTCGCGCCCGAGTCGGCGCCCGGCGACTTCACGGAGGTCGAGCGCCCCGCCACCGTCGTGCGTGGTGCCGCCGCGGCCCCGGCGGCCGCTCCCCCGGTCGACCTCGACGGCGACGCCGACGCCGAGCCGCTGCCCGATCTCGGCTCGGACAGATCGCGCACCATCGTGCGGCCGATGCCCCGACGCGAGGTGCGCGCCCCTGTCACCGCCACCGCGCCTCCTGAGCAGGCCCCCGGCAGGAGGCCCGCCTGGCTCACGAACCGGGTGGCCGTCCTCGGCGTGGCCGGCCTGGCCGTCGCGGGGCTGCTCGTCGCCGGGGTGGTGCGGTTCCTCCCCGACTCCCCGGGCGAGCCGGGCTCGACGCCGGTCGCGGCGACGGCCCACCAGCAGGACCCTGCCCTGCCGACGGGCCTCACGGTCTCGCGCGACGCCGCGTACGACCCCGACCAGGGCCGCGTGCGCCTCACCCTCACCTACGCCGCGCAGACGGCGCCGCTCTCCGGCACGCTGCTCGAGGTCGTGCCCGGTGCGGGCGAGGGCGACGCGTGCCCGCCGGTGACCTGGTCGTCGGTGACGGCGACGCGCAACGTCGCGAGCGTCACGGGCCTCACGACCGACTGCGCCTGGTCGCTGGACGACGTCGAGGTGCCCGCGGGCGAGCAGCTCGTGGTCGAGGCCACGCTCCCGCTCGAGCTCGCCGACGCGCCCGCGCTCGACGCCTGGCTCGACGGGGCGGCCGCGGCGACGGCGGAGGCCGTGGGTGACGACGGCGTGACGAGCACCGCCTACCCGGTGCAGCGTCTCCGGGGCGTCGAGGTCCGCACCCCGCCGCGCACGGTCAGCCAGACGGCGCTGCCGGTGGTGCTCGTGCCGGTGTGGCCGAACGGTCCCGACGAGCTGTCGCCCCTCTACTCGAGCCCGGCCACGGGGTCGCCGTCGCAGCTGTTGCAGGACGTCGCGGGCGGCGAGGCGGGCGTGCGCTTCGTCGACGGCTGCTCGGGAGCCCTGGCGGTCTCGTCGGACGGCCTCGTCGTGACGGCCCTCTCGGTCGCCCCGTCGTGCGTGCTGCGCGCGACCGTGGGCAACTTCACGGCGCTCGAGAGCTCGCCGTTCAGCATCACGACGCGCGACTGAGCCGGCCCGACGCTCGGCGACCTGCTCGGGCTCGGCGGTCTGCTCGGGTGCAGCGGACCGGGCTCGGCGGCCTGCTCGCGCTCAGCGGCCCGGGCCCGCGGACCGGGCTCCGCGGCTCGGGCTCAGCGGCCCGCGCTCAGCGGCTCGGGCTCATCGTCTGCACGAGCCTGACCTGCCCGCCGACGCAGGCGTAGCCGCGCCCCTGGGTGAGGGCGACGGGCGCCCGTCGGGGCAGGGTCGAGCCGAGCAGCTCGCCGTCGTAGTCGACGTCGGGCTGGAGCAGCACGCCGCACCGGGCCTTGCGGACCGTCTTGGTCCAGTGGCTGTAGAGCGTGCGGAGGTCGGCGCTGCGACCGGCCGCGACGACGACGAGCTGGGGCCGGCCCGAGGCGAGCAGGGTCGCGAGCGCCTGGTCGGCGTCGTCGATGCGCTCGGCGTCGTCGACGAGCAGCACGACGGGGCCGCGCTCGAGCCGCAGCGACGCGAGCAGGCCGGGGATCTCGTCGGCCCCGACGGCGACGCGGTCGAGGTCGGCCGTCGCGAGCGGCGACCGGCGGTCGCAGATGCCCCACACCGCGGGGTGCGCTCCCCCGGGTGCGGAGCGCACGGACTCGGCGAGCGCCAGCAGGAGGGTCGACTTGCCCGAACGGGCCGGTCCCGCCACGAGCACGTGCTCACCCTCGTAGATCTCGAGGGCCGCGGGGCTGAGGTCGTCCTCGCCGAGGCCGACGGGCAGCAGCCACGGTTCGCCCTCGAGCGACGGGGTGGCGCCGAGCTCGGCGACGGTGAGGTCCTCGGGGAGCTGACCGATGGCCTGCGGCTTGGGGGCGGCGTCGCCCCAGGTGGCGGCGACCCGGGCGACGGCCTCGGCGAGGGAGCCGTCGGGCGTCGCGACGTGCAGCTGCAGCCTGGTGCGCACGTCGACGCAGCGGCCGGGCACGGGTGCCGGCACGGTGCTGCCGCGGATGCCCATCGAGGCGTAGTCGTAGGCGTCGGCGAGGCGGAACAGCCAACGCTGCGTCGTGACCTCCTCCATGGCGGTGGGCACGGCCTTGGCGCGGCTCGACGACACGGCGAACGAGAGGCCGAGCGCGGGGCCCTCGGCGTAGACCCGGTAGAGCAGGTCGAGCAGCTGCTGGCCCTCGTAGTCCCCGAGCTCGTCGCGCAGGGCGGCGAGCCCGTCGATGAGCACGAGGGCCCGACGGCGCGTGCCGGTCGCGCCCCGGCGATGCTCGAGCTCGGCACGGAGGTGGCGCAGGAACCGTGCCTGCTGCTCCTTCGCCCCGGTGCCCGAGCCCACGTAGGCGACGGTGTGCGGCAGGTCGGCGAGGGGTGCGAGCTCGCGCGAGCCGAGGTCGAGCACGAGCAGGTCGAGCTCGTCGGGGGGCAGCTGGCCTGCCGCGGTGAGCGCGAGGCTCGCGAGGGTGGTGCTGGTGCCGCTGCCCGGGATCCCGAGCAGCAGGAGGTTGCCCTCGTCGAGGTCCCACCCGGTGGCGCTCTGCCGCTGCAGGTCGGGCTCGTCGGCGAGGGCCACCCGCACGACGTCGTCGTGGACGTCGCCGACGGCGGGCAGCCCGTCGTGCTCGGCCGCACCGCCCGCGGGGCCGGCGAGCGCGACCCGCTCGCCCAGGGCCTCCGGCCAGACCTGCCGCGGCGGGGCGAACCCCTCGGCGGCGTTCGCCTCGACGACGGCGTCGATGAGCAGGTCGAGGTCGACGGCGTCGGTCGACGAGGCGCGCGGCGGTGCCGGGCGCGGTGCGGGCACGCCGAAGGGGCTGGTCGCGCGCACGTCGACGAGCGCGGCGGCGGCCTCGGCGGCGCGGCCGGTGACGAGGGCGGTCTGCACGGGCGTGATGTCGTCCTGGCCGAGCTTGACGTAGGCGCGGCCGGTCTGGGCGCGGCCGATCCCCGCGGCGGCGGGCACGCCGATAACGTTCGACGAGTCGTCGCGGCTCTGCACGCGGAGGGCGACGCGCAGGTTGGTGTTGGCGAGGATGTCCTCGTTGACGACGCCGGCGGGGCGCTGCGTCGCGAGGATCATGTGCACGCCGAGCGTGCGCCCGACGGCCGCGACGCTGACGAGCGAGCTGAGCACGTCGGGGAAGTCCTTGGCGAGCATGGCGAACTCGTCGACGACGAGCAGGAGGCGCGGCATGGGTTCGGCGGGCCCGGTCGCCAGGTACGCGTCCAGGTTGTCGATGTCGTCGCCGGCCTGGGCGAACACGCGCTGGCGGCGCTGCATCTCGGCCTCGAGCGCGCGGAGCGCCCTGTCGGCGAGCTGCTCGTCGAGGTTGCTGATGGTGCCGATGGTGTGGGGCAGCCGCTCGCAGGCCTTGAAGGCGGCGCCGCCCTTGAAGTCGATGAGCACGAAGGTGAGCCGCGTCGGGTCGTTGCGCGCGGCGAGGCCGGCGACGAGCGAGCGCAGGAACTCGCTCTTGCCCGAGCCGGTTGTGCCGCCGACGAGGCCGTGCGGGCCGTCCTTGACGAGGTCGAGGGTGAGGACTCCCGTCTCCGACGAGCCGATGGGGGTCGAGACGCCCGTGGGGGCGGCCCAGAGCGCCCGGACGGCGGCGGCGTCGAGCTGCTGCTGGCCGAGCAGCTCGGGCAGGCGCACGAGCGACGGCAGTGAGGCGCCGGGCACGACGAGCTCGGGGTCGTCGAAGTGGGCGAGGTGGCGGGCGCACTCCTCGGCACGGGTGGGGGCGACGCCGGCGAGCACGACGTCGTCGACGCGCGTGCGGTCCTCGGGGCGGTGCACGGTCGCGGCGGAGTCGTCGCCGACGTGCACGACCGAGGTGCAGGCGGCCGGCAGCTGCTCCTCCGACGTGGCGATGACGATGCCGCTCACGCGGTGGCGGCGCTCCCCGGGCCGGAGCGACCGGCCGGCCTCGGAGCGCCCGTGTCCGAGCAGCGCTCGCGCGGGGGCGTCCCGGCCCTCGGTGAGCACCTCGGAGTCGAGCACGACGAGCATCGCGGGCGTGGGCAGGTCGTCGGCGGTCTCGCGGAGGCCGCGGAGCATCGCGGCGCTCGACTCGCGCTGGTCGGACATCCAGCGGTCGCCGGTGCTGCTGCCGGTCTGCCGGGTGTGCGGCAGCCAGGAGGCCCAGGCCCAGTCGTCGGTGCGGCCGCGGTCGCAGAAGACGCCGACGGTGAGGTCGGCCGGCCCACAGTGCACGGCGGCCTGCGCGAGCAGGCTGCGGGCGAGGGCCAGGGCTCCGGCCCGGTCGCCGACGATGCCGACGACGCCCGCGTCGGTGAGGTCGACGACGACGGGCGCGGCCGGCAGGCGGCTGTCGGCGAGGGCCTCCTTGACGGCGTCGTCGCGACGGACGATGCCGCGGTCGTCGACCTGGGGCTGCCAGGGCACGTCGCCCGTGCCGGCGTGCAGGGCGAGGAAGTCGTCGTCGTCGGCCCGCCGCTGCCAGAGCAGCGTGGACGGCAGGGCGGCGCGACGGAGGACGGTGGCCGGGTCGGGGGCGAGGTCCTGACGTCGGCGCACCTCCTGCTCGGCGGCGGCGGCGATCTCGGCGCGGAAGTCGGCGACGGCGCCCGTGAAGCGCTCCTCCTCCTCCTTGAGGCCGCGCTTGCGACGCTGTTTCTGCTCGAACCACATGCCGACGGCCATCACGGGGCTGAGCAGGGCGAAGAGGGCGAAGCGCGCGTCGCCGAGCACGACGACCATGGTGCCCGCGAGGACGAGCGGCGCGATGACGGTGATGTAGTTGAACTTGGAGGCCGGCGGGACCTCCTTGCGCGTGGGCGGGACCACGGGTTCGACGTCGTCGACCTTGCCGGGGCGGGGCGGCCGGTTGAACGGGGCGGTGGCCGCGGGCGTGAGGTTGTGCAGGCTGCCGGGTGCCGGGGCGGGCACCTCGTCGAGCCGCGGGCGCACGAGCAGCACGGCGCCGCCGACGAGGACGGTCGTGGCCTCGGTGAGCCGCTGCCCGTCGTCGCCGACGCGCTCCCCCGCGATGACGGTGCCGTTGGTCGACCCGGCGTCACGGACGACGACGCCCTCGCCCTCGTCGTCCGTGTCGAGCTCGATCGTGCAGTGCTCCCACGACGCGCTGGCGGTCGGCAGCACGAGGTCGGCCTGGGGTGCGCGGCCCACGACGAGGGGACGCGTGCGCGGCACCTCGACGACGGCGCCCGCGTCGGTGCCGCCGGCGAGGGTGACGTTCCAGCCGGCGAGGCGGCGCGGTCGGCGCGTGGGCGTGCGCCCGATGCGCGACCCCTCGAGGAGGAGGACCTCGGCGAGCGGCGTCGACACGGGGGCCGCGGACTCGTCGACGAAGAGGTCGTCGTCGGGCCCGGGCGCGGGTGCACCGGCGGCCTGGACGAGGTCGCGGAGCGTGGCGGTGCCCTGCCAGCGGTCCACGTCGATGCTGCGTCGTTCGTCGTCGAGCTCGATCTGCACGCGCATGCGCGTCGTCCTCTCCTCCGGTCGCGACGGGGGGCGCGCGACCGGCACTGCTGGTGGTACCGGGTCAGTCGGCGTCGGGCTCCGCGAACCAGGTCGTGCGGGTGGTCGCGTCCCCGGCGGCGGGGCGGAGGCCGAGGGACTGCGGGGAGGCGTGCAGCACGACGACCTCGCCCGTCGAGGCGCTGGCCCGTCCGAGGTCGAGGGCCGGTCCGGCGATGCCCTGCGCGGCGCCGGGGGTCGTGGCGGCGAGCGCGACGGCGACGTCGGTCGGCGTGGTGCTGCCGGCCTCGGCGACGCCGCGGACGAGCGCGACGACCGCGTCGTGGCTGCGCGAGTCGGCCTCCTGCGCGACGGCCGAGAAGGGCTGGTCGTCGGTGAGGTTCTGCACGTCGCCGTCGGTGGCGGCGACGCGGACGCCGGCGAGGAACGCCGACATGGAGCGCCCGGCGGCGTCGGCCTGGAGGGCGACGGCGTCGTCGGTGGCGGTGCCCACGGTGACGAAGCCGCCGGAGGCGCTGCCGCCGGCCTCCGCGAGGGCGGACGAGAACGCGGGGCTGGTCGCGCCGGGGGTGAGGACGACGGGCACGGGCAGGTCGGCGGACTGGAGGACCTCGACGAGGTCCGCCTGCCGGGCGGGCGGTCCGCTGATGACGACGGCGTCGATCGGTGCGTCGACCGGCACGGGCGGCTCCTCGCCCTCCTGCGCAGGAGGCGCGAGGCCGGCCCGGCGCACCAGCTCGGTGGTGAGCGTGGCCGGGTCGTCCTGCGGCGCGACGACGAGCACGTCGCCGACGGGGACGTCGGCGGGGACGCCGCCGCCCACGTCGACGACGAGGGGGCGCGAGGTGCCGTCGAGGGCGGTGCTGAGCGCGGCGGACGTGGCCGCGGCGTCGGGGGCGAGCGACCAGGCCGCGTCCGCGTCGGTGCCCTCGGGCAGCTCCGCGTAGGGCAGCACGACGGGGACGCCCGCGGCGGAGGCGGCCTCGACCGCGCCCGCGACGTGGGCCCCCGAGGAGGCGACGACGACGCCGGCGACGCCCTGCTCGACGAGTGCGTCGACGGCGGCGCGGGCGCCGTCCTCGGTGCCGCCGTCGTCCTCGGTGACGAGCTCGACGTCGGTGCCGCCGAGGGCGAGGCGCTCCTGGGCGACGCGGGCGCCCTGGGCAGCACCGGCCCACTCGGAGCCCTCGCCGGAACCGAGGGTGAGGACGACGCCGAGGGTGGTGCCGTCGGGGACGCGGGCCGACAGGGCGACCGGGACGGTCGCGGCGACCGGGTCGGCCTCTGCCGAGCCGGTCCCCTGCACGACGACGACCGCGACCGTCGCGACGACGGCGGCGGTGACGAGGCCCGCGCCGACGACCAGGGCGACCTTCGTGCGTCCGCGGGGCGTGCCTCCTGCGGTCTCGGCGTCGCCGTCCACGGCGTGCTCGTCAGGTGCGGTGTCGGTGGCAGCTGCAGCCTTGGCGTCGTGGCGGCTCATCGCGTGCCCCCGATCCGGAACGAGTACAGCGTGGTCGAGGTGGCGCCCGCCGGGACGTCGAGGTGGAAGGCGGGCAGGGCGCCGGCGGCCTCGAGCGAGGCGGTGACCTGGGCGCGCCGGAGCATGATGCCCGCGACGTCCTCGGCACGGACGTTCGCGTAGCCGGAGGCCTCCTGCGACGCGAGCGCCAGCTGGTAGTCGGCGGTGTCGGCCTTGGCCGCGCTGGTGGTCATCGAGCCGAGCAGGCCGGAGCCGTTGACCTCGGGGTCGCCGAGGTCGAGGAGCACCTTGGCCAGGTCGGCCGAGAGCAACGTGCGAGCCCCCTCGACGTCACGGGTGGAGGCACTGGTCGTCGCCGCGATCCGCTCGAGCGTCGTGGCGGCCTGGCCGTCGACCGCCGCCGTCAGCGCGTCGGTCTGCTCGCCGAGGTCTCCCCGCTGGGACTCGATCGTGCGACGGGCCTCGGCGGTCACCGAGCCGGAGGTCGTGCTCAGGCCCGCCACCGACCGGGCGAAGGCGTCCGAGACGGCCTCGCGGCTCGTGGTGGCCTGGGCGGTGACGCGCTCGACCTGCTTCCCGGTGGAGAGGACGACGTCTTCCGCGGCCGTACCGGCTGCCGAGTCGAAGGCCTCCGCGACCTGGGCGGCGAGGGCCTCCTGCTGCACCTTGAGTGCATCGAGGTCCTCGCGGAGTCCGACGCCCGAGGCGGACGCGGCGTCGGTCGTCTCCCGCAGTCGCTGCAGGGCGCCGCCGAGGCTGACGTCGCCGGCGGCGACGGCCTCCTCGAGGGACGCGAGCGCGGCGTCGACCGCCGTGACCTCGGCATCGAGGCTGGCGATAGCGGCACCCAGGCCGTCACCCTCCGTCACATCGGTGTCCGTGACAGCGATCACGAGGTCCCATGCCGCCGCCTGTTCGGCGAGGCGGTCCTCCATGGGCCGGAGGAAGGGCAGGGGCGGCGGCAGGGGCAGACCAGCGGTCGGTGCGGCGGTCTCCTCGGGTGTGCCCGGCGCCTGGGGATCAGCAGGGTCCTCGGGCGTCCCCGGGACCTCCGGCTCGACGGGCTCTGCCGCACGACCGCACGAGGTGTCGACGAGGAACGATCGCAGTCGCTCGACCTGCAGCACGCTCAGCCCGGGCACGTCGCGCAGGTCGCACAACTCGTCGGCGAGGCGGGCGTTCTGCGCCTGCATGGAGGACGAGACCGGCTCCTCGACGTCACCGATGGCGTCACGGGCCTCGATCGCGTCGTCGTGGAGGCCGTCCACGCGGTCCCGCAGCGCGGGGACTCGACGCTGGGCAGCCCCTACCGCCGCGCGCAGCTCGTCGAGCGCATCGCCGACGGCATCACCGGACGGGTCCTCGTCGAGAGCCGCGAGCTGGGCTTCGAGCGAGGCCACGGACGCGGCGAGCTCGTCGTAGCTGTCCAGCGCCGTCTGCGCCAGGTCCGGCTCTAGCGAGGTCGAGAGCTTCTCGCCCTGCTCGGCCAGCTCTGCCAGCACCCCGAGGATGCTCGCCGACGACTGGAAGAGCGAGCAGGTCAACGACGAGTCGCTCGCGCAGACCGTGGCGTCGGGCGTCTCCGGCCCGAGCACGCGCTGCAGTTCGGCCACGACCTGGTCACGGCACTCGGCGTTCGTGCTCGCGTAGGCGTCGAGCTGGGCCGACACCTGGAGCAGGCTGCCGTAGACGCTGGCGGTCTCGCCGGGTGCGGCGACGACCGCGGCGCAGCCCTCGCCGTCGACGGCGACGCTCGGCGCCGTCGCCGACGTGTCGCCGAGCAGGGCGTCGACGCTGGCGACGGTCTGCTGCAGCTGGCCGCGCACGGTCTGCTGCGTGCCCGTGACGGTCCCGCCGAGGTCGCCCTCGAGCGCCGCGAGCTGACCGGAGACGCCCTGCATCGTGGAGGCGAGCGACGAGCTGCTGTCGCGCAGCTGCTCCGCCGTGCGCACGCCGAGGGTCTCCGAGGTGGTCTCGAGGTTCGTCCGCACCTCGGTGATCGTGCCGCCGGCGCGGCCGAGCACGGCGGCGACGTCGGTGACGAGGGTGATGGTGCGTTGCTGCAGGGCGAGCTCCGAGGTCGGCCCCTCGTCGAACGCCGAGGCGAGGACGCCGTCGACGCTGAGGTCGGTGGACAGGCCGGGCTGCACGGCGAGGTCGAAGGAGGGCGCCGTGAACTGCTCGGCGTCGACGACGAGACGGAGGGTCGTGCTGGCACCCGAGGTCGGTGGCGCCAGGAGGCGGCCCCACTGGACGACGGCGTCACCGTCGCCGTTGGTGCTGACGATCCCGTCCGTGCCGCCTCCGGCGTCGGAGGCGCTGGTGACCACGGCGCTCGGGGACGTCCCGGCGAGCACGGTCGACGCCGCGACGCTCAGGGGCGCACCGACGAGCGCGGCATCGGTGCGGGAGCGCCCGGCGACGTCGTAGTCGAGGCTCCGCGGCGCGACGGTGAGGTTCTCGACCGTGAGGTCGATCTCGACACGGCCGTCACGGCCCTCGAGGTCGGCGAGATCGGTGCCGGAGGCATCGCCCGCGCGCCACTGCGTCGTGACGCGGACGGGCAGGTCGTCCGCGACCTCGGACGGCTCGTGGTCGGTCGAGGCCGTGCTGGTCCGGGCGGCGGTGTCGTCCACCGAGATGGTCGTGCTGGTCACGCCGGTCACGGCCCCGTCCGTAGACAGCGACGTCTCGACGGTCTGCAGCACGCGCGACGGGTCCTCCAGGGGCGGGTCGGCCGTGCAGCCGGTCACCCCGAGCACCACGACGCCGAGCGTCGCGACCATGGCGAGCGCGTGGCGGCGAGACCCCTGCGTGCCGTCCCCGGCGGTGTGCGAACGATGCCTGTCCATTGGCGGAACTACCCCCTGTAGCCGTGCGTCTCGAGTGATGCTAGGGCCCCTCCGCCCCTTCCGCCGCGCTTGCCCCACGGACGGGGGGTGCGGTGGTGAGGTCCTTCCAGAGGTCCGGATATGCAACATAGCGGTCTGTCCGGGAGGCGTGTATGGTCGGCTGTGTTCGAGCTCCCGGGGGTGTTCAGTGCGCGGGGGCGCATCATGACGAAGTAGAGGAGATCCACCATGTCTCGTGTCCTTTCCACCGAGCAGGCCAAGACGGCGATCCGTCAGCTGCAGTCGATCGTGAACGGTGGTTTCACCGATCAGATCACGCAGCTCGACGCGCAGGGTCGCATCCTGTCCGACCCGAACACGTGGGACGGCCCGCTGGCGACCACGTTCCGCAGCTCCACCTGGCCCGAGACCAAGGCCGCTCTCGACAAGGCCAAGACCGAGCTCGAAGAGCTCCGCACGCAGCTCGAGAAGATCTCGCAGGACATCTTCACCGCCGGTGGCGGCGCCTGACCTGACGGTCTTCGACGCTCTCGACGGCGGCGCCCCCGTGGGGTGCCGTCGTCGGGGGTGCTGCACGCGCAACACATGGGGTGAGCGTCGGCGTGGGCCGACACGGGGGAAGGACGATTCGTGAGTGTTCCGGCCGGCAGCGAGCCGTTGGAGTTCAACTATTTCACCGCCGACTCGCTCGGCAACACGTGCCGGGCGGCGGCGACGGCGATCGTGGGGCAGTACGGCCCTCGCGCGCTGAACGTCTCCACCGCGAAGCAGGAGTTCCGAGGCTTCTTCTCCGAGCTCTTCGACGCCAACGCGACGACGGCCCGCGTCGGCGCCCAGGGTCTCGTCGAAGCCCTCCGGGCGATCGCCGATGCCTCGGACACCTTGAAGGAGGCGGCGCGCCAGGAGGACGACCGGCGCCGGCAGGCCCGTGAGTGGGCCGAGGAGCAGGAGAACCGCCACCTCGGCGAGAGGATCGTCGACGCCTTCACCGGGGGCGAGGAGATGCCGCGGTTCGGCAACGAGCCCGCACCGACGTTCCCGCCGATGACGGCCCGACCTGGCTCGCGCGAGACTCCCGCCCCAGGCGCAGGAGGCGGCGGTGGCGGCGGCACGTCGTCCGCGCGCCCCGAGGACCTCCGCTCCTTCGCTGCGGGCATCCGCTCGTTCGACGACGAGCTGTCCGGTCGTCCTGGTGCCGTGCGCGGCAAGCTCGCGGACTTCGCGGCCCAGTGCAAGTGGGGCACGATCGACGGCGACGGCGTCGTGAGCGCCTTCGAGACGTGGCTCTCCGACAACGACAACGACGCGAACTGGGCGACGACCATCGCCGATGCCTTCGCGAACGTGGGCGCCGAGAACACGGTGTCGACGCTCTCCGACGCGGGCCTCCTGGCCGCTCTCCAGGCCGCCGGAGTGTCCGCGGCTCGTGACGGCCTCGTGATCGACCCGCCCCGCGCGTATGGCGTACCGCCGACGACGGGTTTCACGATGGACCCGATCAACACCTCGACGGGGAACTTCCTCGAGGTGGAGCACGATCTCGGGTTCGCGGGTGGGTCGGCGTCGTTGCGGGTGTCGCGGACGTACAACTCGCTCGACGAGCACGTGGGCGTGTTCGGTCCGGGGTGGGCGTCGTCCCTCGACGTGCGGCTGGTCCTCGATGACGAGGGCGCCGCGGTCGTGCTCGAGGACGGTCGTCAGCAGTGGTTCCCCCGGCAGGGCAGTGGGTGGGATCGTGCGGCGGGTGAGAACGCGTGGTTCGACCGGGTCGACGACGACCTCCGTCAGAGCCTGCGTGCCCTGCCCGCGGAGGCGGTGTTCGTGGTGCGGGACAACGCCGGCGCGTGGCGGGCGTTCTCGGTCTCCGGCACCTGGGTCGGATCTGGTGGTGGGCCCGGGACGAGGGTGCTCGTCGAGCGCGATGTCGACGGCCTGGTGTCGAGGTTGGTGCACGAGCGTGGCCGGTGGGTGTCGGTGGAGCATGCCGACGGCCTCGTCGCGGTGGTGGCGGGTTCGGACGGTCGCCGGGTGGAGTACGCCTATGACGACGCCGGCAGGCTGGTCGCTGCGACCACCGAGATCGGCACGCGCCGGTACCGGTGGAACGATCAGGGTCTGATCGAGGCGGTGGTGTCGGCGGCGGGCGTCGTGGAGGCGGAGAACGTCTACGACGGGCAGGGTCGTGTGGTGCGTCAGGTGACGCCGCACGGGCGCACGGCACGCTTCGGTTACCTCCCCGGCCGGGTGACGGTGGTGTCCGATGAGGACGGGACCCGCTCCAACAGTTACCTCGCTGATCCCAAGGGTCGTCTGGTGGGTGTCCTCGACGCGGACGATCGTCGGCAGTCGATGAGTTACGACGCGCACGGGAACCTCGTGTCGGTGATCGAGCGTGACGGTTCCACGACGGTGCACGGCTACGACGCCCGTGGCCGCCGGGTGCGGACCGTGACCCCGTCGGGTGCGGACCTGACGTACGGGTGGGACGAGCAGGACCGCATCACGACGCTCGTGACCGAATCCGGCGCGGTCGTGACGTACGAGTACGCGGCCGACACTGACCGTGATCCCTCCGTCATCATCGACCCGGAGGGTGGCCGCACGGAGCTTCTCTGGCACGAGGGGCTCCTGCAGCGGGCGACGGACCCGACCGGTGTCGTCGTGACGTGCCGGTACGACGCCCACGGTGACCTCGTCGAGACCGAGAACGCCGCAGGGGACGTGGCCCGCATCGAGCGGGACCACGCAGGCCGGCCCACGGCGGCGGTCAGCCCCTCGGGGGCGCGCACCACCTTCGGCTACGACGCCGCGGGGCTGCTGGTCTCGCGCCGCGACGCCGACGGTGCGGTGTGGCGGTTCGAGCACGGTGCCGGCGGCCGCGTGTCCGCGATCGTCGACCCGGTCGGCGCGCGCACCGAGCTGACCTACGGCGCCCACGGCGAGCTCGAGACCACCACCGACCCGCTGGGCCGGCAGGTCTCGCGCGAGTTCGACGACCAGGGCGATGTGTCACGGCTGGTGCTGCCCGACGGTGGTGCGTGGGCTTTCGCCCACGACGCCCTGTCGCGCCTGGTGCGGGTCACCGACCCGGCAGGAGGGGTGTGGTCGCGCGAGCACGACGCCACCGGTGCCCTCACCGCCGTCGTCGATCCCACCGGCGTGCGCGCCGAGGCGACGATCGACCGCGGCACGGGGACCACGACGGTGGGGGATGCGTTCGAGGCGACCACGGTCCGGTTCGACGAGTTCGGCCGCCCGGTCAGCACGACCACCCCGGACGGCACGGCAGAGCTGACGACCTACGACCGGTGCGGCCGACCGGTGGAACTCGTCGACGGCGAGGGCGGCCTCACCCGCCTCGAGCGGGATGCCGCGGGACGTGTCACCGCGATCGTCGCTCCCTCGGGTGCCACGACGAGGTACGAGTACGACGCGTGCGGTCGACCGTCCGCAGCGGTCGACGCGCTGGGCGCCAGGACGACGCTGACCTACGACGCGGACTCGCGGGTCGTGGCCCGCACGCTGCCCACGGGCGAGGTCGAGCGCTCCACCTACGACCCCGTCGGCCGCCTGCTCACCAGGAAGACGCCCGGTGCGGGGACGGCGCGCTTCCGCTACGACGCCGCAGGTCGGCTGACCGGTCTCCAGGACCCACGCTTCGGCCGCCGCGCCTTCCGCTACGACGCGGCCGGGCAGCTGATCGAGGCCGCCGACGGACTGGGCGGTGTCACCCGGTACGAGTACGACGTCCGGGGCCGTGTGGTGTCGATCACGGACCCTGCCGGTGGAACGACCCACCGCAGCTACGACGCCGCCGACCGGGTCACAGCAGTCACCGACCCGCTGGGTCGCACCACGACGGCGACCTACGACGCCGCCGGGCGTCAGCTGTCCCAGACCGACCCCGACGGGCGGACGACCACGTGGTCGTTCGACGCCGCGGGCCGCGGCACCGGGATCAACGTCGACGGCCGCCCCCTCTCGACGATCACCCGCGACGCGTTCTCTCGCACCCTGGTCGTCACCGATCACACGCGGGGTGAGGGGCGGGACGTCGAGCACGAGCTCGCCTACGACCGGCGGGGCCTGCTGGTGCGTCGCAGCCGTGGTGACCAGGCGGTGTCGTGGGAGTACGACGCCGACGGCCACCGCACGGCCCGAACCGATCCCGCCGGCACCCGCACCACGTACCGCCGCGACGCCGCGGGCCGACTGACAGCGGTCGAGCGTGACGACCTGGGCACGGGCACGTTCCGTTGGGACGCCGCGGGCCGCATCGTGGAGTCCGCCACCGGCAACCTCGTGCAGTCCTGGACCTACGAAGGCGGTGCGCTGGTCGCGCACACCACGACCACACCCGACGGGGTCAGCGCGACCCGCATCGTCCGGGACGACGACGCCCGGATCACGAGCCTCGATGACGGCACCGGACCGACCACGTACGTCCACGACGACGCCGGGCAGCTGATCCGCGTCGACGGTGCCGAAGGCAACAGGCACACGTGGGAGTACGACACCGCGGGGCGCCTCACCCGTGAGACCGTCGACGGGGTCGTGACGACGCACGAGTACGACACGGCCGGGCAGCTGGTCTCCTCGACCGTCGGGGGTGTGCGGACGGAGTACGTCCACGACGGCCTCGGCCGCCGCGTCCGCCGCACCACCACGGACGGGTCGAGCACCGAGTACGCCTGGAACGATCTCGGCTACCTCACCGCGGTGATCGACCGCGACGCCTCCTCGCAGGTCACGGGTCGGGTGGAGGTGTGGGTCGATGCCCTCGGCGAGCTCGCGAGCATCGGCGGCACCGAGACCTGGTGGGACACCGCAGCTGTCGTGCCGACCCTGATCAGCGTCGACGACACGCCCCTGCTGGGCCTGCCCGGCGGGGTCATCGCCGTGGGTGACGCCTGGAGCACGCCCGGGTGGCGTGCCGCCCGTGCCACCGACGCCAAGGACCCCTGGGCCGTCCTCGGCCAGGTCGCGGGTCTGGCACTGCCAGAGGGTGTCGGGCTGACGGCAAGCGGCGGCCTCACCGTCGCCGGCCTGGAGTGGCTGGGTGCCCGGGTCTACGACCCCGCAGCACGAGGGTTCCTCTCCACCGACCCCCTCGCCCCCGTCACGGGAGCTGCGTGGGCGGGCAACCCGTACTCCTACGCCGGCAACGACCCCCTCCACACCCTCGACCCGCTGGGCCTGCGCCCCGCGACCGACGCCGACCTCGACGCCTACGCCCACGCGAACCAGGGCGCGTTCGCTGCGGTCGGTGAGTGGTGGGGCGACAACTGGGAGTACGTCGTCGCGGGAGCTGCGATCGTCGCCGGAGTCGCGCTGATGTTCACGGGCGTCGGCGGCCCCGCGGGCATCGCCCTGATGGCAGCATCGGGAGCCCTCCTGTCCGGCGGCATCTCCGTCGCGAGCCAGAAGGCCACCACAGGTGAAGTCGACTGGCGGCGAGCAGGCATCGACACAGCGATCGGTGGTGTCCTCGGTGGCGCGGGCGCGGCGGCTGGAGCCTGGTCAGCGACGGCCTCCGCTGGCCGGGCCGCCACTGCGGTCCAGAGTGCCGCCACCCGAGCAGGCTCCTCCCTCTCCAGCGGTGCTCAGCAAGCGTTGGGAGCGACCACCCGCGCCGTGACTTCTCAGGCTGGCATGCGCACGATCACGAACGCGGGCGTCGGCGGCGTGGGGAACGTAGGCACGTACTACGTGACTACGCCACAGGAAGATTGGACACTGCGAGGCGCGGGCGCGTCCTTCGCAGGTGGAGCCGTAAGCGGCGGCATCACCACGCACGCCGGAGCCTTCGGTGCACGCTTCGAATCTGCGACCGCAGGCCAGATGGCCCAGCATGCTTTGGGTGCCGGGGGCAACATGGCTGGTGGCGCCCTCACTAATGTACTTTCGGGTGATCAGTACAACATCTTTGACGCTACTTTCGATGGCCTGACCGGGGCGGCACTGACTCACTTCCCAGGCGCTGAGCAGATTGCGGACTCTCGAACTCCAGACTTGATAACTCATGTTGGCGCAGCCTATGCCGGTCAGCACGCGAGTTGGATCGCCGACGGGACCGGTTTCGTCCTGGAAGAAACAGGAGTTATTCCATGAACCCAACCCAGGGTGAAGATCCAATTGTCGCCAGTGCCCGAAGAATCACGCGGGCTATTTGGCTTTCGACGATAGCAGCTTTCATCATCACCGCAATAATTGGCATGACTGTCGTGCTGCAAGTTCCACTCGACACGACGGTCCGCTACAATCGAGTAAGCAGGTCTTTCGATGTTCCACTGCTTGTATTCGCATTTATTCCGCTGATTTTAGCGAGCCTTGCCATCAAGAATCGCCACCCTGAGACTAAGGCTCTACCAAAATGGGAGCGCCTGTTCCTTGTGTATTTTGGCACCTTCTATCTTCTTGCATCCATCACCGGCCAGATCGTGTTCGCCGTGTACTTCTATGGCGCCGCAAATCTCTCCTAAAGCGTTCGAGATACCGGCGATTCAACTCTACTGCCATGTTGCAGCGTGTCGACATCGTTGGCGCACTGCCGGCACGGGCGATACCGAGATCTGGTGGCGCGCTAGCCGAAAACCCGTCGATAGGTGACTGCCACTTCAAAGAGGACTTGGACAGCAGTGGGGGTTGCAGGCCTTGGGTTTCTCGGACCTGTCCTCATCAGCGGGACAGCCGCAGCCCGACTTCTACCCATCAGCGCCTGCGGTACGGTTGCTGGCGTTGTCCTGGCTGGCCTCACGTTCTTTCTATTACCCCTTAAGTGGGGCTCGCTTATCGCCGTGGCCCTTCTTTTCGGCGGCATGTATCTCACCTTCAATTCGGTACCAGTGTGGGGCGCTGCTCTTCCAGGCTGGATGCTCGGACTAGCCGCTGGGAGCCTCATCGGAACCAAGCGAAGATGGTACGTGTGGCTAGGGCAGAAGAGTAGTCGGCGCGATCGCGCGATAACTCGATGAGACCCGGGGTGGGCGGCGCGGGTCCTGCCTTCTTCCCAGGAGCCGATGGCTTGGCTCAAGCACCGACGATGGGCGACCATCTCTTTGCGGCGACAGGCGGTCAGCACGCCAGCGGGATCGTGGACTCCACCGAATTCGTTCTGGAAGAGACAGGTGTCATAGGTTGACCAACGACCACAACCCAATCGGAACTGACAATGACAAAGTGTTGGCCAGAAGAATCAGCACTGTAGCACTCATCACTAGTTTCGTATCATTGGGCATATCATTTGCATCTTTAGCTACGATTCCGTGGAACACTACCATCAGCTACACGCGAGTCAGTAATGAGTGGCGAGTTCCACTACCTTTCATCATCGTACCAACGTTGTTTCTCTTTGTCTTTTGGTCGCGTAGCAGAAAGGATCAGAAGCGGGGCATCGTGCCAAAGGAGAGAATCGCGCTGGTCGTGCTCACGATGGTATTTGTCTCCTTCTTTGTGGGTGGGCAGATCTATCTAGCCGCGCAATTTGCAGAAGCAGCTTGACCGACGGGCGCGACGGCGCTGTAGAGATGCAGCATGGGCAGAGAAAGCTCCCCTGCTCCTGCCACCCTTGTTCCTCGTCGTCGACTGGGTTCGAGGGAGGACCATCCACGACGACGAAGCCGTGACACCGGTGCAGCGGTGCCTCCTCCTTTCCCTAGCGGCCGGCCTGCTCTTTGCGGTGCTCTCCGTGGCCGAGTACCTCGATGCTGGGCGGGACTGACCGTGGCCCAGCTGGTCGCCGTCATCCCCCGCATCGCTAGCGTGACCGCACACGGCATCACGCAAGGCGCCGCGTCACGGAAAGACAAAAGGTCGAAGCCCGCGCTGGAGTGCCACGTCGCGGATCGAGGTGTCACCATCGAGCATTGGTCTTCCGCTCAGATCGAGGAAGAAGTCCTCCCACGCGACGGCGGTCGTCGACCTCGCCGGCCGAGGACTGGTGGACAGGGGAAGACGTCCTCCTGGTGAAGCCGTCCTCTCCCTGGCTCCTCAGGGCCAGGGGCCCCGGTGCTGGCACAGGATGGAGCACATGATGAAGAAGCCACCCCCCGACGCACCCGACGACGTGATCGTGCAGCTCTTAGCCGACGTGGCGCCGTACCTCGTGCGACTCCGCAAGGAGAGCGCTGCCCGCTGGCTCCTGGACCGCGCCGAGGAGATCGATCGCCTCACGGACCCGCACGACATCACGGCCGTCCGAGCGAAGATCGCTGCCTTCTTCCGGCGCGGACCCGCTCAGCCCCTCGACATGGTCGTCCAGCACGACGACGCCACGGCCGACCACGGGGCCACGGACGAGTACCTCGCGATCGGCACTCGCCTCCTCGAGCTCACGTGGCCCTCGCTCGAGTACGAACGGCGCAGGCGAGGCCCGCTCGGCCGTCTCCTGACGAGGTGACGACCTGACGACGTGACGACGTGTCGACCCAGCGCGGGTACGGGATGATCGACGCATGAGCGCGACACTCGTGGCCAAGGGCCTGGCCGGCGGCCACGGGCACCGCACCCTCTTCGACGACCTCGACCTCACGGTCGCCCCCGGCGACGTCGTGGGCCTGGTGGGCGTCAACGGGGCCGGCAAGTCGACGCTGCTGCGCCTCCTGGCGGGCGTCGACGAACCGCAGGCCGGCACCGTCACCCTGGCCCCCGGCGACGCGTTCGTCGGATGGCTGCCGCAGGAGCACGAGCGCGTTCCCGGCGAGACCGTCGCCGCCTACATCGGCCGTCGCACCGGGTGCACGCAGGCGACCGCCGACATGGACCGCACCGCAGCGGCCCTCGGCGAGCCGGCCGACGCCTCCGGCACCGTCGACCCGGCCGACGCCTACGCGACCGCGCTCGACCGCTGGCTCGCGAGCGGTGCCGCCGACCTCGACGAGCGGCTCCCCGTCGTGCTCGCCGATCTCGGCGCCGCCATCGACCCCGACGCCCTGATGACGTCGCTGAGCGGCGGCCAGGCCGCGCGCGTCGGACTCGCCGCCCTGCTGCTCAGCCGCTTCGACCTCGTGCTGCTCGACGAGCCCACGAACGACCTCGACCTGGACGGCCTGGACCGGCTCGAGCGCTTCGTGCGCGGCCAGCGCGGCGGCGTCGTGCTCGTGAGCCACGACCGCGAGTTCCTCGCCCGCTGCGTCACGAGCGTGCTCGAGCTCGACCTCGCGCAGTCGTCGAACCGGCTGTTCGGCGGCGGTTACGACGCCTACCTCGAGGAGCGCGAGACCGCCCGCCGGCACGCCCGCGAGGCGTACGACGAGTTCGCCGACAAGAAGGCCGACCTCGTGGGCCGCGCCCGCGTGCAGCGCGAGTGGTCGAGCCAGGGCGTGCGCAACGCGATGAAGAAGGCGCCCGACAACGACAAGATCCGCCGCAAGGCGTCCGCCGAGTCGAGCGAGAAGCAAGCACAGAAGGTGCGCCAGATGGAGAGCCGCATCGCCCGCCTCGACGAGGTCGAGGAGCCCCGCAAGGAGTGGCAGCTGCAGTTCACCATCGGCAGCGCCCCCCGCTCCAGCGCGGTCGTCTCCACCCTCGCGCAGGCCGTCGTCGACCGCGGCTCGTTCGTGCTCGGACCCGTCTCGCTGCAGGTGGCGGCCGGCGACCGCATCGGGATCACGGGACCGAACGGGGCCGGCAAGTCCACCCTGTTGCGCCTCCTGCTCGGCCGCCTCGCGCCCGACCAGGGCACGGCGTCGCTCGGCAGCAGCGTCGCCATCGGCGAGATCGACCAGGCGCGCGCCGTGCTCGCCGGCGGTCGCCCCCTCGCCGACGCGTTCGAGGCGCAGGTGCCCGACTGGCCGCAGGCCGAGGTGCGCACCCTCCTCGCCAAGTTCGGGCTGCGCGCCGACCACGTGGGGCGCCCCGTCGACGAGCTCTCCCCCGGCGAGCGCACCCGCGCCGGCCTCGCGCTGCTGCAGGCCCGTGGCGTCAACGTGCTCGTGCTCGACGAGCCCACGAACCACCTCGACCTCGTCGCGATCGAGCAGCTCGAGCAGGCGCTCGAGGGGTACGAGGGCACGCTGCTGCTCGTCACGCACGACCGCAGGATGCTCGAGACGGTCCGCCTCGACCGTCACTGGCACGTCGAGGGCGGCTCCGTCACCGAGCGGTAACGCCCCGCCGCGCGCCACCAGTTGGCCCGATCACCTGCCCATGACGGCTGACGCACCACGACGTTCGCTGGGCACCGCGAACTCCTGCGGTGCCCAGTGAACTCCGGGTGCCTACCGGAGCAGGCCGACCGTCAGCCGCGCGCGGAGGCGCGACGACGACGCAGCACGAGCGCCGTGCCGCCGCCGAGCAGCGCGAGCGCGGCACCGGCGACGCCGAGGAGCGCGTCGCTGCCCGTGTACGCCAGGCCGTCACGGCCGGAGGCGGTGGGGGCGACCGCCTGCGGGTCGCGACCGGCGGCGGTGCCGGTGGCCGCGCCTCCTGCGGGGGCCGCGGGCTCGACCGCGACGGGCGCGGCGTCGACGGGGTCGGTGCCGGCCTCGCCCTCACCGGGAGCGGGCGCGGTGCCCGGGTCGCCGGGGGCCGGGAGGACAGGGGTGGGGCCGGGCTCGGGCTCCGGGGCCGGCGTCGGGTCGACGGGCGCCGGGGCCGCGACCAGCGACACGGTGCCGTCGGCCGCGACGGTGACGTCGGCGGCCATGGCGGCGGCCAGGTCGAGGCGCTGCCAGCTGCCCTCGGCGCCCTCGTCGAGCGGGTAGCCCGAGTCGATCGCGGTGAGCGCGAGCACCTGACGGCGCTGCTCGGGCGTGAGGTCGGGGTGGCTCGTGAGGAGCAGCGACTCGGCGTTCTCGGGCACCGTGACGGGCTGGCCCGCGGCAGCGATCTGCGGGAACGCGTAGCTCATGCGGGCCTCGTAGACGGCGAGCGCCTCGTCCTCGGGCAGGTACGGCGTGTCGGCGGCGATGCACTCGGCGAGCGGCACGCCGCAGCCTGCCTCGAGGACCGTGTGCAGCTCGGCCGAGGCCTCCTCGAGGAGGACGCGGAACTCGGGGTCGCTCCAGCGGCGCTCGACGATGTGCTGGCCCATCATGCGCCCGCTCATCACGTCGAGGGGGTAGTGCGCGGCCATGACGATGCGGTTGTGGCCGGCCTCGGAGGTGCGCGCGAGGATCTGCGGTGCGAGCTCGGGCAGCATCGTCGCGAGGGCGGTGCCCTGCCAGTACGCCTGCGAGGTGTGGCCGCTGGGGTAGGCGCCCGAGGTCGAGGCCCACGCGTCGCCGCCCTCCTTGTCGCGGTACTCCAGCAGCTCGGGGAACCGGATGTAGGGGCGGTCGTACGAGAAGTGCTGCTTCGCCGGGTTCGACGACGAGTAGTAGCCGATCAGGCCGCCGCTCTTGGCCAGGAGGGCCTGCGTCTTGGGCAGCTCGCCCGCGAGGCGCGCGTCGCGGTAGATCGCGCCGACGCGCTCGCCCATGCCGTCGTGCATCGAGACGGACATGTCGTCGTACTGGTCGATGATCGCGCGCTCGGACTCGAGGTCGGTCGCCGCCTGGTTGATCGCGACGGTCTGCGAGTCGTTGAGGGCGAGGATGTCGGGCCGGTCGGCGCGCAGCTGCGTGAACTGGTCGATGATCGGCACGTAGTCGTAGGTCGCGTTCGACGGGTACGGGTACTGCAGCTGCTCGGGCGTGAAGGGCGTCGCGGCCGAGGCGGCACCGGCGGTCAGGGCGGTGAGCACGACCCCCAGTCCGGTGCTGGCGGCGAGCAGGCCGGCGGCGCGGCGCGTGCGACGGGGGCGTGCGGGTGCGGTGGTGATGATCGTGCCTCTCGTGGGGTGCGGTCGGTGACCCGGGCCTCGGTGCCGACGGCGGTGGCCGTCGGGGCGCGGCGGGCGGGACCCGCCGACCGTAGGGAGGGCGCATGGCCGACCCGTGGACGGCAGGTGACACGGGAGTGACGCCGAGCGGCCCGTCGGTGCGCTCTGCCGCGTGAGGGACGCCCACCCCACCACGGCCCGGGCCGCTCGCGGGCACGGCTCGTACGGTGGGCAGATGCTCCCGCGCCGTCCCGCTCCCGTCGACCCGTCCTCCCCCGACCGGTCCCCCGGCGTTCCCACCGCGCACCTCCACGGTCGCTCGAGTCGTCCGCGCCGCTCGCGCCGCGGCCCTCGCGCGCTGGCCCTGGTGCCCGCGGCACTGCTGACGGCGGCCCTGGCCACGGGCTGCACGACGGGCACGCCCGCCCCGACGACGGGCGGCGACGGCGGCGCGACGACCGGGTCGGCGCCCGGCTCGAACGCCCTCGCGACCTGGCAGCGCGCCCTCGACGACCGCGCCGACGAGCCGGCCACCTGGCTCGCGATCGGCGACTCGCTCACCGAGGGCCAAGGAGCCTCGACCCGCGGGGCCCGTTGGCTCGACCTGGCTCGAGCGGACCTGCGCGAGCGCTTCCCCACCGACGGCGTCCCGGGGGGCGAGGGCTACCTGCCCGCCCGCTTCGCCGTGCAGGGCCCCGACTCGCCGTGGGCCTCGTGGGCCACGGCCTCGACGGCACCGCTCGCCCTGCAGGGCGACGTGCCGTCGTTCGGCCACCGTTCGGTCGACCTCGAGCCCGGTCGGTCCGTCACCTACGCCGTCACCGGCGACGGCCTCGACCTCTGGTGGGCACCCGGCGGCGGCACCGCGACCTGGTCGGTCGACGGTGGTGCCCCCGAGACGGTCGACACGGGCACCGGCACGTCAGGAGGCGCCACCGACGCCGCCCCGCTCGTCACCGAGGTCGAGGGCCTGGCCCCCGGCGACCACGCCGTGACGGTCACCGCGCAGGACGCGGTCGGCCTGGAGGGCCTCACCGCGTACGACGGCGACCGCGACGCCGGCATCGTGACCGTGGACTCGGCCCGGACGGGTGCCACGATCGGGACGTTCCTCGACGACCCGTCGGCGTTCCTGGAGCGCGTGGAGCGCGTCCGGCCCGACCTGGTCACCCTGTCGCTCGGCATCAACGACGCCGCCCAGGGGCGCACCCCGGACCAGATCGCCGACGACTACCGCGCCGTCCTCGACGGCCTCCGCGGGGTCGGGTCGTCGCCGTCGGTCGTGGTGCTCGGCGAGTTCGTGCCCGGGACGTCCGCCGACGGGGCCCTCCCCTCGCCCCTGGCCGACTACACGGCGGCCGTGCGCGGCGCGGCCGAGGAGGCCGGCGCCGAGTACGTGGGGCTGGAGGGCGCGCTGCCCGCCGACGGGCTCGAGGGCCTGCTCTCGGCGGACGGCCTGCACCCGTCCGACGCGGGCCAGCGCCGCGTCGCCGACCTCGTGGTGGGCGTGCTCGCGGACTGAGCGGCGCCGCTCAGTCGATGAACTCGAAGGCGAGGTCCACGAGCTCGTCCTGACCCACGGCGCCCGCGGTGTTCACGTCTGCCACGGCGACGCCGCCGTCGGGCAGGGAGACCGCCGACAGCGTTCCGCTCAGTCCGTCCTGTTCGATCGTGGCGGCGTACGTCCGGCCGTCGAAGGCGGCAGCACGGTCGTCGTCGATCTCCTCGACGTCCGCCCCCGGCAGGCTCTCGGTCACCGCGTCCAGGCCCAGCTCGCCGGCCTCACCGAGGCCCATGATGACCGCGACCCGGTGCACACCGGAGGCGTCGCCCTCGGGCGACGACCACTGGCAGTCCGCGCGCGTGTCGGTGATCGAGCTCGTCGGCGAGGGCTCCAGGCCCTCGACGAGCCCTCCGAGGCGCTCGGCGACCTCGTCGCAGCTCGCCGGCAGCGTCAGCTCGCCGGTCCGCTCGGGCGTCGCCTCGGCGCTCGCCTCGGTGGCGCTCCCGCCCTCGGCCGACCCGCTGGACCCGTCGGAGCCCGGGTCGGACCCGCCTCCCGTGCACCCGGCCAGCAGCAGCGAGAGGGCCAGCGCCCCGGTGGCACTCGCGAGGACGGACTTCTTCGTGGTGGCGCGCACGGCGTTCCCCCTGGTCTCGTGCGCCGGACCCCTTCCGGCGACGGCACCAACCTACCCACCGCCGGCGTGCGCCCGGCCGGGGGACGCCGTGGGTGGGGATGACCTGCGCATGCCGGCCACGGGGCGGACAGGTGGCGGGGTGCGTGGTGAGGTGGAGCCTCCTGGTCCGCACGCGGGCCCCACCGAGAAGAGGCACCACCATGGCATCGCTGCTCCGCAGGTTCGCACCGCTGATCATCACGTTCGTCGTCAAGAAGTTCATGGACAACCGCAACGGCGGTGCCCAGGGCGGCACGCGCGGCGGCTCGGGTCGACGCCGCTGACCTCGCGCGTCGACGGACGAGAGGAGGGCGGCGTCCGACGGACGCCGCCCTCCTGCCGTCCCCGCCGGCCTAGGCGCCCGGTCGCGCCCTGGTCGAGCGGACCGCGAGCCACCGGTCGGTGACGACGACCACGACCAGCACGACCACCGCGACGACGACGTAGAGCACCGGCAGGGCCGCGAGGCCGACGCCGTCGAGGACGATCGCGCCGACGAGCGCACCGCCGCCGATGCCCACGTTGAACCCCGTCGTGTAGAAGGCGCTGGCGAGGTCGCGGATGCGGTCGGGCGCCACCTGCAGCATGCGCGTCTGCAGCAGCGGGGGCAGGGCCCCGAACGTGATGCCCCAGACGACGAGCGCCACGAGCGACGCGACCGTCTGCCCCTCGAGCAGCAGCAGGGCCGCCACCGAGACGGCGGTGACCGCCATGCCGACGGGCACGCTGAGTCGCGGGCGGGCACCCAGGAACCACCCTACGAGCCCGAGGCCGACCGCGCCCGCGATGCCGAAGGCGAAGAGCGCGCCGCTGAGCCCTGCCTCGGGCACGCCCGACTGGCGCGTGAGGAACGGTGCGATGTACGTGTAGAACGAGTAGTGCCCGATCATGAAGACCGCGGTCACGACGCAGCTGATGACGACGCCGGCGACGCTGGGCCGCGGCCGGTGGCGGTACGTCTCGGCGTCGGCCGCGACGACCCGGGCTGCCCCGGTCTCGGTGAGCTCGGCGAGCACCGGCTCGTCGTCGCCCGCAGGAGCCGCGCCCACGTCCGGCAGGAGCCGCCAGACGAGCGCCGCCCCGACGAGCAGCAGCACCGCGAGCAGCACGAACGCCGCCCGCCAGCCCAGCGCCTGCCCGACGGCCGTGCTGAGCGGGACGCCCAGCACGAACGCGAGCGTGCCGCCGCTCATGGCGACCGCGAGCGCGCGCCCCACCTGGTCGCGCCGCACGAGTCGGGCCGCGTAGGCGCCGCCGACGGCCCAGAAGACGCCGTGGGCGAGCCCGCCGAGCACGCGCGCGACGACGAGCAGCGCGTAGCTGGGGGCGAGGGCGCTGGCGACGGCGCTCACCGCGAGGACGAGCAGCAGCCCCACGATGAGCCGGTGCCGCGGCACCCGTCGGGTGAGGTGGGTGAGGCCCGTGCTCGTGAGCACGACGGTGAACGCGAAGACGCTGACGAGCAGGCCGATGCTCGACTCGCTGACGCCGAGCTCGCCGCTCATCTCGGGCAGCAGCCCCGTGGGCAGCATCTCGCCGGTGATGGACAGGAAGGTCGCGACCGCGAGCGCGACGAGGCCGGCCCAGGGGAAGGGCGTCGGCCCCGCGGGGCGCGGCTGCGGGCGCACGGAAGGAGAGGTGGTCATGGTGGGTGCCTCGGTGTCGGCGGGCGCCGTTCCTGCGACCCGACCGTCTCGCGGCGACCAGGGGTCGCTCCGAGTGCGTCGAGGAGGGTGGTGATCCCGACTGCGAGCCCTCGTGCCCGCCCGGGGCCGAGCGTGCCGCTCGACCGTCGGACATCGTACGCGCATCCTGCCCCCAGGTCGAGGGAGCAGCGTGGTCGGGTCGACCGGGAGCCGGTCGCGGAGCGAGGAGACGACGTGGGCAGGCAGCGGGGCGAGCGCGAGGCGGAGCCGGCGGAGAAGACGTGCCGGTCGTGCGGCCGCCGCATCGAGTGGCGGGCCAAGTGGGCGGCCTCCTGGGACGACGTGGCCTGGTGCAGCGACGCCTGTCGCGCGCACGGCGTGACCGCGCTCGACCGCGACCTCGAGGCGCGCGTGCTGTCCCTGCTCGAGCAGCGGGCAGGAGGCGCGACCATCTGCCCGTCGGACGTCGCGCGGTCCGTCGCCCCCGACGACGAGGACGCCTGGCGCGGCCTCATGGAGCCCGTGCGCCGGGCGGCCCGCCGCCTCGTCGCCGCGGGCGAGGTGGAGATCACGCAGCGCGGCTCGGTGGTCGACCCGTCGACCGCGAAGGGCCCGATCCGCATCCGCCGGCGCCGCCGGGGCTGACGCCGCTGCGTCGTCCGGCCCGCCCGGCCCGGGCTCGCCGTCGGCGCAGGGTCACGACCTGCTGGTCAGGACTCCTCGTGGACGCCCTCGTCGCTGCGCCCGGGGCGCACCTTGGCGGTGTCGGCCACGTCGATGCGGGTGACGCCGTCGCCGCGGTCCTCGGACGTGATGCGCGGGGCGGCGTCGGACTCGTCCGACTTCGGCGCCCGGGTCAGCTGGTCGTGGCGCTTCTCGTCGGGCGTCATGTCGTCGGTGCTCATGGCCCGACGATACGCCGGGCGGCGGCGCCCCCCTCCTGCACGCACGGTGCTGTCCACGACGCGCACGCGCCTGGTGCCCGCGAGGCGCCGGACCTACGGTCGGGGGACGGGCCCACGAGGGCCTCGTCCCCTCCCCGAGGAGAGATCCCACGCCGCACGCAGCCGACCACCGCCCCCGCCACACCGATCACGAGACCGTCCGCAGCATGCCGCGCGAGGCCCTCGTCCACTACCTCCAGCAGCGGCTCCACGTCGTCTCGGTGCTCGCCTGACCACCAGCGCCTGCACGCCCGCTCCGAGCATGCTGGGAGCGTCGTCGCCCTCCGGGCGTTGAGTCGACGCATGACCACCATCGGAATCATCGGAGCAGGCAACATCGGCAGCCAGGTCGCACGCGCGGCGATCGAGGTCGGCCACGACATCGTCATCAGCAACTCGCGCGGGCCCGAGACGCTCGCCGACCTCGTCGAGGAGCTCGGCCCGAAGGCCCGTGCCGCGACGGCGCAGGAGGCTGCGGAGGCCGGCGAGGTCGTCGTCGTGACGGTGCCGCTGAAGGCCTACGACCAGGTGCCGGTCGAGCCGCTCGCCGGCAAGATCGTCATCGACACCAACAACTACTACTTCGAGCGCGACGGCCGCATCGCCCCGCTCGACGCGGGCGTCGACACCGTCTCGCAGATGCTGCAGCGCCACCTGCCGACGAGCAAGGTCGCCAAGGGCTTCAACCACATCATGGCGAAGGACATCACGACCGACGGCACCCCCGCCGGCACCGAGGGCCGTCGCGCCCTGGCCACCTCGAGCGACTTCGAGGAGGCCGCCGAGTTCGTGCAGGGGCTCTACGACCAGATGGGCTTCGACACCGTCAACGTCGGCCCGCTGAGCGAGAGCTGGCGCGTCGAGCGCGACCAGCCCGCCTACGTCGTGTCGCAGACGCGCAGCGAGCTCGTCGCGAACCTGGCCAAGGCCGAGCGCATCACGGCGACCGACACGGACGAGCAGCCCGGCGCGAGCGAGTAGCTCCTCACCGCTCCACGCGCAGGAGGCGCGGGTCCCGTCCGACGGGACCCGCGCCTCCTGCGTCATCGTGGCGGCCCGCACTACCCTGGGCGGGTGAGCGACGCGACCGACCCCACCCCCGACACGACCCACTGGACCCTCACGCTCGTCTGTGCGGACGCCCCCGGCATCGTGCACGCGGTGAGCGGCGCGGTCGTCGAGGCCGGCGGCAACATCACCGAGTCGGCGCAGTTCTCCAGCCACGACACGGGCACCTTCTTCATGCGCCTGCAGGTCGAGGCCGCCGCCGACCGCACCGCGTTCGAGACGGTGCTCGCCCCCGTGGTCGAGCGCTACGGCATGCACTGGAAGCTCGACGTCGTCGGACGCCCGCTGCGCACCCTCGTGCTGGCGAGCAAGGCGGGGCACTGCCTCAACGACCTGCTGTTCCGGCAGCGGGCGGGGCAGCTGCCGGTCGAGATCCCCCTGGTCCTGGCGAACCACCCCGACCTCGGCGGGCTGGCCGAGTTCTACGGGGTGCCGTTCGAGCACCACGCCGTCGCGGGCCCGGACGACAAGGCTCGCTTCGAGGCGCGCGTGCTGCAGGTCGTCGACCGGTACGACGTCGAGCTGGTGGTGCTCGCGCGCTACATGCAGATCCTCAGCCCCGAGCTCTGCGCCGCCCTCGAGGGGCGGGCGATCAACATCCACCACTCGTTCCTGCCCGGGTTCAAGGGCGCCAACCCGTACCGCCAGGCGCACGCCCGCGGGGTCAAGCTCATCGGCGCGACGGCGCACTTCGTCACGAGCGACCTCGACGAGGGGCCGATCATCGAGCAGAACGTCGTGCGGGTCGACCACACGCGCACGCCCGCCGAGCTCGTCGCCATCGGGCAGGACGAGGAGAGCCGCACGCTCACGCAGGCCGTGCGCTGGTTCGCGGAGGACCGGGTGCTGCTCGACGGGGCGCGCACCATCGTCTTCCGCTGAACCTCCTGGGCTCCGCCCGACCAGGGGTCGTCATCTCGTACAGTCGGTGACGACGACAGGTCATGACCGGACGGGACCACCTCCGCCCGACCGAGCGCGACGGAGGACGACGATGCCCGAGCACCTCACCGACGGCGCCGTGCCGAAGCACGAGCAGCTGCGCGGGATCCTGCAGCGCCTCGCCGCCGACGAACTGCCCGCGGGCGCCGCGATCCCCAGCGAGCGACAGCTGATGCTCGACTACGGCGTGAGCCGCATCACGGTGCGCGAGGCCGTCGGCCAGCTCGTCTCCGACGGCTGGCTCTCGCGCGTGCGCGGCAAGGGCACCTTCGTCGCGCACCGCCCCCTCCGCTCCACGCTGCACCTGGCGTCGTTCACCAGCGAGATGACGGCGCTCGGCCACGTGCCGAGCACCGTCGTGCTCGTGCGCGAGCTCGCCGTGCCGCCCGCCGACACCGCCGCGGCCCTGCGGCTCGACGCCGGGGAGGAGGCGCTGCACGTCAAGCGCCTGCGCCTCGCCGACGGGGAGCCGGTGAGCGTCGACGACGCGTGGTTCCCGGCCGGGCCGCTGCCGGGACTGCTCGACCGCGACCTCAGCTCCTCGCTCTACCGCATGCTCGCCGACGACTACGACCTGCCCCTGTCGGACGCGACGCAGACGGTGAGCGCCGAGCCGGCGCCGGCCGACGTGGCCACGATGCTGGGCACGCGCGACGGAGCACCGGTGCTCGTCTTCGACCGGGTGTCGCGGTCCCGCGAGCTGCCCGTCGAGCACGCCACCAGCTGGTACCGCTCCGACCGCTACCGCGTGACCATGCACGTGTCCTCGGAGGACGCCCGCCCGGGGAGCGCGGGCTCCTCGGCCTGAGCCGGCGCGGCCGCACGGTGCTCGGCCGTGTCCGGCCGCGCCCTGCTCGTCCACCGCCGATCGGCCGGACGCTCGTCCGCCGACCGGCCGCTCCGGGTCAGGCGTCGAACAGCGCCGCGCCCCGCTCGACGACCGTGCCCACGGCCTCCTGCCCCACGCTGTCGGGCGCGCTGTCGAGCACGACGACGGGGCACACGGCCGAGAGCCCGGCCTCGGCCACGACGGCCGGGTCGAAGCGCACGACGACCTCGCCCGCGGCGACCGTGGCCCCCTCGGCGACGGCCAGCTCGAAGCCCCGGCCGCCGAGGCCGACGGTGTCGATGCCGACGTGCACGAGCAGCCCCGTGCCCGAGGCGAGCACGACCGCGAAGGCGTGCGGGTGCAGCTTGACGACGGTGCCGTCGACGGGCGAGGCCACGTCGACGAGCCGGTCGCCGGCAGGAGGCGCGCCCGGCTCGATCGCGACGCCCGCGCCGACGAGCTGGCCGGCGAACACCGCGTCGGGCACCTCGGCCAGCGCGACGACGCGGCCCGCGACCGGGGCGAGGACGGCCGTCACGGCAGGAGGTCGTTGATGTCTTCCGCCAGGGAGTCGGCGATCGTGCCCACGATCACCTGCACGCTGCCGCCGGCGTGCACGACGGCGGTCGCGCCCGCGGCCTTGAGGGCGGCGTCGTCGACGAGGGAGACGTCGTGGACGTCGGTGCGGAGGCGCGTGATGCACCCCTCGATCTCCTCGATGTTGTCGGCACCGCCGAGACCGTCGATCATCGCCTGCGCTCTGGACATGGGGGCGTTCCCTTCGTCGTGGGGCTCGAGGCCGGCCGGCGTCGAGCGTCGTCGCTCACGGTGAGCGCCACGTCAAGATTGACACCGCCCACCGGTCTGAGGAAACTACCACTCACTGGTCATGACCGGACGGGACCGGTCGCCACGTACTCATCGACGAGAGGACCGCGCCATGGCGACGACGACGACGACCGGGGCGACGACCCCGAAGCGGGGCTCGGCAGCCTTCGGGGTGCTGCAGCGCCTGGGGCGCAGCCTCATGCTGCCGATCGCGGTGCTGCCCGCCGCGGGCCTCCTGCTGCGCCTCGGCCAGCCCGACCTGCTCGGCGCGATCCCGGGCTTCGAGACCGGCGGCGCCGTCATCAGCGCCGCCGGCCAGGCCGTGTTCACCTGGCTCCCGCTGATCTTCGCGGTCGGCATCGCCATCGGCTGGGCCAAGAAGTCCGACGGCTCGACCGCCCTCGCGGCCGTGGTCGGCTTCATGGTGGTCGACGGGGTCTTCGACGCCATGTCGCCCCTCGTCCTCGCCGGCGAGGAGACCGCCTCGGGCGACCAGGCGCTCATCGACTACGGCGTCCTCGCCGGCATCGTCATGGGCATCCTGAGCGCCGTCCTCTGGCAGCGCTTCTACCGGACGAAGCTGCCCGACTTCCTCGGGTTCTTCTCGGGCCGTCGCCTCGTGCCGATCATCACCGCGGCCACCGGTCTCGTCGTCGGCGTCGTCATGGCCTTCGTCTACCCGCTGTTCAACGCCGCCCTGACCTGGATCGGCACCTCCGTCGCGGCGAACGACGTGGTCGGCGGCGGCATCTACGGCACCGTCAACCGGCTGCTCATCCCCACGGGCCTGCACCACATCCTCAACTCCGTCGTGTGGTTCCTCGTCGGCGACTTCACCGGAGCCGACGGCGAGATCTACCGAGGTGACCTCACGCGCTTCTTCCAGGGCGACCCGACGGCCGGGGTCTTCATGACCGGGTTCTTCCCGATCTTCATGTTCGCGCTGCCCGCCGCGGCCCTCGCGATCTGGCGCCACGCCCGCCCCGAGAAGAAGAAGCTCATCGGCGGCATCATGCTGTCGACCGCGCTCACGGCGTTCCTCACCGGCATCACCGAGCCGCTCGAGTTCTCGTTCATGTTCGTCGCCTGGCCGCTCTACCTCGTGCACGCGGTGCTCACCGGCACGTCGATGATGCTGGTCAACGCGCTCGACATCCACACCGGCTTTTCGTTCTCGGCCGGGCTCATCGACTACGTGCTCAACTTCGGCCTCTCCCAGAACTCGATCTGGTTGATCCCGATCGGCCTCGGCTACGCCGTGATCTACTACGTCGTCTTCAGCTTCGTGATCAAGAAGTGGAACCTGAAGACGCCGGGCCGCGAGGACGACGACGCCGACGCGGAGTCGGCCGACGCGGCGACGAAGGCCTGAGGCACGGCGTGGAGGTCGTCGTCGTCCGTGACGCCGCCGAGGTGGGCCGCGTCTCCGCCGCGCTCGTCGCACGGCTCGTCTCCCGCGACCCGGAGGCCGTGCTCGGCCTGGCGACCGGGTCGTCGCCCACGGGCACGTACGCCGCGCTCGCCGAGCGCGTGGCGGCGGGCGAGCTCGACCTGGGCCGCGCCTCCGGCTTCGCCCTCGACGAGTACGTGGGGATCCCCCTCGAGCACCCGGAGTCGTACGCGTCGGTGCTCCGGCGCGACGTCGTCGAGCCGCTCGGGATGGACCCGTCGCGGGTGCACGTGCCCGACGGGCGGGCCGACGACCTCGAGGCCGCGGCCGCCGCGTACGAGGCGGCGATCGTCGCCGCGGGCGGCGTCGACCTGCAGATCCTCGGCATCGGCACGAACGGGCACATCGGCTTCAACGAGCCGACCTCGTCGTTCGCGTCGCGCACGCGCATCAAGACGCTCGCGCCGCGGACCCGCACCGACAACGCGCGGTTCTTCGACGACCCCCAGCAGGTGCCGACCCACTGCCTGACGCAGGGCCTCGACACGATCCTCGACGCCCGCGCCGTCGTGCTCGTCGCGCAGGGCGAGGGCAAGGCCGCGGCCGTCGCCGGTGCGGTCGAGGGTCCGCTCTCGGCGATGTGCCCGGGCAGCGCGCTGCAGCTGCACCGCCGCGCGACCGTCGTCGTCGACGAGGCGGCCGCGTCACGGCTCACGCTGGTCGACTACTACCGGTACACCTATGAGAACAAGCCGGAGTGGCAGCGGGTCGAGTGACGGCCGCGGCGCGCGAGCGCCTCGTGGGCAGCGGACGGCAGGCCGCGCTCAGCCCTTGAGGTCGGGGAAGTCCTCCTCGCGCCACTCCCCCGTCAGCGGCTCGGCGCCGGGCTCCACCGCGGCCTCCTCGCGCTGCCGCAGCTCCACGCGACGGATCTTGCCCGAGATGGTCTTCGGCAGCTCGGCGAACTCGACGCGTCGCACCCGGTCGTAGCCGGGCAGGTTGGCACGGGCGTGGGCGAGGACCGCCCGGGCCGTCTCGGCGGTGGGCTCCCAGCCCTCGGCGAGCGCCACGTACGCCTTGACGACCGCGAGGCGCACCGGGTCGGGCGCCGGCACGACGGCCGACTCGGCGACCGCGGGGTGCTGGATCAGCACGCTCTCGACCTCGAACGGCGACACCTTGAAGTCGCTCGACTTGAACACGTCGTCGGTGCGCCCGACGAAGGTGATCATGCCGTCCTCGCCGCGCACCGCGACGTCGCCGGTGTGGAAGAGCCCGTCGCGCTGGGCGGTGGCAGTGCGCTCGTCGTCGGCGAGGTAGCCCTGCATGAGGTTCACGGGGCGCACCGCGAGGTCGAGGCAGAGCTCGCCCTCGTCGCCGCGCTCGCCCGTGACCGGGTCGACGAGCACCACCTCGACGCCGGGCAGCGGCCGCCCCATCGAGCCCGCGCGCACGGTCCCGCCGGGGGCGTTCGCGACGATCGCGGTCGTCTCGGTCTGGCCGTAGCCGTCGCGGATGCCGAGGCCCCACCCCTCCTGCACCCGGTCGATGACCTCGGGGTTGAGCGGCTCGCCCGCCGAGAGCGCCTCGCGCAGCGCCGACGGGCGCTCGCCGAGCGACGACTGGATCAGCATGCGCCACACCGTCGGCGGCGCGCAGAACGAGGTCACCTCGGCCCGCTCCAGCTGCTCGCGCAGCACCACGGGGCTGAAGCGCCGGTAGGCGTGCACGAAGACGGTGGCCTCGGCGGTCCACGGTGCGAAGAAGCAGCTCCACGCGTGCTTGCCCCAGCCCGGCGACGAGATCGTCATGTGGACGTCGCCCGGGCGCACGCCCAGCCAGTACGACGTGGTGAGGTGCCCGACCGGGTACGAGGCGTGCGTGTGCACGACCATCTTCGGCTTGTTCGTGGTGCCCGAGGTGAAGTAGACCAGGCACGGGTCGTCCGTCGCCACGGCGACGTCGGGGCCGGGTCCGGAGGCGCGGTGCGAGTCCGCCCAGTCGGCCCACCCGGTGGGGGTCGCGCCTCCTGCCGGGCCGACCGCGATGCGCGTGACGCCCTCGATGCCGGGCACGGCGTCGAAGAGCGGCGCCTCGTCGACGCCCGCGACGACGTGCCGGACGCGGCCGCGGTCGATCCGGTCGGCGAGGTCGGCGGTGCCGAGCGCCGTCGACGTGGGCAGGATCACGGCGCCGAGCTTCATGACGGCGAGCATCGCCTCCCACAGCTCGACCTGGTTCCCCAGGACGAGCATCACGTGGTCGCCCCGGGCGACGCCGAGGCCGTGCAGCCAGGCCGCGACCTGATCGCTGCGGCGGCGCATCTCGTCGAACGTGACGCGGTCCTCGCTGCCGTCGTCGTGCACGATCCACAGCGCGAGGCGCTCGTTGCCCTCCGCGATCACGTCGAACCAGTCCGTGGCCCAGTTGAAGGCCGGGCCGACGTCGGGCCAGGTGAACGCGGCGCGGGCGCCGTCGAGGTCGTGCGAGTGCGCGACGAGGAGGTCGCGGGCGGCACGGAACGCCTCGGTGCCGGAGGCGGCGGGCGCGGACGACGAGGACGGGCTGCTCGGGTGCATCCGTCGATCATCCTCCCGTCGGCATTCCGGCGGCGGCATGGGGGACGCGAGGTCCGACGAGCGGGGCGCCGCCGCCGTGCCCCGGCCAGGACCCGCCGTGCGTCGTGTGAACACTGCGTGACGGAGGGACCGTGCACGGACGGGAGGGTGCACAGTGGTGCGATGACGACGCAGTCCCTCCTCGTGCTCGGTGGCACAGGCCAGATCAGCGCCTCCGTGGTGCGCGAGGCGGTGCGGCGCGGCACCCGCGTGACGGTCCTCAACCGGGGCACCACGAGCATCCGACCGCTCCCCGACGAGGTCGAGCACCTCGTCGCCGACGTGCGCGACGAGGCCTCGTTCGCGGCCGCCGTCGCGGGGCGGCGCTTCGACGTCGTCGTCGACGTGCTCACCTACACGCCGGACCAGCTCGCGACGACGCTGCGGGTCGTCGGCGACGCGTGCGACCAGTACGTGTTCGTCGGCTCGGCCTCCAGCTACCAGAAGCCGCCGTCGGCGCTGCCGATCACCGAGGCGACGCCGCTGCACAACCCGTGGTCGCCGTACGCGCGGGACAAGATCGCGTGCGAGCGCCTCCTGCGCGAGGCGCACGTCGCCGGCCGGGTCCGCGCCACCGTCGTGCGCCCCTCGCACACGTACGACCGCACGCACGTGCCGCTGCTCGGCGGGTGGACCGTCGTCGACCGCATGCGCCGCGGCGCCCCCGTCGTGCTGCACGGCGACGGCACCTCGATGTGGGCCCTGACCTGGTCGGACGACTTCGCCCGCGCCTTCGTCGAGCTGCTCGGCCACCCCGGGGCGATCGGCGAGGCGTTCCACATCATGTCGTCCGAGCCGCTCACCTGGAACCACGTCGCGCACTGCCTCGCCGACGCCGCCGGCGCCGTCGAGAGGCTCGAGGTCGTGCACCGCACCACGAGCGACCTGGTCGCGACCGTGCCCGAGTGGGACGCCGACCTGCGCGGCGACCGCAGCCACCCGGCCGTGTTCGACACGACGAAGATCCGCACGCTCGCGCCCTGGTGGGAGCCGCAGGTGCCGTTCGCCGAGGGCGCCCGCAGGATCGTCGCCTGGTACGACGAGGACCCCTCGCGCCGCGTCGTCGACCCCGAGGTCGACGCCCGCTACGAGCGGCTGCTGACCCGCCGCTAGGCCCACCTCACCTCACTCCCCCTCCTCTCCTCGCCTCGCCCCGCCTCGCCTCGCCTCGCCTCGCCTCGCTTTGGGCGGAAAAGGCGACAACACGACCGCGGCGCGCCGCACGGACGGGGTGCCAGGAGGCTCTGGGACGCCCCGTGGTCGCGTTCGGCACCGGACGCGACAGCGAGCGCTCCCGGCCAGACCCCGCACGGACGACGGAGCCCCCGACGACCCAGGTCGTCGGGGGCTCCCCAGTGGCACTGGTCAGCGGCGACCGAGCTTGCGCTCTCCGCCCGCGCCCTGCGTGTAGATCAGGTTGTAGTGCTGGTAGATCGCGGCCTCGTCGGAGGACTGCAGCTCGCCGTCGGTCTCGATCGACGGGGCGTCCTTCGCGAGCTTCTTGTCGTACTGCACGGTCAGGTGCTTCGGGGCGACGGTGGCGCCGTCGAGCGGCACGAACAGCAGCTTCGAGCGGCCGAGCAGGCCGGCCGTGACGGTGGCGAAGGCCGGCAGGTCGCTCGCCGTGTCGTAGTAGATGCTCTCCATCGTGCCGATCTTCTCCCCCGCGGGGTCGACGATGGGCAGGCCGATCCAGTCGCGGACGTTGGCGGCTTCGAACATGCGGGGCTCCTCGGGGTCGGACGACGGGCCTTCGACGGTAGTCCCGTCACGGGTGCGGCGTGCGCCGCGTGCACCGGCCTCCACCGCGGCCACGGGCCCGGCGTCCGGGGCGCAGGAGCCGCGTAGCCTTCGACCATGACCACGCACCATCTCGAGGCCTCGGCCGGCACCGCCGTCGACCACTACGACGCCGAGCACGCACCCGTGCTCTCGGTCCGCTCCGGCGACAGGGTCGTCGTCGGCTCGCTGGACGCCAGCGGGCACCTCGAACGCCAGCGGACGCCCGGGGAGGTGCAGCCGAAGCTGCTGCCCGGAGGCCGCGGCCACTGCCTCACCGGTCCGATCGCGGTGCGGGGGGCCGGTCCCGGCGACGTGCTCGCCGTCACCTTCGAGGCGTTGACCCCGGGCGACTGGGGCTGGACCGTCGCCGGTGGGCGCGACACCCCGGTCGCCCGACGTCTCGGACTGGTCGACGTCGACCCCGCGTGGCTCCTCTGGGACATCGACGCCGCGGCCGGCACGGCGACCGAGTCGCGGGGCGGGTCGGTGCCCACTGCGCCGTTCCTCGGGGTCGTGGGCGTGGCTCCTGCCGAGGCGGGACCGCATTCGACGACCCCTCCGCGCCCGGGCAGCGCCGGCAACGTCGACTGCAAGGAGCTCGTCGCCGGGTCGACCCTCTACGTGCCCGTCCAGGTGCCGGAGGCCCTGCTGTACCTCGGCGACGGGCACGCGGCGCAGGGCGACGGCGAGTCCGGCGGCACGGCGATCGAGTGCGCGATGACCACCCGCGTGCGGATCGAGGTCGTGCGCGACCGCCCGGTGGCCGGCGTCCACGCCGAGACCCCGGCGGGGCGGATCACCTTCGGCTTCTCGACCGACCTCGACGAGGCCACGGGCGACGCGCTCGACACCATGGTCGACTGGCTCGCGCTGCTGCTCGGCTCGGACCGCGCCACGGCCCTCGCCTGGTCGAGCGCGGTCGTCGACCTGCGCGTCACCCAGATCGCCAACCAGACCTGGGGCGTGCACGCGCTCCTGCCGACCGGGGCGCTCACGCTGCCGGCGTGAGCCGGTGCCGTCGACGGCCCGCGGCCCCCGCGCCGCACCTCCACGACCACGCGTCGCCACCCAGCGGGCCAGCCCGGCGCCGCCACCACGCACGACGGGGCCGCGCGCGCCGACCCGGAGGCGGCGGGCACGGCCCCGTCGGGGCGTCGACCGTCTACTGCTGACCGCTCCGGCGACGCACGCCGACCGGGCCCTGACCGCGACGCGCGAGCAGGAGGCCCGCCGCCACGCCCAGCATCGCGAGCGCCGCGATCCCGAGCACCGAGGCCCCGCCGGTGAAGGCGAGCTGGGCGGTGCTGAGGACCACCGGGTAGTCGACCGTCACGGAGGCCTCGACCGTCGCACCGGTCGAGTCCGTCACGCGGTAGCGCACCGACGCGTCGGCGGTGGAGCCGTCGGCGGGCGTGAAGGTCACCTCGCCGTCGACGACGGTCCAGGTGCCCCGGCCGGGCACGTCGAGCGTCGTGACGCCGTCGCGGGTCGCCGGGTCGACGAGCACGACGGTGCCGCGGTCGAAGCTGGCGCCCTCGGTGGGCTCGTCGTTCGCGGTGACGTCGACCGTGACCGGGCGGCCCGTCTCGCCGCGGACCGTGTCGTCGGTCGCCGTGGCCGCGCCCAGCACCGTGATCGTCACGGTCGCGGTGGCCTGCTGGCCGGCCGCGTCCGTGGCGACGTAGGTGAAGGGGTCGGTCCCGGTGAAGCCGTCGACGGGCAGGTAGGAGTACGAGCCGTCGGCCGCCAGCTCGACGCTGCCGTGCCGCGGGCCCTCGCCGAGCCTCGCGCTGAGCCGGTCGCCGAGGTCGTCGCCGAGCACGCCCGAGACCGGGTCGAGCCACATGGAGCGCCCGGTCAGCGTCGTCGCCGCGTCGTCGGTGGCGACGACGCCCACGGTGACGGTCACGGTCGCGGTGGCCGTGCCTCCTGCGCGGTCGGTGACGGTGTAGTCGAAGCGGTCGATGCCCGACCACCCGTCGGCCGGGACGTAGCGGACCGCTCCGCCCTCGACCGTGACGGCGCCGTGCTCGGCCTCGCCCGTCGCGGTGACCCGCAGCTCCGTGCCGAGGTCGTTGTCGGTCGCTCCCGGTGAGGCGAGCGTGACGGCTCGACCGGCCGGCGTGGTCGCCGCGTCGTCGACCGCCCGCGGCAGCACCGTGACGGTGACGACGCCCGTGCGGACCTGCCCCTCACGGTCGGTCGCCGTGTAGGTGAAGACGTCGCGGCCGGAGGTGCCCGCCTCGGGGCGGTAGCTCCAGGAGCCGTCCCCCGCCACCTCGACGGTGCCGTGCTGCGGGCCCGCGTCGAGCGCGGCCGTGAGCCCGGTGCCCGCGTCGTTCGCGAGCAGGCCGTCCGCGGCCCCCACCTCGAGCACCTCGCCGGCGCGGGTGCTGCCGGCGTCGTCCGTGGCGCGGGCGCCGACGACGACCGTCACGGTCGACGTGGCGGTGCGGCCGGAGGCGTCGGTCACCTCGTACGGGAACGCGTCGGTCCCCGAGGCGCCCGTCGCGGGCTCGTAGCGGAGTCCGCCGTCGGCCCGCACCGTGACGGTGCCGGTCGACGCGTCGCCCACCCGCGTCACCCGGAGGTCGCTGCCGAGGTCGTTGCCGGTCAGGCCGCCGGACGGCACCTCGAGGGCGGTGCCCGCCTCGGTGGCGAACAGGTCGGGGACGGCCACGGGCGCCACCGTCACGGTCACCGTCGCCGTCGCGGTGCCTCCGTCACGGTCCGTCACCGTGTAGGTGACCACGTCGTCGCCGGACCAACCCGGGGCGGGCAGGTAGTCGAAGGCGCCGTCGGGGGCGATCGCGACCGTGCCGTGCGCGGCCGGCGTGACGCCGGTCACCGCGAGGCCGGTGCCGCGGTCGTTGCCGAGCACGCCCGGGGCGGCCACGGAGGCGGCGCGACCGGCGACGGTGCTCGCGACGTCGTCGACGGCGCGGGGCGCCACGACGATCGTGATCGTGCCCGTGCCCTTCTGGCCGGTGCCGTCGGTGACCTCGTAGCCGATCTCGTCGCGGCCCGAGGAGCCGGGACGGGGCGTGTACGTGTACGAGCCGTCCGGGTCCATCGTCATCGTGCCGTGCTGCGGCTCCCGGGTGACGACGGGCGTGAGGTCGGTCCCGCGGTCGTTGGCGAGCACGCCGCGGTCGGCGGGCACGACGAGGGGCTCGCCCTCGACGGTGCCGCCCTCCGGAGCGTCGTCGACGACGATCGGGCCCACGTGCACCGTGACGGTCGCGACGTCGGTGCGCCCCTCGCGGTCGGTCACCCGGTAGGTGAGCACGTCGGTGCCCGTGGTGCCCGCGTCGGGCGTGTAGCTGGTCCGGCCGCCGGCGCCGATGACGGCCGTGCCGTGGGCCGGGGCGTCGACGAGCTCGGCCGTGAGGTCGGTGCCGTGGTCGTTGCCCAGGACGCCGGGCGCGTCGACGACGACCGTCTCTCCGGCCCGGGTCGCGGTGGTGTCGTCGACGGCGTCGGGCAGGACGACGACCGTGACGACGCCCGTGCGGACCTGGCCCTCGGCGTCGGTGGTCCGGTAGGTGAACTCGTCGGTGCCCGAGAAGCCCTCCGCGGGGACGTAGCTCCAGGAACCGTCGCGCTGCACCTCGGCCGTGCCGTGACGACCGGGGGCGTCGAGCGCCGCCCAGAGGCCCGTGCCGCGGTCGTTGGACAGCAGCCCCTCGGCGGCGCCCACCTCGAGCCGGCGGCCCGCGGTCGCGGTGCCGCGGTCGGCGACCGCGAGGTCGCCCACGATGATCCAGGCGACGGCGTCGGCGGTCCGGCCGGAGGCGTCGGTCACCCGGTACGGGAACGAGTCGGTCCCCGAGGTGCCCGCGTCGGGCACGTACGTCCATCGGCCGTCGGCGTCGACCGTGACGGCCCCGTGCCGGGGCTCGCCGTGGTCGGTGACCCGCAGGTCGGCGCCCAGGTCGTTCGCCAGGAGGCCCGGGGCCTCGGTCGTGACGGCCCGGTCGGCGTCGGTGAGGACCTTGTCGTCGACGGCCACGGGGCGGACCGTCAAGGTCACGGTCGCGGTGGCCGTGCCTCCTGAGGCATCGGTGACGCGGTACCCGATCGTGTCGCCGCCCGACCAGCCCGCGGCGGGCACGTAGTCGAGGGTGCCGTCGGGCGAGAGGGTGGCGGTCCCGTGCTGCGGGGCGGTCGTGATCGCGGCGGTCAGGCCCGTGCCGCGGTCGTCCGCCAGGACGCCGGGGGCGTCGAGGTGCGCGGCGCCACCGGCGTCGGTCGTCACCTCGTCGTCGCCCGCGGTGGGCACGACGGTGACGGTCACGGTGCCGGTGCTCGTGCCGCCCGAGGCGTCGGTGAGGACGTAGCCGAACGTGTCCGTGCCCGACCAGGAGTCCGCCGGCACGTAGCTGAACGCACCGTCGGGCGACACCACGACGGTGCCGTGCGCGGGCGCGGTGCCGAGGGCCGCGGTGAGCTCGCGACTGCCGTCGTCGTTCGCGAGCAGTCCGCGACCGGCCGGCACGTCGAGGGGCGTGCCCGCCACGGCGGTCGCCACGTCGTCGACGGCACGGGGCGCGACGGTCACGGTGACCGTGCTGGTCGAGCTGCGACCGGAGGCGTCGGTCACCGTGACCTCGAAGGTGTCCGTGCCCGAGAAGTCGGCCCGGGGCGCGTAGACCACGTCGCCCTCGGGGGTGACGCGCGTCGTGCCGTGCGTCGGGGCCGAGGCGCCCGTGACGGTGAGGTCGCGGCCGGCGTCGTTGGCGGTGAGCTGGGCACCGGTGAGCGTGGCGGGGCGGCCCGAGACGGCCTGCACGGCGTCGTCGGCGGCGACCGGCACGACCGTGATCGCGACGCTGCTCGTCGAGGTGGCGCCCGACGCGTCGGTTGCCGTGTAGCGGAACGAGTCGCTGCCCGAGAAGCCCTTCGCGGGCACGTAGCGGTACGAACCGTCGGCGCCCAGGACGAGCGAGCCGTGCTCGGGGCCGGAGGCGACCGACGCGACCAGGCCGGAGCCCGCGTCGTTCGCCAGGACGCCCTGCTCGGCCCCCACGACGAGTGCCTCGCCCGCACGGGCGGTCGCCGCGTCGTCGCCGCTCGTCGGCGTCACGGTCACGAGGACGGTCGACGTGGAGGTCCCGCCCGCGCCGTCGGTGGTCGTGTAGGTGAACGAGTCGCTGCCGGAGGAGCCCTTCGCGGGCTCGTAGGTCCAGGCTCCGTCCGGGGCGACGGTCGCCGTGCCGTGGGCCGGCTGCGTGCTCGACGTCACGGTGAGGTCGGTGCCGGCGTCGTTCGCCAGGACCCCGGGCGCGGGCACGCTGAGGGCCGTGCCGGTGGCCGTGCTGCCGGAGTCGTCGGAGGCGCTCGCCGTGACGGCGGCGACCGTGTTGACGAAGGTGCAGTCCACGTCGGTGCCGTCGGCCGTGGTCGCGGCCGGGAACACGAGCGACGCGGTGCCGCCGGTGCCGTCGGCGAGGCGACGCCCGCTGTTGACGTCGACGCAGGACCACGTCGTCGAGTAGTCGGCGAGGCGCGTCGTGGCGTTGCCCGCGGTCTGCGAGACCGTGTAGGTGCGGGCGGGGATCGCCAGCGCGGCTCCCGCCTTCTGCGCCTGCACGCCCGTGGCCGAGCCGGAGGTCGTCGCGGTGGAGGGCGCTGCCAGCCCACCGCCGGTGACAGCGAGGGCGAACTGGTCGCCGGCCTTCCAGCGTCCCTGCACGTCGGACTTGCCGGTGAGGGTGTTCGCGTAGTTGCAGCTGGCCAGGTCGGTGTACGACGCGAGGCCGCCGGGGGCGGTCGTCGTGAAGCGGCTCACCTCGAGGCCCGAGCTCGGGTCGAGCTTGATGATCGTCAGGCCCGTCGACACGTAGAGGTAGCCGTCGGACGAGAACGCGATGCCGGGGCTGTTCGTGCCCGAGGGCAGGTCGGTGAGCTTGCTGGCGGGCAGGAGGTCCGTGCCGGGCGTGGTCGGGACCTTCTCGGCGTCGAGGCGGTAGACCGCGTTGCTCGCGACGATGAAGAGCAGTCCCTGGGTGCTGAAGGCGAAGTCGCCGTTGCCGGCCTGCAGCCCGGGGACGCGGCCGACGTCGCCGACGCGCGTCCCCGTGCGCGGGTCGTACGCGGCGATGGTCGCGGGGTCGCCGCCCGTGGCGTAGTAGTAGAGGCCCGTCACCGGGTCCACCGCACCGCGCAGCGTGCTCGCCGGGGCCCCTGCGGGGTTCGCGGCCCGGACGGTGGACACCGTCGAGGTCGACGCGGCGTAGCGCGCGAGCACGTTGCTCGACCCGTTCGCGGCACCGTTCGTGAAGGCGAACGCCTCGACGCCGTTCCGGGCCACGCCGAGGCCGTTGTTGGCCGGCGCGAACGGGCTCGCCGTCCCGGGCACGACGTCGGTGACGGCGCGCGTCGTGAGGTCGATGGCGACGAACTGGCCCGCCGCGCCCGTGGCGTAGAGGGTGTCCTGGTCGCAGGACAGGGTGCCCGCGGCGTCGACGCGTTGCGCGGGCGTCGCTGCGGAGACGGCGACGGCCGCGAGGACGGCGGCGGTGGCGAAGGCGGCGATCGTGCGGGCACGACCTCGAGGGCGCGCCGGGGCGCTGACGAACGACATCGGTGGGGTTCTCCGGGTGGCCAAGGACCCGACGGGGTTCAGGTCCGGCGGGCACAGCGGTGCGGGCGGCGCCCGGACGGTCCAGGCACCGGGGCCACCTCCACGGGGGTGGATGACTCGATCGTAGAGCTGCTCGACAATAGAGCCACATCCCCAGGTCGGGGGGCAGCACGGTCCCCAACAAGGAGGACCGACCCGTCGGCGTCGCGACGGTGCTCGACGCCCCCCGTCCGGGCCGATACCCTGACGCCATGGTCGACCTCCGCCTCGAAGCCCTCAGCGCCGCGACGATCGTCGCCGCCAACACCCTCACGCTGAAGCCGGGGCAGGAACAGTTCGTCGCCCCCGTCTCGCACTCCATCGCCGAGGCCTACGTGAACCCGACCACCGCGTGGCCGCGCGTCGTCGTCGACGACGACGAGGTCGTGGGGTTCATCATGGGCAACTTCGACCCCGAGGCCGACGACGAGAAGCTTCGCAGCTGCATCTGGCGCATCAACGTCGCCGCCGACGCGCAGGGCCAGGGCGTCGGCCGCTTCGCCGTGCACGCCCTCGCCGAAGAGGCCCGCAGCCGCGGCTTCGACCGCCTCACCGTCGTCTACGAGCCCGGCGAGGACGGCCCCGAGGCGTTCTTCGCGCACATCGGGTTCCGGGTCGTCGGCGAGACCGCCTACGGCGAGCACTTCGCCGAGCTCACGATCGTGCCCGCGCCGCACGGTGACTGACGAGGCCCGCTCCCCCGCACCTCCTGCCGGCGACGACTTCGCCTCGCGCGTGCTCGCCGTCGTCGACGGGATCCCGGAGGCACGGGTCATGACCTACGGGTCCGTCGCGGCCGCCCTCGGGTCGCGCTCGGCGCGCGGCGTCGGGCAGGTCATGGCGTACGCCGGGTCCGGGTCGCCGTGGTGGCGTGTCGTCCGGGCGTCGGGCCACCCGCCGCTCGGGCACGAGCAGCGCGCGCTCGAGCGGTACCGCGTCGAGGGCACGCCGCTCGTCCGCGGGCGGACGAGTGCCTGGCGCGTCGACCTGCGCCGCGCCACCTGGGATCCCCCTGCCGACGACTGAACGCCGGCCGACGCCACCCCAGGGACCCGCCTGCACCCCAGCCGCCGTGCTGGGGCGCGGGCGGGGTTCCTGGGGTGCTGCCGGGGCCGGCCAGGCCGGGCCGGGCCGGGCTCAGACGAGCGAGTCGCGCCAGGCGGCGTGCAGCTGCGCGAACCGTCCGGTGCCCGAGATGAGGTCGGCGGGCGTGCCGTCCTCGACGATGCGACCGTGCTCCATGACGAGCACGCGGTCGGCGATCGCGACCGTCGACAGGCGGTGCGCGATGATGAGCGCCGTCCGGTCGGCCAGCAGCGTCTGCAGGGCGTCCTGCACCATGCGCTCGGACGGGATGTCGAGCGAGGCCGTCGCCTCGTCGAGGATGAGCACCGCAGGGTCGGCGATGAACGCCCGCGCGAACGACAACAGCTGTCGCTGCCCGGCCGAGACCCGGCCGCCGCGCTTGGCGACGTCGGTGTCGTACCCGTCGGGCAGCGCCTCGATGAACTCGTGCGCACCGACGGCCCGCGCCGCCCGCTCGATCTCGGCCCGCGTCGCGTCGGGCTTGCCCAGCGCGATGTTGTCGGCGACCGACCCCGAGAACAGGTACGCCTCTTGCGTGACCATGACGATGGCCCGGCGGAGGTCCTTCGGGTGCAGGTCGCGCAGGTCCAGCCCGTCGAGCGTCACGCGCCCCGCCGTCGGGTCGTAGAAGCGCGAGATCAGCTTCGCCAGGGTCGACTTGCCCGCCCCCGTCGAGCCGACGAGCGCGATGGTCTGCCCCGCGGGCACGTGCAGGTCGAAGTCCGGCAGCACGACCGTGCCCTCGTCGTAGGCGAAGCGCACGCCCTCGAAGTCGACGGCGCCCTGCGCCCGCCACAGGTCGACGGGTCGTGCGGGGTCGGGCACGCTCGGCTGCTCCTCGAGCACGCCCGAGATCTTCTCGAGCGCGGCCGAGGCCGACTGGTACCCGTTGTAGAACATCGCCATCTCCTCCGCGGGGTCGAAGAAGCGCTTGGCGTAGAGGGCCACGGCGAGCAGTGCACCGATCTCGAGGCTGCCGTCGATCACCCGGAAGCCGCCGAAGAGCACCACGGCCGCGAGCGTCGCGTTGCCGATGAGCACGAGGCCCGGGTCGAAGATGCCGAAGAGGTTGAAGACCCGCGCGTTGGCCGCCCGGTACTCCTCGACGTGCCCGCCGTACTCCTGCTCGTTGCGGCGCTCCTTGCGGAACGCCTGCACCGCGCGCATGCCCGTCATGGTCTCGACGAAGTGCACGATGACCCGCGCGCTCGTGACGCGCGTGGCACGGAACAGCTTCTGCGACCGCACCTGGAACCACCGCGTGAGCGCGACGAGCGGCACGAGCGCCACGGCCAGGACGAGCCCACTGGGGGCGTCCAGGCTCACGAGCGCGATCGCCGTGAAGACCATGTAGAGGAACCCCGAGATGAGCTGGTTGACGCCCGAGTCGAGCAGCTCGCGGATCGAGTCCAGGTCGCTGGTCTGCCGCGCGATGATGCGACCCGACGTGTAGTGCTCGTGGAACTCGAGGCTGAGCCGCTGGGTGTGCAGGAACAGCCGCTTGCGCAGGTCGAAGAGGATCGCCTGGCTGATCCGCGCCGAGAGGATCGTGTACTGCGCCATGAGCAGTGCGCCGACCACGCCCGCGACGAGGTAGGTCGCGACGATGCCGATCGCCGGCAGCCAGTCCTGGTCGTCCCGGAGGGCCGGCAGGGCGTGGTCGATGCCGAACGCGATGAGCGCGGGCCCCGCGACCTGCGCCGCCGTGCTGATGACCACGACGAGCAGCATGAGGGCGAGCCGCCAGCGCAGCGGGTGCACGAGCGAGCCGAGCAGGCGCAGCGAACGCCGCCGCAGCCTCCTGCTCTCGGCCTTGGTGAAGTTCTCGCGCTCCTCGCCGCGGACGCCGAGGACCGTCTGCTCGGCCGACTCGGGCGTCGCCGCCGCGTCGACGGGGAGCGTCTGCTCGGCGGACTCGTCGGCCTCGCCGGGACGGGACCGGCCTGCGGTGCTGGTCTGGTCGCTCACGCGAGCACCTCCTCTCGTGCAGTGCTGTCGTCGTCGTCGAGCGACGAGATGACGTAGCGGTAGTGGTCGTTGCTGGCCAGGAGGTCGGAGTGCCGCCCGACCGCGGTGACGCGCCCGTTCTCGAGCAGGGCGACGCGGTCGGCCAGCGCCACCGTCGAGGGGCGGTGCGCGACGAGCAGCGAGGTGGTCGACGCGAGCACGCGGCGCAGTCCCGCCTCGACCCGCGCCTCGGTGTCGACGTCGAGCGCCGACAGGGGGTCGTCGAGCACGAGCACCGCGGGGCGCGCGGCGATGGCCCGGGCCAGGGCGAGGCGCTGCCGCTGACCACCGGAGAGGCTCATGCCCTCCTCGCCGACGCGGGTCTCGGCCCCCTCGGGCAGGCGGTCGACGAAGTCGGCCTGCGCGATGTCGAGGGCCTCGCGCAGCACCCGCTCGGCCTCGTCGGGGTCGTCGTCGAGGTCGGGGCGCCCGAGCAGGACGTTGTCGCGGACCGACGCGCTGAACAGCGTGGCGTCCTCGAAGGCCATGCCGATGTGCCGACGGAGCTCCTCGCGGGTGAGGTCGCGCACGTCGACGCCGTCGAGCAGCACCTCACCACCCGTGACGTCGTAGAGGCGGGGCACGAGCGAGATCAGCGTCGTCTTGCCCGACCCGGTGAGCCCCACGAGGGCCATGGTCTCGCCCGGCTCGAGCACGAGGTCGACGCCGTTGACGAGGTCGTCGTACTGCGCCTGGCTGTCCTGGTACCGGAAGTGCACGTCGCGGAACTCGAGCCGCCCCTCGGCCCGCGCGAGCGCCTTCGGCTGCTCGGGGTCGGTGATGTCGTTCTCGCTGTCGACGACCTCGAAGAAACGGTCGACGGCGGTGCGCGTGTCGAGGGTCATCGAGAGCAGGAACCCGATCGACTCGACGGGCCAGCGCAGCACCGTCGCCGTGGCGAAGAAGGCGAAGAGCTGGCCGACCGTGAGCTGGCCGTCGGCGGCGAGCGCGATGCCCGCGAGCAGGCAGAGGCCGAAGGCCACGTCGGGCACGAGCAGCAGCCAGAGCCACAGCCCGGCGATGGCCCTGGCCTTCTCGATCTCGGTGCCGCGCAGGCTCTCGGCGCGACGGGTGAACGCGTCGAGGGAGTGCTTGCCGCGCCCGAAGGCCTTGAGCACGCGGATGCCGTGCACGCTCTGCTCGACGCTCGTCGCGAGGTCGCCGACCTGGTCCTGGCTGCGGCGCGCGATCGTCGAGTAGCGGTTCTCGAACTTCAGCCCCACGACCCACACCGGGATCGACGCGAGGACGAACACCAGGCCGAGCACCCAGCTGTAGAAGAAGAGCACGGCGAAGCCGACGACGATCGTGACGACGTTGACGACGAGCAGCACGATGCCGAAGGCCAGCCAGCGGCGGATCAGGCTGAGGTCGCTGACCGAGCGGCTGAGCAGCTGCCCGCTCTGCCAGCGGTCGTGGAACGACACCGGCAGGTCTTGCAGCTTGGCGTAGAGGGTGTTGCGCAGGGTCGCCTCGACGCGCGTGCTCGGGCGCATGACGAGCTGGCGGCGCGCGGCGATCATGAGCGCCTCGACGACGCCGAGGCCGAGCACGACGGCGAACGCCGGCCACACCTGCGACGGGTCGCCCTCGGAGAGCGGACCGTCGACGAGCAGCTGCAGCACGAGCGGGATCGCGAGCGCCATGAGGGCGGCGAGCAGCGCCGCGACCATGCCGAGCGTGATCGCCGGCACGGCGGGCCTCGCGTACGGGTAGAGGCGCAGCAGGGTGCGGAACGTCGACGGACGCCGCGGCTGCGCGGTGGACGGGGTGCTGGTGGTGCGAGGGGACATGGTCGATCCAGTGTCGTGATCGGGGCCGACGGCGCGCGTGCGGGCGCTGTCGTCGGTGGAAGGAGGTGCCCTGCGCTCCGCGGGGGAGGCGGGGAGGCGTCGGGGGCGACGCCGGTCCGGCAGGAGGCCGTGGTGCGGACGGGCGCCCGCGTCACGCCGGTCTCGGGTGCGGTGCCCGCGGTGGTGCGTGGCGGGCGGCAGGCGACGCGGTCAGGCGGTCGCGAGCCTCCTGCGCCCGGCGACGCGCGAGGCGAGGAGCACGGACGCACCCGCGGAGGGCGTCGCCCCCGTGGTCAGCTTCGTCGTGTGCATCGTGTCCTCCCGAGTGTCGTGATCCGCGTCCGAACGATCGCGAGCGATCGGCTGCGACACCGATCAGGGACGATCCGTTGTCAGCAGCCTTGCAGGATATGCCCGTGAGCACCAGGGGCGCAAGGGTCGATGTCGACGACCAGCCGCGCTCCTTCCCTCCCCGCGGGACGGGACCGCAGCCGGCGCTCCCCCGCACGAGGGTGTCCACGACACGCGGGACCCGTCGCGCGGGACCCGCCGATCGTGGACACCGTCACCAAGAGGGTGTCCACGAGTCGCGGACGTGCGAGCCCGGGCTCCGCGTGTCGCGGACACCGCCGGCGTCTTCCCCGGGCTGGGAACGACGACGCCCCCGGGGAGCACCGCACGACGGCGGGGCACCCGGGGGCGTCAGGACGGGAGCCGTCGACCGGCGGCCCGCTCAGTGGAAGAAGTGCCGCTCCCCCGTGAGGTACATCGTCACGCCGGCCGCCTGCGCGGCCGCCACGACCTCGTCGTCGCGGATCGAGCCGCCGGGCTGGACGACGGCGCGGACGCCGGCGTCGAGCAGCACCTGAAGGCCGTCGGCAAAGGGGAAGAAGGCGTCCGACGCCGCGACCGAGCCACGGGCGCGGTCGCCCGCGCGCGACACGGCGAGGTGGCACGAGTCGACGCGGTTCACCTGGCCCATGCCGACGCCGACCGAGGCGCCCGCGTCGGCGAGCAGGATCGCGTTCGACTTCACCGCGCGCGAGGCCTTCCAGGCGAACTCGAGGTCGGCGCGCGTGGCGGCGTCCGCCTCGTCGCCGGCGACGAGCCGCCACCCGGCTGAGGAGAAGCCCTCGAAGCGGTCGGCGTCCTGCACGAGCAGGCCGCCCGAGATCTGCTTGACCTCGCGGTCCTCCCGGGCGAAGTCGGCGGGCAGCTGCAGCAGTCGCACGTTCTTCTTGGCCTGCAGCACCTCGAGGGCCTCGGGCTCGAAGCCCGGGGCGACGACGACCTCGGTGAAGATGTCGGCGACCGTCTCGGCCATGGCCCGGGTCACGACGCGGTTCGCGGCGATGACGCCGCCGAAGGCGGACAGCGGGTCGCAGGCGTGGGCCCGCTGGTGCGCGTCGGCGATCGGGTCGGCGGCCTCCGCCGACGCCACGGCGATGCCGCACGGGTTGGCGTGCTTGATGATCGCCACGGCCGGCTCGGCGAAGTCGTAGGCGGCGCGCAGGGCGGCATCGGCGTCGACGTAGTTGTTGTACGACATCTCCTTGCCGTGCAGCTGCTCCGCCTGGGCGATGCCCCGGCCGCCGGGCGCCGTGTAGATCGCGGCGGCCTGGTGCGCGTTCTCGCCGTAGCGCAGCACGTGCTGGAGGTCGCCGGTGAGGGCGACGTGCGCGGCGGGGGCGACCGGGGCCTCCTGCGCACCCGCCGCGTCGGCGGCCGCCGTGACGACGGGCGTGCCGACGTGCTGCGCGAACCAACCGGCGACCGCGGTGTCGTAGCGCGCGGTGTGCGCGAAGGCCTCGCCCGCGAGCCGCTGCCGCAGCGCGAGCGTCGTGCCGCCCGTGCCCAGCGCCTCGACGATCGTGGGGTAGTTCGCCGGCGAGACGACGATCGCGACGTTGGCGTGGTTCTTCGCCGCGGCGCGCACCATCGCGGGCCCGCCGATGTCGACGTTCTCGACGACCGTCGCGTCGTCGGCGCCCGAGGCGACGGTCTCGACGAACGGGTAGAGGTTGACGACGACGAGCTCGAAGGGCGCGATGCCGAGCTCGGCCAGCTGCTGCTCGTGCGACTCGAGCCGCAGGTCGGCGAGGACGCCCGCGTGCACGGCGGGGTGCAGCGTCTTGACGCGGCCGTCGAGCGACTCGGGGAACCCGGTCACCTCGCTCACCTCGGTGACCGGGTGGCCGGCGTCGCGCACCGCCTGCGCGGTCGACCCGGTCGAGACGATCTCGACGCCGGCGCCGGCCAGGGCCGAGGCGAGCTCGAGCAGTCCGGTCTTGTCGCTGACGCTGAGCAGCGCCCGGCGCACCGGCACGGCGTCGCGGGAGCGGTACAGGCTGGGGTCGATGGCGTGGCCGCTCATGCGCGGGCCTCCTTCTCGAGGTCGATCGTTCCGTTCGCGATGTCGAGCACGGTCTGCACCAGCAGCTCGCGCTCGACCACCTTGATGCGGTCGTGCAGGGTGGACTCGGTGTCGTCGGGCAGCACGGGCACGCGCTGCTGGGCGAGGATCGGACCGCTGTCGACGCCCTCGTCGACGACGATGACGCTCGCGCCGGTCTGCGCGACGCCCGCCGCGAGCGCGTCGCGGACGCCGTGCGCCCCCGGGAACTCCGGCAGGTGCGCGGGGTGCGTGTTGATGAGGTGCGGGGCCAGCGCGGAGACCACGCCGGGCGGCAGCAGCCGCATGAACCCGCTGAGCACGACGAGGTCGGGCTGCCAGGTACGGATCTGCGCGAGCAGCTCGTCGCCCCAGGCGGCCCGGTCGGTGGAGCCCCGGAACGGCACCGAGAACGTCGGCACGCCGAAGTGCTCCGCGTGCTCGAAGCCGTCGGCCTCGCGGTCGGCGCCGACCGCGACGACGCGGGCCGGGTACTCGACGTCGGAGGCGGCCTCGAGCAGGGCACGCAGGTTCGAGCCGCCGCCGGAGATGAGCACGACGAGGTTCAGCACGCGGCCAGCCTAGTGGCAGGTCGCGGCTCGACCGGGTCCGTCAGGAGGCTGCCGTGCGGCCCGAGCGTCAGCGGTCGAGGCCCTCGATCCGGTCGGTCTCCTGGGCGTCGGTGCCGCCTCGGCGCGGGGTAGCGGGGTGGGCTCCCGTGGCACGCGCGGCCCGCTCGGCGACGGCGGGGTCGACGATCGTGATCTCGTCGGTCGCGGCGTCGGCGAGCGCGGCCCGCTCGGAGGCCCGGTGCAGGCGCACGCGCGGCCGGTCGGTCTCGTCGACGTCGCGGGTCGTCCGGCGGTCGCCCGCCCGGCTCGCAGCCTCGGCCGTGCCGCGGGCGCGGTCACCGGCCCGGTCGCGCTCGCCGTCCTGGTCCCCGTCGACGACGCCGTCCGGGTCCCCGTCGACGACGTCGTCACCCGCAGGAGTCCCGCGCCCCGGCCAGCGCAGCCCGCGCCGCCGCCGGGCCGCACCCTCGGGGTCGCGGCGGGCCGCGCCTCCTGCCGTGTCGTGGTCGGCCCCGGCGTCGCGGACCCACGTCGAGCGGTCGTCGCCCGCCGCGCCCGCCCCGACCATGTCGTCGTCACCGCCGCCGAAGAAGGCGCGCGGGTCGACCGCCAGGGCGAGGGCGGCCGGGAGCGCGATCTCGAGGGCGGCGAGGGCGCCGACGAGCAGGGGGTCGGGGCCGACGTCGACGAGGCGGCCGGGACCGGCGGCGCCGGACGCGGCCCAGGAGAGGAGCCCGAGCAGGACGCCGCCGACCACGCCGGCGGCGACGCCGACGAGCGCTCGGCGCAGGGCGTCGTCGTGGCGGCCGAGCGCGGCGACGACCCGGGGGCGCAGCAGGGTGGCCGCGACGAAGGCGCCGACCACGGGCACGAGCAGCCCGACGAATCCGAACGAGGAGTCCCCCGTCGGCAGCGCGCCGAGGAACGGCACCGCCGGCATCGGGCCGACGGTGGTGCCGAGCGGGGAGACGCTCGACCCGGTGCCGACGGCGAAGCCGGGCCCGACGAACCACGACGCGGCCCAGACGACGATCGTCGGCAGCAGCGCGAGCTGGCCGAGCGTGAGGGCGATGCCGCCGAGGAGCCCCGCGTGCGCCCCTTCGTAGAGGGTGATGAGCTCGGCGTAGCTCGTGACGAGGAGCACGGCGACGACGACGCCCGAGACGGCCAGCACGACGGCCGTCGCCGCGGTGCCGAGGCGCAGGGCCGCGGAGGCGGAGCCCAGCACGACGGCGGGGACCCGGTCGAGGAGGCGCCCGACGGCGGCGGTCACGGGATCGGCGGGGGCACCGCGGCGACGGCGCGTCACCTCGGCCGCGACGAGCAGGGGCACGGCGTAGACGAGCGTGGGCAGCACGATGCCCTGCGGCAGCGAGGGCAGGGCCGACTCGTGCCGGGCCGAGAGGGTCAGCAGGGTCGTGAGGACGGCGAGCGTCGCGACGGCGGTGGCGCCGCCGAGGACGCGGTGCGGGGTCTCGGCGACGGCCCGACCGGCCCGCGCGCCCAGCACGGCGGTGAGCACGGCGAAGCCGAGCGCGGCGATCGTCACCTGCACGGGCGCCTCGGCCCCCGGCAGGCCGGTGGCCGCCGCCGCCTCGGGCGCGAGCGTCAGCGTGAGGTCGACGCCGTGGCCGACGAGCCAGACGTCGACGGCGGCGCGCCAGAAGACGATCCAGTCGATCTGCAGGCCGTACTGGAACCCCCAGAGGAGGCTGAGGACGGCCACGGGCAGGCCGACGCCGATGCCCACCACGAGGAGGGCCTCGAGCACGGCGAGGACGGCGGTGGAGGGGCGGTTCATCGGGCTCGACTGTACCTGCGGCCGGCACCGACCAGCCCGTGCCCCGCCGCCGGCGCGGGTCGCCGCACGCGACGACGGGCGTGTCCGTCGTCGACGGTCCACCGAGGCGGACCGGGGACGACGGGCACGCCCGTCGAGGGAGGGCACGCGTCGGCGCGCCCCGAGGGGCTACTCGCCGAGCGCGGCGTAGGCCTCGCGCAGCAGGGCGGCGGTCTCGCTCGGCGTCTTGCCGACCTTGACGCCGGCGGCCTCGAGGGCCTCCTTCTTCGCCTGCGCGGTGCCCGCCGAGCCCGAGACGATGGCGCCCGCGTGGCCCATGGTCTTGCCCTCGGGCGCCGTGAAGCCGGCCACGTAGCCGACGACCGGCTTGGTGACGTTCGCCGCGATGAAGTCGGCGGCGCGCTCCTCGGCGTCGCCGCCGATCTCGCCGATCATGACGATGGCCTTCGTCTCGGGGTCGGCCTCGAACGCGGCGAGCGCGTCGATGTGCGTCGTGCCGATGACGGGGTCGCCGCCGATGCCGATGGCCGTCGAGAAGCCGAGGTCGCGGAGCTCGAACATCATCTGGTAGGTCAGGGTGCCCGACTTCGAGACGAGGCCGATGGGGCCCTTGCCGGTGATGCTGGCCGGGGTGATGCCCACGAGCGACTCGCCGGGCGTGATGATCCCCGGGCAGTTCGGGCCGATGATGCGGGTCGTGCCCTTCGCCTTCGCGAGCGCCCAGAACTCGGCGGCGTCCTGCACCGGGATGCCCTCGGTGATGACGACGACGAGCGGCACCTCGGCCTCGACGGCCTCGACGACGGCGTCCTTCGCGAAGGCCGGCGGCACGAAGACGATCGAGACGTCGGCGCCGGTCTCGGCGACGGCCTCGGCGACCGTGCCGTAGACCGGCAGCTCGACGTCGCCGTGGGTGACGGTCGTGCCGGCCTTGCGCGCGTTGACGCCGCCGACGACCTGGGTGCCGGCCGCGAGCATGAGCGCGGTGTGCTTGGTGCCCTCGCCGCCGGTGATGCCCTGGACGATGACCTTGCTGTCCTTGTTGAGGAAGATCGACATTGTTCTCTCGGTCCTTACTTCGATGCCAGCTCGGCGGCCTTGTCGGCGGCCTCGTCCATGGTCGCGACGACGGTGACGAGCGGGTGGGCCGCCTCCGCCAGGATGCGCCGGCCCTCGTCGACGCGGTTGCCGTCGAGGCGCACGACGAGCGGCTTGGTGGCGGAGTCGCCCAGGATGCCCAGCGCCGCGACGATGCCGTTGGCGACGGCGTCGCACGCGGTGATGCCGCCGAAGACGTTGACGAAGACGCTCTTGACCTGCTCGTCGCCGAGGATCACGTCGAGGCCGGCGGCCATCACCTCGGCCGAGGCCCCGCCGCCGATGTCGAGGAAGTTCGCGGGGGTGACCCCGCCGTGGCGCTCGCCGGCGTAGGCGACGACGTCGAGCGTCGACATGACGAGCCCGGCGCCGTTGCCGATGATGCCGACCTGACCGTCGAGCTTCACGTAGTTGAGGTCGGCGGCCTTGGCCTTCGCCTCGAGCGGGTCGGCCGCCGCGGCGTCCTCCAGCTCGGCGTGCTCGGGGTGGCGGAACCCGGCGTTCTCGTCGAGCGTGACCTTGCCGTCGAGGGCGATGACGTCGCCCTCCTCGGTGAGCACGAGCGGGTTGACCTCGACGAGCGTGGCGTCCTCCTGCTCGAAGACCTCGTAGAGCTTCACGAGCACGGGGGCGACCTTCGCGACGAGCTCGTCGTCGAAGCCGCCGGCCCGGGCGATCTGCTCGGCCTTCGCGAGGTCGATGCCCTCGCTCGGGTCGACCTGGACGCGGGCCAGGGCCTCGGGCTTCTCGACGGCGAGCTGCTCGATCTCGACGCCGCCCTCGACGCTGCACAGCGAGAGGTACGAGCGCTCGGCACGGTCGAGCAGCACCGAGAAGTAGAACTCGCGCGCGATGCGGGCACCGCCGGCGACCATGACGCGGCGCACCTCGTGGCCCTTGATGTCGAGCCCCAGGATCGCCTCGGCCGCGGCCCGCGCCTCGTCGGGGCTCTTCGCGACCTTCACGCCACCGGCCTTGCCGCGGCCGCCGACCTTGACCTGGGCCTTGACGACCGTGACGCCGCCCAGCTGCTCCGCAGCCGCGCGGGCCTCCTCCGGGGTGTCGGCGACGACGCCGGGCAGCACGGGGACGCCGTGCCGCTCGAAGAGGTCCCTGGCCTGGTACTCGAAAAGATCCACGCTGTTCTTCCAATCCGCATCGCTGCGTCGTCAACCATGGTGCGTCGCGCGGCGAGGATGTCTCTCAGCAGCGGGACGACGGGCCGCCCACCAGCCTAGCGGCGCGACCGGAGCGCCTGTCTGTCGCGGGCCTCCTGCGCGCCACGGACGGCTGCGTGCAGGTGCTCCCCAGGCGGGGGCGGGCAGGATGCGCGACTCGCCCGGCACGGGGTACGGGAGCGCTGGCGGATGCCTGGCAAGGCTGCGCGTGTCGCCCCGGCCGGGCGCTCGATTGTCCGGTGAGCAGAACCCGCACCACCCCCGACCACCCCACGACCGACGACCTCGTCCGCACCGCGGCGGACCTCTTCGGCTGGGACGAGCTGCACCCCGCCCAGCTGGAGGCCATGGAGGCCGTCGTCGGCGGGCGCGACTGCGTGGGCGTCATGCCCACCGGCTTCGGCAAGAGCGCCATCTACCAGGTCGCCGGAGCGATCCTCGACGGCCTCACCGTCGTCGTCTCACCGCTCATCGCGCTGCAGGCCGACCAGGTGGCGGGCCTCGTCGGCAAGCGGGACGCGCCTCCTGCCCGCGACGTCAACTCGGGGCACACCGAGGCCGAGAACGACGCGACCTGGGAGGCCGTCGCCGCGGGCGAGGTGACCTACCTCTTCCTCGCGCCCGAGCAGCTGGCGCGCGACGAGACCGTCGACCGGCTCGCGGCGGCGCACGTGTCGCTCTTCGTCGTCGACGAGGCGCACTGCGTGTCGTCGTGGGGGCACGACTTCCGGCCCGACTACCTGCACCTCGGCGAGATCGTCGAGCGGCTGGGCCGACCGCCCGTCCTCGCCCTCACGGCCACCGGCTCGGGCCCGGTGCGCGACGAAATCGTCGAGCGGTTGCGCCTGCACGACCCGCTGCTGCTCAGTCAGGGCTTCGACCGGCCCAACCTGTCGCTCGAGGTCGTGCGCCACGAGGACGACGCCGAGAAGCACCGCGCGATCGTCGACCTCGTCGCCGAGAGCACCACGCCCGGCATCGTCTACGTCGCCACCCGCAAGGAGACGGAGGCGTACGCGGCCGAGCTCGCCGAGCGCATGCCCGACCGCACCGTCGTCGCGTACCACGGCGGCCTCCGCTCGGCGGAGCGCGGCGACCTGCACGCGCGGTTCCACGACGCCGAGATCGACGTCGTGTGCGCCACGAGCGCGTTCGGCATGGGCATCGACAAGCCCGACATCCGCTTCGTCGTGCACGCCGACGTGCCCGCCTCGCTCGACGAGTTCTACCAGGAGATCGGACGGGCCGGGCGTGACGGCGACGACGCCCGGACCACCCTCTTCTACCGCCCCGAGGACCTCGCGCTGCGGAGGTTCTTCGCCTCGGGCCTGCCCGGCCGGGCCGACCTCAAGGGCGTGTTCACCGTGATCGGCGCGGCGGGCGGCCCGGTGAAGCGGACCGCCATCGCCAAGGAAGCCGCCAAGTCGCCGCGCTCGGTCGGCCGGTTCGTCGACCTGCTGCTCGAGGCCGGCGCGATCCAGGAGTCGAGGAAGGGCTTCACCGTCGTCGACGGCATCACGGCCGACGAGGCCGCCGAGAGCGCGCGCGACCTCGCCGCGATGCGCGAGAAGGTCGAGGAGTCGCGCATCGCCATGATGCGCACCTACGCCGAGTCGCCCGGCTGCCGTCGCCGGTTCCTGCTCGGCTACTTCGGCGAGGAGGCGCCCGAGCGCTGCGGCAACTGCGACGGCTGCGCGGCCGCCGAGGAGCGCGAGGCGACCGGGGCGCCGACGGAGCTCCCCACCGAGCAGGACGAGGACCTCCTCTACGCGCCGCAGACCCGCGTGCAGCACGGCACCTGGGGCGAGGGCACCGTCATGAGCCAGGACGGCGACCACCTGACCGTCTTCTTCGAGTCGGCCGGGTACAAGGTGCTCTCGGTGAGCAGCGTCCGCGACCACGACCTGCTCGAGGCGGTCTAGTCCTCCCCCGCCGGACGTGCGCTGGGAGGTCGCGCACGACGGCGCAGGAGGCGCGGAGTAGACGAGAGGGACCCGACCGCAGCACGACCAGCACGACCGAAGGAGCACCATGTCGAAGGACACCAACCTCGCCACCCAGGAGACGCTGGGCGGCATCCTCGCCGCGAAGGACGTCTCGCGCCTCACCGAGGGCTTCCACCGCGACGTCGTCGACCACGACCCCGCACCCGACCAGGCGCCCGGCGTCGAGGGCATCCAGCAGTTCTGGACCGAGTTCTTCACGGCCTTCCCCGACGTGACGCTCGAGGCCGACCCGATCGTCGCCGACGACGAGCACGTCACCGCGGTCTTCACCATCTCGGGCACGCACACCGGGCCGTTCCAGGGCCACCCGGGCACCGGCAACGCGTTCACCGTGCGCGGCATCCAGGTCGCGCGGTTCGACGAGGACGGCCTCATCGTCGAGCGCTGGGGCTCGACCGACCAGGCCGGCCTGATGCAGCAGCTCGGCCTCGCCGACGACCCCGAGACCTCGGACGACGCCGACCAGGGCTGAGCCGCCCCGCCCGACCTGCACCACCGGCCCCGAGCCCGGGGCACCCGCCCCGGCCCCGGGGCACCACGACGAGAGGACCCATCATGAGCGACACCCACGTCCCCGCCGCCAGCGGCGACCAGCCGTACGACGAGGAGAAGGACTTCGCCGAGAGCCAGCAGATCGCGACGAACGACGCGGTCGCCGGCGAGACGGTGCTCCCCGGCATCGGCGAGCACAACGACGGCCCCACGGGCGGCGCGCCCAAGGAGGGCAGCCCCGACCTCGCCGACAACGAGCTCGCCGGCGAGGACGTCGACCTCGACGAGACGGAGTAGCGGCCGCTCGTGGGCCCGGGCGGCACGCCTGTTCCTGCGATGACGACGAGAGGGGACCTGCGCTGAGCGCAGGTCCCCTCCGTGCGTTCAGACCTGGTGGAGGTCGCCCCCGGGGAGCTCGAGGAACTGACCGCACCAGCGGGTGACGGCGTCGTCGTGGGTGGCGAGGACCACGACGGCGCCTCGGTCGCGCAGGGAGGCCAGGGCGTCGAGGACGGACCGCCGCCCCTCGGGGTCGAGGGCCGAGGTCATCTCGTCGGCCACCACGAGGGAGGGCTGCTGGACCAGCAGCCGTGCGGCCGTGGCCCTCTGCCGTTCACCACCGCTCAGCTGCGTCAGCACGTCAGGACCGCGGTCGGCGAGCCCGAGCCGCGTCAGGGCTCCCTCGACCCGGCGTGCCCGTTCGCGACGGGACACGCCGCGCGGTCGGACGACGTCGACGTTCCGTCGCACGGTCCAGTCGGGCACGAGGGATCCTTCTTGCAGGACGATCCCGCAGTCGTCGCGGAGGAACCGCTGGTGCGTCCGCCTCCGCGCGCCGGTGAGGGTCGTCCCGCGCCAGCGGACCGAGCCGCTCTGCGGAGGGCGCAGGCCGCCGAGGCAGGCGAGCAACGACGACTTGCCGCTGCCGTTGGGGCCCACGACCGCGAGCGACCCGCCAGGGGGCACCCGCACGTCGAGGGGTCCCCAGAGGTGGCGGGTCCCGATCGCGGCCACGAGCTGGTCGACGACGAGGCCGTCAGAGGACGTGACCATGTCGCACCTCCTCCGTCCGGGCCCGGAGCCGGGCGAGTGCGACGGTCGTCGCGAACACGACGAGCTCGGCGATCGTGACGGTCGCGCCCGTCGCCACGGCGCCGACCGGCGGGACCCGCGCGAGGAGGACGACGAGAGGGACCACGGCAGCGGCGGCACCTCCGGTGAGGGCGGCCCGTCGCGTCACCGGCCCGCGGTCGGAGGTCCAGGAGGTCCGCCCCACGGTCCGCAGGACGCGTCGCTCCTGACGCCCGCTGCGGACGTGCTCGAGGGCGGCTCTCACCGTCGACACGAGCAGGAGCGCGAGCGTGAGGAGCGCGGCAGCGGTCGCCACGAGGGTCGCTCGACGGCACCGTGCGAGCACGAGGGCGACCTCGTCGCCGACCGTGTTCCACGCCTGGACGAACCCGGCGGCACCGCGCTGCGCCAGTGCGGCGTCGACCGAGTCGGAGGACTCGAAGAGGACCCGTCCGTTGCCGGCGGCCGTCCCGAGCACGTCGTCGGCGAGCTGGTCGAGGGGCACCTGCACGACGACGTCGAAGGGCACGACGTCGGGCAGGAGCTCCGCCTCACGGACGCCCGCCGCGCGGGCCGGATCGTCCACCTCGTGCACGTCGAACGCCACGACGGGGTCCGCTGGCGGTCCGAGCGGAGCACCGTCGGCGAAGACGTCGGCGGTGAGCTCGAACGACAGGTCGGCCAGCTCGGCGGCGCTCGGGGCGGCGCGTGCCCAGAGAACCGCTGCCCCCTCCTGCGCCCCTTCGCCGTCCGGGGTCACGACCAGCGTGCCGGGCGTGCCGCCCGTGTCCCGGAGCACGGCCGTCCCGGCGCCGAGCTGCTCCCGCGTCACGTCGGCGAGCGCCACGGTGAAGTCGTCGTCGAGGGCGCCGGCGATGCCGACGCGCAGGACCTTCGCGTCGGCGTAGGGCTCGAGCAGGACGGCGGCCTCGACGGCACGACGTGTCGCGTGCAGCGCTCCGGCGGTCGCCAGCACCCCGACGATGACGAGGGCCGTGAGGACGACGTGGACGCCAGGGCGCAGCGCGCCCTGCCGCTGACCGCAGGGTCGGACGAGTTCGCCTCGCGTGCCGCTCGACAGCGGCGGACGGAGGGCGAACGCCGCCCTCGTCACCAGGAGTGCCAGCGACGTGGCGCCGACGAGGGCGACGGCGGGCGGAAGGACCAGGCCGGGTCGGCGCAGATCGCCGACGATGCCCCAGACGACGAGGCCGCCGATCGTGGCCACCGCCACCACCACGACCATCAGGACGGCGAGGCCTCGCAGCTCGACCCCGGCATCACGGAGCTGCGACCACCCGACCGTGGCACGGACGAACGACGCGTGGCGGCGGCTGGCCGCTTCGGCGCCGAAGGCCTGGAGGACGAGGACGCCCACGCTCAGGACGAGGAGCGCGTTCGCCGGCTCCGTGAGGTGGAACACGAGGTGCCCCGCGAGGGTCTCCGTCACACCCTGCGCGGAGAAGCCCCTCTCGCTCAGGGCCTCCACCAACGCATCGAGCCGTGGACCCGTGGCGTCCGTGGCGTAGAACCCCCGGAAGTCGGCGGAGGCCGCGGCCTGCGCTGCCGCGTAGCTGTAGTGGACGCGCGGGCTCACGGGCTCTTCGACGTCCCCGGCGAGGGGCACGAAGACGATGTCGATCCCCTCGGGCGTCTCGGTGGTGAGCGCGAGCAGCAGGCTGGCTCCGGTCTCGCGTGCTGCACCCTCGAGCGCGCGCTCGATCTCGGCACGCGTCCCGTCCGGGGTTCCACTGATGGACAGCTGTCCTCCCGCGGCGGCCGACAAGCCGGACTCGTAGCTCGCGACGACGAGCACGGTGAGCCAGGCCGACGTGGCGATCGCCGCCACGACCGCGAGTACTGTCGTGGCGGCGATGCGCTGAGTCACCTGACGTCCCAGTACGCGGTGTTGCCGTAGAGACTCTTCGGGTGCGACGCCACAGCGAGGACGGTCGGTGACTTCCATTTGCTGTAGCCGCAGCTCGTCCTCGAGCACGCGGTCGACCTGTGCACCCATCTCGGGTGCTGGTACTTCGACCAGACCTTGCCGCCGGAGACGCCGTACTCCCAGGTGCCGCCCCCGACACGGTGGACACCAAGCCCGGCACTGGCTCGAACCGAAGCCCTGCCCGACGCGGAGGTCGCCGTCCCGACAGCACCAGCCGACGTCGACGGCAGCGCGATCCCGCACAACACCAAGGCCGTGGCACTCGCGACACCCATCAGACGACGCACCCCGCGCCCCTCTCCGTTCCTCATGATCTCTCCTCTCCCTCGGGCACCTGCCGAGGTCGCAGACAGTTTCGTATATGAATCCGTCATGCACAATGCCTCGAGCGCAAGGATCTGACATCTTTTGGACAGCCATCGAGTGTCCGTCGATGGGCATCACAGGCACCGTCCGCTCACGGCCCAGGTCGGTCGGCGCCAACGACCACCGATCCTGCACAGGTAGCCGACACCGCCCTTGATCCTCCGCCACCCGCAGGAGGCCCGCAGCGCCCCGCCGACGGGCGGCACCGTCGTGGGCATGTCCTCACCACGCACTGCGGCCGCTCGACGCGGCCCCCTCCCCCAGCCCTTGATCACCCTCGCCGCCGTGGCGGCCCTCCTGGCGCTCGCCGTCCTGCTCGTCGCCCCCGCACCTCCTGCCCGCGCCCTCGCCGGGGCCAGCACGGGCACCGGTCACCTCTGGCGGGGCGACGGCGTCTCGTGGCTCGGCACCTATCGCCTCGACGACGGCCGCCAGGCCTTCTGCCTGGAGGTGGGCAAGAGGAGCCCCGTCGGCAACCGGTACGACACGGCCACCGGTGACGCCGTCGTCGGCGTCTCGAGCGAGGACCACGCGCGCCTCGCCTACATCGCGCGCACCTGGGGCGGCACGAAGGACCCCGACACGGCAGCGGCCGGGCAGCTCGCCGTCTGGACCATCACCGGCCTGGGCGGCCACAGCCAGCGGTACTACGCCGGTCGCGCCAACGACCACTGGCCGATCGTGCTCCAGCGGGCGAACGACATGCTCGCCGAGGCCACCGCCCGCGCCTCGCGATCGGTGGACGCGACCCTCACGGTCTCCCTCGCCGACGACGGCACGGGCTCGGTCCGCGCCGACCTCGTCGCCGACCTCGTCACCGGCGGCCCCACCACGCTCCCCGGCCGTCACGCGGGCACGGTGACCCTGCAGGGTGCCGAGTTCACCGACGGCTCGGGCGGCTCGCGGCGCGTGAAGAACGGCGAGGAAGTACGCGTGCGGGCCACGGGTCCCGGCGCGGAGCTGTCCGTCCGCGCCCGCGTGCGGTTCGACGGCCTGCCCTACGGCCGCGTCGCCACCGTCGGGTCGAGCGCTGCAGGCAGCCAGATGATCCTCTTCACGGGCGGCGTCAGCGCCGCAGCCGCCGGCTCGGCGAGCGCCACGGCCGTGTCGCCCCTGCCGTTCGCCCCGCGCGTCGTCACGCAGGCGAGCGACACGGTCGCCGAGGCCGGCACGGTGGTCACCGACCGCCTCACCCTCGACGTCGCGCGCGGCGACGGGCTCCTCGACGAGTGGGGGCGGTACCGCGCCGACGGCGAGCTCCGACCGGTGCCCGTCACGGTCCGCAGCCGACTGCTGGGGCCCTTCTTCGAGCCGCTCGTCGAGGCCGACGCGGCACCGGCCGACGCGCCCGTGGTCTGCGAGGTCGAGACCGTGGTCGCCGACGGCCCGGGCACCGTCACGACGCCCGGCTGCGAGCTGCCGTCGACGGGGTGGTTCACCTGGGTCGAGTCGATCGACCCCGCCGACACCAGCCCGGCCGAGGGCGGCGACCGCCTCCGCCCCTGGACCTCGCGCTTCGGCACCGCCCCCGAGACGACGTTGGCGCCGTTCACCCCGATCGTCTCGACGGTGGCGGCAGGAGGCGCGACCGAGGTCGGTCCCGGGACCTGCGTCGCCGACGCCCTCACCGTCGCCCGCCTCAACGCCCTCGTGGGCGAGGACGGCGTCGAGGTGACGAGCACGCTCGTCGGCCCGCTCGCCGAGCGTCCCGCGGAGGGCGCGGACCTCACCGACCTGCTGGAGGTCCCCGACCTCGTGGCGGGCGAGGTCGTCACCACCGTGCACGCCGACGGGGAGGTCGAGACGCCCTGCGTGCGCGTCGACCGGCCCGGCCACTACGTCTTCGTGCTCTCGAGCGAGGGATCGGCCGAGCTCGACGACGGCAGCAGGGTCGTCCCGGCCTTCGCTGACCACCGTGCCCACGCGGCGGAGTCGTTCCTGGTGCCCGAGCCGGAGCCGGCGCCGGAGTCGCCGGAGCCCGCCGACGAGCCGGAGCCCGAGCAGCCGTCGCCGAGCGCGACGCCGCCCGTGCTGGCCTTCACGGGCGGCGACGCGGGGGCGACGGGCCAGCTGGCCCTGGGCGTGGTCCTGGCCGGGGCGCTCCTGCTCGTCGGCCTCCGCGTCGCCCACCTCGTCCGGCGTCGGTCGCGGTGACGGGTCCCGGACCGGTGCCGGTGCCGGTGCCGGTGCCGGTGCCGGTGCCGGTGCCCAGCTCACCCCAGGGGGACCTGCACCGGCACCAGCTCCCCGTCGCCGAGGTGCACGAGCGCCGAGCCGGGCCGCAGCTTCTCGCTCGCCGCGCTGCGCGGCAGGCGGACGCCGATCAGGTCGCCCTCGGTGGGGAGCTGCGGGCTGAGCAGGGCACCGGCGCGGTTCTTGCGGAGCTCCAGGGTCCACCCGCCGAAGCCGCCCAGGTCCGAGGTCGTCGCCGCGGCCACCACCGCGTGCCCCTGGTCGGCGCAGGTCTTCACCTGCCGGGCGAGCCAGCCGGACACGGCCGGGGCCCGGATCAGCTCGGCGTCGTCGACCACGAGCACGCGGGGCGGCGCCCCCTCGGCGAACCACCGGGCGAGGTCGTCCTCCGTCGGCTCGCCCGGCACCACCGCGAGCACCCCGTCGGAGCCCTCGAGCGCGCGGAGGGGCGAAGGCCGAGGGGCGACCACGACGACCTCGCGTCGTTGCTCCAGCAGGGACCGCACCATCGCGGCGAGCAGGGTGCTGCGCCCGCTCCGCGCGGGGCCCGCCACGAGGAAGGTCCCCGGGCCGCACGACAGGTCGGGCCCCACCGCCGTGAGCTCGTCCCCACCGACCCCGACCAGGGCGAAGGCGCCGGAGCCCTCGACGGGGCGACGCTCCCAAGCGTCGGCGAACGTGACCGGCCCGCCGAGGCGGTCCAGCCGGAAGGGGCGACGGCTCCCCGGGACCGGTCGGTCCCGATCGGCGGTGCGCTCCGCGATCTCCTCGAGGGCAGCCGCCTGGGCACGACCGGAAGGATCCTCGACGAGCAGCGCGACCTGGGCCTCGACGCCCGAGGGCACCGAGAAGCAGCGGCCGCCGGGCACGACGTCGGGCAGGGAACGCGGGTCCAGGCCGGCGATCGCGTAGTCGCCGCGGTCGGCCTGACGCAGCACCAGCACGTCGTCGACCAGCGAGCCCATGCGGCTGCCGACGAGCGTGCGGTCGCCCGTGAGGACGAGGTGCACGCCGACCCCGGCGCCGTCCCGCAGGAGGGCGTGCACCTGGTCGACGGCGGCCCCGTTGTCGAGCTCGCCGATGCTGGTCACGAACCCGTCCCACCGGTCGAGCAGCACGACCACGTGCGGCAGGCGCTCCGGCTCGGCGACGCTCGCCCGCTGCTCGCCGACATCGGCCCAGCCGCCCGCGGCGAGCAGGTGCTGGCGGTCCTCGACGAGCGTCGTCAGCCGGGTCAGGAGGCGCTGCAGGCGTTCGGTCTCGGTCCGTTGCACGACGGCGCCCGTGTGCGGCAACCGGACCAGCGGCAGCAGGGCGCCGCCGCCGCAGTCGATGCCGTACAGGTGCAGGTCCCCGACGCCGAGGCGTGCCGCGAGGCTGCCCGCCAGGGTCCGCAGGAACTGCGACCGGCCGCTGCGCGCCGAGCCGACCACCGAGAGGTGGGTGGCGGTCTCGAGGTCGAGGGCGAGCACGCGGCGGGCCTGCTGGTCGGGGACGTCCTGCAGCGCGAACGGGGCGGGCGGCAGAGCGTCGGCACGTCGGGCGACCGGCTGGTCGAGGTCGGCGAGCACCACCCGCTCGGGCAGCGGGTCGAGCCACGGCCGGTGCGGCGGAGGGTCACCTCGGTGCTCGACGGCGCCCCGGATCGCGGCGACCAGCTCCTGCAGGTCCGTGCGCGGGTCCTCCTCGGCCACGGGGGCGACAGGAGGCCCGGGCAGGGGGCGCCCGAGCGTCGCCCAGGTGAGGCGCGTCGCCCAGGTGGGCGGGCCTCCTGCCGTCGCCACCGCACCCGGTCGGCGCCCGCCGACCCTGCCCGCCTGGAACGGCAGCAGGGCACCCGCCCCCAGTCGCACGTAGGCGCGGCCGGGCGTCGCCTTCGCGATCCCGCCGGCGTCGGGGGCGTCGAGCACGTCCACGCTCTCGGCCGCGTCCGTGACGCGCAGGGCGATGCGCAGGTTCGTGTTCGCCCGCATCTCGGACGAGATGACCCCTGCCGGTCGCTGCGTCGCCAGCACGAGGTGGATGCCCAGGGACCGGCCGCGCCGGGCGACGTCGACGAGCCCGGGCACGAAGTCCGGCAGTTCGCGCACCAGGCTCGCGAACTCGTCGATGACGATCAGGAGGCGCGGCAACGGCGGCGTCGAGGACGGCTCCCTCCGGCGCAGGTCGGCGTGGTCCTCGAGGTCCTTGCAGCCGACCGCCGCGAGGACGTGCTCACGCCGACGCAGCTCGGCACCGAGCGACGCGAGCGCCCGGCCGACGAGGTGCGCGTCGAGGTCGGTGACCATGCCCACGGTGTGCGGGAGACCCTCGACGTCGCGGAACGCCGCCCCGCCCTTGTAGTCGACGAGCACGAACGTCATGGTCTCGGGGGCGTTGACGACGGCGAGGGACGCGACGAGCGTCTGCAGCAGCTCCGACTTGCCGGAGCCCGTCGTGCCGGCCACGAGGGCGTGCGGCCCGTCCCGACGCAGGTCGAGCGCGAAGGCGCCGTCGAGGCTCTCGCCCACGACGGCCTCGGTGCTCCCGCCCGGCGCCCAGCGGGCCAGCACGCCGGCGGGCGTGGGCGGCTCCAGGTCGAGCACGTCCAGGAGGCGCGACGACGACGGCAGCCCGGCACCGGCGTCGTCGTCCTCGACGTCGACGAGCGGCGCGAGGGACCGCGCCACCAGGTCGGCCCATCCCTCGGGCAGCTCGTCGGCGAGCACGTCCGGCAGCACCGGCGCGCGCTGCGACGTGACGACGTGCCGGTGGCGCCCCGCGGCCACCACCGTCGAGCACTCCTCCGGCAGCGACCTGCCCTCGGTCTCGAGGCAGAGGGCGTGGACGCCCAGACGCGGTCCCTCCTTCAGCACGCGCACGAGGCCGGGCAGCGCGCGGAGCCGACGAGCGCCGTCGACCACCACGACGACGGCCGGACCGGGCGCCGCGTCGCGGTCGCCCTCGACCGCGCGGCGTCGTTCGTCGAGGCGTCGGACGAGCTCGGCGACCCGGTGCGCCGACGTCTCGGCGTCGTTGCCGATCCGCACGGGCGGGAGCTCGTCGTCGAGCGTGCGGGCGTGCGGCAGCCAGCGCACGAACGACCACGTGCCCTCGGCCTCGCCGTCCGTGAGCACCACGATCTCGAGGTCGCGAGGGCTGTGCAGGGCCGCGAGCTGTCCCACGCAGGACACGGCCAGGTCCCGCACGTCGGCGCGGAGGCCGGCGATCCCGGTCACGCCCGCCTCACGGAGGGACACGGTCGCGGGCACGTGCCTCGCGATCCTCTCGACGCGCCTGCGGTGCTCCGGCTCGGCCGGGTCCTCCACCACCACGCCCGACGGGGCGTCGACCGTCCCGACCCGCACCGTCAGGTGGTCGGGGTCGCTGGGACGGCGCTCCCACAGACGGGCGCGCCGACGCACGGCGAGGTCGAGGACCGCCGCAGGATCGGGGGCGCTCGCCCGGCGCTGGTGCTGGACGGTGCGCACCGCGGCGGCGGCGTCCGCCTCGACGACCGCGGTCTTCTCCGCGTGCTGCTCCAGGCGCCGCCGGTGCGCGGCCCGCCCGTTCCGGCGGTCGTAGAGGAAGTTGCCGAGCAGCACGAGCGGCGACATGAGGCCGAAGGCCAGGAACGCGACGTTGCCGAAGACCGTCACCATGACGACCGCCATGACGACGGGGGCGATCGCGGCGATGATCGGGACGGGGCGCCGCGGGGGCGTCTCCGGCTCGGCCGGCAACCGGAAGACCGTGTCGGACGGGACCGGCAGGAGGCGCGGCGGACGGGTCAGGTCGAGGGTGCCCCCGCCCTCGGTCACGCTCAACGCGGCGAGCGGGGTCGGCACGGCGACCGACAGGAGCGTGCCGCCGAGACGGAGGACGCTGCCCTCGGGGAACGGGCGGGCGCCGTCGACGGGCTCACCCTCCAGGCTCGCCTCCACACCCGGCACGGGACGGAGCTCGACGCGCCCGCCGGCGTCGACCTCGAGCACGGCCGCCAGCTCCGGGACGTCCTCGTCGTCCAGGCGGACGGTCGCCTCCGGCGAGCTGCCGACGAAGGCTGCACCGGGGGCGAGCACGTGCACGGTCCCGGCCCCGGACCCGCCGATCACCTGCAGCGTCACCAGGTCGGCGGGCAGCGGCACCCTCGTCGGCCCGTCGCCGAGCTCCACGTGCGCGCCGTCGAGGACCTCGCCGTCGGCGACCGGCCGGGCCGGGTCGACGGCGCGCCCGTCGACGGTCGACCCCGCGACGGCGCTCGGTGGCAGGCCGAGCGTGGAGGCGACCTCCTGGACGAGCTCGCCCACGGTGGCGCCGGGGCGGACGTGCACGACGACGTCGCCCGAACGCCCCGAGGCACGGTCCGTGCCGGTGAGCGTGATCCTCACGACCGCGGGTTCGAGGAGCCGAGGGGCTCGGCCACCCACGAGAAGGAGCTCGTCATCGCCGCGAAGACCAGCCGCAGGGCCTCGACGAGCTGGCCGGTCGCGGGCGACGCCGTGGTGGCGTCGTGGGCGTCGTCGCTCACCACGGAGGCGGTGATGCCCAACAGGAGGTCCGAGCGACCGGGGATCCTGGCCAGCACGTGGTCGCGCGCGAGCTCGTTCCCCCGCGCAGGAGTCGCGCCCCGCCCCCGCCCCGGCGGCTCGGCCCAGCGCACGGCCGGGCTCCCGTCGAGGTCGAGCAGCTCCCCGCCGTGGACGGCCGCACGGTGCAGGAGCAACCGGTCGGGGTCGCCGCCCGGAGGGGCGAGGTCGACCACGGACACGACGACGCTGCAGCTGACCCGAGTGCCCGGCAGCGCGCCCTGGGGGACGTAGGCGTCGAGCACGCGACGCCCCGTGTCGACCCGGAAGGCGTCGTCCAGCACCGAGCCGAGCTCGTCGCGCCAGCCCGGCACTCCGGCCTCGACGTCGTCCACCTGGTCGAGCACGGCCTGGATCGTGGCCTCGCGGTCCAGGCGGCCCGGTAGGCGGATCCACCCGAGGGGGATCGACAGGGCGTACGAGACGGGGGCGGCGGGCACCCCCGAGCGACGACCGGTCACGACCGGGCCTCCCGTCGTCGCCGACGACGTCGACGTGCCGCCACGACCAGGACGACGACGGCACAGGCCGCCATGACCACGGACGCGATCCACAGGTCGTGCGGCCACTCCTCGAGGTCGAGGAAGGCCGTGCTGAGCATGGCTGTCAGGACCGCGTCGAGCAGCAGGAACGGGACGAGCACCGCGGCCTCGGGAAGGTGCCGAGCCGGACGATCGAGCACCCAGAGCACGGTCACGACGAGAACGGGCAGGATGCCGAACCAGTAGACCCCCTGCGGCACGACGAAACGAGGCCAATCCTGGCTGGAAGCGAGGAGGTGGTCCCCGTAGATCGACCTGCCGTCGAGCGGGGCGAGGAACTCACCGTGGGCGCGATAGGCGGTGATGGTGAGTACCACGCAGATCGTGGGGTAGAGGGCCAGGGCGCGGACCACCCCCTCGCCCCTCGACCAACGCATGAGGTCTCGGACGTCTCGACGAGTGGCGTCGATCACCAGCGTGTCCCCAAGGGGATGCGTCGCGTGGTCTGCTGTTCGATCCACGTGGACCAGCCGAACCAACCGATGGCCTCGGATGCGACGTCCCATGCGGTGGAGGCAGCGCTGAAGCTCCTGGCCCGGCGAACCGCACCGAGGAGCGCCTCCGCGTCCCCGGCGACCTCTCCTGGTCGGGGCCTCTTCGTCAGCCAGAGAGCGTGCGCTACATCGGAGTCGCCCAGCGCGAGGAACAGCTCGCTGGTCCTCGACCTCCCCTCGTAGCGAGTGAACGTCTTGCGCATCCACGCCGTCGCAAAACTCGGAGGCGCACCGGCGGCCTCGAGGGCGGCGGTCCTGGTGGCCCGAAGCGATGAGAGCTCCGCTCTCACCGTGCCACTCAGCGCACCGCCGACGCCCATCGTCGCGCAGGACGCCAGGGCGAGGACGGCCTCGGCCCAGGAGCCCGTCCCTGCCGCGGCCCGCGCGGTCGCTCCGACCGCGATGGCGACGGTGAGGGCGACGAGGGCCAGCCCGATCCAGGCCAGGGGGAAGAAGAAGGACAGCACCGTGAGCACGATGCACACGTTGCCCATGACGTCCAGCACGTCGGAGATCCACGCATCGTTCTCCTCCATCCATCCCGCGAAGTCGTCGAAGACGGCGTCCCGGATGCCGTCGTCCGTGGCGACGTCGAGGCGGGCGACGGCGCGCTCGGCGGCCCGGTCGCGGTCCTCGCGGGCCGTGTCGAGCCTCCTGTGGGCAGCGGTCACCCTCCACGCCGCCTCGTCGGCGAGGTAGCGCTGCCGGTCGGCCTGCCGTTGGTCGTGGTCCTTGAGGGCGCCTTCCTCCGTGGCGTCGGCGGCGTCCTGGTGGTAGCGGCGGAGCTTCTCCGCCAGCGCGAGGTCGTCCTCGGCGGACACCCGAGCGCGGCTCGCGGCGACGGCGTCGTCGACGGCGAGGCGCAGGGCGCCCGAGTACTCGAGCAGGGCGGCGCCCGCTTCGTCGTAGCGACCCCGCACGCGCCCCAGGCGCTCGGCGAGGTCGTCGGCCTTCGCCAGGAAGGCCTCGACGGCGTCGCTGCGCGACCCGTCGCCGTCGAGCGCCCGCAGGCGCGACGAGGCGTCGAGCATGACCCGGGCGACGCTCGCGTACTGCCGTGCGAGCGAGGCGACGACGTCCGGGTCGCCGGGCACGGCCAGCGACGCGCTCATCGGTGGCTCCCGAGCAGCGCAGCACGCAGGTCGGCGTCGGTCGCGCCGAACGCGTCGTCGATCTGCCGCGCCGCCTCGGCGAGGCCGCCGATCGACTCGACGAGGTCGGCCCGCAGGTCGTCCCACGTCGTCGAGAACGACCGCACGCGGGCCGCGAGGGCCGCGTGCCCGACCGCGTCGGCCAGGGCTGAGGCGTCGTCGGTGGCCGACGAGAGCGCCGCCTTCACGGCGACGAGATCGGCCCACAGCGCCGACAGGACGGCGCCGTCGTAGTTCAGGCGTCCGGACACGGACCCTCCTCGAGATCGGGCCGGGCACCGCCCGTGGCGGTGCCCGGCGGGTGGGGGCCGGAGCGCTCGACCCGCGCGAGGGTCCGGCCCCGGGATCAGCGCAGGCTGCTGGCCAGCTGCTCGTCGGTGCTCTGGAGGGCGTTCGCCGCGCCCTCGAGGAACGCGGCGAGCCCGTCGATGGCCCCGATCGTCTGCGTCGCCCCGCTCGTGAAGTCCTGGTACGTCGTGTCGAACGCCTTCGACGACCGATCGGTGACGTAGCCGGACGACAGGAGGCCGTCGATCTGGCCCTTGAGCTGCGAGAGCTGGTCCTCGATGGAGCGCTGGCCGTTGCGCAGCTGCGTGGCCTGGGTGCGGAGGTCGTCGTAGGTGACGGAGACGTTCGCCATGGGGTGCCCTTCTGGTCGGACCGGTCGGGGCTGTCCCGACCAGTCCGCCCACAGTGGCGTTCCGTGTATCGTCTGTCAAATGTCGGTACGGAGCCTGTGGACGAGGCGGGAGAAGACGGCCCCAGGGAGGGAGGGCTGCCCTCCCACGCCCCTCGACGAGCTCCGGCGAGCGCGGCGGGACGGCACCGAGTGCGACGTGGCGACGCTGCCACCCCGACGATCGGACTCCCAGCAGGTGGTCACGGGGTTGCCTCCCGCGCTCGAGCTCACGCGACGCGGGCACGTCCCGTCCCCCGTGGCGGCGATGCCCGCGGGAGCGACCCTGCTCCTCCCGGACGGCACGCCCCTCGCCCTCCGCCGTGCGACCTCCGTCGGCAGGGCACCGCGACCCCGGCACGGCGTCGCCACCCTCGTGCTCGCCGACCCGACCCGTTCCGTGTCGCGGGACCACGCCCTCCTGGAGCCGACGGACGGCGGGGTCACGGTGACCGACCTGGGCTCCGGCAACGGCACCACCGTGACGACGCCCGACGACGTGGTCGCGCAGCTCGTCCCGGGCCTGGCTCAGGAGGCGCCGCCCGGCTCCGTGATCGCGCTCGGCGACCTCGTGGTCACCGTGGGGCACCCGGCAGAAGGGTCGCGGACGTGCTGATCGGTGCCAGTCCCTGGGCCGTCGTCGCGAGCGCCGTCTGGTTCGCCGTGGTGGGCACGGTCACCGCCGTGGTCCTCCGGCGCGGGCCGGACCTCGCGAGCCGTCGACCACGCCGTCGGCGCACACGGTGCGAGCGCCGCGCGGCGGGCAGCACCCAGGACCGGGACCAGCCAGCAGCCTCGGACGGACGCCCGGGCCGCAGGCCACGAGCCCCTTGAGGACCCGCCCCTTACAGCTTCTCGATCGGCGCGACCTTGATGAGCAGCTTCTTGCGGCCCGCCGTGTCGAACGCGACCTCCGCGATGCGCTTGGCACCGGCTCCTGTGACGGCCATGACGCGTCCCTCGCCGAAGTCGACGTGGCTGATGCGGTCGCCCGCCTCGAGCTCCATGTCGCCATTGTCGCGCACCTGACCCGTGACCCGGTTCGCCCACTCGGTCTTCGGCTTCGTCTTCGCCGCCGCGGTCGACCGGTCGTAGCTGCCGCCGCCGTACCCACCGGCGCCGCGCATCCCGCCGCCGCCACTGCCGCCGCCGAAGCCGCGCCGCGCGTTGAGCGCCCGCGGCTCGGTGCCGCCGCGGCTCGTCGCGTCGCCGGGCGACTGCTTCCAGTCGATCAGCTCGCCCGGGATCTCTTGCAGGTACCGCGACGGCATCGCCACGTTCACCTCACCGAACTGCGCGCGCGTCATGGCTAGCGAGAGGAACAGCCGCTTGCGCGCCCGCGTGATGCCGACGTAGAACAGCCGGCGCTCCTCCGAGGGACCACCGGGCTCCCCCGCCGACATGCGGTGCGGCAGCAGGTCTTCTTCGACGCCCGTGAGGAACACCGCCTCGTACTCGAGGCCCTTCGCCGTGTGCAGCGTCATGAGCGACACGGTGCCGCTCGAGTCGTCGAGGTCGTCCGCCGCGGCGACGAGCGTCACCTCGGTGAGGAAGTCGAGCAGGGTGCCGTCGGGGTTGTTCCGCTGGAACTCCTTCGTCACCGCCACGAGCTCCTCGATGTTCTCGGCCCGCGCCTCGTCCTGAGGGTCCTTCGAGGCACGCAGCACCTCGACGAGGCCGCTGCCGTCGACGAGCCTCTGCAGGATCTCGTGCACCGGCGCCGTGGCGGCCGTCGCCTGCACCTCGTCGAGGAGCGTGGCCAGGCCCGTGATCGCGCCCGTGACCTTGGGGCCGAGGCCCAGCTGGTCGGCGTGGCGGAGGGCGTCGCGCAGCGGCGCCTCGTGCTGGTCGGCCCACCGCTGCATGGCCGTCTCGGTCGCCGGGCCGATGCCGCGCTTCGGCACGTTCATGATGCGGCGCAGCGCCATCGGGTCGGCCGGGTTCGCCACCGTGATGAGGTACGCCATCGCATCCTTGATCTCGGCGCGCTCGTAGAACTTCGTGCCGCCCAGCACCCGGTACGGGATCGCCGAGCGGATGAAGATCTCCTCCAGCGCACGGGTCTGCGAGTTGGTGCGGTAGAAGACCGCCATGTCGCGGTACTGCATGCCCTCGTCGTGCAGCTTCGCGACCTCGTCGGCGACGAACTGCGCCTCGTCGTGCCCGGTGTACCCGGTGAACCCGGTGATCTTCTCGCCGGCACCGACCGTCGTGAAGAGGTTCTTGGCCTGACGGTCGAAGTTGTTCGCGATGACCGCGTTGGCGGCGTCGAGGATCGTCTGCGTCGAGCGGTAGTTCTGCTCGAGCAGGATCACCTTGCTGTTCGGGAAGTCGCGCTCGAACTCGACGATGTTGCGGATGTCGGCCCCGCGGAACGCGTAGATCGACTGGTCGCTGTCGCCGACCACCGTGAGCGAGGCGCCGGGGATGCGCCCGCTGCCGTCGCGCATCGTGTGCACGAACTGCCCGCCGCGCTCGAGCTCGTCGACGTGCTCGGGGTCGACCGGCCGCGTCAGCTCGCGGATCAGCGCGTACTGCGCGTGGTTCGTGTCTTGGTACTCGTCGACGAGCACGTGGCGGAACCGCCGCTGGTACTCTGCCGCCACGTGCGGGAACGCGCGGAACAGGTACACCGTCTGCGCGATGAGGTCGTCGAAGTCGAACGCGTTCGCCCGCTGCAGCTCGCGGGTGTACTGCCGGAAGATCTCGAGGAACATCACCTCTTGCGGGTCGTTCACGTTGACCTGGCGCGAGTACGTCTCGGCGTCGGTCAGCTCGTTCTTGAGCTTCGAGATCTTCGACGACGCCTGGCTGACCGTGACGCCCAGCTGGTCGGCCTCGAGCTCCTTCAGCAGCCGCTTGAGCAGCGCGCGCGAGTCGGCCGAGTCGTAGATGGTGAACGTCTTGGTGAAGCCGAACTGCTCGGCCTCGCGGCGCAGGATCCGCACGCACGCCGAGTGGAACGTGCTGATCCACATGCCCTCGGCCGCCTGGCCGACCAGCTGCTGCACGCGCTCGCGCATCTCGGCCGCGGCCTTGTTCGTGAACGTGATCGCCAGGATCTGGCTCGGCCACGCCTCGCGGCTCGCGATGAGCCCCGCGATGCGCCGCGTCAGCACGCTCGTCTTGCCCGACCCGGCCCCCGCGACGATCAGCAGCGAGGGACCGCGGTGCTCCACCGCCTCCTTCTGCTGCGGGTTGAGGCCCGCGGTCAACGGGTCGCCGGCACCGCCGGCGTGGTCTGAGGGCTCGAGCACGATCGTCATGACCCGACGAGTCTAGGCGGGGCCGCCGACAGCGACAGGGGCGCCCTCGACCGACCTGCCCGACCGCCGTCAGGAGGCACGACCTGCCCCGTCAGCGCCCGTCGCGCACCGCGAGCGCCAGCTCCGGCTGGTCCGCGAACACCGCGTCGACGCCGAGGTCCATCAGCAGCCCGAACTCGGCCCGCCAGTCCCCCTGCGCGGCCTTCCCGCCGCTGAGCCGGTGCGCCTTCGCGAGGAACGCGTTCTCGGCCCGGAGGGTCCAGGTCCACACCTCGAGGCCCGCCGCGTGCGCGCGCTCGACGACCCGCGCCTCCTGCCGGCCCGCGTCGTCGACGAGCGTGCGCTTCGCGACGCTGATGCCCGCGACGCCCGAGGCGGCGAGCTGGGCGAGGTGAGCCTCGTCGAGCAGCGAGGCGTACGAGGGCGCGGCCTCGCCGAGGCGGGCGACGAGGTCGGCCGGGGCGCCGGAGGCCTCGACCAGCCAGACCAGCCGACCCCCGACCCCGCGCTGCTGCACCTGGTGCAGCACGCCCTCCTCGAACGACTCGATGGCCAGCCGGTCGTCGCCCGTCCAGCCCGCCGCGGCCAGGGCGTCGGCGACGAGCTCGTCGAGGGGCAGCCCGAGCTGCGCGAAGTACGTCGCGTGCTTGAGCTCGGCGACGAGCCCGACCGGCCGGTCGGCGTCGTCGAGCAGGCGCAGGAGGTCCTCCAACCGCTGGACCCGCCCCTCACCGTCGTGCGCCGCGCTGGCCGGGCGCAGCCGCGGCAGCCGCTCGCGGACCCGCAGCGTCGACAGCTCGGCCCAGGTGAGGTCCTCGGTGAACCAGCCCGTGACCTCCTGCCCCTCGACCACCTTCGTCGTGCGCAGGTGCGCGAGGTCGGGGCGCTCGGCGACGTCCGTCGTGCCCGACACCTCGTTCTCGTGCCGGAGGGCGAGCACGCCGTCCTTCGTGGGCACGAGGTCCGGCTCGATCGCCTCGGCGCCCAGCTCGATCGCCAGGCGGTACGCGGCCTCGCCGTGCTCGGGACGGTGGCCGCTGGCGCCGCGGTGGGCGATGACGAGGGGGCGAGGGGGCACGCGGCCACGCTAGCGACCGGGGCTCCGTGCCGGGCCTGGCCCACGCCTCCTGCACCCCTGGGTCGGGGCGGGCGAAGGGTGCACGAACTGCACGTTCGCCCGTCGCGGAACCCGCTCCGATCAGGCAGATCTTCAGCATGGCCACGACCGGCGACCGATACCCTTGACGAGCAGGAGAACCGGCCCGTTCGGTCTCCCCCAGCGACGCAGCACCGCGTCGCGCCACCTCACCAAGAAGGACACGATGGCTTTCTCGAACCCCGGCTTCTCGCAGTCGCCGGCTTTCTCGCAGAACGGCGGACGTCAGTTCAGCCAGCAGCAGGGCTCGCCCGTCGGGTACGACGGCATGACGGCCGAGCAGCTCCAGCAGCTCTACACGCAGCCCTCGGCCGGTCCCGACCAGACCGACCGCATGACCTACGAAGACACGATCACCAAGACCGCGATCGCCTTCGCCGTCGTCGTGATCGGTGCCGCGATCGGCTGGTTCGTCCCGGCCCTCGCGATCGTCGGCGCCATCGCGGGCTTCGTGCTCGCGCTCGTCAACATCTTCAAGAAGAAGCCGTCGCCCGGCCTCGTGCTCGCCTACTCGGCGGCGCAGGGCCTGTTCGTGGGTGGCATCTCGTCGATCTTCGAGGCCCAGTACGCGGGCATCACGACCCAGGCGCTCCTCGGCACCGGGTCGGTCTTCGTCGTCACGCTGCTGCTGTTCCGCAGCGGCAAGGTGCGCGAGTCGGCCAAGGCCACCAAGGTCTTCATGATCGCGATGGTCGGCTACCTCCTGTTCTCGGTGCTCAACCTCGTCCTGTCGCTCACCGGTGTGGTGAGCACGCCCTGGGGCCTGCGCGGTTACGAGATCGCCGGCATCCCGATCGGGTTCTTCCTCGGGATCCTCGTCGTCATCATGGCGGCGTACTCGCTGGTGCTCGACTTCACGCAGGTGCAGACCGGCGTCCGTCGCGGTGCCCCGCGCATCTACGGCTGGTCGGCCGCGTTCGGCATCGTCATGACCGTGGTCTGGCTCTACGTCGAGATCCTGCGCATGATCGCGATCCTGCGGGGCAACGACTAGCCCCGCACGGCACCGCCCCGAGCGCCCGCTCCCGTCGTGGGGGCGGGCGCTCTCGCGTGCGCGGGACAGGGCGGGGGCGTGGCCCGGGCGGGGTGCGGGCGGCGGCTGGGCGGGGTGCGGCAGCGCTCGTCCGGGCCAGTTCGTCGGACCCGGGCCGTCGCGGACGCCCGGCCGCGACGCACACGCCCGCCCCGCCCCCGCCTCTTCCCCGGGTGGCGCGGAAAAAGGGACATTGCGCGACCGGGGCCGGTCGTGCCATGTCCCTTTTTCCGTGCAACGTGGGCACCGGGCGCGGGGACGCGCCCGGAACGATCAGGCCAGGTCGCTCCGCGACCTGAACGGGCAGCTCCGTCCGCGGCACGGTGTCGTCGGTGCAGAGCCGGACGCTGGTCTGTGGGCACCGGGCGCAGGGGCGCGCCCGGAATGATCAGGCCAGGCCGCTCCGCGACCTGAACGGCCTGATCATTCCCACTCGATGGTGCCCGGGGGCTTGCTCGTCACGTCGAGCACGACCCGGTTGACGCCCGGGACCTGGTTCGTGATGCGGTTCGAGATGCGGGCCAGCACGTCGTACGGCAGGCGCGTCCAGTCCGCCGTCATGGCGTCCTCCGACGACACCGGGCGCAGCACGATCGGGTGACCGTAGGTGCGGCCGTCGCCCTGCACGCCCACCGAACGGACGTCGGCGAGCAGCACCACGGGGCACTGCCAGATCTCGCCGTCGAGGCCGGCCGCGCTGAGCTCTTCGCGGGCGATCGCGTCGGCCTTGCGCAGCAGCTCCAGCCGCTCGTGCGTGACCTCGCCGATGATGCGGATGCCGAGACCGGGCCCGGGGAACGGCTGGCGCCCCACGATGACCTCGGGCAGGCCGAGCTCGCGGCCGATGGCGCGCACCTCGTCCTTGAAGAGGGTGCGCAGCGGCTCGACCAGCTCGAACTGCAGGTCCTCCGGGAGGCCGCCCACGTTGTGGTGGCTCTTGATGTTCGCCGTGCCCGTGCCGCCGCCGCTCTCGACGACGTCGGGGTAGAGCGTGCCCTGCACGAGGAACTCCACGTCGGCCGCGCCCTCGGCGCGGGCCTCGAGCACGAGCGCCTCGGCCGCGGACTCGAAGCTGCGGATGAACTCGCGCCCGATGATCTTGCGCTTCTGCTCGGGGTCGGTCACGCCGGCGAGGGCGTCGAGGAACTGCTGCTCGGCGTCGATCGTCACCAGGCGCACGCCCGTCGAGGCGACGTAGTCGGTCTCGACCTGCTGACGTTCGTCTTGCCGCAGGAGGCCGTGGTCGACGAACACGCAGGTGAGCTGGTCGCCGACCGCCCGGTGCACGATGGCCGCGGCGACCGCCGAGTCGACGCCGCCCGACAGGCCGCAGATGACCCGGGCGTCGCCGACCTGGGCGCGGATGCGCTCGACCTGCTCGGCGATGACGTTGCCGCTGTTCCAGTCCGCGGGGATGCCCGCGGCACGGTGCAGGAAGTTCTCGAGGACGGCCTGGCCGTGCTCCGAGTGCTTCACCTCGGGGTGCCACTGCACGCCGTAGAGCTTGCGCTCGTCGCTCGCGAACGCGGCGACCGGGGTGGAGGCGCTCGAGGCGAGCACCTCGAAGCCCTCGGGCGCCTTCGAGACGGAGTCTCCGTGGCTCATCCACGTGGTCTGCGCCGAGGGCTGACCGCCGAGGAGCGTGCTCTCGCCGCCCGTCACGGTCACGTCGGTCGCGCCGTACTCGCGCTCGCCCGTGTGGGCGACCTCGCCGCCGAGGGCCTTCGCCATGGCCTGGAAGCCGTAGCAGATGCCCATGACGGGCACCCCGAGCTCGAGGATCGCCGGGTCGAGGGCGGGCGCGCCCTCCTCGTAGACGCTGGACGGGCCTCCTGAGAGGACGATGCCCACCGGGTTCTTGGCGCGGATCTCGTCGGCGGAGATCGTGTGGGGCACGATCTCGCTGTAGACGTTCGCCTCGCGGACGCGGCGCGCGATGAGCTGCGCGTACTGGGCGCCGAAGTCGACGACGAGCACGGGCGACTGCTCGGTCTGCTGACCGGCGTCGGCCGTCGGGGCGGCGAGCTTCTCGGGCTCGCTCGAGGCGTGCACCTCGGTCTCGGTGGAGTCGGTCACGCGGGGGCTCCCTCGGTCTGGGCGGTGGTGGCGACGAGCTGGTCGTACTGGGCGAGCGCGACGCGGGTCATGCGGTGCTCGACGATGAAGGACAGGAACGGCACGACCCCGCCGAGCGCGATGAGCACGAAGCGCAGGAGGTCCCAGCGCATGATGCTCCACAGGCGGAACGTGGCGAAGAGGTAGACGACGTAGAGCCAACCGTGCGCGATGAGGATCGCCGTCGACAGGTTGAACCCGGACGTGATCGAGTCGACCGGCACGAAGAAGCCGCCCTCGCCGCCGAGCTGCATCTCCATCTGCAGCGGCGTGTACTTGAGCACCATCTCGACCGCGAGCAACAGCAGCATGAACCCGGTGATGTAGGCCGCGATGCGGTAGAACCGCACGGCACCCGGGATCTTCGGGACGTCGCGGGGCCGGGGCTTCAAGGGCATGCGTCGATCCTATCTCGGGGCGGTGACGGGTCAGGAGGCGCGGTCAGGGCGCCGAGGGAGCGGTCGCCCGGGGCAGGTCGGCGGCCTGCCTGGCCTCCTCCTCCGCCTCGGCGGCCTCTTCGTGCTCGCGCTCGAAGCGGTCCTTCACGAGGCGGAACCACAGGAACACCGCGAAGCCCGCGAACACGACCCACTCGATGGCGTAGAAGATGTTCAGCCAGTTGAGCTGCACCTGCGACTCGGGCGCCGGCGCCGTGACGGCCTGCAGCCCGCCGACCGCGGCGTCGGTGACGACGTAGCCGTTGAAGACGCCGGCCTCGAGGTCGGTCCACTCGTTGACGAGCATCGCCGACGAGACGACGGTGACCCGGTCGGCCTCGTAGTCGCTCGTGCTCGGCGACTCGGTGGGCAGGAGGCGCCCGGTCACCGTGACCTCGTCGGTCGGGCCCGGCACGGCGGACGCGGCCTCGCGGGCCTCCTGCTCGGTGGCGCTCCAGCCGAGGGCCACGGGCAGCGAGGCGCCGGTCGCGCCGTCGACCAGGCGACCCACGAGCCACCAGCCGATCCGCCCGTCGTCGACGCGGTCGCCGATCACCATGGTGTCGGCCGGGACCATCGTGCCGGTCGCCGTGACCCGCTGGCCGGCGAGGCGCTCGGGGAACGCGGTCTGCGGCGCGAGCTCGTCGGCCAGGGGCTTGACCGTCTCGGTCTCGACGTTGACCGGCTGCGAGCCCTCGACGCTCCGCTCGATCTGCCACTGCGCGAGCAGGCCGAAGATCGCCGAGACGAGGAGGGCGAAGGCGAGGAGGCCGATCCAGCGCGGGCGACGGGCCACCTGCCACACGGTGGTCGGCAGCGGGTGCCCGTCAGGGTGCCGCCGGACGCGGCCCGGACCGTCGAGGGCCGTGCCCGTCGGGGCGGTCGCGGACTCCTCGGGGCTGCTCATGTCCCGAGCATCGTACCGGCCGGGGTCGCGCCGACCGTGGGCGCGAGCTGTGCGCTGGCAGTGCGCGGGCGCGCGGGCAGTGCGCAGGCGCGGGCAGTGCGCAGGCGCGCGGGCTGTGCGCGGGCGCGCGCTGGACGCGCCGCGTCGTCAGTACTCGGGGTCGCGCTGCCGCGCCGCGCGCTCGCGCTCGGCAGAGCGCTCGAGGTCGGCGTCGCGCCGGAGCTCGGCCTCGTCGTCCCCGACGCCGTCGACCTCGACGTCGCCCGCGTCGCCGGCCGCGAGGGCGGCCTCGACGAGCGCGATCTCCTCCGCGTGCCGGGCCTCGCGCTCCAGGCGGCGCGCCTCGCGCTCGGCCCGCTCGGCGCGCTTGCGGCGACGGAGGACGACGTCGCCGATGCGCTCCGAGTTCGCCGCGAGCAACGGACCGAGCACGGCCATGACCAGCACGTAGAGCCCCGCAAACGGTTGCAACCGGGGGTCGAGCCCGGCCCCGGCCGAGAGGGTCGCCAGGATCAGGGCGAACTCGCCGCGGTTGACGAGGATCACGGCGGTGTTGATGCCCGCCTGCGGACCGAAGCCGTTGAGCCACGCGACGAACTGCCCCGCGAGCACGTTGAGCAGCACCGTCATCCCGACCGCGATCGCCACGACGCCGAGCACGTCGGGGAAGAGCCCCGGGTCGAGCCCCAGCCCGAAGTTGAGGAAGAAGATCGCGCCGAACACGTTGCGCATCGGCAGCGCGAACTGCTCGACCCTGGCCCGGTAGCGGCTGGCGCCGACGATGAGGCCGATGAGGAACGCCCCGATGGCGTCGGTGACGCCGAGCACCTCGCCGAGCCCACCGAAGAGGACCGCGAGCCCGAAGAAGAGGACCGTGAAGAGCTCGTCGTCCTTCGTGCGCATGAGCCGCGACACGACGCGCCCGCCGTACCGCGCCACCGCGAACATGACGATGAGGAAGGTGAACGCGACCACCAGCTCGAGCACCACGGGCAACGGGTCGGTCTCGCCGCTGAGCACGACGGACACGATGGCCAGGTAGATCGCGATGAAGATGTCCTCGACGACGGTGACGCCCAGGATCATCGGGGTCTCGCGGTTCGCGAGCCGGTTGAGCTCGATGAGCAGCTTCGTCACGATGGCGCTCGACGACGTCGCCGTCATGCCCGCGATGATGAGCGCCTCGCGCGTGCCCCAGCCCACCAGGAACCCGAAGAGCAGCCCCACGCCCATGTTCACGGCGATGTAGGTGCCGCCGGAGACCACGAGCTTGCCCGCGTTCGAGAAGAACTCGTCCTGGTCGAACTCGAGCCCCAGGTTGAACAGCAGCAGGATCAGCCCGAACACCGCGATGAGCTCGATGTCGTGGCTGTCGAAGTCGAGCGGGAACCAGCCGACGTTCGGCGACGCGAGCAGCCCCACGACCATGTAGATCGGGATCGAGGGCAGGCCGATCAGCTTGCCCGCCCGGCCCAGCGCGTAGGCCAGGAGCAGCAGGGCGCCGAGGACGATCAGGTCTTCGCCGAGGTGCATGCGTCAGGCGCCCGGCGGCGCGTCGACGACCGCGGTGACCTTCGTGCCCGTGCGGTACCACTGGAACGCCTTCGCGACCTTCTCGGGCGAGCCGGCGACGACGAGCGTGTCGCCCGGGAACACCTTGAAGTCGGCCGACGGCGCCGGGTTGGCGGCCTCGCCGCGGACGACCGCGACGACGGTGAGCCCGACGACGCCCTTCGACGCGAGGTCGCCCAGGGGCTGACCGGCGATGTGGTCGTCGTAGTCGACCGTGAACCAGTCGATGCTGAGGCCGGGGACCTGGTCGAGCGCGGACAGCGACTCGGTGATGCGCGTGCCCCCGAGCAGCTCGGCGAGCGTGTGCGCCTCGTCCTCGCTGAGGCGGAGCGACACCTTGGTGGCATCGTCGCCGTCGGACTCGTCGCTGAACGTGATCAGGTCGCTGTGGCCGGAGCGGTGCGTGATCACGCCGCACTTGCCGCCGTCGGCGGTGATGAACGTGTGCAGGACCCCCACGCCGGGGAGTTTCACGCGGCGGACGTCGGCCATGGTCAGCAGCTCCAACAGGTTCGAGGGACGATCGGCCCAGCCTGGCAGACGGGCGTCGCCCGCCGGTCCGGCGGGTCCGACGAGGTGCACAACGCCGCGGGGCGCGCGGTTGTTCCCGAGCGGTCGGGGCCGGCGGGCGGGCCGGGACGCGCAGGAGGCGCGGTGCGGGGCGACCCGGCACCGCGCCTCCTGCGCGCCTCGCTGCTACTGCCCCTTCGGCTCGTCGCCCGGCGTGCCCGCCGGCTCGACGACCTGCTCGCCGGACTTCGGGGCACCGCCCTGGTCGGCGCCGGCGACCTTCATGTCGTCCTCCTCGAAGCCGAACGTGATGTCGGGCGCCTCGAGCCGCACGCGGTCGGCCGACTCGTCGTCGGGCTGCAGCTGGCTCGCCCGCTCGGCCGCCACGCGCTGCAGGTAGTTCGCGACCTCGGCCTCGGTCTCGTCCTGCGACCAGCCGTGCACCTCGGCCATGAGCCTCGCCGCCACGGGAGCGGCCGACTCGCCGCGGTCCCACGCCTCGATCGAGATGCGCGTGCGGCGCGCGAGGACGTCCTCCAGGTGCAGGGCACCCTCGTGGCTCGCCGCGTAGACCACCTCGGCACCGATGTAGTCGTCGGCACCGGGCAGCGCCTCGGCCAGCTCCGGGCGCTCGAGCACGAGGTCGAGCACCTCGTCGGCCAGCGTGCCGTAACGGTTGAGCAGGTGCTCGATGCGCACCTTGTGCACGCCGAACCGCTTGGCCGTCCTGCCGCGGCGGTTCCAGGCCGCGTGGTACCCCTCGGCGCCGACGAGCGGCACCTCCATCGTCGTGCTCTCGGGCACGCGGCCGTCGAGCGCCGCCGCGGCCTCGTCGATGGCGTCCTCGGCCATGACGCGGTACGTCGTCCACTTGCCGCCCGCCACGACGACCAGGCCGGGCGCCGCATGGGTCACCACGTGCTCGCGCGACAGCTTCGAGGTCTGGTCGGACTCGCCCGCGAGCAGGGGCCGGAGGCCCGCGTACACGCCCTCGACGTCGGCCCTCGTGAGCGGCTGCGCCAGCACCTTGTTGACGTGCTCCAGCAGGTAGTCGATGTCGGCCGCCGTGGCCGCCGGGTGGCCCTTGTCGAGGTCCCAGTCGGTGTCGGTCGTGCCGATCAGCCAGTGGCGGCCCCACGGGATCACGAAGAGGACGCTCTTCTCCGTGCGGAAGATCATGCCCATCGCGGAGTGGATGCGGTCGCGCGGCACCACGAGGTGCACGCCCTTCGAGGCGCGCACCTTGAACTGGCCGCGCTCCCCCACCATCGCCTGGGTGTCGTCCGTCCAGACGCCCGTCGCGTTGACGACCTGCTTCGCCCGGATCTCGAAGTGCTCGCCCGTCTGGTAGTCGTGCGCCTTCACGCCCACGACCCGCTCGCCGACCTTGACGAAGCCCTCGACCCGCACGCGGCTCGCGGCGTGCGCACCGTAGGCCGAGGCCGTGCGCACCAGGGACGACACGTAGCGGGCGTCGTCGACCTGGGCGTCGTAGTAGGTGAGGCCGCCGACGACGGCGTCCTTCGAGAGGCTCGGGATCGCGCGCATCACCTGCGTCTTGGTGAGGTGGCGGTGGTGCGGGACCCCGGGCGGGCGACCGCCGGTCCAGCTGAAGACGTCGTAGAGCGCCATCCCCGCGCCGATGTAGAAGCGCTCGTAGACCGGCTTGCTCAGCGGGTAGAGGAACCGCACCGGCTTGACCAGGTGCGGCGCGAGGCGCTGCAGCAGCAGGCCGCGCTCGATGAGGGCCTCGCGCACGAGGCGGAAGTTGAGCTGCTCGAGGTAGCGGATGCCGCCGTGCACGAGCTTCGACGACCGGCTCGACGTGCCCGAGCCCCAGTCGCGGGCCTCGACGATGCCGACGCTGAGACCACGTGTCACGGCGTCGAGCGCCGAACCGGCGCCGACGATGCCGCCACCGACGACGAGGACGTCGAGCTCGGTGGTCCTCATCGCCTCGAGGGCTGCGGCTCGCTCGTCGGGACCGAGCTTCGAGCTGGTGGACGCGGATGCGGGTGCGGTCGTGACCATGGGGGCCTCCGTGGGTCGTCATCCGGCGAGCGGTGCCCGCCGCGAGCGGGCACCAGCGCCCGCTCGCCCCCCACTCAACGCTACTGGGGCTGGTAAGGGGCCACGACGACCTCGACCCGCTGGAACTCCTTCAGGTCGCTGTAGCCCGTGGTCGCCATCGCGCGGCGCAGTGCACCCATGAGGTTCGCCCGGCCGTCGACCGTCGAGGCCGGTCCGTAGAGGATCGTCTCGAGCGAGCCGACCGTGCCGACCTCGACCCGGCGGCCGCGGGGGAGCTCGGGGTGGTGCGCCTCGGCGCCCCAGTGGAACCCGCCGCCGGGGACGTCGTCGGCCCGGGCCAGCGCGGCACCGAGCATGACGGCGTCGGCGCCGCAGGCGATCGCCTTGACGATGTCGCCCGACGTGCCCAGACCGCCGTCGGCGATGACGTGCACGTAACGGCCGCCCGACTCGTCGAGGTAGTCGCGGCGCGCACCGGCGACGTCGGCGACGGCCGTCGCCATCGGCGCGTGGATGCCGAGGCTCGCCCGCGTGGTCGAGGCGGCACCGCCACCGAAGCCGACGAGCACGCCGGCCGCTCCCGTGCGCATGAGGTGCAGGGCGGCGGTGTAGGTCGAGGCGCCGCCCACGATGACGGGGACGTCGAGCTCGTAGATGAACTTCTTGAGGTTCAGCGGCTCCGTGCTCTTCGACACGTGCTCGGCCGAGACCGTGGTCCCGCGGATGACGAAGAGGTCGACGCCCGCGTCGACGACCGTCTGGTACAGGTCTTGCGTGCGCTGCGGGCTGAGCGAGCCGGCGACGGTCACGCCGGCGGCACGGATCTCGGCGATGCGCGCTGTGACCAGCTCGGGCTTGATGGGCTCGGAGTAGATCTGCTGCATGCGGGCGACGACGTCGGACTCGGGCAGCTCGCGGATCTCGGCGAGCACCGACGACGGGTCGTCGTAGCGGGTCCAGACGCCCTCGAGGTCGAGCACGCCGACACCACCGAGCTGACCCATGCGGATGGCCGTCGCCGGGCTGACGACCGAGTCCATCGGCGCCGCGAGGATCGGCGTCTCGAACTGGAACGCGTCGATGCCCCAGCCGAGGCTGACGTCGCGCGGGTCGCGGGTGCGGCGGCTCGGCACGATCGCGATGTCGTCGAACGCGTGGGCGCGGCGGGCGCGCTTGGACACGCCGATCTCTACCTCAGTCACCCCGTCACCTTAGCGGAGGCGCGCCCCGCGCCCTCGGGCCGGCTCGGCGGGCGAGTTCGTCGTTCACGGTCGCTCGCGCACGCCCGCCCGCGACGAACTGGCCCGGAAGGGCTGGAGGCCCGCCCGCACGAGCTTCTGCCGGAGCGTCTCGAGGTCGCGCGTGTGCGACCACCCCCAGCGGGCGAAGCCCCGCACCTCGTCGAACTCGCGGACGTCGTCCTCCCGTCGCTTCTCGTCGCGCACCACCTCTCGGCCCGTCCGACCGGCCCGCAGCTCGGGATCGTCGTCCTTCGCCGCGCCGTCCGCCTCACCGACGACCCCCTCGTCCGGCCACCAGGAGTCGACCCGGGCGACGAGTCGACCGTCGCGGCAGAACTCGTGCTGGAGTTCCGGATCGGGGAAGCCCAGGCGGCGCACGCCGACCCGGCTGGACGACTCGAGCGGGCTCTGTGCGAGAGGGCTGGCGAAGTCGACGACCGCCTCGACGCGGCGACGTCCACGGTCGGTGCCGCGTCGGTCGAAGTCCTCGAACAGTGCCTCCTTCGCGACGAGCCCGCCGCAGAGCGCGTGGTCGAGCATCGCCACGGCGCGGGCGAACGACTCGGTCAGGGCGACGTCGACGAGCGCCGTCGGCAGACCCACCGTCGGCACGCCGTGCAGGTGCACGACGTCGTCGTCGTCGAGTGCCCGCGCGTGCTCGACGAAACCGTGCTCGCGCCGGCTGCCCCCCGCCTCCGGCACCGAGACGCGGACGTCGCGCGGTGGCGCGCCGAGCAGGGGGCACCCGTGCAGCAGCGCTGCGGAGACGTGGCTGAGGACGACGCGGGACCGACAGGCCCGGACGGCCGCCACGGCCGTCAGCACGTGCCGCGCCTCGACGCCGAGGACGTCCCACTGCCGCCTGGGGAGGACGGCAGGAGGAACGAGAGAGCGGGCGAGTCCGTCGTCTCCGGTCCTCAGCGACGGCCCGGGTACGGCGAACTCGCCCGCTCGGGGCGCGCGCGTCAGCGGCGGTAGTTCGGCGCCTCGACCACCATCTGCACGTCGTGCGGGTGGCTCTCCTTGAGGCCCGCGGCCGTGATGCGCACGAAGCGCCCCTTGGCCTTGAGCTCGTCGATCGTGCGCCCACCGACGTAGAACATCGACTGGCGCAGGCCGCCACCGAGCTGGTGCACGACGTTGGCGAGCGAGCCGCGGTAGGGCACCTGGCCCTCGATGCCCTCGGGGATCAGCTTGTCGTCGCTGGGCACGTCGGCCTGGAAGTAGCGGTCCTTCGAGTACGACGTGTTCTTGCCGCGCGTCTGCATGGCGCCGAGCGAGCCCATGCCGCGGTAGTTCTTGAACTGCTTGCCGTTGACGAAGACGAGGTCGCCGGGGCTCTCGTCGCAGCCGGCGAGCAGCGAGCCGAGCATGACCGTGTCGGCGCCCGCGACGAGCGCCTTCGCGATGTCGCCCGAGTACTGCAGGCCGCCGTCGGCGATGACCGGCACGCCGGCCTCGCGCGCCGCGAGCGACGCCTCGTAGACCGCGGTGACCTGGGGCACGCCGACGCCCGCGACCACGCGGGTCGTGCAGATCGAGCCCGGGCCGACGCCGACCTTGATCGCGTCGGCGCCCGCCTCGGCGAGCGCCTGGGCACCGGCGCGGGTCGCGACGTTGCCGCCGATGACGTCGATGTGCCCGAAGGTCGGGTCGGCCTTGATGCGACGGATCATGTCGAGCTCGCCGGCGCTCTCGCCGTTGGCCGTGTCGACGACCAGCACGTCGACCCCGGCGTCGCGCAGCGCGCAGGCGCGGTCCCACGCGTCGCCGAAGAAGCCGATCGCGGCACCCACGCGGAGGCGGCCCTCGTCGTCCTTCGTGGCGTTCGGGTACTTCTCGCTCTTGTCGAAGTCCTTGACGGTGATGAGCCCGCGGAGCTTGCCGTCGGCGTCGACGAGGGGCAGCTTCTCGACCTTGTGCTGCGCGAAGATCGCGACCGCCGTGTCGGGGTCGACGCCCTCGGCGGCGGTGATCAGCGGCGCCTTGGTCATGACGTCGCGCACCAGCGTGGTCGGCATCTCGAAGGTCGAGACGAAGCGCATGTCGCGGTTGGTGATGATGCCGACGAGGGTGCCGTCGGCCTCGACCACGGGCAGGCCCGAGACGCGGAACTCGCGGCAGAGCGCGTCGACCTGCGCGACGGTCGCGTCGGGCGAGGTCGTCACGGGGTTGGTGATCATGCCCGACTCGCTGCGCTTGACCTTGTCGACGTGGGCCGCCTGGTCGTCGATCGACAGGTTGCGGTGGATGATGCCGATGCCGCCCTGGCGGGCCATGGCGATGGCCATGCGCGACTCGGTGACGGTGTCCATCGCGGCGCTGAGCAGCGGCGTGGCGACCCTGATGCGCTTCGTGAGCCGCGACGAGGTGTCGGTCTCGCTCGGGATGACGTCCGTCCGGCCCGGCAGGAGCATGACGTCGTCGTAGGTGAGTCCGATGAATCCGAACGGATCCGGCTGGTCCATGGGTCCCCTTCGAGTGCGCGAGGTGTGGGTGGGTGAGCACCGGATCGCCGTCGACTGCCGGTGCTCGATCTTAACAGGCGGCGGCCCCGCGGCATTCCGGGCGCAGGAGGCCCACCCGGCCCCGGCGGGCCGCCGACGGTCACGAAGGGGTCACGACACGACCCCCGCCTCGGCGCCGGTGTCGCGCGGGGAGCGCCTCATGGTGCACGATCGACCAACCCGACCGCGTGCCCGCCCCGAAACATGCGCGACACAGAGTCGAGTTACTGTCAACGACGACGACGCCCCAGTGGCAGCCGAGGGCCGATCCTCGACTGGGTCGCGCCCCTCCAGGAGGTTCCATGAGACTCTCGACGCCACCCCGGTACCGACCACGGTCGCGCCGTCCACTGCTCACCGTCGCCGCGGGCCTCCTGCTCGCGCTCGGGGCCACGACCGCCGCCACGACGTTCGCGCCACAGGCCGCCGTCGCGGCGCCGGCCGAGGCCTGCGTGCCCGACGCGACCACCGGCTGCCTCCAGGGCACCGTGAACGGCGACGACGGACCCGCCAGCGGCGTCGAGATCACGGCGACCGGTCCCGGCGGCGTCGCGGAGACCGCCACGACGGGCGACGACGGCCGGTGGAGCATCGCCGTCACCGAGGCCGGCAGCTACACCGTCACGGTCGACCCCGACGGGCTGCCCGAGGACCTCTTCCTCGTCAACGCCGACCAGCCCGAGCGCACCGTGAACGTGAACCTCGGCGCCTCGGCGGCCGCGCTCTTCGCGGTCACCGCAGAACAGGGGGCGACGACCGGCGAGCAGGCCTCCGGGTTCAACTGGGGACAGTTCGCGCAGCAGTTCGCCAGCGGCATCCGGCTCGGCCTGCTGCTCGCCCTCGCCGCCATCGGCCTCTCGCTGATCTACGGCACCACCGGGCTCAGCAGCTTCTCGCACGGTGAGCAGGTGACCCTCGGCGGGCTCCTCGCCTACTCGTTCACCTCCGTCGGCGTGCCCCTGGTCCTCGCCGCCGTGCTCAGCACCGTGATCTGCGCGGCCACCGGGTTCCTGCAGGACCTCGCGATCTGGAAGCCCCTGCGCAAGCGGCGGCTGAGCCTCACGCAGCTCATGATCGTCACCATCGGCCTCTCGATCGCCCTGCAGTACGCGTTCCAGTACTTCTACGGCGCGGGCACCGTGCGCATCAGCCGCGACAACCCCGAGACGGTGACGTTCCTCGGCATCACGCTCACGGTGCAGTCCTACGTGGCCATGGGCATCTCGATCGTCGTGCTCGTCGCGACCGGGCTGTTCCTGCTCAAGACCCGCACGGGCCGCGCGACGCGCGCGGTGAGCGACAACCCGGCCCTCGCCGCCGCCTCCGGCATCGACGTGGACCGCATCATCCGCCTGGTCTGGACCCTCGCCGCCGGCCTCGCCGGGCTCGCCGGCGTCATGCTCGGCCTCGTGCTCAACGGCGTCAACTGGATGACCGGCCTGCAGATCCTGCTGCTCATCTTCGCGGCCGTCACGCTCGGCGGTCTCGGCACCGCCTTCGGCGCCCTCGCCGGCTCGATGATCATCGGCATCGTCGTCGAGCTCACGAACATCTGGCTCCCCGGCGACTTCAAGTACGCCACGGCCCTGCTGATCCTGATCCTGATCCTCGTGTTCAGGCCACAGGGCATCTTCGGACGCAAAGAACGAGTGGGCTGAGGAGCTCCGACATGGACTACGTCATCGAACTGCTGCGAGCCCTCTCCGCCGAGGCCCTCGCCCCCACGACCGCGGCCTTCGCGATCGCGGCCATCGGCCTCAACATCCACTTCGGCTTCACCGGGCTCATCAACATGGGCCAGGCCGCGTTCCTGCTGCTCGGCGCCTACGGCTTCGCGATCTCGATCGAGAGCGGGCTGCCCTTCGGCCTCGCGATCCTCGTGTCGCTGCTCTGCGCGCTCGTCTTCGCGCTCGTGCTGGGCGTCCCCACGCTCAAGCTGCGGGGCGACTACCTCGCCATCGTCACCATCTGCTCGGCCGAGATCATCCGCTTCGTGGGCAGGTCGAGCATCCTGACGGACGTCACCGGAGGCTCGAACGGCATCACGGGGTCGAGCTACCGCGACCCCTTCACGGCCCTGTCCCCGCTGCCCGACGGCCGCACGACCCTCCTGTGGTTCACCTACGACAACAACGGCGTCAGCGGCTGGTGGATCAGGATCGTCGGCTGGAGCATCGTCGCACTGCTCTGCGTGCTCGTGTACCTCCTCAACCGCAGCCCCTGGGGCCGCGTGCTCAAGGGCATCCGCGAGGACGAGGACGCCGTGCGCAGCCTCGGCAAGAACGTCTACTCGTACAAGATGCAGGCCCTCGTGCTCGGCGCGCTGATGGGAGCGCTGGCAGGGATCGTGTACGTCCTGCCCTCGTCGGTGCAGCCCGACAGCATGGGCAGGTCGATGACCTTCTTCATCTGGACGGCCCTGCTGCTCGGCGGCGCCGCCACGGTCTTCGGCCCGGTGCTCGGCGCGATCCTGTTCTTCGTCGTCCGCCTGCTCGTGCGCACGCTCGCCGGCGACTTCATCCCCTCGAGCATCATGAACGGCCAGCAGGCGGAGCAGTTCTCCTACGTGCTCGTCGGCGTCGCCCTCATGCTGCTGATCATCTTCAGGCCCCAGGGCATCCTCGGAAAGAAGAAGGAGCTGGCGTTCAGTGTCTGAGACCACGAGCACCACCGGCAGCAGCCCCGTCGGGGGCCGCGCCCGCCGCGACGGCTACCACTACGACCGCGCGGCCCTCCGCGCCGAGCTGGCCGGCGTGGCCCGCGAGGCCGGCTCCGCGAAGCCCGACCCGATCCTCACGGTCGACTCCGTCACCCGACGGTTCGGCGGCATGACCGCCGTCGACGTCGATCACGTCGAGGTGCAGCGCGGTGCCATCACGGCCCTCATCGGGCCCAACGGAGCCGGCAAGACCACGTTCTTCAACCTCCTGACCGGGTTCGACAAGGCCTCGAGCGCCCCCACCGCGTTCAAGCGCAGCGGTCCCGGCGTCGCGACCTGGACGTTCGACGGCCGCGCCATGGGCAACGTCGGGGCCGCGAGGGTCGCCCGGTCGGGCATGGTGCGCACCTTCCAGCTCACCAAGGCCCTCTCGCGCCTCACGGTCATGCAGAACATGCTGCTCGGGGCCACGGACCAGCCGGGCGAGAACTTCTTCGTCGCGATCGTGCCGCCGCTGTGGAAGAAGCGCGAGCGAGAGATCGAGGCGAAGGCCGAGGAGCTGCTCGCGCGCTTCAAGCTGCTCGAGAAGAAGGACGACTTCGCCGGCAGCCTCTCCGGCGGCCAGCGCAAGCTGCTCGAGATGGCCCGCGCCCTCATGAGCGACCCGGCGATGATCATGCTCGACGAGCCCATGGCCGGCGTGAACCCCGCGCTCACGCAGTCGCTGCTGGGGCACATCCAGAGCCTGCGCGACGAGGGCACGACCGTGCTCTTCGTCGAGCACGACATGCACATGGTCCGGCACATCTCCGACTGGGTCATCGTCATGGCCGAGGGCCGCGTCGTCGCGGAGGGCCCGGCGGACACCGTCATGGACGACCCGGCCGTCATCGACGCCTACCTCGGCGCCCACCACGACACCGACCTCGGCGACGACTCGCTGCTCACCGACGACGCGATCGACGAGCTCGAGCAGGAGGTCGCCCAGGAGGACGCGGCCCGCGCCGGCGAGCACGGCACCGACCGCGAGCACGGCACCGACCGGGAGCACGGCACCGACCGGGGCGGCGTCGCCGGGCGCGACCTGCCCGGCCGGCCCGACCCCTCCTCCCCGACCGCGACGAACGCGGCCGACGCCCAGCAGAGCGGAGACAAGGCATGAGCGCCGACACCACGACCAGCGCGCACCCCGGCACCGAGCGGTTCGCCGGCACCGAGCCGATCATGCGGGCCTCCGACCTGGTGGCCGGCTACCTGCCCGGCGTGAACATCCTCAACGGCTGCGACCTCGTCTGCTACCCCGGCGAGCTCATCGGCATCATCGGGCCTAACGGCGCCGGCAAGTCGACGCTGCTCAAGGCGCTCTTCGGGCTCGTCCGGATCCACTCGGGCTCCGTCACGCTCGGCGGCACGGACATCACGAACCTCAAGGCGAACAAGCTCGTCCAGGCGGGCGTCGGGTTCGTGCCGCAGACGAACAACGTGTTCCCCTCGCTCACCATCGAGGAGAACCTGCAGATGGGGATGTTCCTGCGCCCCAAGGCGTTCTCCGAACGGCTCGAGGTCATCTACGACATCTTCCCGGTGCTCGGCGAGCGTCGCGGCCAGCGGGCGGGATCGCTCTCGGGCGGCGAGCGCCAGTCGGTCGCCATGGCCCGCGCGCTCATGATGGACCCCAAGGTGCTGCTGCTCGACGAGCCCTCCGCGGGCCTGTCGCCGGTGCGCCAGGACGAGACGTTCATCCGCACGCGCCGCATCAACAAGGCCGGCGTCTCCGTCATCATGGTCGAGCAGAACGCGCGCCGCTGCCTGCAGATCTGCGACCGCGGCTACGTCCTCGACCAGGGCCGCAACGCCTACTCGGGCACCGGCCGCGAGCTCGCCGACGACCCCAAGGTCATCGAGCTCTACCTCGGCACCCTCGCGAAGGACGTCGACGGGCACTGACCGCCGCCGCCCGTCCTCGGAGCCCCGCCCGCGCCTCCTGCGCCGGCGGGGCTCCGTCGTGGGGGGGGCAGGGGGCGTGGGGCGTCGCGACAGGCGCGACGGCCGTGGGGAGCGGCGCGGGCTGCGGGAGCGCTCAGGAGGCCTGGGGCCCGCCCGGCAGGAGGCGCGCGCCCGGCAGGCGGGCGGGCCCGGCGAGCGGGCGGCCGGCGGGCGCGCGGGCCCGGCAGGCGGGCGGGCGCCCGGCAGGCGGGCGGGCCCGGCAGGCGGGCGGGCCCGGCAGGCGGGCGGGCCCGGGCGAGGGCGGTCTGGTCGCGTTCGGCGCCGGACGCGACCACCAGAGCCCGACACGCCGACGCGCGGGCTCCGGCCGCGACGGAGGACGCGCCTCCTGTCGCCTTTTCCGCCGAGAGCGCCTGCGGGCACGGGGCAAGCGGGCAGGCGGCTGGACCCAGCGGGCGCGCGGACGAGCGGGCCCGCGCGAGGGCCGGTCTGTCGCGTTCGGCGCCGGACGCGACCACCCGGGCCCGACACGCCGACGCGCGGGCTCCGGCCGCGACGGAGGACGCGCCTCCTGTCGCCTTTTACGCCAGCTGCACGGGCGGGCGGGCAGGCGGGCGGGCGGGCAGGCGGGCGGGCAGGCAGGCAGGCGGGCAGGTGGGGCGGGTGGACCCGGCGGGCACGACGGAGGGCCCGGCAGGATCGCTCCTGCCGGGCCCTCGGGGGTGTGCTGCCGGGGGGCTACTGGACGGCGCCCTCGATGCCCGAGGTGTAGACGGGCTTGTTGTCGGCGTCGAAGGTGTAGACGCCGATCTGGGCGCTGGACGGGTCGTTGTTCTCGTTGAACGGACCGATGCCCGAGACACCGCGGTAGTCGATCGCGTCACCGGCGTCGAGGGCGGTCTTGCACTCGGCGAAGGTCGAGCACTCGGTGCCGCCGTCCGCACCGGAGACCGCGGCCATGTTGGCCTGGATCGTGCCGGCGTCGGTGCCGCCGCCCGCCTCGGCGGCGAGGGCGGTGAGGATCACGGCGTCGTACGACTCGGCCGCGTAGGAGAAGTCCGTGAGCTCGGCGCCCTCCGACTCCTGGTACGAGGCGACGAGCTTCGCCTGGAACTCGTCCCCGGCGTCGGCACCGGGGATCGTGCCCTTGGCGCCCTCGAGGGTGCCGGGCTCGAAGTCGCCGCTGTAGTCGGCCGTGTTGCCGTCGGACATGTAGACCTTGCTCATGTCCCAGCCCGACGCGAGCAGCTCGGGCACGATCGACGCGGTCTCGTCGAAGGCGAGGATCACGATCGCGTCGGGGTCGGCCGCGGTGGCCGCCGAGACCTCGGACGAGAAGGTGGTCTGCCCGGGCGGGAACTCCTGGCCCTGACCGGTGCCGCCGTAGACGACCTGGCCGCCGGACGCCTCGACGGACTCCTGCACGGCGTCGCGCAGGCCCGTGCCGTAAGTGTCGTTGAAGACGATGAACGCGACGTTCGCGTTGCCGTCCGCGACGATCTGCTGACCGAGCGCCGAGCCCTGCACCGAGTCCGGCGGCGCGGTGCGGAAGTAGTACGACGAGTAGCCGCTGAGGTCGGCCGCCGTGTTGGCGGGCGAGATCTCGACGACGCAGTTGCTCGTGAGCTGGTCGACGACGTTGAGCGTGACGCTCGACGACTCGGCACCGACGACGACGGGCACGCCCGCGTCGATGAGCTCGGTCGCGGCGTTCGACGAGACGCTCATGTCGTTGCTGTCGCCGGAGTCGGTGGGGGTCGAGATCTCGGCGGGCTGGTCGAGCACGCCTCCGGCCTCGTTGATGTCGAGGATCGCCTGGTTGACACCGGCGATGGCGGGCGGGCCGAGGTAGGCGAGCGTGCCGGTGAGGGGCAGCATCGTGCCGATCGCGAAGGGATCGGTGCTCTGCTCGACGGAGCAGTTCGCCGCCGGGTCGGCCTTGGGCGTGGCGGAGCCCTCGGTCCCGCCGCCGCCACCACCGCCGTCCGACGACGTCGTCGAACAGGCGGCGAGCAGGACGGTGGTGGCACCCGCGAGGGCGAGTGCCCGGAGGGCGGTGCTGGATCGGATCATCCGTGGAACCCTTTCTGGACGGCGGTGTCGGGGGCGTGCCGGTGGCGACAGGCCGACCGCGTTGCAGATGAACCTAGGGCCGGATCGTTTCGGGCGTGTGTCCCGACCGTCACCGAACCGTTTCGTTGTGATTTCGTGACAAAGCGAGCCGTCGTCGCTTCCGCTCGCCCCGCCCGGCCCGGAGCATGTCGACCGTGAGCACGACGAGCGCGACCCAGACGATGCCGAAGCCCGCCCAGCGCGCCGCGCCCATGGGCTCGTGCAGCAGCACGACGGCGAACGCCAGCTGGAGCACCGGGGCGAGGTACTGGGTGAGCCCCAGCGTGCTCAACGGCAGCCGTCGCGCGGCGGCGGCGAAGCTCAGCAGGGGCACCGCCGTGATGACCCCGGCGCCGACGAGCGCGAGGGCGTGCGCCCAGCCCTCCCGGCCGAAGGTCACGCCGCCGTCGACGCCCGTGACGCCCAGCACGACGAGCGTCGCCGCCGCGACGGGGGCGAGCCAGAGCGTCTCGAGGGTGAGGCCGCCGACCGCGTCGACGCGCCCGCCGACCTGCTTCTTGACGAGGCCGTAGGCACCGAAGCTGAACGCGAGCACGAGCGACACCCACGGTGGCCGGCCGTAGCCGATCGCGATGACGAGCACGGCGACGACGCTGAGGCCCACCGCTCCCCACTGCAGGGGCCGCAGGCGCTCGCGCAGCACGAGCACGCCGAGCAGCACCGTGACGATCGGGTTGATGAAGTAGCCCAGCGCCGCCTCGACGACGTGCCCCGCGAGGGTCGCGGCGATGAACGTCGTCCAGTTCACGACGATGAAGGCCCCCGCGGCGCCGAGCCGGAGCACCGTGCGGCGGTCGCGCAGGAGGCCCGCGAACGACCGCCACGCCCGCGTGGCCGTGAGCAGCACGGCGCAGAAGGCGAGCGAGAAGAGGATCCGCCAGGCGACGATCTCGAACGGCCCGGACGGTGCCATCAGGAGGAAGTACGCCGGCAGCACGCCCCACATGCCGTAGGCCGCGACGGCGAAGCCCAGGCCGGCACCGGAGGCGGCGGGCGCCCCCGCGGGACCGGTGACGGGCGGCAGGGTGGCGGGGTCGGGGCTCTGGCTCACCCGCCCACGGTAGGGCACGCCGACCCGATCGGTGCACGCCCTGCACGGACGACGGAGGCCCCCGCCTGACGGCGGGGGCCTCCGGAGAAGTCGGGTGTCAGCGGACGACGACCGCGAGGACGTCGCGGGCCGAGAGCACGAGGAGGTCCTCGCCCGAGTACTTCACCTCGGTGCCGCCGTACTTGCTGTAGATGACCTTGTCGCCCACGGCGACGTCGAGGGGAACGCGGTTGCCGTTGTCGTCGATGCGACCCGGTCCGACGGCGACGACCTCGCCCTCCTGGGGCTTCTCCTTCGCGGTGTCGGGGATCACGAGGCCGGAGGCAGTGGTCTGCTCGGCGTCGACCTGACGGATGACGATGCGATCTTCGAGCGGCTTGATGGAGACCGACACGGTTGACCTCTTCTTTCTCGGGACTTCGGAGAACATGGGTTGGCACTCACCCGTGCGAGTGCCAAGGACCACTGTAGGCCCGCTCTTGGCACTCGGTCAATCCGAGTGCCAACGCCGCTCGGCGAGCGCGAGGCGCCCGGCCGCTCCGAGTGCCGACGCCCGGGGAGGCCGACGACCCGTCGGCTCCGGACGGGGTGCGAGACTGGCGCGATGGACTCCGCCGAGCTGCTCGCCCTGCTCTCCCCCGCAGGGCTCGACCTGCTCGACCGGCTGCCCCCCTACGACGCGGGAGCGGTGGTCTCGACCGTGTCCGACCTCCGCGCGGCGGGGCACTCCCCCGAGCTCGTCTCGGCCGTGCTGGGCCAGTCGCGACTGCGCGCCCGGGCACGCCCGAAGTTCGGCGGGTTCGCGGACCGCATGCTCTTCACCGAGGCCGGCCTGGAGCAGGCGACGCGCCTGGGGGTGGCCGCGCACCACGCGCGGAGGTTCCGGGACGCCGGCGTCGAGCACGTCCTCGACCTGGGCTGCGGCATCGGCGGCGACGCCCTGGCGTTCGCGGCCGTCGAGCTCCGCGTCACGGGCGTGGAGCGCGACGAGGTCACCGCCGCGGTCGCGTCGTTCAACCTCGCACCCTTCCCCGACGCCACCGTCGTGCAGGGCGACGCCGCGACGACCGACCCGGGCGACGCCGGGGGCGCGTTCCTCGACCCGGCACGGCGCACCTCCGGCCACTCGCGCACGCGCCGCCTGGCGGACCCGGCCGACTGGTCGCCCTCCCTCGACCTCGCCTTCGGGCTCGGTGAGCGGCTGCCGACCGGCGTCAAGCTCGGCCCCGGCATCGACCGCGAGCTGCTGCCGGCGGGGTGGGAGTGGCAGTGGATCTCGGTCGACCGCGAGGTCGTCGAGGCCGGCGTCTGGTCGGGCCCGCTCGCGCGGCCGGGCATCGGCCGGTCCGCTCTCGTGGTCGGCGCCTCCGGCGCGGCGGCGGAGCTCACGGGCCCCGCCGACGCGGAGGACGCCCCCGTGGGCGAGCTCGGCAGCTGGCTGTACGAGCCGGACGGCGCCGTCATCCGGGCCCGCCTCATCGGCGACCTCGCACGCCGGCTCGACGCCCGCATGCTCAGCGCCGACATCGCGTACCTCACCGCCGACGAACGGGTCGAGACGCCGTTCGCCCAGGCCTTCCGCGTGGTCGAGACCTTCCCCCTCGACGAGCGCACCCTGCGCAAGGAGCTCCGCACGCGCGGCATCGGTCGCCTGGAGGTCAAGAAGCGCGGCGTCGACGTCGACCCGGCGGCGTTCCGCACCCGCCTGCAGCTGCGCGGCTCGGAGCAGGCGACGCTCGTGCTCACGCGGGTCGCCGGGCGGCACGCCGCGCTGCTCTGCCAGCGAGCCTGACGCCCGAGCGGCACCCCTGCCGCAGCCCGGCGTCCGCGGGCGGGGCGTCAGCGGACGGACGCCCCCGCGGTCGACGCCACGAGGGCCAGCCAGAAGGCCAGGAGGCCGACCCACAGGCAGATCGTGGCGAGCACGCCGACGTAGCCCGTGATGAGCCCGGCCAGCCAGAGCCCGCGCGAGGCCGGCTCGCGACGGCTCGCCAGGTGCCCGAGCACGATGCCCGCGACCGCCACGACGACCGTCAGCCCGAGCGTCACGAGGGTCGTGCTGAGGCCGACCGCACCGGCCACGAGCGAGAGGACGCTGAGCGTGCGCGGCGGCGACGCGACCGGCGCACCCCACGGCGGTCGGGGCCCGCCCGGGGCCGCGCCCGCGGCGGGCGCAGGAGGCTGGACGCCGTACGGCGCGACCGGTCGCGTCCCGTACGGCGCAGGAGGCTGGACCCCGGAGGGCGCAGGAGGCTCGGCTCCGTACGCCGCGGCCGGCTGCGACGCGGCCCCCTGCCACGGGTGGGGACCCCCGGGCTGCTGCGAGGCCGCCCGCGGGAAGGCCGTCGGCGGGAGCGGCGGGACGCCGGGCGTCGACGACGCCCCCTCGGGGACGCTGGCGGGCGGCACGGGGCCCGTCGCGGCGTCGGGCTGGTCGGGGCGGGGCTCGTCGGTCACGTGCTGGCCTCTCTCGGGGGCGGGGTGCGGTGCCGCGGGCGGCTCGGTCAGCGTAGCGAGGGACGGCACCGCCGGCCTGGTCCGACGGGGTCGGGACGCGCCTCCTGACGCAGCACGCCCCCGCCCGGGGGACCGGGCGGGGGCGGACGGGACGACGCGGCTCAGTACGAGTAGCCGGCGGAACCGAGGCCGGCGAACAGGGCGCCGAAGAGGGCGAGCCCGAGGACGACGGCGAGGATCATGAGGACGACCACCGCGTAGCCGAGGACGAGACCGGTGAGGGCGAGGCCGCGCCCCTCCTCCCCCGTCTTCTTGATCTGGCTCAGCGCGAGGTGTCCGGTGACGATCGCGGCGAGCCCGGTGACGCCCGTGAAGAAGCCCGCGATGCCGAGGACCAGAGTGATGATCGCGAGGACGTTGCGCGGCGCCGGCTGTCCGTACGACGGAGCCTGGCCGTACGGCGACGGGCCCTGGCCGTAGGCGCCGGGCTGGCCGTAGCCGTCGCCCTGGCCGTACCCGCCCTGGGGCGGCTGGCCGTAGGCGCCGGACTGGCCGTAGCCGCCCTGGCCGGACCCGTCGCCCTGCCCGTAGCCACCCTGCCCGTAGCCGCCCGGCGCCTGCTGGCCGTACCCGCCCGGCGCCTGGTCGTACGGCTGACCGTACGACGGCGGCTGCGGGCTGCTCTGGGGGTGCTGCGGGGGCTGGTCGGTCATCGGCGTGGCCTCTCGTGCTCGGTGGTCTCGGGGTGGGCGTGGTCCCGGGCCTCCGGCCGGGGGACGCGACGCGCTCTCAGACAGCCTGCACCACGGTGACGGGCAGGGTCGAGTCCGCGGCCACGTCGAGGGGGGACGGAGCGTGCCCGCGGGCCACGAGCTGCGCGCCGAGGGCGGCGATCATCGCGCCGTTGTCGGTGCAGAGGCTCAGCGGTGGCACGCGCAGCTCGACCCCGGCGGCGGCGCAGCGCTCCTCGGCGAGCGCCCGCACCCGGGCGTTGGCGACGACGCCGCCCCCGAGCAGGAGGCGCGGAACGCCCAGCTCGGCGCAGGCCGCCAGGGCCTTCGTGAGCAGCACGTCGGCCACGGCCTCGCGGAACGACGCGGCGACGTCGGCCACGGGGACCTCGCGCCCCTCGGCGACGCAGCGCTCGACCCAGCGCGCGACGGCGGTCTTGAGGCCCGAGAAGGAGAAGTCCCAGCGGTGCCGGGCCTGGTCCTTCGGAGCGGTGAGCCCGCGCGGGAACCGGATGGCGGTCGGGTCGCCCTCGGCGGCGACGCGGTCGATGTGCGGGCCTCCGGGGTAGGGCAGGCCGAGCAGGCGGGCGACCTTGTCGAAGGCCTCGCCGGCGGCGTCGTCGATGGTCTCGCCGAGCAGCTCGACGTCGTCGACGAGGTCGCGCACGAGCAGCAGCGAGGTGTGGCCGCCCGAGACCAGCAGGGCGACGGTCGGCAGGTCGAGCTCGCTGCCGTCCTCCCGCAGCACGTCGGCGCCCACGTGCCCGACGAGGTGGTTGACGGCGTAGAAGGGCGTGCCCGTCGCCACGGCGAGGGCCTTCGCGGCACCGACGCCGACCATGAGCGCGCCGGCGAGCCCTGGCCCGCTCGTGACGGCGATGGCGTCGACCTCGTCGAGGGTCACGCCCGCCTCGGCGAGCGCCGCGCCGAGCGCCGGCTCGAGCGCTTCGAGGTGCGCCCGGGCGGCGACCTCGGGGACGACGCCGCCGTAGCGGGCGTGCTCGTCCATGCTCGACGAGATGACGTTGGCGAGCAGCTCGGTGCCGCGCACGAGGCCGACCCCGGTCTCGTCGCAGCTGGTCTCGATGCCCAGCACGAGCGGTCCGGTCACGGGCGTCCCTCCTCGGGGGCGGTCGGGTCGACGGCGGTCGGCACGGGAAGGGCCGACCCGGCGACGGTCGTCGTCGGGTCGGGAACGGTGAGCCGCATGACGATCGCGTCGACGGCGTCCGGCATGTAGTAGCGGGGCCGGACGGCGAGCCGCTCGAACCCCAGCGAGTCGTAGAGCCCCTGGGCGACGGGGTTGTCGGCGCGCACCTCGAGGAACACCTCGCGCGCCCCGCGCCGACGGGCCTCGGCGACCAGCTGCGTGAGCAGCGTGCGCCCGAGCCCGTGGCCGCGAGCCTCCGGCGCCACGGCGATCGTCTGCACGTCGGCGTCGCCGCTGCCGCGTGCGGCGAGCAACCCGGCGTAGCCGACGATGCGACCGGGCTCGCCGTCGGGCTCGGCGACGAGGTAGTACGAGTCGCGGCCCTCGAGCTCGACGGCCATGCTCCGTCGTGACCAGGCGTCGGTCGTGAAGGTCGACGTCTCGATGGCCATGATGCCGTCGAGGTCGGCGGGGCCCGCGACGCGCAGCAGCGGGGCGGTCACCGCGTGACCCGCTTCGACCCGGCCGAGGGGGTCACGTCGGGCTCGCGCAGGTAGAGGGGAGCCGGGTCGGCGAAGGCGCGGCCGTGCTCGTGCAGGCGCTCGGCGAGCATGCCGAGGGCTGCGGCCGAGACCGTGGAGTCGGCGGGGTCGGTGCGCTCGGCGCCCCGGGCGTCGCCGAGGGCGTCGTCGAGGTCGACGGGCCGCGCGAGGGCGGGGCCCGCGAGGCGGACCGGCAGGCCGGCCGCGTCGAGGCCGGAGTAGGTCGACCAGGCGACCTCGCGCCTCCTGGCGTCCGTGACGACCACGAGGGGCAGGTCGACGGCGCGGCCCGGCTCGTCGAGGGAGAGGCCCGCGTGCGCCCGGAGGCGCGCGGCGGCGATCGCGTCGTGGCTGACCACCGCGAGGCAGGGCACGCCCGCGCCGAAGGCGAAGGCCCTGGCCGCGGCGATGCCGACCCGGAGCCCCGTGAACGGGCCCGGCCCGACGCCCGCGACGACCGCGCTGAGCTCCGTCGGGGCGACGCCCGCCTCGGCGAGGACGCGGACCAGGAGGTCGCCCACGACCTCGGCGTGCCGCCGCGTGTCGGTCACGGTCGCCTCGGCGAGCACGCCCCGGTCACGGTCGACGACCGCGACCGAGCTGCCGGCGGAGGTGTCGATGGCGAGGATCACGCCCTCGATCGTAGGCGGTCCGGCGGCGGGCGCCGCCGGACCGCCCGCCTCCCTAGAAGGCGCCGATGTGCTGGGTGCCGGTGGGCTGGCCGACCAGCGCCGCGACGTTCGCCGGCAGGGCCCACGCGACGTTCGTCGACGCACCGAGCAGCGGGAGCATCTGGCCCAGGCCGAGGACGCCCTTCGTCTGCACGTTGCGCCAGGCGGGCTTCGCCGCCGACAGCGCGGCCACCGAGTCGAAGCGGCGCACGGTCGTGTTGTCGCCGCCGCCCCAACCGACGAGCGTCGCCTGGGTGGCGGTCACCCGCTGGTTGAAGGCGTTGCCCGTGATCTCGATCCCCATCGAGTCGGCGGACCGACGCGTGGCCTTGTCGAGCACGTAGACCTGGAACGAGCCACCGCTGCCGAACGCGTTGTTCGCGATCGTGAGGTCGCCCGTGAGCCAGGTGACGGTGGGGTCGGGCTTCGGGCGCCGCGGGTCGTGACCGGTGGAGGCCGTCGCGGGGCGACGTTCGTCCTGCAGGACCTTCACGCCCATCTGGCTGACGCCGCCGATGCTGTTGTTGACGATGTCGACGCCGTTCGAGTCGATGATCTGGACGCCGACCTTGCCCCCCGTGATGACGTTGTCCGCGATGACGCCCTTGCTGGTCAGCTCGAACTGGACGCCCGTCCACTCGTTGTCGGCGACCGTGTTGCCCACGACGTCGACGTCGTAGGCGCTCTCGTCGAGCCAGAGACCCGAGCTGAAGTTGCGGCTGATGTCGTTGCCCTGCACCGTGACCCCCCGCGAGCGGGTGATCTTGACGCCGCCCGAGACCGGTGCCTCCTTGAAGCGCTGGGCGTTGTTGTCGGTGACCACCGAATCCGTGAGGGACATGTCGTAGGCCGTGCTGGCGTTGATGCCGAGCATGCCGTTCCGACGCACCGTCAGGTGCTCCAGGCTCCCGCCGTTGCGCTCGAGGTTGACGCCGATCATGGCGTTGTCCTCGACGACGAGGTCGCGAGCGGTGAGCTCGTCGTGCCCGAGGCGGACCGTGCCGCGGTCGGAGTCCAGCGTCGCGTAGCGTCGCACGCCGAAGCCCTGCAGGGTCGAACCGGCGCCCTGGACCCAGATGGCCTGCGTCTTGTTGCTGATGCGGACCTCCTTGCCCGCCGGGTCCGTGCCGAGGACGACGCGTGCACCCTTCGGGTCGGGGAAGAACGTGCCCGTCGTCACCTCGGCGGCGCTGGCGACCTGGCGCTGCGGCACGCCGCCGACGAAGACCTGGTCGGGACGCCCCGCGAGGGGATGGGCCGGGGACACGAAACGGGGGTTGTCGGCGACCCCGAGGATCTTCGAGGACGGGAACGCGGTCCAGGGGGTGGTCCACGCCGTCCCGGACCGCGACCACGAGGTCACGGGCACGGAGCCGTCGAACCAGACCGCTTCGCCCGGCCAGGACTGGATCGTGACCCGCTTGCCGTAGGGCACGACGACGCTCTGGTTGTAGCTGCCCCCGCGCAGCACGACGGTGCCGCCCTGGGGGGCCTTGGCGATGGCGGCCGCGACCGTCGCCAGGGGCGCCTGGGTCGTGCCCGCGGCACCGTCGCGCCCGGAGGTGGCGACGACGACGGCCCCGGACGGCACGGCGTAGCGGGCGGTGCCGACGGGTGCGGAGCCGGCTCCGTCGAGCGGCGCCGGCGCGGGAGCGGGAGCGGGAGCCGGAGCCGGAGCCGGAGCGGGAGCCGGCGCCGGCGCCGGCGCCGGCGTCACGGTGACCGACCCGGTGGCCGCCACGACGGCGAGGTCGTCGTACGTCGTGGTCGCGACGACGGCGTTGCCGCCCGACGCGTACTGCCACTTGCCGATCCGTCCGGCGCCCTGGATCCGGTCGGCGGCCGCGTCCTTCGCGGTCGCCTGCCAGCCCGGATCGGCGGTGCCCGCCACCCAGGCCTTGCCCGCGACCTGGACGGGCGCCGTGCCCACGGCACGGAACGCCACGCGCACGGTCGAGCCGGGGCGCACGCCGGCGGGCAGGGCGACCCGGGTGAGGGGCTTCTCGACCTTGCCGACGACCTTGGAGAGCACGAGCACGACGGCGCCCTTCGCGGTCTGCTCGAGACGGCCCCGATAGGCCGAGCCGTTGCCCTGCAGGCGCAGGTCCCACGCATGGTAGACCGTGGCCCCGGCGGGCAACGTGATCGTCTCGGCGAGCTCGGCGTCCCGCGTCGACGTGCTGCGCAGCACGGCGGTGACGCTCGCCCCGGCCGACAGGCCCGAGACGACGCCCCGACCGCCCTGCACGCCGAACCGGGCCGGTCCGCTCGACCACGTCGACCAGGCGCCGCCCTTCGTGGCCGTGCCCCAGCCTCCTGAGGCGGAACGGGCGAAGTCGTCGGAGGCGGCAGTGGCCGGGGCGGCGACGGCCGCGGTCGCGGGGAGGCCCGCGGCGAACAGCGCGGCGACCGCGACGGCAGCCGCGGGGACGAGCGACGCACGTCCGTGGCGCAGGCGGGATGTCTTCGTTCCGAGCATGGGGTTCCTCCAGGAGGGGAATCGAGGTGCGGAGCGTCGGCATGGCCCCCCAAGGGGGGCTTGTGGATCTCGTCGACGGGGGGATCGGCGGGCGACTGGACGATCTTTGCTCATGTCTACCGGCTGCGCAATCCCCGCCGAGACCCCCAGGCGCGGTGCCGCCCGAGCGGGTGCCACCTGATCGGGTGCCACGACCGAGGACCACCGCCCGCCCTCACCCGCTCGTCGGCCCGACGGCGGGACGCGTGCGCCTAGGGTGATCCCATGCAGGCCATCGTGGGGCGCCCGACCCCGCCGCGCGCCGACCCGACCCTCGCGGCTCCGTCGACGCCCCTCGAGCAGCGCGACGGACGCGACTGGGTCCGCGCGATCGCCGCCCTCGCGCTCGTCGCCCTCGGCGCCCGCGTGCCGCTGCCGCAGGGGCTCCAGCTCGGCTTCGTCGTCGCCGTCGCGCTCCTGCCGGTCTGGTGGCGCACGGCCACCGCGCACCGTGCCGGAGCGACGGTCGCGGCCAGCACGGTGCTCGCCGCCGTGGCGGGCGTCTGGCTCGCCGCCGCCAACGCGGGCGACCACGACGTCGACCGCACCGGTGCCGTGCAGGCCACGGTGCTGCTCGTCGGCGGCCTCGCCTCCGCGGGCCTGCTCCTCTGGTGCCGCAGCGTGCTGACCACCTGGCGGGCGCTGGTCTGGTACGGCACGGGGCTCGCCCTCGCGCTCTTCCGCGGGAGCACGCTGTTCGAGACGAACCCCTGGAAGTTCGGCTTCGCCCTGCCGGTGACGGTGGTCGCCCTCGCACTCGCGATGCGCCTGGGCCGCCGGTGGGAGATCGCTGTGCTGTCGGCCCTCGCCGTCGCCTCCGCCCTCAACGACTCGCGCTCGGCCTTCGGCCTCCTGCTCGTGGCCGCCGGCCTGTGCATCGCGCAGCTCGACCTGCGGGGCACGGCCAGGAGGCGCTCCCCGGCCGTCGTGCTCGTCACCGGGGCCGCGCTCGCCGCCGGCGTCTACCAGCTCGGACAGGCGCTCATCCTCGACGGCTACCTGGGCCTCGCCACGCAGCAGCGGTCCCTCGAGCAGCTGCGCACCTCGGGCTCGCTCATCGTCGGCGGCCGCCCGGAGCTCGGGGCCAGTCGGGCGCTCTTCGAGGACCACCCGTGGGGCTACGGCGCCGGGACCCTGCCCACGGCCGCCGACGTCGCCGTCGCCAAGCAGGGCATGGCCGAGACGGGCTACGACCCCGACAACGGCTACGTGGAGCGCTTCATGTTCGGGGACGGCTTCGAGCTCCACTCGGTCGTGGGCGACCTCTGGGCCCAGTCGGGCCTCGCCGGCCTGCTCCTGTCGGCCGTCCTGCTGGTCGTCATCGCCTGGGGCGTCGTGACGCGCGTGGCCGACCGACGGGCGAGCGGCCTCCTGCTCTTCGTGGCGGCGAACGCGGTCTGGAACCTCTTCTTCAGCCCCGTGCTCACGAGCATCCCGACGCTCGTCCTCACGCTGGGGCTGCTCTCCGCGCTCCCGGCGGACGGTCCCGGGCCGATCTCCCGCCCCTCGACCCCGCACCCGACCAGACCGAGACGAGCCGCACCGTGACCGACCCGACCGAGCCCACCGACCCGACCCACCCCGAGGACGACGCGACCGGGACGACCTCCCGACGCCGTCGGCTCCTGCTCGCCGTCGCCGCCTCGCTCGTCGTCGCGGCCGTCGTCGTCGCCCTCGTCGTCCGTGGCGGCGGTGACGGCAGTGAGGGACCGACGCCCGGCCCGGCCTCGACGCGAGCCTCGACCTCGACGCCCGGCCCGACCCCACGACCCGGCACCGAGGGCGACCCCGCCGCAGGCACGGAACCTCCCGCGACGACCGGGGACGCCCCCGTCGACCGCGAGCAGCCACCCGTCGCCCTCGACGCCTCGCCCGTCCTGGTCGACGGCATCACCCTGCGGGTGGAAAGCCTCACCGCGGTCGACGCGGATGCCGCCCTGCCCGGCGAGGTCGCGGGGCCGGGCGTGTCGGTGACGATCGTCGTCGACAACGCCGGCGACGAGGCCCTGGACCTGTCGACGACGGTCGTCAACGCCTACTCCGGGGAGGACCTCACGCCCGGGGAAACGGTCTCGACCGGGACTTCTCGGCTCCCCGACCGGGTCGAGGCCGGCAGCACCGCCACGGGCACGTACGTCTTCACGGTGCCCGCCGAGGAGCGCGACGCCGTGCGCGTCACGGTCGACGCCGCCGTCGACCTGCCGACGATCGTCTTCGAGGGCCCGGCGAGCTGACGCGCCCACCCCCGAACGGGGGCCCCTGCCCCGTCGACGGGGGGACCTACGCTGTGGGGACGCCGCGAGACCCGAAATCGCGACGCGCCCACCGTGACGGACCCGAATCCGTGACGGACCCGAATCCGTCGTGGGCACGCCCCTTACCCGAATGAGGCCCACCCCATGGGGAGAACACTTCCCGGGCGCCTCGGCCTGCCCGCGATCGTCGTCGCGGCTGCCGTCGCCCTGTCGTCCCTCGTCGCCGTCGCCCCCGCGACGGCCGACTCGCTCCCGACCGACCCGACGTCCCCCCGGACGCCAGCCACGGTCACCGCCGACGCCCTGCCGACCCCGCAGGTCGACGGCGTCGTCTACTCCCAGATCATCTCCGGCGACACCGTCTACGTCGCCGGCCGCTTCGCGAAGGCGCGACCCGCGGGCTCGCCCGCGGGCGGCAAGGACGAGGTGACGCGCACCTCCGTCCTCGCCTACGACCTGGCGACGGGGAAGCTCTCGTCCACCTTCGCACCGTCGGTGAACGCCCAGGTCAAGGGCCTGGCCGCGTCGCCCGACGGAAAGCGGATCTACCTGGCGGGCTCGTTCACGAGCGTGAACGGCACGGCCAAGTACCGGCTCGCGGCCGTGGACCGCACGACGGGCGCCCTCGTCACGAGCTGGAACCCCGGTACCAACGCGACCGTGAACTCGATCGCGGCCGTGGGCGAGACCGTCTACGTCGGCGGCATCTTCACCAGCATCGGCAAGGACACCCGGCCCCGGGCCGCAGCGGTCTCCGCCCGCACCGGGGCCGTGCTGCCCTGGGCCCCGCAGGTGGCCGGCGGCGACGTGCTCAGCGTGGTCACGAGCCCCGACGGGTCGAAGGTCGCCCTCGGCGGCGGGTTCACGACCGTCAACGGCTCGGGCCAGCCCGGCCGCGGCCTCGCGATGCTGGACCCCGTGACCGGCGTGAACCTGCCGTTCCGCGCCAACGACGCCGTGCGCAACGGCGGCCAGGGAGCAGCGATCTACAGCCTCGCCGCCACCGAGGCCGGCGTGTTCGGGTCGGGCTACGACTTCTACGGCGACGGCAACCTCGAGGGCGCCTTCAAGGCGGACTGGGACGGCGACCTCGTCTGGGTGGAGGACTGCCACGGCGACACCTACTCCGTGGCGGCGAACACCGACGCGGTCTACGTCGCCGGCCACCCGCACTACTGCGGCAACATCGGCGGGCAGCCGCAGACCGACCCGTGGTCGTTCCAGCACGCCATGGCCTTCAGCCAGTCCGCGACGCAGACCATCGGGCGGGATCCCCACGGCTACCACAACTGGGAGGGCACGCCCGCTCCGAGCATCCTCACCTGGGTGCCCGAGTTCGGCGTGGGCGGGATCACCGGCCTCAACCAGGCCGCGTGGAGCGTCGCCGCGAACGACCAGTACGTCCTGTACGGCGGCGAGTTCCCCACCGTCAACGGCAAGCCGCAGGCCGGCCTCGCCCGCTTCGCGATCCGCGCGCTCGCCCCGAACACGACGGGTCCCGAGCTCTCGGGCGCCCTCTTCGTGCCCGACGCGGCTTCGCTCGCCCCGGGTTCGGTCCGCGTCGCCTGGCCCGCCAACTGGGACCGCGACAACGGCGACCTCGCCTACGAGGTCTACCGTGACGGCGACCTCACGAAGCCGGTCCACCGGACGACGGCGACCTCGACCTACTGGGAGCGCCCCGCGCTCGGCTTCGTCGACGAGGGTCTCGAGCCCGGCAGCACCCACTCGTACCGCGTGCGCGCCACCGACCCGCTCGGCAACACGGTCCTCGGCGACTCCGCCCCGGTGACCGTGACCACGGCGACCGACCTCCCCTACCGCGACGCGGTGGCGGCGAACGGCGCGACGTCGTTCTGGCGCCTCGGCGAGGCGAGCGGCAGCACGGTCCGCGACTCCTTCGGCCTCGACGACATGGTCGCCCGTCCGGGCGTCGTGCGCGGCGCCGTCGGGCACGTGGCCGAGGACGGCGCCAGCACCTTCTCCGGTGCCGACGACGCCTCGTCGCTGGCCGCGGGCCAGGTGGCCCGCAAGGCCCCCGACACGTTCAGCGTCGGCGCCTGGTTCCGCACCACGACCACCAAGGGCGGCAAGATCGTCGGTTACGGCGACAGGACCACCGGCCGGTCGAACAACTACGACCGCCACGTCTACATGGACGAGCAGGGGCGCGTGACCTTCGGCGTGTGGACCGGTCAGGCCTCGACCATCACCTCGCCCACGGCCCTCAACGACGGCCAGTGGCACCAGGTCGTGGCGTCCATGGGCGCCGACGGCATGCAGATGTTCGTCGACGGCAGGCGCGTCGGGACCACCGGCACCACCCGCGGCCAGGACTACCGGGGCGTCTGGCGCATCGGCGGGGACACTTCCTGGTCGGGCGCGCCCTTCTTCGCCGGCGACATCGACGACGTCGCGGTCTACCCGACGGCGCTGACGCGCGCCCAGGTCGACGCCGAGTGGGTGGCATCCGGCCGGCCCAGCACGGTGCCGACGGCCCCGGCGGACGCCTACGGTGCGGCGGTCTTCGCCGACGACCCGATCGCCTGGTTCCGGCTCGACGGCGAGGGCGACCGCCTCGCGGCCGACTCGAGCCCCGAGGCCGTCGACGGCCTGGCCAGCGGCGGCGTCACGGCCGGTGCGTCCGGCGCCCTCGCGGGCGGCACGGGCAGGGCGGCGACCTTCGACGGGCAGTCAGGAGGCGTGGCCACCGGCACGAGGACGAACTCGCCCGACACGTACTCGGTCGAGACCTGGTTCCGCACGACGACGACCGCGGGCGGCAAGCTCATCGGCTTCGGCGGCTCGCAGACCGGCTGGTCCGGCAACTACGACCGCCACGTGTACCTGGAACCGGACGGCCGCCTGCAGTTCGGCACCTGGTCCGGGCAGATGAACCTCGCCACGAGCTCGGCGGCCTACAACGACGGCGCCTGGCACCACGTGGTGGGCACGCAGGGCCAGGACGGCATGCGGCTCTACGTCGACGGCGAGGTCGTCGGCACGAACCCCGCGAACCGCTCCGACCCGTACACCGGTCACTGGCGCATCGGCGGAGACAGCGGCTGGTCCGGTTCCGGGTACCTGGCCGGCGACCTCGACGAGGCCGCCGTGTACGCCACGCAGCTCAGTGCCGCGAGGGTCGCCGAGCACCACCGCCTGGGCACGGCGCAGCCCGCCGCGAACGTCGCCCCGCGGGCGGCCTTCACCTCTGCCGTGAACGGCCTCACCGCGTCGCTCGACGCCTCCGGCTCCACGGACGACGACGGTGCCGTGGTCTCGACCACCTGGGACCTCGGCGACGGCGCGACCCTGCAGGGCGCGATCGTGCAGCACGAGTACCGCGAGGCCGGCACCTACCGGGTCACGGTGACCGTCACGGACGACCGTGGGGCGACCGGCACGACCACGCAGGACGTCACCGTCACGGCGCCGCCGGTGAACGCGGCGCCCACGGCGGCCTTCACGTCGACCGTCGCCGACCTGAGGGCGTCCTTCGACGCCTCGGGCTCGGCCGACGCCGACGGTGCGGTCACGGCGTCCGCCTGGGACTTCGGCGACGGCACGACCGGCGAGGGCATCACGACCGAGCACGCCTACCAGGCGGCCGGCACGTACGCCGTCACGCTCACCGTCACCGACGACCGGGGCGCCACCGGCACCGTCGTGCACGAGGTCACGGTGACGGCACCGCGCGTCAACGTCGCGCCCACCGCCGCCTTCACGACGGCCGTGGACCAGCTCGGCGTCACGGTGGACGGCTCGGGCTCGAGCGACCCCGACGGGGACGTCGCGTCGTGGGCCTGGACCTTCGGCGACGGCGGCACCGCGACCGGGGCGACGGCGTCGCACGCCTACGCCACGGCCGGCAGCTACACGGTGACGCTGACGGTCACCGACGACGAGGGCGCCACCGGCACCACGACGCGCGACGTCGTCGCCGTGGCCCCCGCGCCCACGGGGCCCCGGCCGCTCCTGGCGGACGCCTTCGACCGCGTGGTCACGGGCGGCTGGGGCCGGGCCGACACGGGCGGCGCCTGGACGCGCACCGGTGCGGCGGACCAGTACGCCGTCTCGGGCGGGGCCGGCCAGCAGCGCCTCGGCGGTGCCGGCTGGACCACGGGCATGCTGCTCGCCGACGCGAAGGGCACCGACGTCGACCTGCGCACCTCGGTGTCGCTCGACAAGGTGGCGACCGGGGGCGGCACGTACGCCTACGTGACCGGCCGCAAGGTCGCGCAGAACGCCGAGTACCGGGCGAGCGTGCGCTTCCGCGCCGACGGTCGCGCGGCGGTCTCGCTCAACGCCCTGCGCGGCACGTCGTCCGCGGTCACGATCGGCTCGGACGTCCTCGTCCCCGGCGCCGTGACGGCGGGCACGAAGGTGGACGTCCGGCTGCAGGTCACCGGGACGGGCACCACGACGGTCCGCGTGAAGACGTGGATCGCCGGCACGGCCGAGCCGGAGCGCTGGACGCTCACCGCGACCGACTCCACGGCGGCGCTGCAGGCGCCCGGCAGCGTCGCGCTCGGCGCCTACGCCTCGGGCTCGGCGACCAACGTGCCTCAGGTCGTGACGTTCGACGACCTGCTCGTCACCGCACCCTGACACCACGAGGGCGCCCCGGTCCGTACCGACCGGGGCGCCCTCCGTCGCCCCTCCCCCCACCACCGGAGTCCCTCGTGCCCCACCGCACCGCCCCTTCCCCGTTCGTCGTGCAGCAGTCGTTCCCGACGCCCCGCCCCACCACGAACCCCTACCTCGTCATGCTCCGCGACGCGGTCGACGCCGTCCCCGGCGTGACCGTGCGCACCTTCAGCTGGCGGGCGGCCCTCACGCGGCGGGCCGACGTCTTCCACGTGCACTGGCCCGAGATCCTCGTCTCGGGGCACTCCCCGGCCAAGGCGCTCGTCCGCCAGGCGCTCACCGTGCTCCTCGTCGCCAAGCTGGGCGCGACGCGCACCCCGATCGTCCGCACCGAGCACAACCTCGCCCTGCCCGAGGGCATCTCCCGCCGCGAGCGCGCCCTGCTCCGCTGGATCGAGCGACGGACGACCCTGTGGATCCGGCTCAACGACGACACCCCGGCACGCCGGGGGGCGCCCAGCGTGACGATCCCGCACGGCCACTACGTCGACTGGTACGCCGACGGCCCGCGCCCCGACCGCGAGGCCGGCAGGGCGGCGTTCGTCGGCTTCGTGCGCCGCTACAAGGGCGTCGAGGGCCTCCTGCGCACGTTCCGCGACGTCCCGGGCGACGACCGTCGCCTGCACGTGGCCGGGGCCCCCTCGACGCCCGAGCTCGCCGCGCGCCTCGAGGACCTCGCCGCGGCCGACGACCGGGTGTCGCTCGACCTGAGGTTCCTCGACGACGACGACCTGGTCGACGCCGTGCGCCGCAGCGAGCTCGTCGTGCTGCCCTACCGCGAGATGCACAACTCCGGCGGCGTGCTCACGGCGCTGTCGCTGGCGCGCCCCGTGCTCGTGCCCGACAACGAGGTGAACCGCCGCCTCGCCGACGAGGTGGGCCACTCCTGGCTGCACCGCTACGCGGGCGACCTCACGGCCGACGACGTCGACCGCGCCCTCGAGCGCGTGGCCGCCCTCCCCGAGGGCGCGGTGCCCGACCTCACGGGTCGGGACTGGGCGCCGGCGGGCGAGCAGCACGTCGCCGCCTACCGCCGGGCCGTCGCCGCGCTGCGGGGCCGCTGACGTGGCGCCCGCGCTGCCCGACCTCGGCCGCGACCGCGACCGCGACGACCGCCCCGTCCCCGACCGGTCGCGTCCCGTCGACGCGTCGGCCTCAGCTCCGGCCGTACTCCCGGTAGCCGGCGCCCCAGGCGCCGGAGACCATCCCCGCGCCGCGCAGCACCGTGCGCAGGCCCCGGGCGCGGCGGCCGAGCGAGGCCGTCGCGACGCCCGTCGCCCAGCGGGCCGCGCCTCCTGCGAGCCGCACGAGGCCCTGGCCGGTGAGCCGCAGGCGCACCATGAGGCGTGCGGGGCCGCTCCCGGCCAGCATGACGCTGGTGAGGCCCCAGCCGTTGCCGCTGCTGTAGGCGCGCTGCAGCACCCAGCGTCGCGTCACGCGCGCGGCGGGCACGACGTCGGTGACCATCGCCTCGGCGCACCAGAGCATGGTGCCGCCGCGGGCCACGATCGAGCGCGTGAAGAGGGTGTCCTCGCCGCCGAGCTGGCCGAGGGCCAGGTCGAAGCGCAGGCCCCAGCGCCGGACGGCCGCGAGGTCGAGCAGCAGGTTGTTCGTCGCCGCGACGTCGAGGCGCGTGCCGGTCGCCGGGCGACGGCGCTCGAAGAACCCGCCGGCGACGATGTAGGGCTCGGGCGGCACGGCGAACTCGGACCGCACCGGGCCGACGACGGCGGCGGCGCCCGTGGTGCGCTGCAGGCCGAGCAGCTCGACGAGCCAGCGTTCGGAGGGGCGCTCGTCGTCGTCGAGGAAGACGAGCAGGTCGTCGTCGCCACCGACGTCGAGGGCGCGGTTGCGCGCCGCGGCGATGCCGGGCGTCGCCTCGTGCGCGTACTCGACCCGCACGCGGCCGTCGGTGGCGGCCAGCGCCTCCGCCGCGCCCCGCTCGACCCGGTCGCGGGCCGAGCCGTCGGGGTCGTTGTCCACGACCACGACGCGCGCGACGACGCCGAGGGCGGTCGCCGCGTGGGCCTGCTCGACGAGCAGCGGCAGGACCGCGTCGAGGTCTCCGGGGCGCCGGAAGGTGAGCACGGCGACCGTGAGCCGCACGGGGGCGTCGGGGGTCGGGGTGCCGGGGGTCGAGGGACCGTCGGGAGCTGCCATCGGGTCCAGCTTGGCAGACCCCGCGCCCGACGGGCGGTCGCCGCGTGACCGCCCTGCGGCCCGACCTCGCGGGAGCCTCGCTCGTCGTCGTCAACTACGGCTCAAGCGCCCTGCTCGAGGAGAACCTCGCCCCCCTCGCCCGCGCCGTCGACGGCCTCGCGGTCGTCGTCGTCGACAACCGGTCGACCGACGCCGAGCGCTCCCGCGTGCTCGCCCTCGGCGAGCGCGAGGGCTGGTCGGTGGTCACGCCGCCGGGCAACGAGGGCTTCGGCACGGGCTGCGACCTCGGGGTCGAGCGCGCCCGGTCGCTGGGCGCCCGACGCCACGTGCTGCTGAACCCCGACGCGACCATGACCGCGACGGCCCTCGCCAGCCTCGTGGCCGCCGTCCGCGACGACCCGGACCTGCTGGCGGCGCCCCGCATCGAGCGGCCCGACGGCTCGACCTGGTCGGCCGGCAGCGACCTGTACCTCGACGACGGCCGCGTCCGCTCGCGCCGCCGCCGCCCCGACGGCACGGACCCCGCGCGCGTGCGCCCGTGGTTGACCGGCGCCTGCCTGGCCCTGTCGGACGACCTCTGGCAGCGCTCCGGCGGCTTCGACGACGCGTACTTCCTGTACTGGGAGGACGTCGACCTGTCCCAGCGCGTCGTCGCCGCCGGGGGCCGGCTGGGCCTGCTCGACGACGTCGTGGCCGTGCACGCCGAGGGCGGCACGCAGGGCACGGGGGCGTCAGGGGGCGCGGGCGCGGCGAGCGCCGGCGAGGCCAAGTCCGCCACGTACTACCGCTACAACATCCGCAACCGTGCCGTCTACGCGGTCCGGCACCTGGGCGACGCGGACCTGCGGCGCTGGCACCGGGCGACGCCCCGGGTGGCGTGGGAGGTCCTCCTGCAGGGCGGCAGGAGGCAGTTCCTCACCTCGCCGGGGACGCTCGCCGTGGGCGCGCGCGCGGTGCTCGAGGCATGGCGGATCGTCCGGGACGAGCTGCGGCGGCGACGGGGCTGAACGGTCGGGGCTGGGCGACGGTCGGGGCCGGCAGGCACGGCCGGTGGGCCGTTGGGCGCATCGGCCCGCCCACCGGCGGGTCCCGCCCCGTCAGGCGCGGAGGAACGCCGCCAGCCCCGCCGCCAGGTGCCGCGTGGTGAGCCGGGCCTCGACGTCCGCTCGCCCGGCCGCGCCGAGCCTCCTGGCGGTCGCCTCGTCGTCGAGCAGGGCGAGCACGTGCGCCGCCACGGCGTCGGCGTCGCCGACGGGGGCGAGCAGGCCCGTGACGGCGTCGGTGACGTAGTCCTCGATGCCGGGGGTCGCGGTCATGACGACGGGCCGGCCGGTGGCCATCGCCTCGAGGCTCACGGTCATGCCCGACGCGTGCAGGTTCTCGCGCGTGGCGACCGCGACGACCGTCGCACGTGCGTAGAGCTCGGCGAGCTCGCGGTGCGGCACGTGCGGGACGGTGCGCACGCCCTCGGGCGCGGGCGCGTCCGACGTGGTCTGCACGAGCAGCTCGACGTCGGGCCGGGCCGCGTGCACGCGGGCGAGCGCCGCGAAGAGGGTGGCCGGATCGCGGTCGCGGTCGCCGCCGATGCTGAGCACGAGGGGCCGCTCGGGCCACGGCCGCGGGGCGAAGAACACCTCGTCGACGCCGAACGGCACGAGGCCGACGCGGGGGCCGTCGTCGCCCACGAAGGCCCGCAGGGGCTCGATCTGCCCGCTGCTGAGCACCCAGAGCGCCGACGTGCGCCGGAGCACGTCGCGCATCCTGCCCACGTCCTGGCCGCGGGCGACGCGGTCGGTGACCCAGATGACGCCCGCGGCGAGGTGCTCGTGGCGGGTGGTGAGCAGGGCGCGGCGGGCGGCGTTCTCGTCCCACGCGAGCCCGAGGTCGGCACCGGCGAGGTCCGCGAGCGGCGCGCGCGAGGCCCGTCGGGGCCGGAGGCGGTCGCGCAGCACGTCGAGCCGGCCGGGCTCGCCGAGGGGCACGATGCGGGCGGCGGGGTCGACGTCGCGCAGGGCCTCGAGGCCGTAGGGCCAGAGGCCGGGCCGCAGCCCCGCCCGGTGGTCGCGGGCCCAGCCGTCGACGTCGCGCTCGACGGGCACCAGCAGGTCGGTCACGAGGGCTCCTCGGGGGTCGGGGCGGCGGGGCCGGGAGCCTCGGGCGCGGCCGCCCGGTCGGCCTCGGCCCGCCGGCGGGCCAGGTCGCGCTGCACGTACCCGAGGTTCGGCGCGAGCTGGCAGACGGCGACGGCGATCGCCGAGCCGAGCACGGGGCCCGCCGCGCCGATCTCGCCGATGAAGTACCAGGAGAGCGCGAGCGTGAGGGGCACCATGAGCACGATCGGCAGCACCTGGAACACCAGGCCCGTCTTGTCGGTCATGTACATGCCGATCGGGTACTTCGCCGCCTGGAGGCCGACGAAGAGCACGAAGGCGGCGAGCATCCAGCCGTCGAGCACGATCTGGCCGCCCGAGACGAAGTCGGCGAGGAACGGGCTCAGGGCGGCGAGCGCCCCGCCGAGCAGGAGGCCGCCGAGCAGGAACCACAGCGTCGGCACCGCGGGCGACTCGACCCGTCCCGCGGTCCGGGCCGCGGCGTAGACGGGCCAGAGCGCGATGCCCGCGGCGGCCACGGTCTGGAGCACGATGCCGAAGAGCTGCGAGGCCAGGTTGTACTGGGCGAGCTCGTCGGGCCCCGCCAGGTGGCTCAGCAGCAGGCGCCCGGTCTGCATCGCGACGGGCAGGGCGATCATCTGCACGAGCATCGGCCAGGCGAGGCCGATCGCGGGCACGCCGCGGTAGCTGCGCACGCGGGGCACGAGCCGCACGGCCGCGCCGAGCTGCGGTGACAGGGCGCGGGCCGCGACGACGAGGCAGATGACCGACACGAGCGCGTTCGCCACGTACGAGATCACGGCGAGGTAGCTGCCGGCGGGCACGCTGAGCATGACCGCCGAGCCGATGGCGAGCAGCATGAACGGCGCCACGACGGACTGGCTGGCGACCTGCGTGCTCGTGCGGCGCAGGCCGACGAGGATCCGCTGCCCCACCGTCAGCGGCAGCACGAGCCCGAACACGGCGAGGCACAGCCCGGCGGCGAGCGACCCACCCTCGGGCAGCAGCCCCTCGCCGAGCAGCACGGGCCACCAGCCGAAGAGGGTGATCACGGCCGAGACGGCGACCATGATGCCGCCCGAGACGAGCAGCACCCGCAGGGCGGTGACGATCGACCGCTTCACGAAGTCGTCGGTGCGCACGCTGGACGAACCGGCCACCGCGTTGATGACGACGGCGGCGATGCCCAGGTCGGCGAACGGCAGGAGGGTCGGGAACGTCGAGAGGAGACCGTACTGCGCGTAGGCGGCCGTCCCGAAGTGCTCGATGATGAGCCGGCTCGTGATGATGCCGAGCACGCCCGACAGCCCCATGACGAGGACCTTGACCGCGGCGGTGGACCCGACGGCGGCCAGGGGACCGCGGGGCCTCCTCGGGGAAGGGGCGTCGTCTGCCGCGGCGCCGCCCGTCACCGGGTGCCGCCCGCCACGAGGGCGCCGCCGCTCACGAGGACGTCGTCGGCGGCGAGCCGGCCGTCCCGCGCGGGCAGGTCGGCGAGCACGTCGTCGGCGGTGCGTGCGAGGTCGAGCGCGGCGACGAGGCCGTCGGCGAGCACCTCGGCGGAGCGGGGCTCCGCCACGACGACGTGGCCGTGCCCGCCCAGCCAGTCGGCGAGGCCGGTCTCGGTCGTGGCGACCACCGTGCAGCCGTGCGAGAGGCCCTCCACGATCGGCAGGCCCACCTGCTCGCGCCAGGTCGGGCTCGGCTGCGACGGCAGCGTGAGCACGCGGGCGCCGTCGAGCACCTCGTGGATGCGGTCGCGCGGCGGATCGACCTCGAGCGTGGCCGAGGGCTCGCCGGCGAGCGCCGACCGCACCTCGTCCTCGAGGGAACCCTTGCCGAGCACGACGAGGCGGGCCTCCGGGCGGCGGGCGACGACGAGCGGCCAGGCGGCGAGCAGCACGCGCACGCCCTTGCGCTCGGCGAGCGCGCCGACGAAGGCGACCACGGGCGGGCGGGCGCCGCCGCCGGCGCCGGGGTGCGGAGCGGGCAGGGCGTGCACGGTCGACGCGGTCGTGCGGGCCGCGGGCGCGCCGAGCACCTCGGCGTAGGTGCGGCGGGCAGCGTCGGTGCCGAAGACGACGCGGTCGAGCCTCCGCCAGATCGCGCGCGCCAGGACGCGCTCGCCCCGGCGCCGGAGGCGCGTGCGCCAGGTCGGGGCGGTCGCCGCCGCGAAGGGGTCGGCGTTGCCGATCGCGTAGCTCACGACCTCGACGCGGCCGCGCCGGACGGCGCCGCGCACGGCGAGCGCCGCGAGCGCGAGCACCGTGGCCGGCACGCTCGACGTCATGAGCGGCTCGTTGACCTCCAGCACGCGCACGTCGGAGCGGGCCACGGCGACCGCGCCGGCGACGCGACCGGCCTGGACCAGGTCGAGCCCCTCCGCGAGCGCCGGGTCGAAGTCGTAGCGCACCTCACGGTGCACGATGCTCGCGGGCGCGAGCTGCCGGGCCCGCTCGAGGTGGGCCGTGCGCACGGACTCGTAGAGCCGCACGACGGGCAGGCGCGGCACGCCCCCGGTCATCGGGCCTGGTCGATCGTGCGCCGCCGCGAGGCCGTCCCCCCGGAGGCGCTGCCCCCGTCGTGCGCGCCGCCCCCGGCACGGTCGTCGCCGGACGTGGTGCGCGTGGCGCGCCTCCTGGTGCCGCGCTCGGGCCGGACGCCGTCGAGCACGACGCCGAGCACGGTCGCGTGCACGCCGTCGAAGGCGCCGACGCTGCGCTCGAGCTGCTGCCGGGTCGTGCGGCGCGCGGTGGCCACGAGGACGACCCCGTCCGTCGCGACGGCGAGGTCGAGCGGCACCGGGCTCACGAGCACGGGGGGCGCCGAGACGACGACGAGGTCCCAGATGCCGCGCGCCTCGCGCAGCACCGCGTCGACCCCGGCCCCGGGAGCCGTGGCCCGGGCGTCGGTGCCCGCGGGCAGCACGTCGACGCCCGGGCGCCAGCCCGTGGCGGCCTGGTCGAGCGCGACGTGGCCGCCCACGACGTCCGCGAGGCCGGTGCGCAGGGCCATGTCGACGGCGGCGGTGACGCCCTCGCCCGAGGGGTCGGCGTCGACGACGAGCACGCGCACGTCGCGCTCCGCCGCTGCGAGCGCGAGGTCGAGGGCCGTCCCGACGCTCGAGGACGGCTCCTGGGGCGCCGTCACGGTGAGCACGGTCGGAGCGGCCCGCCCGCCGTCGCCGACGGCGAGCACGCGCGCGCGCACCCGACGGTGGTCGTCGGCGGCCTGCGACCGCGGGGCCCCCTCGAGCACGACGGGCTCGTCGTGCCGGCCGACCGTGCCGAGCAGCGGTGCGACGTCGAGCTCCTCGAGGTCACGGCGGGTCCGGAGGCGGGTGTCCAGCACGGACCGCAGCAGCGCCGCCGCGACGCCCAGCGCTCCGCCCGCCGCGGCGCCCGTGAGCGTGATGAGGCGGCGGTTCGGGGACGCGGGCTGGGCCGGGGGCGAGGCGACCGCGACGACGCGGAGGGACAGCGCCGACGAGCCGTCCACCGACTCGGGCGACAGCTCCCTCGCCTGCTCCTGCAACGAACGGGAGACCGCGTTCGCGATCTCCGCCGCCCGCGTCGCGTCGGCGTCGGAGGCCGTGACGTCGATGATGACCGTGCCGAGGGGGTTCTCCGCCTCGACGACCCGCGCCAGCCTCGAGGGCGTGGTGTCGAGGTCGAGCTCGCTGATGACGGGGCCGAGCACCGACGGGGTGACCGCGAGCCGCGTGTACGACTGGAGCTGGCTCTGCGCGTACGTCGAGCCCTGGACGAGCTGGCTGGTGTCCTCACCGGGGGTCGTCGACACGAAGACGCTGCTCGTCGCGCGGTGGACGTCGGGCTGGGTCTGCGACCAGCCGTACGCGAGGAGCGCGCCGAGCAGGGCGGCCGCGACGACGAGCGGCCAACTGGCCACGAGGGCGCGCCAGTACGAACGAGGATCCAACTTCCACTCCCGGGTCAGTGGTGCTGAGGTCCCGTGAGCATAACGTCGCCGGCGCCCCGGCCCCGACCCCCGGACCGGGGGTGAGCGCTGCCCCGGGAGGGGCGCTCACCCCGGGGTCACCCGCCGTTCACCCGACGGAGGGCCCGCCCGGCAGCCGCAGCCCCGCCCAGCGCGGCCCGTGCCCGGTCACGGTCACGTGCCGGGGCTCGTCGCCGCCGCCCACCGCGACGTCGTCGTCGAGGGCGTCCTGGTCGGTCGGAGCGACGGGGGCCTCCGGATCACCGCCGCCGAGCCGCCGCTCGACGACGACGTCGAGCCACTGCTCGGCCACCCCGTCGAGCAGCCCGGCGCCCCACTCGACGACGACCACCGACCCGTCGAAGTCCAGGTCGAGGTCGTCGAGCTCGTCGGGCCCCGAGAGCCGGTAGGCGTCCACGTGCACGAGGGGGGCGGCACCCTCCCGGGGGTGCGTCCGGGCCAGCACGAACGTCGGGCTCGCCACCTGGCCGCGCACGCCCATGCCCGCCCCGATGCCGCGCGTGAGCGTTGTCTTGCCGGCGCCCAGCGGGCCGGTCAGGACGACCAGGTCGCCGGCCCCGAGCTGCTCGCCGAGGGCTCGCCCCAGGCGCTCCATGCCCTCGGCGTCGGCGACGACACCGTCGAGCAGCACCCGGGGGTCGGTCACGCCACGCCCCCGACGTAGCGGCGCGGCACGCGCGGCCCGATCCGGCAGGCGACCTCCTCGGGGATCGTGCCCGTGCGGTCGGCCCACTCGCCGATGGTCAGCTCACCGTGGTCGCCGGGGCCGAAGAGGAGCACCTCGTCGCCCACCTCGACGGGCGCGTCGCCCACGTCGACGAGGAACTGGTCCATGGCCACCCGGCCGACGACGGGGTGCCGTCGACCGTGGATCGTCACCTCGACCCCGTGCTGGGCCCGGCGGCTCACGCCGTCGGCGTAGCCCACGGGCACGAGGGCCAGGGTCGTCTCGCGCTCCGCCCGCCAGGTGTAGTCGTACGAGACGCCGGTGCCGGGCGCCACGCGCTTGGTCCGCACGACGGAGGCGCTCAGGGTCAGGATCGGCCGCAGCCCGCGGTCGGCCGCCGTGACCCCCTCGGTGACCGGGATCCCGTAGCCGTTCGACCCCATGCGGACCAGGTCGAAGCGGCGCTCGGCGTGCTCCATGCCCGCCGAGCTCGACGACAGGTGGCGCAGCTCGAACGTCGCGCCGAGCGCCTCCGCCTCGGCGACGGCCGCCGTGAACCGCTCCAGGGCGTCGCGGTCGTCGTCGGGGCTGGTCTCGGACACGTGCGAGAAGACCCCGCGCAGGCGCACGACGCCCTCGTCGCGCAGCTCCACCGCGCGCCGCACGAGCGCGGGCCAGTCCCCGGGGAGGCAGCCCTCGCGGTGCAGCCCCGTGTCGAGGTCGAGCTGCAGGAGGGCCACCCCGCCGGAGGCGCGCGCGGCCCCGGCGAAGGCCTCCAGCTGCTCGAGGGTCGAGACCCCCAGGTCGACGCGGTGCTCGACGGCGCCCGCGTAGTCCTCGTCCGGGCCGAGCTGCCAGGCCAGCATCGACGCCTCGTCGCCGAGGCCCGCACGCCGGAGCCGCAGGGCCGGCTCGAGCTCGACCGTGCCGAACCAGCGCACCCCGGCCGCCACCGCCTCCGGCACCATCACCTCGAGGCCGTGCGAGTAGGCCTCGCTCTTGACGATGGCGAGCACCTGGGCGGGAGCCATGCGCTCCACGAGCGACGAGAGGTTCGCGCGGTAGGCGGCGAGGTCGACGGTGGCGAGGCGGAGCGGGGCCGGGGTCATGCGTGCCTCCTCGGCAGGTGGGGAGAGAGACAGGCGACGACCTCGTACGTGATGCCGCCCGCGGCGGCGGCCCACTCCTCGGCACCGACGTGCCCGCGGGCGGGGTCGCCGAAGAGCACGACCTCGTCGCCCACGGCGACCGGGTCGTCGCCCACGTCGACGACGAGCGCGTTCATGGCGATGCGGCCGCGGACGCGGTGGCGGCGCCCGCCGATCGTCACCTCGGCCCGGTCGCTGGCGGCGCGGTCGATGCCGTCGGCGTAGCCCAGGGGCACGATCGCGATGGTGGTGTCGCGCTCGGGGCGGAACACGTAGCCGTACGAGACCCCCTCGCCCGCGGGCACCCGCTTGACGGTCGTGACGGGCGCCGTGAGGGTGAGGGCGGGGCGCAGGCCGAGCTGCGCGGCCGTGCGGTCGGCGAACGGGCTGAGGCCGTACGCGGCGAGGCCGAAGCGCACCATGTCGAGCCGGGCGCCCTCCTGCGCGAGCGCGCCGGCCGAGGCGGCGAGGTGCAGGAGGCGCGGCTGCAGCCCGGCCTCGCGCGCGGCCCCGGCGGCGCGCGCGAACGCCGCCGCCTGGTGGCCGTCCTCGGCGGGCGACGCGTTGGCGAGGTGGCTCATGAGCCCCTCGACCGGCAGCTCGGCCTGCAGCTGGGCGGCCCGGGCGAAGAGCGCCGACCACTCGGACTCGACCGCGCCGTTGCGGCTCAGCCCCGTGTCGACGCAGAGGTGGACGGCGCGGACCCCGGCCCGGGCGGCGGCCTCGAGCTGCGCGAGGTCGGAGACGGCGGGCGTGATCCCGTGCTGCGCCGCCCGCTCGAAGGTCTCGCCGGGCGCGTGCAGCCAGGCGAGGACCGGCAGCGTGACGCCGCCCCGCCGCAGCGCGACGGCCTCGTCCAGGTCGGCGACGCCGAAGCGGTCGACGCCCGCGCGCTCGAACGCGAGGGCGGAGGCCACGGCTCCGTGCCCGTAGGCGTCGGCCTTGACGACGACCATGACCTCGACGCCGCCGACGGCGGCGCGGAGCGTGCGCGCGTTGTGCTCGAGGGCCGACGTGTCGACGGTGACGAGGGCGTCCTGGGTCACGGGCGCGCCTCCTCTCGGGACTCGGCCACGACGTACGCGACGGCCACGCCGGCGTCGTGGGACAGGGACAGGTGGAGGCGGTCGGCGCGCCGCGAGGCCGCGAGGGCCGACGCGCCGCCCGACAGGGCGAGCGAGGGAGCGCCGTCGTCGTCGCTGCGCACGACCATGTCGTGCCACCGGACGCCGGTGGAGCCACCGAGGGCCTTCACGAGAGCCTCCTTCGCGGCGAACCGCGCCGCCAGGGAGCGCACGGGACGGGGCCCCCCGGAGGCGAGCACGAGCTCGGCGGGGGCGAAGAGGCGCTCCCGGAGCGCGGGGGTGCGCTCCAGGCTGCGCCCGAACCGGGCCACGTCGACGACGTCGACGCCGATCCCCACGATCACGCGGACCGGCTACTCGACCGTGACCGACTTGGCCAGGTTGCGCGGCTGGTCGACGTCGAGGCCCTTGGCGCTGGCCAGCTCCATGCCGAAGACGTGCAACGGCACGACCGCGAGCAGCGACTCGAAGATCGGCGAGGCGAGCGGGATAGGCAGGACCTCGTCGGCGTAGGGCAGCACCGCGGCGTCGCCCTGCTCGGCGATCGCGATGACGCGGGCGCCGCGCGCCCGGATCTCTTGGATGTTGGAGACGACCTTGGGGTGCAGCGACCGCGGGTCGCGGGGGCTGGGCACGATGACGAAGACGATCTGGCCCGGCTCGATGAGCGCGATCGGACCGTGCTTCAGCTCGCCGGCCGCGAAGCCCTCCGCGTGGATGTAGGCCAGCTCCTTGAGCTTGAGCGCGCCCTCGAGGGCGATGGGGTACCCGACGTGCCGGCCGAGGAACAGCACCGAGCGCGTGTCGGCCATCCAGCCCGCGAGCGTGCGGATGCGCTCCGACGACTCGAGGACCTGCTCGATCTTCTCCGGGATCGCCTGGAGGTCGGCGACCTGCTCGGCGATCTGCTCGGCCGAGAGGGTGCCGCGGACCGTGGCGAGGTGCAGGCCGAGGAGGAACAGGGCGGTGCCCTGCGCGACGAACGCCTTGGTCGAGGCGACGGCGACCTCGGGGCCGGCGTGCGTGTAGATCACCGCATCGGACTCGCGCGGGATCGTGGCCCCCTGCGTGTTGCAGATCGAGAGCACCTGCGCGCCCTGCTCGCGGGCGTACTTGACGGCCATGAGGGTGTCCATCGTCTCGCCCGACTGGCTGATCGACACGACGAGCGTGCGCTCGTCGAGCACGGGGTCGCGGTAGCGGAACTCGTGCGCGAGCTCGACCTCGACGGGCACGCGGGCCCACTGCTCGATGGCGTACTTGCCGAGCAGGCCGGCGTAGGCGGCCGTGCCGCAGGCGATGACGATGACGCGGTCGACGGCCGCGAGGCGCTCCCGGATCGGGTCGAGGTCGCTGAGCACGACGGCGCCGTCGACGACGCGGCCGAGCAGGGTCCTGGCGACGGCCTCGGGCTCCTCGGAGATCTCCTTCGCCATGAAGCTGGACCAGCCGCCCTTCTCGGCGGCGCTGGCGTCCCAGCTGACCTCGAAGGGCTCGGCGCCGACGGGCACGCCGTCGAAGCCGATCACGTCGACGGCGTCGGGGCGGATCGTGACGATCTGGTCCTGGCCGATCGAGAGCGCGCGGCGCGTGTGCTCGACGAAGGCGGCGACGTCGCTGCCGAGGAAGTTCTCGCCCTCGCCGAGGCCGACGACGAGCGGCGAGTTGCGCCGAGCACCGACGACGACGCCGGGCTGGTCGGCGTGGACGGCGAGGAGCGTGAACGCGCCCTCGAGCGTGCCCACGACCGCGCGCATCGCCTCGGTGAGGTCGCCCGTCGTGCGGTGCGCGCGACCGACGAGGTGCGCGGCGACCTCGCTGTCGGTCTCGCTGAGGAACTCGACGCCCTCGGCGACGAGCTCGGCCCGCAGCTCGGCGAAGTTCTCGATGATGCCGTTGTGGATCAGGGCCAGCCGACCGTCGTCGGCCAGGTGCGGGTGCGCGTTGGCGTCGGTCGGGCCGCCGTGCGTCGCCCAGCGCGTGTGGCCGATGCCGGTCCTGCCGTCGGCCAGCGGAGAGGCCTCGAGGTCGTCGACGAGGGCCTGCAGCTTGCCCGCCTTCTTGCGGTCGCCCAGGTGGCCCTCGTCGTCGATGACGGCGACGCCCGCGGAGTCGTACCCGCGGTACTCCAGTCGCTTGAGGCCTCCCAGGAGGACCTCGATGCTCTTGCTCCCCGCGGCGGAGCTGCCCACGTACCCGACGATGCCACACATGCGGACGATCCTAGATGGTCGCCGAGGGGCGCTCCTGGAGGCCGCCGCCACCGCGCGCCCGGGTAGCCTCTCCCCCATGCCCGACGCGACCACCGCCCACGTCACGCCGTTCGTCGAGATCGACCGCGACGCGTGGGCCGAGCTCGCCCCGACCACGCGCCTGCCGCTCACCGAGACCGAGCTCGTCCAGCTGCGCGGCCTGGGCGACCGCCTCGACCTCGCCGAGGTGGCCGAGGTGTACCTGCCCCTCAGCCGGTTGCTCAACCTCTACGCCGCGGGCGCCCGCGACCTGCACCGCGCCACCAGCGCGTTCCTGGGCGAGCGCGCGCAGCGCACGCCGTTCGTCATCGGCGTGGCCGGGTCCGTCGCGGTGGGCAAGTCGACCGTCGCGCGCCTCCTGCGCACCCTGCTCTCGCGCTGGGACGACACCCCCCGCGTCGAGCTGGTGACCACCGACGGGTTCCTCTACCCCAACGCCGAGCTCGAACGGCGCGGCATCATGCACCGCAAGGGCTTCCCGGAGTCGTACGACCGCCGGCACCTGCTGCGCTTCGTCTCGCAGGTGAAGAGCGGCGCCGAAGAGGTGCGGGCGCCGTTCTACTCGCACGCGAGCTACGACATCGTCCCCGACGCCGAGGTCGTCGTGCGCCGCCCCGACGTGCTCATCGTCGAGGGGCTCAACGTGCTGCAGCCCGCGGTCGCCGGCCGGCTCGCGCTCAGCGACCTCTTCGACTTCACGGTCTACGTCGACGCGCGCACGCACGACATCGAGTCGTGGTTCGTCGAGAGGTTCCTCGCCCTGCAGAAGGGCGCCTTCACGCAGGAGCGCTCGTTCTTCCACCGCTTCGCGGGCATGGACGAGGCCGAGGCCCGCGCCTTCGCGGCGGGCGTCTGGCGCGACGTCAACGAGCCGAACCTGGTCGAGAACGTCCTGCCCACGCGGTCGCGCGCGACGCTCGTGCTGCGCAAGGGCGCCGATCACCAGGTGTCGTCGGTGCTGCTCCGCAAGATCTGACCGGCCCGGGCCCCGGCCCCGGCCCCGGGCCCGGCCCGAGGCAGGGGGCAGGAGGCGCGGACGGTCGCCCGGTGCACGCCGCGGCCCCTCGTCGTGCGGCTCAGGCCGCGGGCAGCGCCAGGCGCTCGCGGACCACCTCGACGAGCTCCGCCGCGACCGCGTCGGCGGTCGCCTGGTCGGCGGCCTCGACCATGACCCGGACCACGGGCTCGGTGCCGGAGGGCCGCAGCAGGACCCGGCCGGAGCCGCCCAGCCGCTCGCTCGCCGCACGCACGGCCTCCTGCACGCCCTCGTCGCCGTCGAGCGCACCGCGGTCGACGCCCCGGACGTTGACGAGCGTCTGCGGGAACACGGTCATGACCGCGGCCAGCTCGGCCAGCGTCTTGCCGGTGGCGGCCATGCGCGCCACGAGGTGGAGCCCGGTGAGGACCCCGTCGCCCGTGGTGGCGTGGTCGCCGAAGATGATGTGGCCCGACTGCTCCCCGCCGAGCGAGAAGCCGTGCGCCGCCATGTCCTCGAGCACGTACCGGTCGCCGACCTTCGTCTGCCGCACCGTGATGCCGTGCTCCTCCATGGCGCGCAGGAGGCCCAGGTTGCTCATGACCGTCGCGACGAGCGTGTCGTCGGCGAGCAGCCCGCGCTCCTTCTGCGCGACCGCGAGGATCGCCATGATCTGGTCGCCGTCGACGACGCGGCCCTGCGCGTCGACCGCGAGGCAGCGGTCGGCGTCGCCGTCGTGGGCGATGCCGACGTCGGCGCCCGCCTCGAGGACGGCCCGCGCCAGGTTGTCGAGGTGCGTGGAGCCGACGCCGTCGTTGATGTTGACGCCGTCCGGGTCGGCACCGATCAGGGTCACCCGGGCACCCGCGTCGGTGAAGACCTCCGGGGAGACCGCCGAGGCGGCGCCGTGCGCGCAGTCGAGCACGACGTGCAGGCCCTCGAGGCGGTTCGGCAGGGCGCCGAGCAGGTGGAGGACGTAGCGGTCCTCGGCGTCGGCGAAGCGACGGATGCGGCCCACGTCGCCCCCGACGGGCATGAGCTGCGGGGCGCTCATCGCGGCCTCGATGCGGTCCTCGACCTCGTCGGGGAGCTTCGTGCCGCCGTGGGCGAAGAACTTGATGCCGTTGTCGGGCGCGGGGTTGTGCGAGGCGGAGATCATCACGCCGAAGTCGGCCCCGACGTCGTCCACGAGGAACGCGGCCGCCGGGGTCGGGATCGTCCCGGCGTCGAGCACGTCGACGCCCGAGCTGGCGAGGCCCGCCGCGACGGCGGCCGTGAGGAACTCGCCGGAGATGCGGGGGTCGCGGGCGACCACGGCGACCGGGCGGCGCCCCTCGGCGCGCCGGGACTCGGCGTGGTGGCCCTTGGTGAGGACCACCGCGCTCGCCTGGGCGAGGCCCAGGGCGAGCGCGGCGGTCAGCTCACGGTTGGCGAGTCCGCGGACACCGTCCGTGCCGAAGAGACGAGGCATGTCGGGACCTGCCGGGGCGGGATCAGCGCTTCGAGAACTGCGAGGCCTTGCGGGCCTTCTTGAGACCGGCCTTCTTGCGCTCGATGACGCGGGCGTCGCGGGTGAGGAAGCCGGCCTTCTTGAGGGTCGCGCGGTTGTTCTCGCGGTCGATCTCGTTCAGCGCACGGGCGATGGCGAGGCGGAGCGCCCCGGCCTGGCCCGAGGGGCCGCCACCCGTGACCTTGACGGCCACGTCGTACGCGCCGATGAGGTCGAGGACCTTGAAGGGGTCGTTGATCAGCTGCTGGTGCAGCTTGTTGGGGAAGTACTCCTCGAGCGAGCGGCCGTTCACGACGAACGAGCCGGAGCCGGGGGTGAGGCGCGCACGGGCGATGGCCTCCTTGCGGCGGCCGACGGCCGAGCCGGAGACGTTGAGGACGGCGCGGGGCGTCGTCGTCTCGGCCGGGGTGCTCTCGGTGGAGAAGGCCTGGGGGGCCTGGTCGATGGAATCTGCGATCTGAGCCACGGTGTGGGAGTCCTTTGTCTGGCAGGCGGACGCTACTGGGCGACCTGGTCGAGGGTGAAGGGCGTGGGCTGCTGGGCAGCGTGGGGGTGCTCGGCACCCGCGTACACCTTCAGCTTCTTGATCTGGGCGCGGCCCAGCGAGTTCTTCGGCAGCATGCCGCGGATCGCCTTCTCGACGGCGCGCGTCGGGTGCTTCTCGACCATCTCGGAGTACGTGGTGGCCGTGAGCCCGCCCGGGTAGCCCGAGTGGCGGTAGTAGAGCTTCTCGGCGAGCTTGGAGCCGGTGAGGGCCACCTTCTCGGCGTTGATGATGATGACGAAGTCGCCCATGTCCATGTGGGGGGCGAACGTCGGCTTGTGCTTGCCGCGGAGGAGCGCGGCCGCGTGGCTGGCGAGACGGCCGAGGACGACGTCTTCAGCGTCGATCACGAGCCACTTCGGCTGGACATCAGCCGGCTTGGGGGAGAAGGTGCGCGTCACAGTGGTGCTGCTTCCTGGTCGAGGTGAGGTGTCCGTGAATCCCGCTCCGTTGCCGTTGCCGCGCGATGCGCGTCAACGAGTCAGGTGGAGGGCTCAACTTCGGGTGCCGCGCGCAGTTGCGCAGACACCAAGGGTCGAGAGTAGCCCACTGGCCCCGGACGGTCAAGAACGGCCGCTCGTGCCCTCGAGGTCGCGGCGGGCCCTGGTGCGCTCCGCCCGCGCCCCGAGCTCGTCGTCCGGCGGGTAGCCGACCTCGGTCAGGGTGAGCCCGACCGGGGGCACGACCGTGAACTCGCTGCCCCGACGTGCCTCGTCGCGCAGCTCGGCGGGACGCCCGGCCGGCAGCACCCCCTGCCCGGCGGCGACGCACGCCCCGACCAGGTTGCGCACCAGGTTGTGGCAGAACGCGTCCGCCTGGAGGGACCCGACCAGCACCCCCTCGTCGTCGCGGCGCCAGGTGAAGGCCTGCAGCTCGCGGATCGTCGACGCGCCCTCGCGGGCCTTGCAGTACGCCGCCCAGTCGTGCAGCCCGAGCAGCCCCTCGGCGACGGCGGCCATGAGGTCGACGTCGAGCGGCCGCCCGTGCCACAGCGTGTGCTGGCGGCGGCGGGGGTCCCGGACCGACCCGGGGTCCGCGACGCGGTACTCGTAGCGCCGCCAGACGGCCCCGAAGCGCGCGTCGAAGCCGGGCGGCGCGAGGCTCGTGCGACGCACGACGATCTCGTGCGTCCGTGAGGCCAGCCCGTCGAGCCGGACCGCGAGCGCCGCGACCGGGTCGGTCGCCACCGCTCCCCCACGGCGCCGCTCGAGCAGGGCGAGCTGCGCGGGCGTGAGGTCGACGTGCGCGACCTGCCCGCTGGCGTGCACGCCGGCGTCGGTGCGACCCGCCACCGTGAGGCGCGGCGCCGGTCCCACGCGGCCGAAGACCGTGGCGAGGGCCGCCTCCAGCTCGCCCTGCACGGTGCGCAGGCCCGGCTGCGTGCTCCACCCGGCGAACCCGGTGCCGTCGTAGGCCACGTCGAGCCGGAGTCGCGTGGTCGGTCCGTCGGTCGGGGGCACGCTGGTCACGCTCCGATCCTACGAGCCGCACGACCGGGGCCCGGCCCCCAGGGGAGGGGACCGGGCCCGGTGCGGACGCGAGCGGCGGGATCAGGCCGCGACGCGCCTCCTGACCACCAGCACGGTGCCGCCCGTGGCGAGCAGCACGAGCGCGAGCGTCACCCAGCCGGCCAGGTCCGCACCCGTGAAGGCGAGCGCGCCGGAGGCCGTGGGCGCCGTGGCCCCGGGAGTCGCGCCCGGCACCGGCTCGGCACCGGGGGCACCGGGGGCACCGGGCAGCGCGCCGCCCTCACCGGGGTCGACGACCGGGGGCGCCGGCTCGACGGGGGCCGGGTCGCCCGGCGTCGGGTCCACCGGGACCTCGGCGTCGGCCAGGAGGTCGAGCCCCACGAGGACCGGGTCGTGGTCGCTCGCACGGAACGCGTCCGGAGCGTAGAGGGCGCTGACGTTCTGGTCGAAGCGGCTGTACTCGAGGGCGATGGCCTCGACCGAGTTGACGTTCCAGATGTCCACCCCCGTGACCACCTCGACCGCGGCCGGCGACGCGAGCACGTGGTCGAGGGAGCCGACGAGGCCGTCGAACACGTAGCTGTGCTCGTCGCCCTGCGTCGAGTCGAGCGTCGCGTAGCCCGCGTCACGGAGGTCCTGGATCGGGTCCTCCTGCGAGTAGGCGTTGAAGTCGCCCAGGAGGAAGGTCAGGTCGGTGCCCGCCTCGGCGGAGCGCTCGTCGGCGAAGGCCGCGAGGGCCGCCGCCTGGTTCCTGCGCGACTGGTTCGAGGCACCCTGCCCGTCGCCCTGGTCGGCGTCGACGCCGCTGCCGCTGCCCTTCGACTTGAAGTGGTTCGCGACGGCGACGAAGGTCGACGCGTCGCCGTCCGCCCCCGCCGGCCGGAAGGCCTGCGCGAGCGGCTGACGCGCGTTGCTGAAGGCAGGGGCCCCGAGCAGGATCGTCGACCCGCCCACCGTCTCGACGACGGCGGGCTTGTAGATGAAGGCGAGGCGGATGACGTCCTCGTTGGCCGGGACGGCCTCCGGGGAGCGCACGTAGTCCCACTCGTCCGTGCCGGCCGCCTCGTTGAGCGCGCCCACGAGCGTCGCCAGGGCCTCGTCACGGTCCTTGGGCTCGCCCGTGGCGGGGTCGGTGAAGCGGGCGGAGTTCTCGATCTCCTCGAGCGAGACCACGTCCGCGCCCAGTCCGTCGATGGCCGCGACGATCTTGGCCTGCTGGCGCTCGAGGCTCGCCGCGGTCGCCGCGCCGCGGGCGTCGCAGCCGCCGCGCACCGTGAGCGGCTCCCCGCTGCGCGAGGTGTAGTACTCGCACCCCGCGAGCTGCTCGCCCGTCGTCGTGAAGTAGTTGAGCACGTTGAAGCTGGCGAGGGCGACGTCGCCGCCCACCTCGCTCGGAGCCTGCGGTCGCACGTCCCCGAAGGTGACGGGCAGGTCCGCCGCGGGCGTCGCCCCCGAGACCGGCGCCGTCGGCTGGAAGCTCCAGGCGCGGTTGCGGTAGTCGAGGATCACGGGCTGCGTGAAGGTCACGGGAGCACCGACCGTGACGGGCGCCGCGTTCGTGAGGTACGAGATCGGCACGTCGGAGCCTGCCGCCCCGAAGAAGTTCGTGCTGCGTCCGTCGTCGAGGGTGACGCCCCGTGCCGCGACGTCGGCGAGCGCGGCGCGGTAGTCGTCGGTGCCCGGTCGGGCGATCTCCGTCGGTTGCACGAGAGGGCCGTCCCCGACCGCCAGGCGCACCGTCCCGTACTGCCCGGTCGCGTAGACGTCGGTGACCGTGTGCGCGCCCTGCGGCGCCACGAGCATGCTCTCGAGCGACTCGCGCTGGGCGTCGTCGGCGGGGAACGCGACCTCGGCCGGGACCGGCGCCTCGACGCCCGCGCCGTCGACCTGCACCAGGTCGTCCGACGTCGTCACGCGGATCTGGGTGAGACCGTCGAACTCCGACACCTGTCCGGTCACCTCGACGACGTCGCCGACGGCGACCTCCGACACCGTCTCCGCGCTGTAGACGAACAGCGCGTCGGAGGCGACGTGCGTCGAGAGGTCGAGCGCGCCTCCCGTGCCCGGGGTCTGGATCACGTAACCGGCGTACCCGCCGGTCGGGTACGCCGCCGTCACGACGCCGCTCGTCGTGAGGTAGCGACCGTCGTAGGGGCTCGTCGCTCCGGTGCCCTGCACCTCGCGGATCGGGAAGGTCCCCACCGGGGTCGTGTCGGGCGGCGTCGGCGACTCGCCACCGGAGTTCTGGGGCGTGACGGCGTCCTGCAGCACGAAGTCGGCCGCGTTGTCGTCGGTGTCGACGCCGTCGACGCGGACGTACGAGTTCGGGGTCGCGTTGGCGCCGCCCGCGACCGCCGGAGCGGTCTCGAAGCGGTTCGTGGCCCCGTAGCCGAGCACGTCGACGACGCCCGGCGTGGTCGTCCCCACGCTGCCCACGGGCAGGTCGAGCCCGCTGGGCTGCGACGCCAGCACGAGCGTGCCCTGGCCCCCGCCCGGGTTGACGCCCGTCACGAGATCGGGCTCCGGCAGCGCCTCGCCGTTCGTGCCGTTGCTGCCCATCTGGACCAGGTACGAGCCGCCAGCGGCGATGCTGCCGCTCAACGGGGCCACGTTGCCGCCGGACGGAGCGCCGGTCGAGCCCGCCGACCGGTACTGGATCGACCAGCCCGCCAGCGAGATCGACGCCGTGGTCGGGTTGTACAGCTCCACGAACTTGTGCGTGAAGGGCGCGTTCCTGCTGCCGCCCTTGAGGTAGGCCTCGGCGATGACCACGCCGGAACCGTCAGGGGCGGCCAGGGCCGCCGTCGGGGCGAGAGGAGCGAAGCAGAGCGCGAGACCGGTGGCGAGGGCCACCGGCTTCCAGGCCGAGGGTCTGGGGCGAGAGGACATGGGTTCCTTCGACGTCGAGAGGGGGACCCGACGACACTAGGAGGCCCGGCGTCCCGCCGGGTTTCCGGCGGGTGACGTCTCGGTGAACGACCCCCGTCCGGGGGACGCCCCGGTCCCCCGTCCTGCCCACCGGTGCGCGCCTCCTGCCCCGCGACGCCCCGGGCACGACGGAGGGCCCGTCACCTCGCGGTGACGGGCCCTCCGGACGGTGGTGCGACCTACTTGTCGTCGGCCTTCTCGGCCGCGTCGGCCTCGACCTCGGCGGCGGCAGCCGTCTCGGTCTCGTCCGCGACGGGCTCGCTGGCCTCGACGGTCTCGGTCTCCTCGACGGGAGCCTCCTCGACGGGGGCCTCCTCGGCGGGGGCCGGAGCAGCAGCCGTGGTGGTGCGCGACGACTTGACCTTCGGCGTCACGGGCTCCAGGACGAGCTCGATGGAGACCATCGACGCGTTGTCGCCCTTGCGGAACCCGAGCTTCGTGATGCGGGTGTAGCCGCCCTCGCGCTCGGCGACCAGCGGTGCGACCTCGGTGAAGAGGATGTGCGCGGCCTCCTTGTTGCTGCGGAGGGTCTGCATCGCGCGACGGCGCGAGTGCAGGTCGCCACGCTTGGCGAAGGTCACCAGGCGCTCGACGACGGGGCGGAGGCGCTTGGCCTTCGTCTCGGTCGTCTTGATGCTCTTGTGCTCGATGAGCGAACCGGCGAGGTTGGCGAGCATGAGGCGCTCGTGAGCCGGTCCGCCTCCGAGGCGGGGTCCCTTGGTGGGCTTGGGCATTGTCGTTTCCTCAGTGTGTGGTGTGGGCGAGTGGAGGAGACGGAGACCTTAGTTGGTCTCCTCCTCGTCGTAGCCGCTGTAGAAGTGGGCTCCGTCGAACCCGGGGACCGTGTCCTTGAGCGAGAGACCGAGCTCGACGAGCTTGTCCTTCACCTCGTCGACCGACTTCTGGCCGAAGTTGCGGATGTTCATGAGCTGCGTCTCGGACAGGGCGACGAGCTCGGACACCGTGTTGATGCCCTCGCGCTTGAGGCAGTTGTAGCTGCGCACCGAGAGGTCGAGGTCCTCGATGGGCGTCTGCAGCTCGCTCGACAGCACGGCGTCGACCGGCGCGGGGCCGATCTCGATGCCCTCGGCCGCCGTGTTGAGCTCGCGGGCCAGGCCGAAGAGCTCGGTCAGCGTGCGACCGGCCGACGCGATGGCGTCGCGCGGCGAGATCGCCGGCTTCGTCTCGACGTCGACGACCAGACGGTCGAAGTCGGTGCGCTCACCGGCACGGGTCGCCTCGACGCGGTAGGTCACCTTGAGCACGGGCGAGTAGATCGAGTCGATCGGGATCTGGCCGGCCTCGCTGAACTCGCTGCGGTTCTGCACCGCCGAGACGTAGCCGCGGCCACGCTCGATGGTGAGCTCGAGCTCGAACTTGGCGGTGTCGTTCAGCGTCGCGATGACCAGCTCGGGGTTGTGGATCTCCACGCCGGCGGGGGCCGAGATGTCGGCCGCCGTGACCTGGCCGGCGCCCTGCTTGCGCAGGTACGCCGTGATGGGCTCGTCGTGCTCGCTCGACACGACGAGCTGCTTGATGTTGAGGATGACCTCGGTGACGTCTTCCTTGACCCCGGGCACGGTCGTGAACTCGTGCAGGACGCCGTCGATGCGGATGCTCGTGACGGCGGCACCGGGGATGGACGACAGCAGGGTGCGGCGCAGCGAGTTGCCGAGGGTGTACCCGAAGCCGGGCTCGAGCGGCTCGATGACGAACCGCGAGCGGAACTCCGAGATGTTCTCCTCGGTGAGGGTGGGACGCTGTGCAATGAGCACTGTGGATTCCTTTCGGCGAAGGGTCCGCTATATGACCCTTGGCGATACGACGGGTGGCTGGCCCGTCGGTCTGACGAGTTGAGGTGCCCCTGTCGATGGTCGACCCGTCTGGTGGACGACCGTCGACGACGCGAGAGGCGGTGCTGTCGCTGGGATGCCCGCCGCGCCCCTCCCTGACGGGCGGGGCGCGGCGGGCGCGGAACTCAGATCAGACGCGGCGACGCTTGGGCGGGCGGCAACCGTTGTGCGCCTGCGGCGTGACGTCGTTGATCGAACCGACCTCCAGGCCCGCGGCCTGGAGCGAACGGATCGCCGTCTCACGACCGGAACCCGGGCCCTTGACGAAGACGTCGACCTTCTTGACGCCGTGCTCCTGCGCCTGGCGCGCCGCCGACTCGGCCGCGAGCTGCGCCGCGAACGGGGTCGACTTGCGCGAGCCCTTGAAGCCGACGGCGCCCGAGGACGCCCAGCTCAGGACGGCACCGGACGGGTCCGTGATCGAGACGATCGTGTTGTTGAACGTGCTCTTGATGTGGGCCTGGCCCACGGCGACGTTCTTCTTCTCCTTGCGGCGGGGCTTGCGCGCGGCCGACTTGGGTGCTGCCAATGTGTTCTCCTACAACCTAGATGGCGGACGGCGGTAGCCGGGCCTAGCGAGCCTTCTTCTTGCCGGCGACGGTGCGCTTCGGGCCCTTGCGGGTACGAGCGTTCGTCTTGGTGCGCTGGCCGCGCACGGGCAGGCCGCGGCGGTGGCGGATGCCCTCGTAGCTGCCGATCTCGATCTTGCGGCGGATGTCGGCGGCGACCTCGCGGCGGAGGTCGCCCTCAACCTTGTAGTTGCCCTCGATGTGGTCGCGGAGCAGGACGAGCTGGTCGTCCGTGAGGTCCTTGACGCGGATGTTGCCGTCGATCTCGGTGTCGGCAAGGGTCTTCAGCGCGCGGGTGCGTCCGACGCCGTAGATGTAGGTCAGTGCGACCTCCACGCGCTTGTCGCGCGGGATGTCAACGCCTGCTAGACGTGCCATGGTGGCTTCTCCTCGGAGAGTGGTGGAGGTCTGTCACGGCACCGGTGCCCGGGCCTCCGCCCCGGGGTGTCCCCCGCCGCGTCTCCGTGGCGGGTTCTGGTGTCGCTGGGTCTGTTCAGTTGTGGTGGTGCTGATCGCTGGTGCGACCGCGCCGCGGTGCCGGGACTAGCCCTGGCGCTGCTTGTGGCGCGGGTTCGACTTGCAGATCACCATGACGTTGCCCTTGCGGCGGATCACCTTGCAGTGCTCGCAGATGGGCTTGACGCTGGGGTTGACCTTCATCGTGTTTCCTCGTGTCTCGCTGGCTTCGTGCCCGACGGGTGCGTCGGGCCGTTCCTTCTCAACGACCTACTTGTAGCGGTAGACGATCCGGCCGCGGGTCAGGTCGTAGGGGCTGAGCTCGACGATCACACGGTCCTCGGGCAGGATGCGGATGTAGTGCTGTCGCATCTTGCCGGAGATGTGGGCGAGCACCTTGTGACCGTTGGTCAGCTCGACGCGGAACATCGCGTTGGGCAGAGCTTCGATCACCGCACCTTCGATCTCGATGACACCGTCTTTTTTGGCCATGTCTCACTAACGCTCGGAGTGGGGTGTTGGTCTTGCGGGGATGGATGTCGCGGGCACACGTGTGCGCACGGAACACCAAGGGTCGATCCTAGGTGATGGCGCTATAGTTCAGCAACCCCGGCGACGTCGACCCGACACGCCGCGCCCTGGACGACCAGAGCGGCGCTCTGCGCCGAGCGTCGTGCACGTCGCCGAGAGCACAGGAGAGACGATGGCCCCGATCAGCACCCCGACCTCCCGTCGCGGCCCTCGAGGCGTCGCGCGCCACGGTCGGCTCCCCCGCCGCGGCCCGGTGCGCACGCTGCTCGCCGTCACGGCCGGCGCACTGGCCGTCGTGCTCGTGAGCACCGTCAGCGTCGCCGCGATCGCGGTCCGGTCGGCGACGTCGGGCGTGCAGACCGTCACCCTGGGCAACGAGGCCGACGTGCGCGACCTCAGCATCGGCGCCATCCAGGGCGGCGCGAACATCCTCCTCGTCGGCAGCGACGAGCGCGAGGCCGACAGCCAGATCGACTCCGGGGTGGTCGAGGGCGTCCGCAACGACGTCAACATCCTCGTGCACCTGTCGCAGGACCAGACCCGGGTCACCGCCGTGAGCTTCCCCCGCGACCTCATGATCGACGTGCCGGCCTGCACGGGCGACGACGGCCAGCCCCACGAGGCCCGCACCTACCAGCAGTTCAACACCCTCTACGGCGAGGGCGGCATGAACTGCACCGTGACCGCCGTCGAGCAGATGACCGGGCTCTCGATCCCCTACGCGGGCAAGATCACCTTCGACGGCGTCATCGAGATGTCGAACGCCCTGGGCGGCGTCGAGGTGTGCGTGAGCCAGCCCATCCGGGACACGGACTCCGGGCTCGACCTCGGCGCCGGGGACCACACGCTCCAGGGACGCGACGCCCTCGCCTTCCTGCGCACCCGGCACGGCGTCGGCGACGGCAGCGACCTCGCGCGCATCAGCTCGCAGCAGGTGTTCCTGTCGTCGATGATGCGCAAGGTCATCTCGGGCGGCACCCTCGGCAACGTGGGGACGCTCTACAAGCTGGCCTCGGCCGCCCTGAGCAACATGACCCTGTCCTCGTCCCTGAGCTCGCCGGACTCCATCGTGCAGCTCGGCCTCGCCATGCGCGACCTGCGACCCGAGGGCATCGTCTTCGTCCAGTACCCCGTCGTCGACGACCCGTACCAGGCCGGCCGCGTCGTCGCCAGCGAGGCCGACGCCGCGACCCTCAACGGCCTCCTGCAGACCGACGCGGACTTCACCCTCGGCGACGCGGCGGAGGGACGGGGCGCCACCGTCGACGAGTCCGCCCCGCCCGCGGCGACGGCCCCCAGCGAGACCACGGCGCCCGAGGCCCCCGCCGACCCGGCCGCGCCCGGGGACGGCACGGAGCCGACGGCCCCGACGAGCGAGCCTGCGCCCGTGACCACCCTGCCGTCGACCGTCACCGGTCAGACGGCCGCCGAGTCGACCTGCTCCCAGGGCAACTCTCTCGGCTGACCCCGCTCGGCCGACCCCGCTCGGCTGGCCCAGCTCGGCCGGCCCCGCGCGGCTGGCCCCGCCGGGGTCGACGGTCGCCCGTCGTCGGTCCCGTCGCCGGTCAGGCGACGGGGACGGGCGTGACGCCCAGCGGGGCCAGGCCCGCCGCGCCACCGTCGGGGGCGGTGAGCACCCAGAGGCCGCCCTCGTGCACGGCGACGGAGTGCTCCCAGTGCGCCGAGTCGGAGCCGTCGGCCGTCGTGACCGTCCAGCCGTCGTCCTGCGTGACGGTCTCGATGCCGCCCAGGGTGACCATGGGCTCGATGGCGACCACCAGGCCCGGGCGGACGGCCGGCCCCTTCGCGCGCACGCGGTAGTGCGGCACGGAGGGCTCCTCGTGCATCGACCGACCGATGCCGTGACCGACGTAGTCCTCGAGGATCCCGAAGTCGCCCTCGTCGTCGAGGAAGTCCGAGATGGCCGCGCCGACCTCGAAGAGGTGCCGCGCCGTCGCCAGTGCCGCGATGCCGCGCCAGAGGGACTGCTCCGTGAGGTCGCTGAGCCGGCGGCGGGCGGCGACCAGCTCGGGTCGCGCGGGATCGTCGAGGACGAACGTGCGAGCGCTGTCGCCGTTCCACCCCGCGACCTGCGCGCCGCTGTCGACGGACACGATGTCGCCCGGGAGCAGGACGCGCTCCCCCGGGATCCCGTGGACCACGTCGTCGTTGACGGACGTGCAGACGGTGTGCCGGTACCCCGGCACCAGCATGAAGTTGGGCTCTCCGCCCCGCGCACGGATGACCCGTTCGGCGGCGGCGTCGAGCTCCCCGGTCGTCACCCCGGGCCGGACGAGCTCGGCGACGGCGTCCAGCGACGCCGCGGTCACCCGCCCCGGCTCGACCATGCGGCGCAGCTCGTCGGGCGTCTTGTAGATGCCCGCCCGGCGGAACGGCACGGTCAGGAGGCCTGGGTGGCGGGGACGAAGCCGCGGGCGGTCAGTGCGGCGTCGATGCGTCGCGCGACCTCGTCGATCGTGCCGAGCCCGTCGACCTCGACCACGAGACCGCGATCGCGGTAGTGGTCGATGAGCGGGGCCGTCTCGCGCAGGTAGACGTCCTGGCGGTGACGGATCGCGTCTTCCGTGTCGTCCGTGCGACCCTGCTCGAGCGCTCGGCGGCGGAGCCGCTCCACGATCGCGTCGCGGTCGGCCACGAGCTGCACGACGGCGGCGAGGGCGTGCCCCTGCCCGGCCAGCAGCTGGTCGAGGAACTCGACCTGCTGCACGGTGCGCGGGTACCCGTCGAGGAGGAACCCGTCGACCGCGTCGGGCTGGGCCAGACGATCGGCGACGAGCTCGTTCGTCAGGCTGTCGGGCACGTAGTCCCCCGCGTCGAGGATCGCCTTGACCTCCACGCCGAGGGGGGTCTCGTCGGCCACGTTCGCGCGGAAGATGTCGCCGGTCGAGATCGCCGGCACCGCATAGGCCTCGGCGATGGCCGTGGCCTGGGTGCCCTTGCCGGCGCCGGGCGGGCCGACGATCAGGAGGCGCGGGCTGAGGACGTCCGTCGTGGCGTCGGTCATCGGAGGAGCCCCTCGTAGTGGCGCTGCTGGAGCTGCGAGTCGATCTGCTTCACGGTCTCGAGACCGACGCCCACGATGATGAGGATGCTGGCGCCGCCGAACGGGAAGTTCTGGTTGGCGCCCACGGTCGCGAGGGCGATCAGGGGGATGAGGGCGATGATGCCCAGGTAGAGCGAACCCGGCAGGGTCACGCGCGTCAGGACGTAGTCGAGGTACTCCGCCGTCGGGCGACCCGCACGGATGCCGGGGATGAAGCCGCCGTACTTCTTCATGTTGTCGGCGACCTCCTCGGGGTTGAAGGTGATCGCGACGTAGAAGTACGTGAAGCCGACGATGAGAGCGAAGTACAGGACCATGTAGAGCGCGTTGTCGCCCGACGTGAGGTTCGCCTGCACCCAGCTCACCCAGGCGGGCGGGGCCGTGCCGTCGGCGGGCTGGTTGAACTGCGCCACGAGCGCGGGCAGGTACAGCAGCGACGACGCGAAGATGACGGGCACGACGCCGGCCATGTTGACCTTGATGGGGATGTAGGTGTTGTTGCCGCCGTACGTGCGCCGGCCGACCATGCGCTTGGCGTACTGCACGGGGACGCGTCGCTGGGACTGCTCGACGAAGACCACGAGCGCCATGATCAGCAGCCCGACGGCGATGACCATGAGGAAGATCTCGAAGCTGCGGGCCACCGCGATGCTCCAGAGCGCGGTCGGGAACTGGGCCGCGATCGACGTGAAGATCAGCAGGGACATGCCGTTGCCGATGCCGCGCTCGGTGATGAGCTCGCCCATCCACATGATGAGGCCGGTGCCGGCGGTCATGGTGATGACCATGAGCAGGATCGCGTACCAGGCGTCGTTCGCGATGAGCTGCGAGCACTCCGCCACGCCGGAGGAACCGAAGAGGGCGCCCGAGCGGGCGACGGTGATCAGCGTCGTGGACTGCAGGACGCCGAGCGCGATGGTGAGGTAGCGCGTGTACTGCGTCAGCTTCGCCTGACCGGTCTGGCCCTCCTTGTAGAGGGTCTCGAAGTGCGGGATCACCACGCGCAGCAGCTGCACGATGATCGACGACGTGATGTAGGGCATGATGCCCAGCGCGAAGACGGAGAGCTGCAGCAGCGCACCGCCGCTGAAGAGGTTGACGAGCTCGTACAGGCCGCTCGTGCCCTGGTTGCCCGCGAGGCACAGCTGCACGTTGCCGTAGTCGACGAACGGAGCCGGGATGAACGAACCGAGCCGGAAGAGCGCGATGATGCCGAGCGTGAACCCGATCTTCCGTCGGAGGTCGGGGGTGCGCACGATGCGCGCGACAGCTCTGAACACTGGGGCCTCCCGGCGTGAGGGGTGGACGACTGAAGGGGGCGGCCCGGGTGGGCCACCCCCTCAGGGACTTACTTGGTGACGGAACCGCCGGCCGCGAGGATCTTCTCCTCGGCCGAGCCGGAGACCTTGTCGACGGCCACCGTCAGCGCGACGGTGACGTCGCCCTGGCCGAGGACCTTGACCTTCTCGTTCTTGCGGACGGCACCCTTCGCGACGAGGTCGCCGATGGTGACCTCTCCGCCCTGGGGGTACAGCTCGGAGAGCTTGTCGAGGTTGACCACCTGGTACTCGACGCGGAACGGGTTCTTGAACCCGCGCAGCTTCGGAGTGCGCATGTGGAGGGGCATCTGCCCGCCCTCGAAGCCGACCTTGACGTTGTAGCGGGCCTTCGTGCCCTTGGTGCCACGGCCGGCGGTCTTGCCCTTGGAGCCCTCACCGCGGCCGACGCGGGTCTTGGCCTTCTTCGCACCGGCAGCCGGGCGGAGGTGGTGGACCTTCAGGACCTGCGCCCGCGCGACCGTGTCGGTCGTCTCGGCCGGGGCCGCGGCGGCGCTGGTGCGCTTCTTCGCCTTGGGAGCGGTCGCCGCAGCGGCCGTCGCCTTCGTGTTGTCGTCAGCCATTAGTCAATCTCCTCGACCTTCACGAGGTGAGCCACCGTGGCCACGTACCCGCGGTTCTGACGGTCGTCAGGGCGGACGACCGACTGGCCGATGCGCTTGAGACCGAGGCTCCGCAGCGTGTCACGCTGGTACTGCTTCTCGCTGATTACGGACTTGATCTGGGTCACCTTGAGCTGGGCGGCCATCACGCACCTGCCTTCTCGGTCGCGGCGGTGCGCGCCTCGGCCTCTGCACGGAGCAGACGCGCGGGCACGACCTGGTCGATGTCCAGGCCACGGCGGGCCGCGACGGCACGGGGCTCCTCGAGCTGCTTGAGGGCCTCGACGGTCGCGTGGACGATGTTGATCGTGTTCGACGAACCGAGCGACTTGCTCAGGACGTCGTGGATGCCGGCGCACTCGAGCACGGCGCGGACCGGACCACCCGCGATGACACCGGTACCGGCGGAGGCCGGACGCAGCATCACGACGCCGGCAGCGGCCTCGCCCTGCACGGGGTGCGGGATGGTCGCGGCGACGCGGGGAACGCGGAAGAAGTTCTTCTTGGCCTCTTCGACGCCCTTGCTGATCGCCGTGGGGACCTCGCGGGCCTTGCCGTAACCGACGCCGACCAGGCCGTTGCCGTCACCCACGACGACGAGCGCCGTGAAGCTGAAGCGACGACCGCCCTTGACGACCTTCGACACGCGGTTGATCGTGACGACGCGCTCCAGGAACTGGCTCTTGTCGTCGCGGTCGCCGCGGCCTCGGCCGCCCTGGGCGCGGTCGCCCCGGCCCTGTCCGCCGCGGCGGTCGGTGCGACCACCCTCGCGGTTGTTGGACTCGGAGCCCGCGGCCGTCTCGACGGGACGCTCGACGACGGCCTCGGCCGGAGCCTTGGTCGCCTCGGTCGTGGTCGTGGCCTCCGCGGGGGGAGTGGTGTTCGTAGCGTCGCTCACAGGTTCAAACCAGCCTCTCGGGCGCCTTCGGCGATGGCCGCGACGCGTCCGGCGTACTTGTTGCCGCCGCGATCGAACACGACGGCCTCGATGCCCGCGGTCTTGGCGCGCTCGGCGACGAGCTCGCCGACCTTGCGGGCCTTCGCGGTCTTGTCACCGTCGAACGCGCGGAGGTCGGCCTCGAGGGTCGACGCGCTGGCGACGGTGAAGCCCTTGCTGTCGTCGACGACCTGGACGAACACGTGACGTGCCGAACGGGTGACGACCAGACGCGGGCGCTCTGCGGTGCCCACGACCTTCTTGCGCAGGCGGGTGTGACGACGCTTCGTGGCGGCCGTCTTGCTCTTTCCTCGTGTACCGAGACCCATGATCACTTACCTGACTTTCCGGCCTTGCGGCGGACGACCTCGCCCGCGTAGCGGACGCCCTTGCCCTTGTAGGGCTCGGGCTTGCGCAGCTTGCGGATGTTGGCAGCCACCTCGCCGACGGCCTGCTTGTCGATGCCGACGACGGTGAGCTTGTTGTTGCCCTCGACCGTGAAGCTGATGCCCGCGGGCGGCTCGACGGTGATGGGGTGCGAGTAACCGAGCGCGAACTCGACGTTCGAGCCCTTCGCCTGCACGCGGTAACCGGTGCCGACGACCTCGAGGCCCTTGGTGTAGCCCTGGGTCACGCCGGTGATCTGGTTGGCGATGAGGGTGCGCGTGAGGCCGTGGAGCGAGCGCGACTCGCGCTCGTCGTCGGGACGGGTCACGACGACCGTGCCCTCTTCGACCTTGGCTTCGATGGGGCTGGCGACGGTGAGCGACAGCTCACCCTTCGGGCCCTTGACGGTGACGGCCTGGCCGTCGATCTTCACGTCGACCCCCGCGGGGATCGAGATGGGGAGGCGTCCGATACGAGACATGACGAGTTACCACACGTAGGCGAGGACTTCTCCGCCTACGCCCTTCTTCTGGGCCTCACGGTCGGTCAGGAGACCGGAGGACGTCGACAGGATGGCGACACCGAGGCCACCGAGGACCTGGGGGATCTCGGTCGACTTGGCGTAGACCCGGAGGCCGGGCTTGGACACGCGCTTGATGCCCACGAACGAGCGCTCACGGGCGGAGCCGTACTTGAGCTCGATGGAGAGCGTCTGTCCGACGCGGGCCTCCTCGACCTTCCAGCCGCTGATGAAACCCTCCTTCTTGAGGATCTCGGCGATGTGGGTCTTGAGCTTGCTGCTCGGCATCGACACGGACTCGTGGTGAGCCGAGTTCGCGTTGCGCAGTCTGGTCAGCAGGTCTGCGACCGGATCTGTCATCGTCATGCGATTGATCTCTTCCTCGCCCGGTTTCGGCACCTGGTACACCAGGGGCCGACCTTCGCGATCAGGGGTGGGCTCGGAGCGGTTCTCCGAGCCTCAGGGGAACGGCCGGCAACGCCGCGTGGCGTTGCCGACCGTCCGATCTTACTGGGTGCTACTGCCCGGCCGAGTCGTCCGTACGGAACGGGAAGCCGAGCGCCTTGAGCAGCGCACGACCCTCGTCGTCGTTCTTGGCGGTGGTCACGACGGTGATGTCGAAGCCACGCACGCGGTCGATGCGGTCCTGGTCGATCTCGTGGAACATGCTCTGCTCGCTGAGACCGAAGGTGTAGTTGCCGTTGCCGTCGAACTGCTTGGGGCTCAGCCCGCGGAAGTCGCGGATGCGCGGCAGGGCGAGCGACAGGAGGCGGTCCAGGAACTCCCAGGCGCGGTCGCCACGCAGGGTGACGTGGGCGCCGATGGGCTGACCCTCGCGCAGCTTGAACTGTGCGATGGACTTGCGCGCCTTGGTGACCTGCGGCTTCTGACCGGTGATGGCGGTGAGGTCCTTGACCGCGCCGTCGATGATCTTGCTGTCGCGGGCTGCCTCGCCGACGCCGGTGTTCACGACGATCTTGACCAGGCCGGGGACCTGGTGGACGTTCGAGAACTCGAACTGCTCCTTGAGCTGGGGCAGGATCTCGGCGCGGTACTTGGCCTTGAGGCGCGGCTGGACGGTGCCGGCCTGCACTGCGGTGGTGTCAGTCATCAGAGGGTCTCACCCGACTTCTTGGCGTAACGGACGCGGACGGTCTTGGACACGCCGTCCTTCGTCACCGTCTCCTCGCGGTGTCCCACGCGGGTCGGCTTCTTGGTCTTGGGGTCGACCACGGCCACGTTGGACACGTGGATCGGAGCCTCGTGCGTCTCGATGCCGCCGGTCTTGGAGCCGCGCTGCGTCTGTCCGACGCGCACGTGCTTCGTGACCAGGTTGATGCCCTCGACGACGACGCGGTTGCGCTCGACGAGGACCTCGAGGACCTTGCCCTGCTTGCCGCGGTCGCCGCCACGCGCCTGCGTGGCACCGCTGATGACCTGCACGAGGTCACCCTTCTTGATGTTCGCCATGACTAAATGACCTCCGGCGCCAGCGAGATGATCTTCATGAACTTCTTGTCGCGGAGCTCGCGACCGACCGGTCCGAAGATGCGCGTGCCACGAGGGTCACCGTCCGCCTTCAAGATCACTGCGGCGTTCTCGTCGAACTTGATGTAGGAGCCGTCCGTGCGACGGACCTCCTTCTTGGTGCGGACGATGACCGCCTTGACGACGTCGCCCTTCTTCACGTTGCCGCCCGGGATGGCGTCCTTCACCGTCGCGACGATGACGTCGCCGAGGCCGGCGTACCGACGACCGGAGCCGCCGAGCACGCGGATGGTGAGGATCTCCTTGGCACCGGTGTTGTCGGCGACCTTGAGGCGGGATTCCTGCTGGATCACTTCTGTCTCCTTCTGCGCGAGCAGGCCGCGGGGCCTACTTCGCCCTCTCGAGGATCTCGACCAGGCGCCAGCGCTTGGAGGCGCTCAACGGACGGGTCTCGCTGATCACGACGAGGTCGCCGACGCCGGCCGAGTTGGCCTCGTCGTGCACCTTGACCTTGGAGGTGCGGCGGATGACCTTGCCGTACAGGGGGTGCTTGACGCGGTCCTCGACCTCGACGACGACGGTCTTGTCCATCTTGTCGCTGGTCACGTAGCCGCGGCGCGTCTTGCGGTACCCGCGAGCCTCCACGGCTGCCGAGTCGAGCTCGGCCTTGTTCTCGGTGGCCATCAGTTCTCCTCGGCGGTGTCGGCGTCGGCCTGTGCGGCCGGCTTCTCGGCAGCCTTCTTGGTCTTCTTGGTCGCCTTGGGGGCGGCCTCGACCGGGGCGGGGGTGGCACGGATGCCGAGCTCGCGCTCACGCAGGACCGTGTAGATGCGGGCGATGTCCCGCTTGACGGCCCGAAGTCGGCCGTGGCTCTCGAGCTGGCCCGTGGCCGACTGGAAGCGGAGGTTGAAGAGTTCTTCCTTCGCCTTCTTCAGCTCGTCGACCAGGCGCTCGTCCTCGAAGGTGTCGAGCTCGGTCGGGCGGAGCTCCTTGGATCCGATCGCCATCAGGCGTCTCCCTCCTCGCGCTTGATGATGCGTGCCTTGAGGGGCAGCTTGTGGATTGCACGAGTGAGCGCCTCCTTGGCGATCTCCTCGCTGACGCCGCTGAGCTCGAAGAGCACGCGACCCGGCTTGACGTTGGCGACCCACCACTCGGGCGAGCCCTTGCCGGAACCCATGCGGGTCTCGGCGGGCTTCTTCGTGAGCGGACGGTCGGGGTAGATGTTGATCCACACCTTGCCGCCACGCTTGATGTGACGCGTCATGGCGATACGAGCGGACTCGATCTGACGGTTGGTCACGTAAGCGGGCGTGAGGGCCTGGATGCCGTACTCACCGAACGACACCTTCGTGCCACCGGTGGCCTGGCCGCTGCGACCGGGGTGGTGCTGCTTCCGGTGCTTGACTCGACGGGGGATAAGCATGGTTACGCCTCAGCTCCTGCGGTGACGGGAGCGTCCTGCTGCTGCGGGGCACGGTTGCCGCCGCCGCGGCGTCCGCCGTCACGGTCGTTACGGTCGTTGCGACGCTCGGGGCGCGACGACTTCTGGTTCGCCTGCTCGCGGGCGAGCTCCTTGTTGGTGATGTCGCCCTTGTAGATCCAGACCTTCACGCCGATGCGGCCGAAGGTGGTCTTCGCCTCGTAGAAGCCGTAGTCGATGTTCGCGCGGAGCGTGTGCAGGGGCACGCGACCCTCGCGGTAGAACTCCGAACGGCTCATCTCGGCGCCGCCGAGGCGGCCCGACACCTGGATCCGGACGCCCTTGGCGCCGGCGCGCTGGGCGCCCTGGAGCCCCTTGCGCATCGCGCGGCGGAAGGCCACGCGGGCGGAGAGCTGCTCGGCGATGCCCTGGGCGACCAGCTGGGCCTCGGCCTCGGGGTTCTTGACCTCGAGGATGTTCAGCTGGATCTGCTTGCCCGTGAGCTTCTCGAGGTCGCCGCGGATGCGCTCGGCCTCGGCGCCACGACGACCGATCACGATGCCCGGACGGGCGGTGTGGATGTCGACGCGGACGCGGTCACGGGTGCGCTCGATCTCGATGCGCGCCACGCCGGCGCGGTCCAGCGAGGTCTTGAGCAGGTTGCGGATCTTGACGTCCTCGGCGACGAAGTCGCTGTAACGCTGACCGGGCTTCGTGCTGTCGGCGAACCACCGCGACACGTGGTCGGTGGTGATGCCCAGACGGAAGCCGTACGGGTTGACCTTCTGGCCCATTACTTGCTCGCCTTCTTCGTAGCAGCGGCAGCCTCGACCTCATCGGGCGTCGCGAGGACGATCGTGATGTGGCTGGTGCGCTTCAGGATCTTGAACGCACGACCCTGGGCACGCGGCTGGAACCGCTTCAGGGTGGCGCCCTGGTCGACGAAGGCACGGCTCACGTAGAGGTCCTGCTCGTCGAGGGGGCTGTTCTGGGAGTCCGCCTTGACCCGTGCGTTGGCCATGGCCGACGCGACGAGCTTGTAGACGGGCTCGCTCGCGCCCTGGGGCGCGAACTTCAGGATGGCCAGGGCCTCGAGGGCCTGCTTGCCGCGGATCATGTCGACGACACGGCGGGCCTTCATGGGGGTGACGCGGATGTGTCGCACGCGGGCGATCGACTCCACCATTTCTCTCCTCCTCATTCGTCACCGCGTCAGCGGCGACGACCCTTCTTGTCGTCCTTGACGTGACCCCGGAAGGTCCGCGTGGGGGCGAACTCGCCGAGCTTGTGGCCGATCATGCTCTCGGTCACGAACACGGGGATGTGCTTGCGTCCGTCGTGCACCGCGATGGTGTGACCGAGCATGTTCGGGACGATCATCGACCGGCGGGACCAGGTCTTGATGACGTTCTTGGTGTTGGCCTCGTTCTGCGTGACGACCTTGCGAAGCAGGTGGTCGTCGACGAAGGGGCCCTTCTTGAGACTGCGTGGCATCTTCTACAACTCCTACTTGCGCTTCTTGCCGGCGTTGCGACGGCGGACGATGAGCTTGTCGCTCTCCTTGTTGGGGTGGCGCGTGCGGCCTTCCTTCTGGCCCCACGGGCTGACCGGGTGGCGACCACCGGAGGTCTTGCCCTCACCACCACCGTGCGGGTGGTCGACGGGGTTCATCGCGACACCACGGACGGTCGGGCGGACGCCCTTCCAGCGCATGCGGCCGGCCTTGCCCCAGTTGATGTTCGACTGCTCGGCGTTGCCGACCTCGCCGATCGTGGCGCGGCAGCGAGCGTCGACGTTGCGGACCTCGCCCGACGGCAGGCGGAGCTGCGCGTAGGGGCCGTCCTTGGCGACGAGACGGACCGAGGCTCCGGCGGAGCGGGCCATCTTGGCGCCGCCGCCGGGCTTGAGCTCGATGGCGTGCACGACCGTGCCGACGGGGATGTTCTTGAGCGGCAGGTTGTTGCCGGGCTTGATGTCGGCACCGGCACCCGACTCGACGACGTCGCCCTGCTTGAGCTTGTTCGGCGCGATGATGTAGCGCTTCGTGCCGTCGACGAAGTGCAGCAGCGCGATGCGCGCCGTGCGGTTGGGGTCGTACTCGATGTGCGCGACCTTGGCGTCGACGCCGTCCTTGTCGTTGCGACGGAAGTCGATCACGCGGTACTGGCGCTTGTGCCCGCCACCGATGTGACGGGTCGTGATGCGACCCGAGTTGTTGCGCCCACCGGACTTCGAGAGCGGACGGAGCAGCGACTTCTCCGGCGTCGACCGCGTGATCTCCGCGAAGTCGGCGACCGACGAACCGCGACGACCCGGGGTCGTGGGCTTGTAGTTGCGAATGGCCATGTTCTCTTCCCTCCGAGCCCTAGCCGACAGCCGTGAAGATGTCGATGGAACCCGACTTGAGCGTCACGATGGCGCGCTTGGTGTCCTTGCGCTTGCCCGTGCCGAAGCGGGTGCGACGGGTCTTGCCCGTGCGGTTGAGCGTGTTGATGCTGTCGACCTTGACGTCGAAGATCTTCTCGATGGCGAGCTTGATCTCGGTCTTGTTCGACCGCGGGTCGACGAGGAAGGTGTACTTGCCCTGGTCGATCAGGGAGTAGCTCTTCTCGGAGACGACGGGCGCGATGATGACGTCGCGGGGGTCCTTGCCGTAGCCGCTCATGCGGAGGCCTCCTTCTTGGTCTTCGACGCGATGAAGCCGTCGAAGGCGCTCTTCGTGAAGACGATGTCGTCGCTGACGAGCACGTCGTAGGCGTTGAGCTGGTCGTACGTGAGGACGTGCACCGTGGGCACGTTGCGGACGCTCTTGCGCGTCAGCTCGTCGGCGCGGTCGACGACCACGAGCACGTGCTTGCTGCTCGCGACGGAACCGAGGAGCGTGAGCGCCGCCTTGGTCGACACGACGTCGGCGACGAAGCCCTCGACGACGTGCACGCGGGCACCGCGGGCACGGTCCGAGAGGGCCCCGAGGAGCGCGGCGGCGATCATCTTCTTGGGGGTGCGCTGCGCGTAGTCGCGCGGCACCGGTCCGTGGACGATGCCACCGCCGGTCATCTGGGGCGCACGGATCGAGCCCTGACGGGCGCGGCCGGTGCCCTTCTGCTTGAAGGGCTTGCGGCCGGCACCCGAGACCTCGCCGCGGCGCTTGGTCTTGTGCGTCCCCTGGCGGGCCGCGGCCTGCTGGGCCACGACGACCTGGTGGATGAGCGGGACGTTGGTGACGACGTCGAACAGCTCGGCGGGGAGCTCGACCGTGGAGGTCGTCGCGCCGGTGGCGTCGAGGACGTCGACCGTGGAGGACGGTGCGGTAGTGGTGGCCATGAGCTACTTCCCCTTCACGGCGGTGCGGACGAAGACGATGCGGCCGCGGGCACCGGGGACGGCGCCCTTGACGAGCAGCAGACCCTTCTCGGCGTCGACGGCGTGCACCGTGAGGTTGAGGATGGTGACGCGGTCCCCACCCATGCGACCGGCCATGCGCATGCCCTTGAAGACACGGCTGGGGGTCGACGAAGCACCGATCGAGCCGGGCTTGCGGTGGTTGCGGTGCGCACCGTGCGAGGCGCTGACGCCCTTGAAGTTGTGGCGCTTCATGACGCCGGCGAAGCCCTTGCCCTTGGAGGTGCCGACGACGTCGACCTTCTGGCCGGCCTCGAAGGTGTCGACCGTGAGCTCCTGGCCGAGCGCGTACTCGGCGGCGTCGGCGGTGCGGACCTCGGTGAGGTGGCGACGGGGCGTGACGCCCGCGGCGTCGAAGTGGCCCGTGGCGGGCTTGTTCGCCTTGCGGGGGTCGATCTGGCCGGCGGCGATCTGCACGGCCGTGTAGCCGTCCTTCTCGACGCTGCGGAGCTGGGTCACGACGTTCGGAGCGATCTCGACGACGGTGACGGGGACGAGCTTGTTGTTCTCGTCCCAGACCTGGGTCATGCCGAGCTTCTTGCCGAGCAGGCCCTTGACGTTCTTGGTGGTGACAGTCACGGTGGCCCCCTTACAGCTTGATCTCGATGTTGACGTCGGCGGGCAGGTCGAGTCGCATGAGCGAGTCGACGGCCTTCGGCGTCGGGTCGACGATGTCGATGAGGCGCTTGTGCGTGCGCTTCTCGAAGTGCTCGCGCGAGTCCTTGTACTTGTGGGGAGAACGGATCACGACGACCACGTTCTTCTCCGTCGGCAGCGGCACGGGGCCGACCACCGTAGCGCCCGCGCGGGTGACCGTGTCGACGATCTTGCGCGCGGAGGTGTCGATGACCTCGTGGTCGTACGACTTAAGTCGGATGCGGATCTTCTGTCCCGCCATGTGTGACTCTCTCTCGTTCGGACGTCGCGCACCTCATGGGCCGCCTGACGCTGTTCGCTGGGCGAACATCTGGCACTACGTGTCTCTCGCGTACCGCTGTTCTCTTGCTGCTCGCACGGCACGTCGGTGATCCGGCTCGAGGCCGCGAGGCAGCCCCGGGGAGGGCATGTCTCGCACCGGCCCGGGCTGGGCCCAGGGGTCGTGCTCGTGTGAGAGGTGTCCTGCTACCCGCGGCCTAGACGTCTCGCGTCTATGCACTACCTGGCAGTGATCCGGGCCTGCGCACCTGACGCAGCCCGAAATGTTGAACCACATGATTCTGCCACGCTCGCGCAATTGCTGCAACCCGGGCGTGTCGCGCGTTCCCGGCGGGCTCGAGCCGGCCTCCTGGGGTCCGGCACCGCCCGGGTCGAGGGACCTGCGCGAGCCCTGCCCTGGCCTCCTGCGGGCGCCCTGCCTAGGCCTCCTGTGGGCGGAACCAGGGCGGGTAGACGGCCACGCGCGGACGCGGCCCGCCCGCGTCGGCGAGGGCCTGCTTGATCTGGTCGCGGACGCTCTCGTTCGCGACGCCCACCAGGGTGACCGCGGAGAGGTCGACGCGCTCGGGCACGAGGAGCTCGGCGTCCAGGAGGTCGGGGTCGGTCAACGAGGCACGGCGCACGAGGGCCGCGGCGTCGTCACGCCCCTCCCCCACGCGCGCCTCGGGGTCGCCCGCGTCACGGTCGGTGACCGTGAAGTCGCCGCCGAGGGCCGGCACGGGGACGACGAACACGACGAAGTCGGTCGCGCGCGCGGCACGGGCCTCGGCGGACCAGCGCCCGTCGATCGCTCCGGCACGCAGCGAGGCCCAGGTGCTCGAGAGGGGCGAGAGCGCGAACGGGACCTGCTCGGACACGGGACGCCCGGCGACCACGGCGGCCGCCCGGCGGGCGCGCGTCGGCTCGGAGCTGACGTCGAGCTCGGGCGAGGCACCGGCGCGCAGGGCTCCGTCGGCGAGGATCGCGTCGAGGTTGCGCACGTGGGTCCAGTGGTGGCCACGGAGCGCCGAGAGGACGGGCACCGAGGCGGTCGTGCCCGTGGGGCTCGAGGGCGCGGGGCCGCGCAGCGAGGGGGCGCGGCGGGCCGGGTTGCGTCGGACGGCAGGGCTGGCGGCCGTGCGGCGCGCGACGGGGGCGGTCACGCCCTCGGGCGCCTCGGGGCGCAGCCGGGGCCGGCAGACGTCGCAGGCCTGGACGTCGAGTCCGTGGATGCACTCATCGATCACGCGTGTTGCTCCTCGTGTGCCGAGCTCGGACGGCACGATCATCCAGCTTACGTCACGCTGCACCGCTCCCCCGGTGCCGTCCGCCTCAGCGGAACAGCAGCACGCGCACCTCGGTCTCCGCCGACGCCAGGCGCGCGGGGTCGATCGTCTCGCCGTGCTCGTAGGCGTCCAGGAGGCGGGGGTCGACATAGGACTGCCGCGCCACGGTGGGCGTGTTGCCGAGGACCTCCGACGCGGCCTTGACAGCCTGCGAGACGGCGCGCTTGCGCTTCGACGCCTGCGGCATCGGCCCCGTCCGCGCCAGGCTCACCGCCGCCGCCACCGTCCCGTGCAGGGTGCGGAAGTCCTTCGCCGTGAACTCGTCCCCGGCGCGCAGCTTGACGTACTCGTTGATCTCGGCCGCGTGCAGCGGGCGCCAGGACGCCCCGGCCTCCGGTCGCCAGGCGAGCAGCCGGGACCGACCACCGCGACGCTTGAGGCCCGTGACGACGCTCGCCAGGTCGGCGTCCCGGATCTCGCTGTCCCAGTCCTGCCCGCTCTTGCCGGGGAAGGCCAGCTTCACGACGTCGCCCGACACCTTCGCGTGGGAGCACAGCAGGGTCGAGAGCCCGTGGCTGCCGTGCTCGTCCGCGTAGCGCTCGCTGCCCACGCGCAACGAGCCGGTGTCGAGCATCCTGAAGGCCGTCGCCAGGGCGCGGTCCTTGGTCGGCTCGGGCAGCCGCAGGTCGCGGGTCACCATCCGCCGGGCGGCCGGCAGCTGCTCGGCCAGCGCCAGGGCACGGTCGAACTTGATGCGGTCCTTCTGCTCACGCCAGGTCGGGTGGTAGATGTACTGACGACGACCGGCCCCGTCGACGCCGGTGGCCTGGATGTGGCCGTTGGCGTAGGGCGCGATCCAGACGTCGGTCCAGGCCGGTGGGATCCCGAGGTGCTCGATCCGCTCGCGCAGCTCGGTGTCGGTCACGGTCGTGCCGCCGGCGTCGCGGTAGGTGAACCCCGTGCCGGCCCTGACCCGGGTCAGGCCGGGCCGGGTGGAGTCCGTGCGTCGGAGGCGGGGCATCCGTCCACTCAACCGCGGTCCGCCTCCGCACGCCCTGCCGGGGTACAGCGCAGGAGGCCCGCCCGCCACGGGCGCGCCCCGTCGCGTCGACGACGGAGCGCGCTCGGCACGGGGACCCGGCAGCCGCCGCTCAGCGGTCGGCGGTCGGCGGTCAGCCTTCAGCGGTCAGCGGTCGCCGAGCTTGCGGTCGGCGGCGTCGCGGGCCTGACGGATCTTGTCGGAGTGGGCGCCGCCGGTCGCCTTGTCGGCGGCCCGGCTCACGGCGTCGAGCACGGCGTCGCTCGCGCCCTCGGACTTCTCGCTCTTCAGGGCGTCCTGGACCCTGCCGTCCGCCAGGAACCGCTGGGCCTTCTTCATGATGTCGTCGCTGCCTGCCATGTCGTCCTCTCGGGTGCGCCGGACGGTCCGGCCCGTCCATGCTGCCCCCGCGGACGCCGAAGAGGCCAGCCCCCGTGGGGACTGGCCTCTTCGTGATCGATCAGGTGTTACTTGACGATCTTGGTGACGGTGCCGGCACCGACCGTGCGGCCACCCTCGCGGATGGCGAAGCGCAGGCCCTCTTCCATGGCGATCGGCTGGATCAGCTGGACCGCGATCTCCGTCGTGTCGCCGGGCATGACCATCTCGGTGCCCTCGGGCAGCGTGATGACGCCGGTGACGTCCGTGGTGCGGAAGTAGAACTGCGGACGGTAGTTCGCGTAGAACGGGTTGTGACGGCCGCCCTCGTCCTTGGACAGGATGTAGACGTTGCCCTCGAACTCGGTGTGGGGAGTGATCGAGCCGGGCTTGACCACGACCTGGCCGCGCTCGACGTCCTCGCGCTTGGTGCCGCGGAGCAGCAGGCCGACGTTCTCACCGGCACGGGCGTCCTCGAGCGTCTTGCGGAACATCTCGATGGCGGTGACGGTCGTCTTCGACGACTTCTCCTTGATGCCGACGATCTCGACCTCGTCGTTCGGCTTCAGGATGCCGCGCTCGACACGACCGGTGATGACGGTTCCACGACCGGTGATCGTGAAGACGTCCTCGACGGGCATGAGGAAGGGCTGGTCCGTGGCACGGACGGGCTCGGGGACGTTCTCGTCGACCTGGTCCATGAGGTCGGCGACCGTGGCGGCCCACTTCTCGTCGCCCTCGAGGGCCTTGAGCGCGGAGACCTGGACGACGGGCGCGTTGTCGCCGTCGAAGTCCTGGCTGCTGAGGAGCTCGCGCACCTCGATCTCGACGAGCTCGAGGATCTCCTCGTCGTCGACCATGTCGGACTTGTTGAGGGCCACGACGATGTAGGGCACGCCGACCTGGCGGGCGAGCAGGACGTGCTCACGCGTCTGGGGCATCGGGCCGTCGGTGGCGGCGACCACGAGGATCGCGCCGTCCATCTGGGCGGCACCGGTGATCATGTTCTTGATGTAGTCGGCGTGACCAGGAGCGTCGACGTGCGCGTAGTGGCGCTTCTCGGTCTGGTACTCGACGTGCGAGATGTTGATCGTGATGCCGCGCTGCTTCTCTTCGGGCGCGTTGTCGATCTGGTCGAAGGCCGACGCCTCGTTGAGGTTCGGGTACTTGTCGTGCAGGACCTTGGTGATCGCCGCGGTCAGCGTGGTCTTGCCGTGGTCGACGTGACCGATGGTTCCGATGTTGACGTGCGGCTTGGTCCGCTCGAACTTGGCCTTAGCCACTGTGGGTCCTCCTCAGGACTCGAGTGCACCCCGGGCCGGTGGGCCGGGTCGAGGACCCGGCCCACCGGGCGCGGTGCGGATTGGTGTGTGTACATGCTACGCGGTCGTGGATCGACCACGCAGTCAGGGCTATTCGCCCTTGTTCTTCTGGATGATCTCCTCGGCGACAGCCGTGGGGACCTCCGCGTACGACTCGAACGTCATCGAGTAGACGGCACGCCCCGAGGTCTTCGACCGGAGGTCACCGACGTAACCGAACATCTCCGACAGCGGCACGCTGGCCCGAACGACCTTCACACCACTGGCGTCTTCCATCGACGAGATCTGCCCGCGACGCGAGCTCAGGTCGCCGATGACGTCGCCCATGTACTCCTCGGGCGTACGGACCTCGACCGCCATGAGCGGCTCGAGGAGAACGGGGCTCGCCTTGCGAGCGGCCTCCTTGTAGGCCATCGAGCCGGCGATCTTGAACGCCATCTCGGACGAGTCGACGTCGTGGGCCGCACCGTCGAGGAGCGTCGCACGGACGCCCACCGTCGGGTAGCCCGCGAGGATGCCGACCTGCATGGCGTCCTGGATGCCGGCGTCGACCGAGGGGATGTACTCGCGCGGGACGCGGCCACCCGTGACCTTGTTCTCGAACTCGTAGGTCGTGTCGGCCGTGACCTCGAAGGGCGCGAGGGCGATCTGGACCTTCGCGAACTGGCCGGAGCCACCGGTCTGCTTCTTGTGCGTGTAGTCGTAGCGCTCGACGGTCTTGCGGAGCGTCTCGCGGTACGCCACCTGCGGCTTGCCGACGTTGGCCTCGACGTTGAACTCGCGCTTCATGCGGTCGACGAGGATGTCGAGGTGCAGCTCGCCCATGCCCTTGATGACCGTCTGACCGGTCTCGGCGTTGAGCTCGACGCGGAACGTCGGGTCCTCTTCGGCGAGCTTCTGGATGGCCAGCGAGAGCTTCTCCTGGTCGGCCTTGGTCTTCGGCTCGATGGCGACCTCGATGACGGGCTCGGGGAAGGTCATGGACTCGAGGACGATCTGGTCCGACGGGTCGCAGAGCGTGTCGCCGGTCGTGGTGTCCTTGAGGCCGATCACGGCGTAGATGTGGCCCGCCGTGACGTTGTCGACCGGGTTCTCCTTGTTGGAGTGCATCTGGAAGATCTTGCCGATGCGCTCCTTCTTGCCCTTGGTCGAGTTGATGACCTGGGCACCCGACTCGATGCTGCCCGAGTAGACGCGGACGTACGTGAGGCGGCCGAAGAAGGGGTGCACCGCGACCTTGAACGCCAGGGCCGAGAAGGGCTCCGACGACTCGGGCTTGCGGATGATGACCTTCTCCTCGTCGCGCACGTCGTGGCCCTCCATGGGGGGCACGTCGAGGGGCGAGGGGAGGTAGTCGATGACCGCGTCGAGCATGGGCTGCACGCCGCGGTTCTTGAAGGCCGAGCCGCACAGCACGGGGTAGAGCTCGCTGTTGACCGTCATCTTGCGGATGGCGGCCTTGATCTCGACCGTGGTCAGCTCTTCGCCGCCGAAGTACTTCTCGAGCAGGGCGTCGTCGCTCTCGGCGACGCGCTCGAGCAGCTTGGCGCGGTACTCGTCGGCACGCTCCTTGAGGTCGGCGGGGATCTCCTCGACCTCGTACTCGGCGCCCATCTTGACGTCACCCTTGGAGTCGCCGCGCCAGGTCAGCGCGCGCATCTCGACCAGGTCGACGACGCCCTCGAAGGAGGACTCCGCACCGATCGGGAGCTGCAGCACGAGGGGCTCGGCGCCGAGGCGGTTGATGATGGTGTCGACCGTGAAGTAGAAGTCGGCGCCCAGCTTGTCCATCTTGTTGACGAAGCAGATGCGGGGCACGTCGTACTTGTCGGCCTGGCGCCACACCGTCTCGGACTGGGGCTCGACGCCCTCCTTGCCGTCGAACACGGCGACCGCACCGTCGAGGACGCGGAGCGAGCGCTCGACCTCGACCGTGAAGTCGACGTGGCCGGGGGTGTCGATGATGTTGATCTGGTTCTTGTTCCAGAAGCAGGTCGTCGCGGCCGACGTGATCGTGATGCCGCGCTCCTGCTCCTGCGCCATCCAGTCCATCGTGGCCGCACCGTCGTGGACCTCACCGATCTTGTGGGTGATGCCCGTGTAGAACAGGATGCGCTCGGTGGTGGTGGTCTTGCCGGCATCGATGTGCGCCATGATGCCGATGTTGCGGACCTTGTTCAGGTCGGTGAGCACGTCCTGTGCCACGGGTTCCTCCGAAGGGTAGGTGGGGAGTGGTGGGAGCCGGGGAGGCGCGGCGCACGTCGTGCGCACGCCGCGCCCCCGGCGGCGTGTTACCAGCGGTAGTGCGCGAAGGCCTTGTTCGACTCGGCCATCTTGTGGGTGTCCTCGCGGCGCTTGACCGCGGCACCGAGGCCGTTCGAGGCGTCGAGGATCTCGTTCATGAGACGCTCGGTCATCGTCTTCTCGCGACGGGCCTTGGCGTACGAGGTCAGCCAGCGCAGCGCGAGCGTGTTCGCGCGGTGGGGCTTCACCTCGACGGGGACCTGGTAGGTCGAACCACCGACGCGGCGCGAACGCACCTCGAGGGTCGGACGGACGTTGTCGAGCGCCTTCTTCAGGGTGACGACGGCGTCCTGCTGGTTCTTCGCGGAGACTCCGGCGAGGGCACCGTAGACGATGCGCTCGGCGAGGCCCTTCTTGCCGTCGAGCAGGATCTTGTTGACCAGCTGGCTGACGATCGGGGCGCCGTAGACCGGGTCGGCGACGACGGGACGCTTGGGTGCGGGACCTTTACGGGGCATTACTTCTGACCTGCCTTCGCGCCGTAGCGGCTACGGGCCTGCTTGCGGTTCTTGACGGCCTGCGTGTCGAGGGCGCCACGGACGATCTTGTAGCGGACGCCGGGGAGGTCCTTCACACGGCCACCACGGACGAGCACCATCGAGTGCTCCTGGAGGTTGTGGCCCTCGCCGGGGATGTAGGCGGTGACCTCGGTGCCGTTGGAGAGCTTCACGCGGGCGACCTTGCGGAGCGCGGAGTTCGGCTTCTTGGGCGTGGTGGTGTAGACGCGCGTGCAGACGCCGCGCTGCTGGGGGTTGGCCTTCAGGGCCGGCGCCTTGGTCTTGACGACCTTGGGCGTGCGACCCTTGCGGACCAGCTGCTGGATGGTGGGCACTGGTGCTCCTTGTTCGCTCTGCTCGCGTGAGCCGGGGCTCGTCGAGGCTTGTCTCTGTCCGACCGGACCGGTCGGCGTCCTCGCCCCCTGCACGACCCCCTGCCCGCAGCTGCGGGACGGTGGCGTGGAGCGACGACCGCGAGGTCGTCACGAGGAGCGGATCAGATCGTCCCTCGGCCTGGGCCGGGACCGATGTCTCGGGCGCGCCGTAAGGCGCACACCCGCTCGAGCATATCTGCCCCCAGGCCCACGAGCAACCGTCGGCGGCTGCGCCCCGACGCTCAGGGCGAACGGCCGTCGCGCGTGCGGCCGATCACCAGGGTGCCCGCCACGACGAGGGCGGCCAGGACGGCCGCCCCGAGCACGAACGGTGAGACCGCGTACCGCTCCGCGAAGAGCAGGGCCGAGGCCGCGTCGCCCCGGGTGGCGCCGTAGCCCGCGGCGCCCACGACGAGCATCGCGGACCACACCAGCACGGCGGCGGTGAGCGCGGCCGCCACGAGGCGGGGTGCGCGCCCGTCGGGCGGGGGCGCGTCGTCGTCGGTGCGGCGCGCGCGGACGGCGGAGGCCGGCTGCGCGGGGAAGGTGCCGCGGACCTCCGGCGCCCTGCCGTCGGCCGCGTCGGCCAGCGCCGCCGCACGGAAGAGGGTGAGCAGCACGACGAGACCGGCGGCGACGACCATGCCGGGGCCGAGCAGCGTGCCCGCGTCGCGCTCGGCGACGACGTCGCGGTCGAGCAGGAGGCTCTCGAACGCGGACGCCGTGATCACCGTCGCGACGTAGAGGACCGTGCCGAAGAGGGCGAGCACGGCGCGGTTCATGCTCCGAGGCTACGCCGCACCGACCGTCCGCCGCGGCGGGTCAGGAGGCGGCGGCCGCCTCGTGCGCATCCACGCGCTCGGCGTCGGACTGCTGGGTGTCGGCGTGCTGCTGCGAGGCGGCGAGCGCGATGATCGCGATGGCTCCGGTGATGACGGCGACCGAGTCGGTCAGCGGCACGGGCGCCGTCGCGGGGGCGGGCTCGGGCTCGGGCGCCGGCGCGGGCCCGACGAGCGGGGCGGCGACGAGCGGTGCGGCGACGGCCTCAGCCGCGGCTCCGGCCCGACGGCCGGCGGCCCGACGGAGGAGGAGCGTGCGGGTGATGACCCCGATCGCGATGGACGCCCAGATGGTGTTGACCACGGCGGAGGCGACCGCGCCGTGCGCGGCCACGTTGACGGCGATGAGCGCGCTGCCGACGAGGTTGACGCCCTGGTAGGCGAGCCCGTCTCGGAGGCGCCCCAGGGAGAAGAGGGCGTAGCCGGCCAGGATGACGACCGCGCCGATCCAGCCCAGGACCTCGATGACCACGTGCAGCACTCCTCTCGTCGCTCGGGGACGGCACCATGATAAGGACTCCCCCGGCCGCGACGGAACGGGCCCGCGGACCCCAGTGGGAGGGGTCCGCGGGCCCGTCGGGCGCCGTCGTGGGCGGGTCGTCAGCGACCGGCCGCCGTGTCGGCGGTGCCGTCGGCCGACTCGGCCTGGGCGGGCGTCGCGGCGTCGGGCGCCGCGATGGTGCCCGTGCCGTCCCGCATGACGTAGACGAGGCCGCCGACGGTCCAGGTCTGGCCGGCGCCCTCGACCGCGCCCTCCTCGGGCTCGCTGCTCGTGATGGTGGTCACGAGGAACAGCCGTGGCCCCTTCTGCAGCCGGTCGACGAACTCGAGGGCCTGGGCGTAGGAGCCCTCGACGTCGACCGTCACGGCGATGGTCGAGAAGGTCGCGGCCGTGACGAGCGGGTCGGTGACCGCAGGAGGCACGTCCGCCCCCGCCCCGTCGGTCCCGTCCGCCGTGGGGGCGGCGCCCTCGGCCGACGCGTCGGTCCCCTCGGTCGAGGCCCCGGGGTCGGCGACCGGGGCGGCCGCGGAGGCCGGGACCTCGTAGGAGACCGCGTCGGCCGTCGTGAACCCGGACACGGTGACGTTGGCCCCGGTGGCCATCTCGTCGATCTGGCGCAGGAGGGTGGGCATGGCCGCCTCCGCGGGCACGGAGGCCTCGGCGGCCGCCAGCTGCGTGCGCAGCGCGGGCAGGCGCTCGCTCTCGGCGCGGAGCTCGGCCGTGGCGGCCCGCAGCGCGTCGTTCTGGGCGTCCACGGACTCCTGCTGGCCGCGCGCGTCGGCGCCCGCCGCGAGCTGCGGCTGCACGCCCAGGAGGAACCCGAGCACGAGCACGGCGCCGCCCGCGAGCACGGCGACGATGAGCAGCAGGCGGTGGCGGTCGACGCTCACGAGGCGTCCTCCTTCGTGTACCGGCCCGAGAAGGCGCGCTGGTCGATGTGCATGGTGACGGTGGCGTCGTAGACGCCCTCCTCGAGCGAGACCGTGCCGGGCGTGGCGTCGGTGTAGCCTGGCAGGGTGGCGAGGCCGTCGAGCCACTCGGGGAGGCTCGGCAGGGTCGCGCTCTCGGCCGTGAAGGTCAGCGTGCCGACGCGGGCTCCCTGGAGCGGCGAGTCGGCCTGCGCGTAGTCCTCGACGGGCGAGGCCTGGTCGAGCGTGATGGTGGTGACGGAGACCCCTGCGGGCAGGGTTCCCTGCAGGTCGGTGAGGAAGTCGCGCCAGACGATCTCGGTCGAGCCGCCGACCACCTGCGCCGCGGTCAGCCGGTCGATGTCGGCCTGCACGTCGCGCACCTCCGTGTACCGCCCCTGCTCCACGAGCAGCTGCTGCGTCTCGGCCTGGGCGGCCTCGAGGTCGCCCTGGGCGGTGATCTGCGACGCGGTGGCCGCGCCGACCCCGATCGCGACGACCGCGGCGGCGGCGGCGACGCCCATCCAGGTGCGCCGGACGGCGACGCCCGCGCGCCGCTCGGCCCGGACCTCCGGGGGCAGGAGGTCGACGACGGGCACGCCGCCGACGGCGACCTGGACGGCCTTGGCCCCTGCCCTGGGCCGTCTCGTCAGCGGGCTCACGCGGCGCTCCCCAGGGCGAGGCCGAGCGCGACGGTCACGTCGGCGGCGCGGGCGCGGAGGGCGACCTCGTCGACGCTGCGGTGCAGCCCGACGGTGGCGAACGGGTCGCCGGTGGTGACCGGCAGCCGGGTGACCTCGGCGAGGGCCTCGGGCAGCCCGGGCAGCTGCGCCCCTCCCCCGGTGAGCACGATCTCGCCGACCTGCTCGGTGGGGCGCGTGTTCACGAAGTACTGCACGGTGTTGCGGAAGCTGCCGAGCAGGTCGTTGACCGACTCGAAGATCGCAGCCGAGGCGGCCTGCTCCTGCGCCGTCGTGACGAGCGTGCTGAGGCCGCGCTGGCGCTTCACGGCGACGGCCTGCTCGACGGGCACCTCGAGCCGGGCGACGAGCGCCTGCGTGATGTCGTCGCCGCCCGAGGGGATGATGCGCACGAACTGCGGTGCCCCGTCGGTGACGATGACCACCGACGAGGTGCTGTGGCCGATCTCGATGAGCGCGACCGTGCCGGCGAGGCCGGGGCGGCCCACCAGGAGTCGCGTGGTCGCGAACGGGATGAGGTCGACGCCCTTCGTGGCCAGGCCGGCCAGGCCGCTGGCCCGGACGTTGCCGAGCACCGCGTCCTTGACGGCGGCGATGAGGAGGCCGTGCAGCACGGGGCCGTTGTCGCCCTCCGCCTCGGCGTACGGGTAGAAGTCGAGCAGCGCGTCGCCCACCGGCACCGGCAGCATGTCCTGCACCTGGTACGGCAGCGACTCCCGGATGCGCTCGCGGGAGGCCTTCTGCACGGTGAGGTCGCGGGCGAGGACCCGCTGGTTGCCCATGCCGAGCACGACCTGCTTGCTCTTGAAGCCTCCTGCGCTCCAGAGCTGCTTGAGCGAGGCCGCGACGGTGCGGGGCTCGAGGACCTCGCCCCGGCTCGCGGACCCCTCGGGGAGGGGCACCTCCGCCCAGCGCAGGATCGTGGGGCGCGGCTTGTCGACGTCGGCGACCTCGACCGCACGGAGCGATCGGGAGCCGACGTCGACGCCGACGAGTGACTTGGCCATCAGGGTGTCTCGTTTCTGCGCGAGGTCGGGTTCACGCGAGCTGGAGGAGGGAGAGGTAGGCGTGGGCGACGGTGCCGCCGACGAGGACGCCGACCCAGGTGCCCGCGAGCATCCAGGGGCCGAAGGGGATGCCGCCGCCGCGTCGGACGCGACCGGTCGCGAGCAGGACGATCGAGACGACGCCGCCGAGCAGGAACGCCGCGAAGGCGCCCACGGCGAGCTCGCCCCAGCCGAGCCAGCCGAGGTACAGGCCGAGGGCGCCGGCGAGCTTGACGTCGCCGTAGCCCATGGCGCCGGGCTTCACGAGCGCGAGCACGAGGTAGAAGGCGTAGAGCGCGACGGCGCCGACGCCGGCCCGCACGAGCGCGCCGACGTCGCCGACGAGCAGGGCCGAGGCCCCCAGCAGCACCGCGCCGACGGCGTACGTGGGCAGCACGATCGCGTCGGGCAGGCGGTGGTGCTCGAGGTCGATGAGCGCGAGGGCGACGCTCGCCCCGGCCAGCCAGAGGAACGCCACCAGCTGCAGCAGCGCCGCGACGAGCGGGAGGGCCTCGGTCGGCACGGCACCGAACGGCCAGCGCGCGGCCGCGACGACCACGAAGGCGGCAGCGGTGCCGAGCTCGACGAGCGGGTAGCGCACCGAGATCGGCGTCGCGCAGGAGCGGCAGCGACCACGCAGCAGGAGCCAGCTCAGCACGGGCACGTTGTCGCGCACCGCGAGGGGGGTGCGGCAGCTCGGGCAGGCGCTCGCCGGCCGCGCGATCGACGCGCCCGCGGGGACGCGGTGCACGACGACGTTGAGGAACGACCCGATCAGGAGGCCCGCACCGCCCGCGAGGACGGCCGCGGCGAGCCACGGGGCGAGGGCGGTCACGGCGCGATCTCCTTGCCGGTGGCGTCCACCGCGGTCTTGCTCTCGACCACGTGGGTGATGCCGTAGGTCGTCGAGACGGGCGAGAGGAACTTCGGCGGCGCGGTGTACCGCAGGCGCGCGTCGTAGACGTAGGCCTTCGTGTACCCGGTGCTCCCGGTCGTGGCGACGGGGCCGCGGTACTTCTGCGAGATCGAGCCGAAGACCCGCAGGGTGCCCTTCGGGTAGCCACCGTCGAGGTTGTAGTTCTGCACCGTGAACGTGTGCAGGACGCTGAGGATCGCGGCCTGGACCACGCGGTCGCTCGCGCTGCGGTCGATGAGGGCCTGGCTGGACGAGGTCTGCGGGACCGACACCCAGCGCTCGCACGTCGTCGACCAGCCCCACCACGCGTTGCAGGAGTAGGTCTCGCGCTGCTGCACGTAGGTCGTCGTCGTGACCGTCTTCACCGGGTTGTGCACGATGACGGCGTTCTCGCCGACGAGGCCGAGCACGTCGGTCGACACGTCGCCGTACTTCACGTCGCCCGTGACGTAGACGTAGTTGGACGCCGCGATGGTGAGGGCACCCTTGAGCGTGCCCTGCACGAAGACGTCGCCCGCGGTGCAGCTGTAGCTCGCACCGGTCTCGTCCTTCACCGGGAAGCCCACCCCGTTGCCGGGCGTGACGCCGTCCGCGCCGGTGCAGGAGGTCCCCTCGGGGGTCGAGGCCGAGTAGTTCGCGTCTCCCTTGACCGCGGGGACGTTCTGCACGAAGACGAGGTTGTTCGCGGGGACGTCGAGGGTCTGGCCGCCCGGGCCGCCCAGGGAACCGACGGCGCTGCCCGGGATGCCGCAGCGCGCGGGCGCGCTGCCCTTGGTCGGGTCAGCCGTCGTCTGCGTCTTCTTCGTCCAGGGCGACCGGACCGTCATCCTGCCGTCGGCGAGGAGCGTGATGGTCGTCGGCCCCGTGTAGAGGCAGCCGGGGTTCGGCACCGTGGTCGCCAGGTCGGAGCGGACCTCGAGGCGCATCTTGTCGTTCGTCTCGGGCATCTCGATGCGCGGGGCCGGCCCGGGCGTGGGCTTTCCCCCGAAGTCGGGCGTGCCCGTGCAGGTCGCGCCGGAGGCCGCGAGGTAGCGGTTCGGCCGCGTGCTCGCGGTGGTCGTCACGCCCTTGAACTGCGTGCCGCCGCAGACGACCATGGTGTCGTTCGTGTGCAGGGGCCCCTCGATGACGTCGTTCTTGGCGAACTGGATCGAGGTGCAGTTGGGGCGCGAGGACACCGCCCACTCGTAGGCGTCCTTGCACTGCGAGCTCGAGAAGACGGGGTCGCTCATCTCGTAGTCGGTGAAGTAGACGTAGTCGATGAAGCCGTCCTGCTTGAGGTCGGCGACGACGGTGCGCGTCGTGTCGCCGACGCGACCGGTCGAGCGCAGGCGCAGCATGCCGCGGGACGTGTAGGAGGAGTTGTCGACCTCGTAGCGGTAGGCGGCGTCGGTGCCGTCGCCGACCGACTGCCACGTGCCGGAGGGGCCGGCCCCGAAGGCACGGTTGCCGCCGGTGCCGCGGAAGGTGCTCCCGGTGCTGAACGAGGTGACGCGCGCACCGTACTGGCTGTAGGCGTTGTCGTTCGCCAGCTTGCTCTTGTAGTCCTCGACGCCGGCGTAGGCCGCGGCGATGGCCGCGTTCCAGTCGGAGTCCGTGCGCGACTTCTGGCTGCCGCTCACGGCGACCGCGACCATGGTCACGCTGAGCAGGAGCAGCACCATGCCGAGCCCGATGACGCTGGCCAGCGCGATGCCGCGCTCGGCGTCGTCGCGACGCAGGCGGCGGAGGGTGCGGGCCAGGAGGCGCGCGGTGCGGAGTCGGGTCATCACAGGGTCCGGGCGAGGTCGAGGTTGGGCAGGCCGACGGTGTTGACGAGGGTGGTCGCCGTCGGGGAGGTCGCGGAGTCGCCGACCTGCACGCGGACGCGCACGGCGGCGACCTGCCGCAGGGCCGCCTCGGTGGTGAGGGTCGCGAGGGGCAGGTCGGCCCCGGTCGCGCCGACGGGCGCGAAGAGGTTCGTGCCCGTGACCACCGAGGTCGCCACCGTGCGGGTCGTGGTCGTGCCGGTGAAGAGGAAGAAGCCGGCGACCGTCCGTCGGCTCTGCGTGGTGGACTCCTTGAGCGAGCGCCCGTCGAGCCAGTAGCGCACCTTGACGGGCGTGGCGTCCGACGACGCGAGGTTCACGTAGGCGTAGAAGACGACCTCGCTGCCGAGCAGCGTCTCGAACGCGGGCGCGGGCAGGTTGACGTCCTTGACCGGGTTGTCGGTCGCGGCGCGCAGGTTGCGGGTCATGGCCGTCATGGCGTTGGTGGCGGTGCGGGTCGACTCGTCGATGGCCCGCGCCTGGGTGGACGCGCGCATCGCGGAGACCATGAAGCCCCCGGTGATCGCCATGAGGATCGCGAAGACCATCATCGCGACCAGGAGCTCGGCGAGGCTGATGCCGTCGTCACCGCGCCGGGCACGGGCGGCGCGCGCGAGGAGCGTCCGGAGCGCGCTCACGGCGCGACCGTCCTCGGGTCGAGCAGGACCGTGCCCCGCGCGGCGTCGACGACGCCGCGGGTCACGGCCGCGCCGGCCTGGGGCGTGACCTGGTCCGTGAGGGAGAGGACCCCCAGGATGCTCGCGACGCGGTAGAACTTCCACGTGCCGTAGGGCAGGGCCAGCACCTTGCCGTCGGTGACGCCCTCGAAGGTGTACTGCCGCCCCGTCACGCAGCCGGGGTCGCCGTTCGCCCGGCCGTCCTGCTGCACCGCCACGAGGGCGGTGCTGCCGCGCAGCCCCGTGAGCTGGACGAGGCCCATCGGCACGTCGACGGTCTCGGACGCGCCGGGCAGTCCCCCGACCGGCATGAGCTCGCGGCCGACGGCGCCGTCGGCCGCGGGCGTCGTCCAGGCGGAGGGGTCGACGGAGAGGCAGGACCGGGTGACGTTCGCCTCGGTGGTCGGGTCGATGTGCCGCCCCGCCATGACGGCGTAGCCGCCCGAGAACGGGAAGAGCGTCGCGGGCGAGGCCGCCGAGGCCGGCAGGACCGTGTCGCCGCGGGTGACGTTGCGGAAGGTGATGTCGAGGTTCGTCGGCAGGAGCGGTCGCGGGGTCGTCCCCTGCACGGGGACGGCCTTGAGGGAGACCGCGGTGTCGTACGAGAACGAGGCGCTCGCGGTCCGGCCCGCCTCGACGGTGACCGGGCTCGACGACGCCGACGACTCCTGGGTCGGCGTGACCAGGCCTGGCGCGGCGATCGAGACCGTGTAGTTGCCGGGCTCCACGCGCAGGGCGTAGCTGCAGCCCGTGGCGTCGGTCACGGGCGGGGAGGCGGGCTTCACGGCCCCGTTCGCGGGCGTCGCCGTGCCGATGGTGACGGGCACGCCCGCGCGGCCAGCCCCCGACGCCCCCGTCACCTGGACGACGATGGTGCCCTTGGCCGGGTCGTTGATGCGGTCGTTCGGCGCGAGCACGGTGGCCGAGGTGATCGGGGCCGCGACTTTCCGCATGCCGTCGTAGGTGACCGCGACGCGCACCGACTTGTACTGCAGGCTGCCGGTGCTGGCGCCGGGACGGGCCGCGACGCCCGTGCCGCACGCCGTCGACGTCGTCGCGGCGTCGGTCCACGCGGCCGTGCGCGCGACGTGGAACGTGAAGCCGCCCACCTGGGTGCTCCACGACTTCGAGGTCACCGTGAAGACGTCCTCGACGCTGCGCAGGAGGTCGATCTCCTGAGCGGCGAGGTTCGTCGCGATGGCCCGGGCCCGGCTCTCGCGCGTGAGCACGAGGGAGTTCGTGATGCTGTAGGCGACCCCGACCGAGACGACGGCGAACACCATCATCGCGACGATCACCTCGACGAGGCTGAGGCCCGCGTCGCGGTCGGCCGGGTCCGCGGGGCGGAGCACGGCGGCGAGGCGTCGGATCATGGTGGGTTCACCTCCCGGTAGGTCAAAGAACTCGGAAGACCGCGCGGCAATAGGGATTGCTGTTGCCGCGCGGTCGCGTGCCTTAGGAGATGGTGCAGGGCGTGGTGCTGACGCCCTTCGAGCCGGTCGCGTAGAAGAGCTTGTCCGAGGTGCTCTGTCCGATGATGCAGAAGCTGTCGGTCGCCGAAGGGCCGTAGCTGAGCGCCTTCGTGTTCTTGCCGATGGTCGCGCCGGCATCAGCCCAAGCCGTCGTGGCCGTGCCCACCGCGGGGAAGGTCGCCGCGTCCGCCGTACCGTTGAGAGGGCCGAACTTCGTGGGGAGCGTGCCGCTGTTCGTCTGCAGGCTGATCACTGCAGTCTTCAGGTTCGTGATGTCGCTCTGGACGGCCGAGTCCTTCGCGTTGTTCTGCACGCCCAGGTACACCGGGATCGCGATGGCGGCGAGGATGCCGATGATGATGACGACGACGAGGAGCTCGATGAGCGTGAAGCCCTTGTCCTTGTCGGCGGTGAGGTTCTGGCGGCGAGCGGAGAGCTTGCCCATGAGCGCGAAGTACATGGCGATCCGTTTCGGGGTCGGGGGGAGGTGTCTCAGGCGCCAGGTCGCGCCCGTCTGCTCCGAGTCTCCTGGTCGGTGCAAATGCACAGAATCCCGCGGACGGGGGGTTTCGACGCGTCGGTCGGCCCCAGTCCGGGTCACCCCCGAACGGGAAGGAACCCCAGATCAGGGGTAGAAGGCATCGCCGTGGGACGCGTCGTCAGGAGGCGCGGGCGGCGCACGCCACGACGGGGCCCGACCTCCCGGTCGGACCCCGTCGTGGCGCTCTCGACGCGCTACTGGATGAGCGACGTGATCTGGAAGATCGGCAGGTAGAGCGCGACGATCATGCCGCCCACGACCACGCCGAGGAACGCGATGAGCAGAGGCTCGATGAGCGAGGTCAGCGACTCGGTGGTCGCGGTGACCTCCTGGTCGTAGAACGCGGCGACCTTCTGCAGCATCTGCTCGAGCGAGCCGGCGTCCTCGCCGACGGCGATCATCTGCGTGACCATGGGCGGGAACACGCCCGAGGCCGTGAGGGGGCCGGCGATGGACTCGCCCTGCCGCACCGACTCGGCGACCTCGACCAGGGCCTCCTGCAGCACGTAGTTGCCCGACACCTCCCCCACGATGCGCAGCGCCGTGAGGATCGGCACGCCCGCGCCGATCATGTTCGAGAAGTTGCGCGCGAAACGGGCCACGGCGATCTTGCGCAGCAGCGGGCCGAACACCGGCAGCTTGAGCTTGATCGGGTCGAGCACGGCGCGCACCCTCACCGAGTTCTTGTTCGTGCGCCACCAGATCGAGAACGCGACGCCGGCCACGACGAGCGCGGGCAGCACGAACGGCATCGCCCGGGAGGCGTGCACGAGCAGCATCGTCGGCAACGGCAGCTGGCCGCCGAGGTTCGTGAACATGTCCTGGAAGATCGGGACGATGAAGGTCAGCATGACGACGACGGCGACGAGCGACATGACGAGCACGACGACCGGGTAGGTCATCGCCGACTTGATGGTGGAGCGGAGCGCGACCTCCTTCTCGAAGGTGTCGGCCGTCGACTCGAGCGCCTGGTCGAGGAACCCGCCGACCTCGCCGGCGCGGATCATGTTGACCATGAGCGGCGGGAAGTGCTGGTCGTGCCGGCCGACCGCGTCCGAGAACGAGACGCCCGACTCGACGTCGTCGCGCACCTCGGCCATGACCTTCGCCAGCGTCTTGTTCTCGACCTGGTCGGCGATGATCGAGAGGGTCCGCAGCAGCGACAGGCCCGCGGCGATCATGGTCGCCATCTGGCGCGACACGACCGCGATCTCCTTGAGGGAGACGCCCCCGCCGCCGAGGGCGCCGAACGAGATCTCCCGCTGCAGGCCGGTGCCCTCCCGGGCCTCGGCGATCGTGATGGGCGAGACGCCCATGGTGCGCAGTCGCGAGACGACGGCGCCCTCGCTCGAGGCGTCGACCCGGCCCTTGACGACCTTGCCCTCGGCGGTGCGGCCCTTGTAGGTGTAGGCGGTCGCGGTGGCCATCAGTCGTGCCCTCCCGAGAACGCGTCGCCGAAGTCGATGCCGCCGTCGAGCCCCTGCGTCTCGGACGAGTTGATGACGCGCGTGACGAGCCGGTCGAAGCCCTCCGCGTCGTGCACCTTCTCCATCGCGGCCCGGTGCGTGACGACGCCGGTGTTGACGAGGTCGGCCAGCTTCTGGTCGAGGGTGTGCATGCCGAGATCGCGCCCCGCCTGCATGGCCGAGGGGATCTGGTACGTCTTGCCCTCGCGCACGAGGTTGCCGATGGCGGGCGTCATCATCATGATCTCGGTGGCGACGACCCGGCCCCGGCCTCCTGCCCTCGGCACGAGCGTCTGGCAGATGACGCCCTGCAGCGTCGCGGCGAGCTGGGTGCGCACCTGGTCCTGCTGGTACGGGGGGAACACGTCGATGACGCGGTCGATGGTCTGGGCGGCGCTCTGCGTGTGCAGGGTCGCGAACACCAGGTGGCCGGTCTCGGCCGCGGTGAGCGCCACGGAGATGGTCTCGAGGTCGCGGAGCTCGCCGATGAGGATCACGTCCGGGTCCTGGCGGAGCACGTGCTTGAGCGCCGCGGCGAAGCTGTGGGTGTCCTGGCCCACCTCGCGCTGGTTGACGATCGCCTTCTTGTGCGGGTGGAGGAACTCGATCGGGTCCTCGACCGTGACGACGTGGTCGGCGCGCGTGCGGTTGACGAGGTCGATGAGGGCGGCGAGCGTCGTCGACTTGCCCGAGCCGGTCGGGCCCGTCACGAGCACGAGGCCACGGGGCAGCTTCGCGAAGCGCGAGACCACCTCGGGCACGCCGAGCTCGTGCAGGGGCCGGATCTCGGTGGGGATGAGGCGGAACGCCGCCCCCATCGAGCCGCGCTGCTGGTAGACGTTCACGCGGAACCGCGACTCGTCCGACAGCGACCAGGCGAAGTCGAGCTCGAGCTCCTCGTCGAACTGCGCCGCCTGCTCGGGCGTGAGCAGGCTCGTCAGCGCCGAGCGGACGGTCGCGGCGTCCCACGCGGCCCCGCGCACGGCGGGTCGCAACCCGCCGTCGACGCGCAGGGTCGGCACGGCGTCGGTCGTCACGTGCAGGTCGGAGCCGCCCTGGAGCACGACCTCGCAGAGGGCCTCGACGAGACCGCGGTGGGCGACGGTGCGAGCGTGCTCGTGCAGCTCGATGCGCGACCGGGCGTCGTCGACCGCGGCCGGTGCGGGCTCGTCGGCGAGGTGATGGCCCGAGGTCGGTGCCGACACGGGCACCGTGCCCGAGGCGAACGCCCTGGCCGTGTCCGCGAACGAGGTGCCGGCAGGAGGCCGGAGCGGGCCCGGCGCGGCAGGTCCCGACGCGGCGGGTGCCGGGGCGGCCTGCGCCGTCGCGGGCGTCGTGGCGACGGGGGCGACGACGGTGGGTGCCGTGACCGTGGCGGTCCCCGGGGTCGACGACGAGGGCACGGTCTCGCCCGTGACCCGCGGGTCGTTCCACGGCGTGAGGGCGGGACGCCCGCCGCCCTGCAGGGCGCTGGCGAGGCGGGCGGCGCGGCGGCTCGTCGGCGCGGGGGTGGGCGTCCAGCCGAGCACGGCCTCCTGCCCGGCCTCGACGCTGTAGACGGTGGTCGGGGGCTCCTCGACGCGGTGCGGCGACACGGGGGCCGACGGCACGGGCAGCGCCCACGACGTGGCGGGCGTGTCGGTCGAGAGGTCGTTGCCCGGCGTGCCGGGGGTCCAGCCGGCTGCGGACCCGACCTCGTCGGGGATCTCGAAGACGGTGTCGCTCATGCGGTCGCTCCTGGCGCGGCGGTGCGGACGGACGGTGCGGCCGGACGGGTCGCGGCGCGGGCGCTCACACGACCACCCGCAGGATCTCCTCGACGCTGGTGAGGCCGAGCTTGGCCTTCTCCCACCCGTCGTGACGGAGGCTGACCATGCCCTGCTCGGTCGCCACGCGGGCGATCTCGGCGCTCGAGGCACGAGCCACGGCGAGGCGCTCGATCTCCTCCGAGACGCTCATCACCTCGTGCAGCGCGATGCGGCCCCGGTAGCCCGTGTTCGAGCAGTGCGCGCAGCCGACGGGCTGGTAGACGATCGGCGCCGGCTCGTCGAGCCGCACCGGGAACCGCAGGTGCTCGAGCTGACGGGGCGTGTACGACGTGGGCGCCTTGCAGCGGTCGCAGAGCCTGCGGGCGAGGCGCTGGGCGACGACGCAGTCGATGGCCGAGCCCACGAGGAACGGCTCGATGCCCATCTCGGTGAGGCGCGTGATCGCGCTCGGAGCGTCGTTCGTGTGCAGCGTGGACAGCACCAGGTGACCGGTGAGCGACGCCTCGATGGCGATCTGCGCGGTCTCGTGGTCGCGGATCTCGCCGAGCAGCACCACGTCGGGGTCCGAGCGCAGGATGCTGCGGAGCGCGCCCGCGAAGGTCAGGCCCGCCTTGGGGTTCACCTGCACCTGGTTGATGCCGGGCATGCGGTACTCGACCGGGTCCTCGACCGTGATCACGTTGATCTCGGGCCGCGCGACCGCGTGCAGGGTCGTGTACAGCGTCGTCGACTTGCCCGAACCGGTCGGCCCGGTGACGAGGATCATGCCGTACGGCTTCGAGTACGAGGCCGCGTAGACGTCGAAGTTGCGCTCGAGCAGGTTCAGGTCGCGCAGGCTCATCGACGTGTTCGAGTTGTCGAGGATCCGCATGACGACCTTCTCGCCCCACACCGTGGGCAGCGTCGCCACGCGGAGGTCGATCTGGCGACCGCCGTGCCGCACCGACATCCGGCCGTCCTGGGGCCTCCTGCGCTCCGCGATGTCGATCTCGCTCATGATCTTCAGTCGGCTGATCACGCCGTTCTGGATCGCCTTCGGCGCCGGCTGCATCTCGTGCAGCACGCCGTCGATGCGGTAGCGGATCCGCACGTCGTGCTCGCCGGGCTCGATGTGGATGTCGGAGGCGTGGTCGGTGATCGCCTGGCTCACCAGCAGGTTGACGAAGCGCACGATGGGGACGTCGTCGTCGGGGCCGTCCGTGACGTCGGTCGCGTCGGAGGGGGCCTTCTCCTCCTCGAGCGACGAGGTGAGGTCGCTGAGCTCGTCGTCGGCGCGCAGGTACCGGTCGAGCGCGGCGAGCAGGTCGCCCTTCTCGGCGAGCACGGGGTCGACGCCGATCTTGAGGCCCGCGCGCACGTCGTCGACGGCGAACACGTCGCCGGGGTCGACCATCGCCAGCTGGAGGATCCCGTCCCGGATCCCGATCGGCAGCACGCTGTGCCGTCGGCACACGGCCGCGGGCACCATCGTCACGGCCTGCCGGTCGACGGGGTGGTCGAGCAGCTCGACGAACGGCACGCCGATCACCTGGGCCCTGGCGCGGGTGACCTGCCCCTCGGTGACGAGGCCCTCCGCGACGAGCTCGCGCAGCGAGGTCTCCTCGTCGCCGGCCCGACGGCTCATGCGGTCGAGGTGCTCCATCGGCAGGACGCCGTTCATGATGAGGATCTCGGTCATCGAAGCCATGGCGGCACCTCCCGGTGCGTCCGCACGGGATGGTCGGGCACCGGCGGGAGCCCGGTCGGGTATCCGGGCGACGCCACGCTACGGCGCGACGCACCGCCCGGACAGGTCCCCGTGAGGGTGCCCCCCTTTGGCGTCACAGCCGCACGGCCGGCCTACAGGAGGCGCGGGCCCCGCCCCGAACGGGGGTCGCCGTCACCCAGAACGGGGGATGGTCCCCGCCCGGGGGCCCTGGTGGGATGGACGACGCGCGGCCTGGCGACGCGGTACCTGTCGCCCGGAGTCACGGACGGCGTCCGCGCGGACCAGGAGGAGCACCACGCCATGCACGGCACAGAGACCACCACGGGGCTGGACCGCCCCCACCACCCGGCCACCGCCGCCGCGAGGCACGCCTCCGACGCCCCGACCAGCGGCATCACGGTGCCCTCGTTCGGCTGGACCGGGGTCGCCATGGCCCTGCACCGGCTCCAGCAGCAGCCGTCCCCGTCGATCGTCACGGTCCGGGTGCCCGGCCACCTGCCCCTCACCATCGACGTCGAGGCGAACGCCTACTGGTGGGACACCCCGCTCGCCGACTTCCCCACCGACCCCCGCGAGGTCGAGGTCGTGACGACCGCGAAGGACCCGGCGCAGGAGGCCTCCCGCGCCCCCGGCAGCGACCTCGACGCCCTGCTCTGGCTCGTGGGCAACCACTCGTTCCTCGGCGAGCTGGCCTGGTGGCTGCAGCGGCACGACCGCTACCGCCTCGTGCGCTGGCCCAACCTCACGACGCTCCCCCACACGCCCGACCAGATGCGCATGACGGCCATGCTCGGCTACACGTTCCTCCCGGTCGAGGAGCTCGCCAACGCGAGCGACACCGACCCGGCCGAGGCCCGGCGCCTCGTCAACGCGTTCAGCCTGATGCGCCTGCTGCGCTCCGAGACGCCCGACGTCGCCGACACGGCGACCGCGCAGGAGCCGCCGATCGCCACCGCCACGACCGCGCCGCCCCGGGGCGGCCTGTTCCGGCGGCTCCGTGACCGGCTCGGCCTCTGATGGCCGAGCACGTCGTCCTCTTCGGCGGCCCCATGGGCGCCGGCAAGACCACCGCCATCGAGACCCTCAGCGAGACCGCCGTCGTGCGGACCGAGGCGCACAACACCGACCGCGCCGCCGCCGACAAGGCGACGACCACCGTCGCGCTCGACTACGGCGAGATCACGGTCGGCGACGACGAGAAGATCCGCCTCTACGGGATCCCCGGCCAACGACGCTTCGACTTCATGTGGCAGATCCTCGAGGAACGTGCCGAGGGGTTGGTCCTGCTCGTCCCCAACGACGCCGCCGACCCCATCGGCGACGTGCTCGCGTTCCTCGACGAGTTCCGCGACCTCTGCGACCGGGGCGGCGTCGTCGTCGCCGCCACCCGTTCCGACCTCTCGGCCACGCCGACGGTCGCGGACTACGCCGCGGCGCTCGCGGAGCACCGCCCCGACCTGATGGTCCCCGTGTTCACGGTCGACCCCCGGAAGGACGACCAGATGCGCACCGTGCTCATGACCCTCGTCGCGACCCTCGAGATGCGCTCGACGTTCGCGGCGGCCCGACCGGTCGGGGTCGCCCGATGACCCTCGCGCCCCACCTCGACCCGGCCGTCGTCGCGCTCGGCCGTCGCGCCCTGCTCGACCTGGCCGACGTCTCGAAGGCCTTCGTCTACGGCTCCTTCCTCACCGACGACGGCTTCGAGATCGTCCACGAGCCCGACGGCGTCGCCGACGCGAACCGCTTCGCGGGCATGGCCAGCTCCATCCAGGCGCTCAGCGAGGCCGTCGCCCGTGAGGTGCGCCTCGGCAGCAGCGAGTACGTCGTCATCGCCGCGGAGCGCGGGCACGTGGTCCAGCTCCGCGTCGCCGGTCGGCCCATCGTGCTCGGCGCGCTCTTCTCCGACGACGAGACGCTCGGCAAGGCGCTCTCCGTCGCCCGTCGCTGCGCGCAGCAGATGGCCGCGTCCCTCGACGCGGCGACCGCACGGCCCGAGCCCTCCCCGGCCACGGCCTCCTGAACCCGACCGGGCCCCGCCCGGCCGCCCGACCGCCCCGGCACCCGAGCCGGCGACGCGGTGGGTCGACGGCGCACCGCGCCGCACCGACCGCCCCCACCCGACACAGAGAGACACACCACCATGGCAAGCATCAACGAATCGCTCGACGCCCTCCTGACCGTCGACGGATCGATGGCCGCGGCCGTCGTCGACAGCGCCAGCGGCATGCTGCTCGGCGGCGCCGGCAGCGGCATCGACCTCGAGCTGGCGGCCGCCGGCAACACCGAGGTCGTGCGCGCCAAGCTCAAGACCGCCAAGTCGCTCGGCCTCGGCGACGCGATCGAGGACATCCTCATCACGCTGTCGTCGCAGATCCACATCATCCGCCCCCTGGCGAGCAACCGCGACGTCTTCATCTACTTCGTGCTCGACCGCGCCAAGGCGAACCTCGCCCTCGCGCGCATGAAGACCAAGGAGGTCGAGGGCGTGCTCGCCTTCTGAGCCCCTCCCGCACCACCCGGAGGCCCGTCCCGCGCACGCAGCGCGGGGCGGGCCTCCCGTCGTCGCGGCGAGCGGTGCGGGAACGACGGAGGCCCCGCCCCGCGCTGCTGCGCGGGACGGGGCCTCCGGGGCGGGGACCAGGAGGTGCGGGTCGCCCCGCACCTCCTGGGCCTCAGTTGTAGGTGCCGGGCGTGAAGTCGTCCGACGAGAACGAGTCGAAGTCGACGAAGCTGAGGTCCGCCTCGGTGAAGGACGCGTCGTCGGTGAAGACGCGGTTGGGGTACCGCTCCGCCTTCGCCTCCTCCGTGGCCTCGACCGACACGTTGCGGTAGCGGGACAGGCCCGTACCGGCCGGGATCAGCTTTCCGATGATGACGTTCTCCTTGAGGCCGACCAGCGGGTCGCTCTTGCCCTCCATGGCGGCCTGCGTGAGCACGCGGGTCGTCTCCTGGAAGGACGCGGCCGAGAGCCACGACTCGGTCGCCAGGGAGGCCTTGGTGATGCCCATGACCTCCTGGCGGGCCGAGGCCGTCTTCTTGCCCTCGGTGAGCGCCGCGCGGTTGATCTCGTTGTAGCGCGACCGGTCGACGAGCTCACCGGGGAGCAGGTCGGTGTCGGCGTGGTCGACGACGGTGACCTTGCGCAGCATCTGCCGCACGATGACCTCGATGTGCTTGTCGTGGATCGGCACGCCCTGCGAGCGGTAGACGTCCTGGACGCCGCCGACGAGGTGCTGCTGCACGGCGCGCACGCCCTTGACCCGCAGGACCTCCTTCGGGTCGACCGCACCGGCGATGATCTGCTCACCGAGCTCGACGTGCTGACCGTCCTCGATGAGGAGGGTCGAGCGCTTGAGCACCGGGTAGATGATCGGCTCGTCGCCGTTGTCGGGCGTGAGGATCACGCGGCGCGCCTTGTCGGTGTCCTCGATGTTCACGCGACCGGCGAGGTCGGCGATCGGCGACGCACCCTTGGGGGTGCGGGCCTCGAAGAGCTCCGTCACGCGGGGCAGGCCCTGCGTGATGTCGTCGGCCGAGGCCGAGCCACCGGTGTGGAAGGTGCGCATCGTGAGCTGCGTGCCGGGCTCGCCGATCGACTGGGCCGCGATGATGCCGACGGCCTCTCCGATGTCGACGAGGTTGCCCGTGGCCAGCGAACGGCCGTAGCACTTCGCGCAGACGCCGACCGCGGCCTCGCAGGTGAGGACCGAGCGCACCTTGATGCTCTCGACGCCACCGGCGACCAGCTTGTCGATGAGCACGTCGCCCACGTCGTCGCCGCCCTCGGCCAGGACCTCGCCCGCGGCGTTCGTCGCCTCGGAGGCCAGGGTGCGGGCGTAGACCGTGTTCTCGACGGTCGCGTCGCGGACCATGACGCCGTCGGCGTCGGGGGCCGCGATGGGCAGCTCCAGGCCGCGCGAGGTGCCGCAGTCGTCCTCACGGATGATGACGTCCTGCGAGACGTCGACGAGACGACGCGTCAGGTACCCCGAGTCGGCCGTACGGAGGGCCGTGTCGGCCAGGCCCTTGCGGGCACCGTGCGTCGCGATGAAGTACTCGGCCACCGAGAGGCCCTCGCGGTACGACGAGATGATCGGGCGGGGGATGATGTCGCCCTTCGGGTTGTTCACCAGGCCTCGCATGCCGGCGATGTTGCGCACCTGCAGCCAGTTGCCTCGGGCACCGGAGGTGACCATGCGGTTGATCGTGTTGTCGACCGGGAAGTTCGACCGCATCTCGGCGGCGACCTCGTTCGTGGCCTCCGTCCAGATCTTGATCAGGTCCGCACGACGCTCGGCGTCGCTGATGAGGCCCTTGTCGAACTCGCCCTGCACCGCGGCGGCCTGCTTCTCGTAGCCCGCCACGATCTCCGGCTTGCGCGGAGGCGTGAGGACGTCCGAGAGGGCGACGGTGACGCCCGAGCGCGAGGCCCAGTAGAAACCGGCGTCCTTGATGTTGTCGAGCGCCGCGGCGACCGCCACCTTGGGGTAGCGCTCGGCGAGGTCGTTGACGATCGCGGAGAGCACGCCCTTGTCGGTGACCTGCTGCACGAACGGGTAGTCCGCGGGCAGGTTCTCGTTGAACAGCGCACGGCCCAGCGTGGTCTCGACGAGCACGTCGTCGCCGAGCACGTAGCCCTCGGGCGCCTCGCCCTCGGCGAAGTGCACGCCGTTCATGCGGATCTTGGCGACCGCGTTGAGGTCGAGCGTGTGCTGGTCGTAGGCCAGGATCGCCTCGGCCACCGACGAGAAGGCACGGCCCTCGCCGACGGCACCGGGGGTGACCGTCGTGAGGTAGTGCAGGCCGATGATCATGTCCTGTGCGGGCAGGGTCACCGGGCGGCCGTCGGACGGCTTGAGGATGTTGTTCGAGGCGAGCATCAGGATGCGCGCCTCGGCCTGGGCCTCGACCGACAGGGGCAGGTGCACGGCCATCTGGTCGCCGTCGAAGTCCGCGTTGAAGGCGGCGCAGACGAGCGGGTGCAGCTGGATGGCCTTGCCCTCGACGAGCTGGGGCTCGAAGGCCTGGATGCCCAGGCGGTGCAGCGTGGGCGCACGGTTCAGCAGGACGGGGCGCTCGCGGATGATCTCTTCCAGGACGTCCCACACCTGCGGGCGCGAACGCTCGACCATGCGCTTGGCGCTCTTGATGTTCTGCGCGTGCGACAGGTCGATGAGGCGCTTGATGACGAACGGCTTGAACAGCTCGAGCGCCATCTGCTTCGGCAGGCCGCACTGGTGCAGCTTGAGCGTCGGGCCGACGATGATGACCGAACGGCCCGAGTAGTCGACGCGCTTGCCGAGCAGGTTCTGGCGGAAGCGACCCTGCTTTCCCTTGAGCATGTCGCTCAGGGACTTCAGGGCGCGGTTGCCCGTGCCGGTGACCGGACGACCACGACGACCGTTGTCGAAGAGGGCGTCCACGGCCTCCTGGAGCATGCGCTTCTCGTTGTTCACGATGATCTCGGGGGCACCGAGGTCGAGCAGGCGGCGGAGGCGGTTGTTGCGGTTGATCACGCGGCGGTACAGGTCGTTCAGGTCGCTGGTCGCGAAACGGCCACCGTCGAGCTGCACCATCGGGCGCAGCTCCGGCGGGATGACCGGGACGACGTCGAGGACCATCGCGGCCGGCGAGTTGCCGGTCGCGAGGAACGAGCTGACGACGCGCAGGCGCTTGATGGCGCGGATCTTCTTCTGACCCTTGCCCTCGGCGATCTGCAGGTGCAGCGTCTCGGCCTCGGCCGTGAGGTCGAAGGCCTCGAGGCGCTTCTTGATCGCCTCGGCGCCCATGTGGGCCTCGAAGTAGATGCCGAAGCGGTCCTGCAGCTCGTGGAAGACGGCGTCCTCGGGCTTGAGGTCGCCGACCTTCAGCGTGCGGAAGTCCTCCCACACGCGCTCGAGGCGCGAGATGTCCTCGTCGAAGGACTTGCGCAGCTGCGACATCTCCTTCTCGGCGCCGTCCTTGGTGCGGCGCTTCTGGTCGCTCTTGGCACCCTCGGCCTCGAGGGCCGCGAGGTCGTCCTCGAGCTTCTGGAGGCGGTCGGCGATGCGCTGGTCGCGCTGGCCCTCGAGGGTCTTGATCTCGAGGCGCAGCTCGTTCTCGAGGCCGGGCATGTCGGCGTGACGGCCCTCCTCGTCGATCGAGATGACCATGTAGGCGGCGAAGTAGATGACCTTCTCGAGGTCCTTCGGCGCCATGTCGAGCAGGTAGCCGAGGCGCGAGGGGACGCCCTTGAAGTACCAGATGTGCGTGACCGGGGCGGCGAGCTCGATGTGGCCCATGCGCTCACGGCGCACCGACGACTTCGTGACCTCGACGCCGCAGCGCTCGCAGACGATGCCCTTGAAGCGGACGCGCTTGTACTTGCCGCAGGCGCACTCCCAGTCGCGCGACGGGCCGAAGATCTGCTCTCCGAAGAGGCCGTCCTTCTCGGGCTTCAGCGTGCGGTAGTTGATGGTCTCCGGCTTCTTGACCTCACCGTGCGACCAGGCACGGATGTTGTCGGCCGTCGCGAGGCCGATCCGCAGCTCATCGAAAGTTGTTGCTTCGAGCAATGTTCATCCTTTGTGGAAAGTGTCGACAGAGTCGTGGGTGCCGGGCGGTGACCCGGCCGGTGAGCTCAGATCTCGTCGATGTTCGACGACTCGAAGCGCGAGGAGATGTTGATGCCGAGCTCTTCGGCGGCACGGAAGACCTCGTCGTCCGTGTCGCGCAGGCTCACGGTCTGCCCATCGGCCGAGAGGACCTCGACGTTCAGGCAGAGCGACTGCATCTCCTTGATGAGGACCTTGAAGCTCTCGGGGATGCCGGGCTCCTGGATGTTCTCGCCCTTGACGATCGCCTCGTACACCTTGACGCGGCCGAGGATGTCGTCGGACTTGATCGTGAGGAGCTCCTGGAGGGCGTACGCGGCGCCGTAGGCCTCGAGGGCCCACACCTCCATCTCACCGAAGCGCTGACCACCGAACTGCGCCTTGCCACCCAGCGGCTGCTGCGTGATCATCGAGTACGGGCCGGTCGAGCGCGCGTGGATCTTGTCGTCGACCAGGTGGTGCAGCTTGAGGATGTACATGTAGCCGACCGACACGGGCTGCGGGAACGGCTCGCCGGAGCGACCGTCGAACAGCTGCGCCTTGCCGGACGAGCCGATGAGGCGCTCGCCGTCACGGGTCGGCAGCGTCGAGTCGAGGAGGCCCTCGATCTCGCGCTCGGCCGCACCGTCGAACACCGGCGTGGCGACCTTCGTGCCGGGAGCCGCGCTCAGGGCCTCGGGCGGCAGGTTCTTCGCCCACTCCTGGACGCCCTCGACGTTCCAGCCCTGCGACGCGATCCACCCGAGGTGGATCTCGAGCACCTGGCCGAAGTTCATGCGGCCGGGCACGCCGAGCGGGTTGAGGATGATGTCGACGGGCGTGCCGTCGGCGAGGAAGGGCATGTCCTCGACGGGGAGGATCGTCGAGATGACGCCCTTGTTGCCGTGACGACCGGCGAGCTTGTCGCCCGCGGTGATCTTGCGCTTCTGGGCGATGAACACGACCACGCGCTGGTTGACGCCCGAGCCGAGCTCGTCGTCGCCGTCCTGCGCGTCGAACACCTTGACGCCGATGATCGTGCCCTGCTCGCCGTGGGGCACCTTGAGGGACGTGTCGCGCACCTCGCGGCTCTTCTCGTTGAAGATCGCGCGGAGCAGGCGCTCCTCGGCGCTCAGCTCGGTCTCGCCCTTGGGCGTGACCTTGCCGACGAGGATGTCGCCGGGACGGACCTCGGCGCCGATGCGGATGATGCCGCGCTCGTCGAGGTCGGCCAGCAGGTCGGGGCTGACGTTGGGGAGGTCACGCGTGATCTCCTCCTTGCCGAGCTTCGTGTCGCGGGCGTCGACCTCGTACTCCTCGATGTGGATCGAGGAGAGCGTGTCGTCCTTGACGAGGTTCTGCGACAGGATCATCGCGTCCTCGTAGTTGTAGCCCTCCCACGGCATGAACGCGACGAGGAGGTTCTTGCCGAGCGCGAGCTCGCCGTTCTCGGTCGCCGGGCCGTCGGCGATGACCTCGCCGACCTCGATGCGCTGACCGGCGTCGACGATCACGCGGTGGTTGTAGCTGGCGCCCTGGTTCGAGCGGTCGAACTTGCGCAGGTAGTACTCGCGCGTGCCGCCCTCGTCGAGCTGGACCGTGACCATGTCGGCCGAGACCTCGGAGACCACGCCGGCACCGTCGGCGGTGATGACGTCGCCGGCGTCGATGGCGGTGTAGCCCTCCATGCCGGTGCCGACGAGCGGGCTCTCGCTGCGGACCAGCGGGACCGCCTGGCGCTGCATGTTCGCACCCATGAGGGCGCGGTTCGCGTCGTCGTGCTCGAGGAACGGGATGAGCGAGGTCGCGACCGACACCATCTGGCGCGGCGAGACGTCCATGTAGTCGACCTCGTCCTTGTCGACGAGCTCGACCTCCCCGCCCTTCTTGCGGACGAGCACCTTGGCGTCGACGAAGGCGAAGTCGTCGTCGAGCGGGGCGTTCGCCTGGGCGACGACGAAGTCGTCCTCCTCGGAGGCGGTGAGGTAGTCGATGGTCGTCGAGACCTTGCCACCGTCGACGCGACGGTACGGGGTCTCGATGAAGCCGAACGAGTTGATGCGCGCGAAGGACGCGAGCGAGCCGATCAGGCCGATGTTCGGGCCCTCGGGGGTCTCGATCGGGCACATGCGGCCGTAGTGCGACGGGTGGACGTCACGGACCTCGACGCCGGCGCGCTCACGGCTCAGGCCGCCGGGGCCGAGCGCCGAGAGGCGACGCTTGTGCGTCAGGCCCGAGAGCGGGTTGTTCTGGTCCATGAACTGCGAGAGCTGCGAGGTGCCGAAGAACTCCTTGATCGCGGCGACGACGGGTCGCACGTTGATCAGGGTCTGCGGCGTGATCGCCTCGATGTCCTGGGTGGTCATGCGCTCGCGGACGACGCGCTCCATGCGCGACAGGCCGGTGCGGACCTGGTTCTGGATCAGCTCGCCGACCGCGCGGATGCGACGGTTGCCGAAGTGGTCGATGTCGTCGACGTCGAGGCGGAGCTGGACGGGCTGGCCGTCGCGGACGCCGTCCATCGTCTTCGCCTCGGCGTGCAGCGACACCAGGTACTTGATCGTCGCGACGATGTCGTCGACCGTCAGCACCGAGTCGGTGAGCGGCGCGTCGATGCCGAGCTTGCGGTCGATCTTGTAACGGCCCACCTTGGCGAGGTCGTAGCGCTTCGGGTTGAAGTAGAAGTTGTCGAGCAGCGCACGCGCGGCCTCGGCGGCGACCTGCTCGCCCGGGCGCAGCTTGCGGTAGATGTCCTTGAGGGCCTCGTCCTTGGTGAGGATGGCGTCCTTCTCGAGGGTCGCCTCGATCGACGCGAAGCCCTTGAACTGCTCGAGGATGTCCTCGCTCGTGAGGCCGAGGGCCTTGAGGAAGACCGTGACGCTCTGCTTGCGCTTGCGGTCGATGCGCACGCCCACCTGGTCGCGCTTGTCGATCTCGAACTCGAGCCAGGCGCCGCGCGAGGGGATCACGCGGGCGGAGTAGATGTCCTTGTCGCTCGTCTTGTCGGAGGCACGCTCGAAGTAGACGCCGGGGCTGCGGACCAGCTGCGACACGACGACGCGCTCGGTGCCGTTGATGATGAACGTGCCGCGCTCGGTCATGAGCGGGAAGTCGCCCATGAAGACCGTCTGCGTCTTGATCTCACCCGTGAGGTGGTTCATGAACTCGGCGTTGACGTAGAGGGGCGCCGCGTAGGTCTTGCCGCGCTCCTTGCACTCGTCGATGGTGTACTTCGGCTCTTCGAGCTCGGGGGCCGTGAACGACAGCTGCATCGTCTCGCCGAGGTCCTCGATCGGCGAGATCTCCTCGAAGATCTCCTCCAGGCCCGAGGCGAGGGCCAGGTCGGTGCGCCCCTGGGCGGTCGCCTCGGCGAGGCGCTCCTTCCAGACGTCGTTGCCGACGAGCCAGTCGAAGCTCTCCGTCTGCAGCGCCAGGAGGTCGGGGACCGTGAGGGTGTCGGTGATCTTGGCGAACGAGAGGCGCGAGGCGCCACGGCCGTTCTGGGGTGAGTTGGTGGATGCGGTGTTCGCAGCAGCCAAGGAAGTAACCTCCGTGGACCCCGTCGGGTCATCACTGTCGGACAGTAGGTGGGTGTGGACGGCCCTCCCGGTGCACCGTCGGCCCGGACGCACGCCAGGCGTGCCGAGGGACGAGGGTGAGGTGCCGGCCTCCGCCGCGATATTCGGAGGCTGGTCCCGGTGGTGCGTCGCCGACCGAGATATGACGAGCGGACGCACGGGAGCGCAAGGGTCCATACTAGGTCGCCCCGGACACGCCTGGCAAGCCCTGTCGTTGACCTCGACCGCGACCTCCGGTATAACCGCGAGGCGCGCCTCCTGGGACCGGCGTGCCAGGCTTGGCCCATGGCCCACGCACCCGACGACCCCTCCGAGATCGTGCTCGGCGCGGGCCTCGCCCGCATCGACGAGGACCGCCATCGGCCCGGCTCGTACACGCTCGTCGTCGACGGCACGCCCCAGTCCCACGTCGACCTCGACGACCCCGCGCACCTGGCGTTCGAGTACGTCCGGCGCATCGGCCACGCGATCGACCTGCTGCCGCCCGGGCCGGTGACCGCCCTGCACCTGGGCGCCGGCGCCCTCACGCTGCCCCGCTACGTCGAGGCGACCCGGCCGGGCTCGCGCCAGCAGGTCGTCGAGCTCGAGGCCGACCTCGTCGCCCTCGTCCGCGAGCGCCTGCCGCTGCCGCGGGGCGCGTCGATCCGGGTGCGCTACGGCGACGCCCGCGAGGTGATGGAGCGGCTGCCGCAGGGCCTGCGCGGCACCGTCGACCTGCTCGTCGTCGACGTCTTCGGCGGCTCGCGGATCCCTGCGCACGTGACGAGCCTCGAGTTCTACTCGGCGGCCGCCGAGTTCCTCTCCCCCACCGGCGTGCTCGTCGTCAACAGCGCCGACGGGGCCGGCCTCGCCTTCGCGCGCGGGCAGGCCTCGACGCTGTTGAGCGTGTTCGAGCACGTGGTCGCCGTCGCCGACCCGTCGACCCTCAAGGGCAGGAGGTTCGGCAACGTCGTGCTCGTCGCCTCGCCCTCGGCGCTCCCCGTCGCCGACATGCCGCGGCGCTACTCGGCCGACCCGATGCCCGCCAAGGTCGTGCACGGGCGCGAGCTGCGCGACTTCGTCGCGGGCGCGCCGGTCGTCACGGACGCGACGGCCGTGCCGTCCCCGGAGCCGTCGCGGAGCGTGTTCGGGGCGCGCTGAGGAGCACGCCGTGGCGCCGGGACCAGCCCGCGGTGCGGGTCAGCGCTCGTCGGGGGCGGGCGCCGGCGCCGCTGCGGCGCCCCGACCCAGGCCGCCGAGCGCGGCACGGAGGCGCTCCTCGGCGTCAGCGGGGGCACGGGTCGCCTCGACGTTGGCCTCGGTGACCGCCCGCACGACCTCCTCGCGCTGGATCGTGATGCCGCGCGGGGCGTCGATGCCGATGCGCACGCCGTCGCCACGGGCGTCGAGCACCGTCACCACGATGTCGTCGCCGATGAGGATGCGTTCCCCTACCTTGCGCGTCAGGACCAGCATCCGCCCAGCCTAGTGACCCGGACGCGCCGCCCGGCGGTCCTCGCGTCGTCGAGGTGGTCCACGGTCACCCGAAGGGTCGTCCCACGGGCAGTCCGAGCAGGTGCACGGTGCCGGGCGTGGCCGTCTCGGTGGCGCCGACGACGACGGCCGCGGCGACCGGCACCACGCGGCGGACCACGTCGACCCACGCCGCGGTGTCCTCGTGCTTGCGCCCCACGTCGACCGCCACCCACACCTGGTCGGGCTGGACGGCGGCGAGCACGTCGACCGTCGACGACGACCAGGCGAGGGCCGTGACCACCGCCGCCCCCTCGTGCACCCCCGTCGCCCGCGCGAGGATCGCGCTGCGGCGGTCGTCGACGTCCACGCTGCGGAGGCCGTGCGCCGAGGTCATCGAGGCGGCCACGGCGAAGGCGTCCGCGGCGCGTCCGACGACGACCACGAGGTCGCCGGGGGCACGCGCCACGGGCGGCGCGACGAGGGGGCCGGAGGCGCCGGGCGCGACCGCCTCGTCGGTCGGGCCGGGCGCGGCGGGGGCGGGCGCGCCTCCTGCCGTCCGGGGCGCGGGCGAGGGGGCCGCACCCCGGCGCGCGACCGGGGCGGGCCCGCGGACCAGGCCGTTGAAGGCGAGGTCGTCCATCACCGAGGCGAAGGCGTCGTCGCGCACGACGCGGGCGCCACGGCGTCCGCCCGGCGGCGCCGACGCGGGAGGGTCGACCGGGGCGACGGCCGGAGGGGGCACGTCGTCGGGGGCCCCGGGCTCGGGGTGGCTGCCGGGCGCTCCGAAGGGCTCCGCCTCGCCGTCCCGGGCCACCGACCAGGTCCGGCGGATCGCCCGACGGGTGTCGTCGACGTCGGGCAGGTCGCGGCGCTGCAGCTCCTCCTCGGCCTCCTCGGCGTCGGCGAGCAGCGCGGCGATGCCCGACCGGCTCGACGGCGTGATCGTGACGCGCGCGACGGGTTCGTCGGGCACCTCGACGACCACCTCGTAGTGGCTGCGCGCGAAGAGGCCGGCGACGCCGCCGACCGTCACCTTCTGGGCGCTGACGATGCGGGCACCCGGACCGAGCTCGCGGGTCGCGCGCGTGCGCAGCCCCTCGAGCGACGGCCCGCTAAGCAGTGAGCGAGTCGGCGGCACGGACCACTCCCACGGTCTCGATGGTGGAGCCCACGACGGACGCCTCCTGGTACGACAGCACGGGCAGGCCGCCCTGCTGCGCCGACACCAGGCGGCGGATCGCGGGGCGGAGGGCGGGGGCGCAGACGAGCACCGCGGCGAGGCCCTGGGCCTCGACCGTGGCGACCGCGTCGCGCAGCGAGCCGAGCACCTGCTCGACGCGGTGGCCGTCGAGCAGGATCTGCGTGCCCTGGTCGCTCGGCCGCAGCCCCTCGAGCATCGACTGCTCGAGGCCGGGGTCGATCATGATGACCCGCAGCACGCCGCCGTCGAGGTGCTTGGCGGCGACGGCCGGGCCGAGCGCCGACCGGGCGGCCTCGACGAGGCCCTCCGGGTCGGTCGACGCCTTCGCCTGCAGGGTCAGGCCCTCGCAGATGCGCCCCAGGTCGTTGATCGCGACCTGCTCGACGAGCAGGCCCTGCAGCACGCGCTGCAGCTCGGCGAGCGACAGCAGCCCGGGCACGAGCTCCTCGACCGCGGCCGGGTTCGTCTGCTTGACGCCCTCGGTGAGCACCTTGACGTCCTCCCGCGTGAGCAGTCGCGCGGCGTTGTCGCCGATGATCGACGACAGGTGCGTGACGAGCACCGAGACCCGGTCGACCACGGTCGCGCCGGTCATCTCGGCGGTGTGCCGCAGCTCGGTGGGCACCCACTTGCCGGCCAGGCCGAAGACGGGCTCGACGGTGGCGGTGCCGGGCAGCGCGTCGAGCTGGTCGCCGAGCGCGAGCACCGAGCGGGGCGGGGCCTGGCCGTGGCCCGCCTCGACGCCCGCGATGCGGATCGAGTACGTCGACGGCGGCAGCTCGACGCTGTCGCGCGTGCGCACGGGCGGCACGACCACGCCGAGCTCGACGGCGACCTTGCGGCGCAGCGCGCGCACGCGGCCGAGCAGGTCGTCGCTCGCGCCCGTGACCATGTCGACCAGGTCGGGCGCGAGCAGGATCTCGAGGGCGTGCACCCGCATCTGCTCGAGCAGGTCGTCGGTGCTGTCGCTCGACGGTGCGACGGCCTCGGTCGCGGCGCGGGCCTCCGCCTCGGCGGCCTCGCGCTTCGCCCGCGCCCCGATGCGCTGGCCGACCAGCAGGAGGCCCGCCCCCACGACGAGGAACGGCAGCACCGGCATGCCGGGGATCACGGCCATCGCCAGGGCCGCGACGCCCGCGATGACGATCGCGGTGCGCGACTGCGACAGCTGCTGGGTCGCCGAGGTGCCCATGTCGTTCTCGGAGCCCGACCGGGTGACGATCATGCCCGTCGAGACCGCCATGAGCAGCGCGGGCATCTGCGTGACGAGGCCGTCGCCGATGGTGAGCAGGCCGTACGTGCTGAGGGCCTCGCCGACCTCCATGCCGCGCTGCAGCACGCCCATCGCGATGCCGCCGATGAGGTTGACGATGATGATGATGATGCCCGCGATCGCGTCGCCCTTGACGAACTTCGAGGCGCCGTCCATCGCCCCGTAGAAGTCCGCCTCGGCGCTGACCGCCGCGCGGCGCTCCTTGGCCTGCTCGTCGGTGATGAGCCCCGCGTTGAGGTCGGCGTCGATGGCCATCTGCTTGCCGGGCATGGCGTCGAGGGTGAAGCGGGCGCCCACCTCGGCGACGCGCTCGGCGCCCTTCGTGACCACGACGAACTGGATCACGACGAGGATCAGGAACACCACGGCGCCGATGATGATCGACCCGCTCACCGCGACCTGCCCGAAGGCCTCGATGACGTGCCCGGCGAAGCCCTCGCCCAGCACGAGGCGCGTCGAGGCGACGTTGAGCCCGAGCCGGAAGAGCGTCGCGACGAGCAGCAGCGACGGGAACACGGAGAAGTCGAGGGGCTTGCGGACGAACAGCGTCGTCAGCAGGATCACGAGCGCGAGCAGCAGGTTGACGATGATGAGCACGTCGAGCAGCCCGGCGGGCACCGGCACGACGAGCAGCATGACGATGCCGACGATCCCGAGCGGGACGGCGAGCTTGGGCAGGTTCTTCATCACGGGGCTCCGGAGGCGGCGGGTCGGGGGGCGGGACGGGAGGCGGGGGGCGGCGGGGCGGCCGGCGGGCCGGTGGGCGGGCCGCCGGCGGAGGACGACCGCCCGGTCCGCGGCGGACGCAGCCTGCGGGGCACCGCGTCGGCGGCGAGCGAGCCCGGGGCGAGCACGCCGGCGACCTCGTCGGGCGTGGTGGAGCGCGGCGGCACGTGCGTGCCCGGGGCGGCGCCCCGCGCCTGCAGCGCCATCACGAAGGTGAGCACGCGGGCGACGGGCGTGTAGAGCTCGACGGGGATCTCCTCGCCGAGGCCGCAGGAGGCGTGCAGGGCGCGGGCCAGCGGGACGTCCTGCACCAGCGGGACCCGGGCCTCCTGCGCGCGCTCGCGGATGCGCGCCGCGACCGCGCCGGCGCCCTTCGCGACCACGCGGGGCGCGGACCGGCCGGGCTCGTAGGCGATCGCGACCGCGTAGTCGGTGGGGTTGACGAGCACGACGTCGGCGTCGCCGACCGCGCCCATCATGCGACCCTGGCTCATGGCGAGCTGGCGGCTGCGGCGCTGGCCCTTGAGCATCGGGTCGCCCTCGCTGCTCTTGTGCTCGTCGCGCACCTCCTTCTTCGTCATGCGGGTGCGCTTGCGGTTGCGGCGCTGCACGACGAACACGTCGGCGACGGCGAGCACCAGGCCCGCCGCGACGGCCGCCTGCAGCAGCACGACCACGCCGCCGGTCGCCTCGCCCAGCAGGGCGGACACGCTCAGCCCGCCGCCGCTGCGCAGCAACGGCACGAGGCCCTGCACGGCCGCGACGAGCACCAGCCCGACGACGGCGGTCTTGAGCAGCGACTTCGCGCCGTTCCAGAGGGCCTGGCCGCCGAAGACGCGGCCGAGCCCCTTGACCAGGTCGAACTGCTCGTAGTTGCCCGTCATGCGCTTGACGTGCACGCCGCCCTGGGCGACGGCCGTCGCGAGCACGGCCACGCCGGTCACCGCGAAGAGCGGGCCGAGCGACACGGCCATCGACCCGGCCGCGTCGACGAGCGCCTGCACGGCGGCCTCGGCGTCGGGGTGGCGCACCAGCGCCCGGATCGAGAACAGCTGGTCGGTGCCGGCCGCCGAGGCGCGCTCGATCGTGACGGGCGCCATGAGCGCGGCCGCGCCGACGCCCACCCAGGCGCTGAGGTCCTGCGAGCGCGACAGCTGGCCCTTGGAGCGGACCTCCTTCATGCGCTTGTCGGTCGCCGCCTCGGTGCGCTCACCGCTGTCGGACACGGGTCACCTCACCCCCATCAGGGCGTCGGCGGCGTCGCCCGTGAGCGCGGCGACCACCCCCGGCAGGGCGAGCAGCGTGCCGCCGGCCAGCATGACCGTCATGAGGATCTTCAGCGGGAAGCCCATGGCGTAGGCGTTCAGCGCCGGGGCGACGCGGGTCAGGAGGCCCAGGCCCACGTCGGCGAGGAACAGCACGACGCAGAGCGGCCCGGCGATCTGCACGGTCGCGAGGAACATCTGGCTGACCAGGCCCGTCAGCACCTCGACGGGGTGCGTGAGGTCGAGGCCGAGCCCCAGCGGGAACGCCTCGAACGAGCGCGTCAGGCCGCCGATGATGAGCTGGTACCCGCCCGTCGCGAAGAGGAGCGCGAGGGCCGTCATCTGGAAGAGGCGCGTGAACTGGGCGCCGTTGACCATGGACTGCGGGTCGAAGGCCTGCGCGAGCGTGAAGCCGCCGAAGAGGTCGATGAGGCTGCCCGCGGACTGCACCGCGGCGAACACGACGAGCACGAGGAACCCCAGCAGGGCGCCGACCACGACCTCGAGCACGAGCGAGACGACGAACGGCCCCGTCGGGAGGGACTCGTAGCCCTCGGCGACGCGCGGCGCCACCGCCAGGGCCAGGCCGACGCCGAGCATCGCCTTCACCCGCGCCGGGAAGGCCCGGTACGAGAACGGCGGCGCGACGACGAGGAACGCGACCATGCGCACGCCGGCGAGCATGACGGCCTCGAGCCAGGACTGGTCCACGGAGAACGACACGCGCGCCTCAGCCACCGCTGAGCATCTGCGGGATGCGGTCGAAGGCGACGTGCGTGAACGACACCATCTCGGCGATCATCCAGTGCCCGCAGACGACCAGGGCGATCGCGACCGCGACCGCCTTCGGCACGAACGAGAGCGTGACCTCCTGGATCTGCGTGATCGACTGCAGCAGGGAGATGGCGAAGCCGACCACGAGCGACGTGATCAGCACGGGCGCGGCCACCTTGCCGGTGACGACGAGCGCCTGCATCGACAGGTCGAGGACGGCGTTGGAGTCCATCAGGCACCCACCCGGTAGCTCTCGATGAGCGACGTGATGATGAGGCCCCACCCGTCGACGAGGACGAACAGCAGGATCTTGAACGGCAGCGAGATCATCACCGGCGGCAGCATCATCATGCCCATCGACATGAGCGCGGCGCTGACCACGAGGTCGATGACGAGGAACGGGATGAAGACGACGAAGCCGATGATGAACGCCGCGCGCAGCTCGCTGATCATGAACGACGGGATGAGGGTCGTCATCGGGACGTCGCCCGCGTCCGCGGGGTTCGGCCGGTCGGCGGCGCGGGTCATCAGCGCGATGTCCTCCTCGCGCGTGTGGGCGAGCATGAACTCGCGCAGCGGGGCGGCGCCCGCGTCGACGGCCTGCTGGAAGTCCAGCTGACCGGCCAGGTAGGGCTGCACGGCGTCGGTGTTGACGTTCGCCAGGATCGGTGCCATCACGAACAGGCTGAGGAACAGCGCCAGGCCCGCGAGGACCTGGTTCGGCGGGATCGACGGCAGCGCGAGCGCGTTCCGCGTCATCGCCAGCACGACGAAGATCTTCGTGAACGACGTCATCATGAGCAGCAGCGCGGGGGCCACGCTGAGCAGCGTGATGCCGAGCAGCGTCGTGATCGCCGCCGAGGGGGCGCCGTCGGGGCCGACGAGGTCGATGTCCACGCCGCCGGTGGTCGTGCCGTCGCCCGTGAGGTCGGACCGGTCGCCGCCCGTGCCCTCGCCCGTGCCGGGGACCGAGCCCGACGTCGAGCCGGTGCCCGTGCCTCCTGACGGGTCGACGGGGGCCGTGGGCGCCGCCGGTGCCGACGGGTCGACCGGCGCGGCGTCCGCGCCCGTGCCGCCGAGCAGCAGCAGGGCCGCGACGCTCACCGCCAGCAGCAGCAGGGTCGCCGCGACGCGCAGCGCACGACCGCGCCGCAGCGCACCGGGGAGCGCCGGCAGCACGCGCACGTCGGCGCGCAGCGTGCCGGTGAGGGCGGCGCGGGTCATCCGAGGCGCCGGGAGCGGAGCACGGTCGCGGCCTGCCGCCACGTCTCGGGCGAGAGGATCGAGCCGTCGAGCGCCTGGGCGGTGCGGCCCGGGGCGCGGCGGGCAGGGACGGCGCCGTCGGAGGGCGTGCCGGCGACGCCGCCGGTCGTCCGCCGAGCGGCGCCGCGAGGGCGCAGCGGCAGGGCCTCGACGGCACCGGCGGGCGCGGGCTGCGCCTGCTCGGCGAGGACCTGGGCGAAGGCCTCGCCGCGCGGCTCGGCCGGGACCAGCCGGGCGACCGGGGTCAACGGTGCCGGCTCGGGCGCCGCCTGCGGGGCCTCGGCGGACGAGAGGACGGAGATGCCGCCGTCGGTGACGCCCAGCACGAGGCGCTCGCCCTCGACGTCGACCACGACCACGCTGGCCTTCGCGCCGACGCCCTGGCGCGCCACGACCGTGACCGTGCTCGCACGGCGGGTGCCGAGCAGGCCGCCCCGGCCGCGGGCGACGCGCTTCTGCAGCACCCAGAGCAGGGCCAGCACGACGCCCAGGGAGAGGGCGACGCGCAGCGCGAGGGCGACGGTCTCCATCGGTCAGATCCCGTCGGCGACGTCGAGGATCTTCGTGATGCGCACCGCGTAGTCCTGGTCGACGACCACGACCTCGCCGTGCGCGATGACGCGACCGTTGAGCAGTACGTCGGCGGGCGCGCCGGCGGACCGGTCCAGCTCGACGACGGCACCGGGCTCGAGGCCGAGCACGTCGCGGACCGACATGCGGGTGCGGCCGATCTCGACCGTGAGGGCCATCTCGACGGCGTTGATGCGCCCGAGGTTGCCGACCGTCGAGCCGATCGCGGGGGCCGTGCCGGCCGCGTCCTGGCCCGTGCCGAGACCGGCGACCGTGCCGTCCTCGCGGAGGCGCACGGCGAACCAGCCCTCCGTGCGCGCGGGGCCGACCAGCTCGAAGACGGACGTGGCCGGGTCGAGCAGGAGCGCGTCGACGGCCTCGATGCGGCTGTCGCCGAGCACGCCCGTGCCGAGGACGGCGGTCGCCGCCTCGAGCGCCGGGCGCAGCACGTCGAGCACGGAGACCGACGGCGACACGGTGCCGCCCGCGGCGGTGAGCTGGGAGAGGTCGTCGAACATCAGCGCCGTGTCGGCCGAGACCTCCCCCACGAACGAGGTGACGATCGCGCCGTCGGGCCCGACCAGGGCGGCCACGGCTGCCGCGTCGAGCGGCACGGCCCGCAGCAGCGACGCGCTCGGCACGGTCGCGACGAAGGCCTCGGCGGCGGCCGTGTGCTGGGTGGGGGTCGTCGTGGTCATGCTGTTCCTTCGCGGAGGTCGGTCGTGACGGAGACGACGACGCCCGCGAGGCGGGAACCGTTCGCGCCGACGGCGGCGCGGCCCACGGGCACGCCGTCGACCGTCATCTCGAGGGGGCGGTGCTGCGGGTGCGGCAAGGGCAGGAGGTCGCCCACGGCCAGGCCGAGGACCTCGGCCGGGCGCACGGTGACGGGCGCGATGCGGAGGGCCACGTCGACGGGCACGGCGGCGAGCTGCTGCTCGACGAGCTCCCGGGACGTGAGCGTGGTCTGCGTGCCGTCGTCGTCGATCAGCTGCGGGAGCAGGGCGCGGGCGGGGATCGCCATCGTGCCCGTGGCCACCCGGTTGCCGACCGAGATCTTCAACGAGGCGACGATCATCGAGTCGCTCTTCGCGGCCACCTGGGCGAACTGGGAGTCGTACTGGAACCCGCCCACGCGGACGTCGTCGACGAGGAGCGCGCCGAAGGAGTAGCTGAGGTCGTCGAGGGCGTCCTCCACGATGTTGCGCACCAGGGCCTCCTCCACCGGGGTGAAGGTGCGGTCCGGCAGCGAGCCGGGCTTCGGGGCGCCCAGGAGGTGGCTCACCCAGACGAACGCCGCCCAGGTCGGGAACTGCACGACGGCCTTGGCCTCCATGCTCGCGAGCGGGCAGAGGACCATGGCCGTCGTCGCGGGCAGCGACGAGGCGTAGTCGTCGTAGGTCAGCATCTGCACCTGGTGCGACGTGACCTCGGAGCGCACCCGCATCTTCGCCGTCAGCTGCGTGCCCCACTGGCGCGCGAACGTGTCGAACGCGACCTCGAGCACGCGGGCGTGCTCGCGCGCGAGGGTCGTCGGTCGCCGGAAGTCGTACGGCTCGACCACGCGCTCCGGGGTCGCCGACGGACCCGACGAGGATCGGGTCGGCGTGCCGGGGCGGGCAGGGTCGAGGAGGGTCACGACGGCCACTGTCGGCCCGTCGCGCCCCCTGGTTAGCGGGAAGGGGTCAGTGGCCCCCGGACTGGGCCCCCTCCGCGTCGTGATCCTCGTCGGCGGCGTGCTCCTCGTCGGCCGCGTGCTCCTCCTCGCCGGCGGGCGCCGAGCCCGCCCCGGGTGCGTGCCCGGCCGTGCTGCCGGCCGTCTCGGCCACGGCGCCCGCGTCGGTCGCCGGCACCGTGCCTCCTGCGCCCGTCACCGCGCGCTCGAGCTCGGGCAGCAGCGCGCTCACCGTGTCGGACTGGTTCGAGAGCACGACGATGTCGACGCGACGGTTGCCGGCGAGCTCGGCGTCCGTGCCGCCCTCGACGATCGGACGCGACGAGCCGAACCCGACGGCCTGCACGTGCGCCGCGTCGAGCCGACCGCGCTCGACGAGGTCGCGCAGCACCTGCGTGGACCGCGCGCTCGAGAGCTCCCAGTTCGTCGCGAACGGCGCCACGGAGGTGCGCTGGTCGGCGTGGCCCTCCACCGAGACGTCGTGGCCGGCCGCGCGGAGCACCGGGGAGACCGCGTCCATGACCCGCCGCGCCTCGGCGCTGAGGTCCGCGCTGTTCGAGCCGAAGAACGTCTCGGAGCCCACCAGCCGGACCGTGAGCCCGCGGGCGTCGACGGCGAACTCGACGTCCTTCGACAGGCCCGCCCGCGCCAGGTTCTCGGAGATGGCGTCCTTGATGGCCGTGAGGTCGTCGAGCTCCGCCCGCGCGAGGTCCTCGGCGGTGCCCTCCGAGCCCGTGGTGGCCGAGGCGCTCGTGGCGTCCTCGTCGCCCACCGCGAAGCCCTCGCCCTGGTCGGTGACCTGGTCGGCCGGCACGATCGTGCCGGAGGCAGTGTCGACGGCGCCGATGTCGGTCTGGCCGAAGCCCGACGCGAGCGAGTCGCGGAGGGCGGCGTACTTGTCCTGGTCGACGGTCGACATGGCGTAGAGCACGATGAACATGCACATGAGCACCGTGATCATGTCCATGTAGGACGCCATCCAGCGCTCGTCGGGGTGCTCGTCGTCGTCGTGGCCCTTCGTGCGGCGGCGCCGCGACGCCGTGGCGCTCACGCCCGGACCCCCTGCTCGGCCGGCTTCGCGACGGCCCCCGCCCCGGCCTTCAGCGTGTGCGTCGGCACCATCGCCTTGAGGCGCTCGCCGAGCAGGCGCGGCTGGCTGCCCGCCTGGACCGCCAGCACGCCCTCGAGCAGCAGCGTCATGCGCGCCTCGTCGAGGTCGGCGAGCTTGCGCAGCCGTGCCCCGATCGGCAGCCAGAGGAAGTTCGCGGTCAGGAGGCCCCACAGGGTCGCGACGAACGCCGCGGCGATCATGTGGCCGAGCTCGTCGGGCTGCGCGAGGTTCTCGAGCACGTGCGTGAGGCTGACGACCGTGCCGATGATGCCGACCGTGGGCGCGTAGCCGCCCAGGCCCATGAAGAACTTGCTCGCCATGCGGTCGGCCGCGAGGCGGGACTCCATCTCGTCCTCGAGGAGGATCCGCAGCTCCTCGCCGTCGGTGCCGTCGGCGATGTTCTGCAGGGCGCCGGCCAGGAACGGGTCGCCGAGGCGCTCCGCCTCCGCCTCGAGCGAGAGCAGGCCCTCGCTGCGGGCCTTCTCGGCGAGCCCGACGATGTCGTCGATGACGCTCTGCGGGGGCACGACCTTGCCCGTGAAGGCGCGGCCGATGAGCTTGAAGGAGGTGAGGGCGTCCTTGATGGTCGTGCCCGCGATGCCGACGGCGATGGTGGCGCCGAAGACGAGCAGGATCGGTGCGGGCAGGAGCAGCCCGGTGAGGTGCACGCCCTCGAGCTTGATCATGCCGAAGAGGGCACCGAACGCGAGGAGGATGCCGAGGATCGTCGCCGGATCCACGGTCAGCCCCTCCCGACGGGGCGCAGCGGCACCGGGTCGAGCGCGACCGGGCCGGTGTGCTGGTGGACGCCGTGCTGGTGGCCGCGAGCGCCGGCGGGCACGAGGGCGGGACCGTCGTCGTAGGCGAGGGAGACGATGCGGGCGCGGTAGCGGGCGATCATGTCGATCACCTCGGCCATCGTCTCGGTGACGATGTACTTCGCCCCGTCGACCATGACCAACGTGGTGTCGGGCGACTCGTGGATGCGCTCCACGAGGTCCGGGTTGACAGCGAAGGTGCTGTCGTTGAGTCGCGTGACGACGATCATCGGCCCGTCCTAGGTCTGGTTCGGCCCGCCGCCGTCCGTGGGGCGGGCGTGAGTGCTCGTCCTGAGCTGCTCGAGGACCACTATCGGCCGGGCCCGCCCGCCCGTTAGCCACCCACGGGAGCCGCACGACACGTGCCGGACACACGGCTGCGGCACACTGTCGAGGTGACCCACGGACCCCTCGACGGTCAGCGCGACGGCACCACCCCCGCCGGACCCGCCGACCTCGCCACCAGCACCGCGACCCCCCTCTCCCCCGTCGGGCTCCCCGACGCCGACACCGCGGGGGCCTCGGCGCCCGCGACGCCCGGCGTCGACGACCCGGCGCTCGCCCCCGGGCCCGACCCGACGACGCGGCACACGTTCGCGGAGAACGTCCTCGGCGTGCTCACCGGCGTGTTCCTCGCCTCGTTCGGGCTGTTCCTGCTCAAGGAGAGCGGCGCCGTCTCCGGAGGCACGGCCGGCCTGGCCCTGCTGCTCAGCTACGCGACGTCGTGGACGTTCGGCGTGCTGTTCCTGGCCGTGAACCTGCCGTTCTTCGCCCTCGCGGTCTGGAAGAAGGGCTGGGCGTTCACGCTCCGCACCGTGCTGACGGTGTCGATGCTGTCGGCCTTCTCGTACCTGCACCCGGTCGTGTTCCGCATCGACGACCTCGACCCGGTCTACGGCACGCTCGGCGGCAACCTGCTCGTCGGCGTCGGGCTGCTCATCCTCTTCCGGCACGGCGCCAGCCTCGGCGGGATCAACATCCTCGCGCTCGTGCTCCAGGAGCGCCTCGGGCTCCGCGCCGGCTACGTGCAGATGGCCTTCGACGTGCTCATCGTCGCGCTGTCGCTCACGGTCGTCGCGTGGCCCGTCGTGCTGCTCAGCGCCCTGGGAGCCGTCGTGCTCAACCTCGTCCTCGCCATGAACCACAAGGAGGGGCGCTACCTCGGTCGCACCTGAGCGGGGCTGCTGATATGTTGGCGACGCTCTGCTCCTGGGGGGACACCGACCGGGTGCGGGCACCCCTCCCTCGATCGAAAGAGCAGACCATGACCACGCCCCAGCCCTATTCCTCCTCGTCCGGCGCCCCCGCGCAGCGCGACAACTACAACGTCCTCGCGATCGTCGGCTTCATCGCCTCGTTCTTCGTCTCGATCGTCGGCATCGTCCTCGGCTTCGTGGCCCTGTCGCAGATCAAGCGCACCGGCGAGAAGGGCCGCGGCCTGGCCCTGGCCGCGGTCATCATCGGCTTCGTCGCGATCGCCCTCACGGTCCTCTTCACGATCCTCTTCGTCGTGGCCGCCGCGAGCATCGACCCCTCGACCTACTCGTCCTGATCGGCACGACCTGATCCGCACGACGGAACGACAGGAGGCGCGGTGCACCGGCACCGCGCCTCCTGCCGTTCCCGGGGTGGGGACCGCGACTAGCGCTTGAGGTTCGTGAGCTCCTGGAGCACCTCGTCGGAGGTCGTGATGATGCGGGCGTTCGCCTGGAAGCCGCGCTGCGCGACGATGAGGTTCGTGAACTCCTTCGAGAGGTCGACGTTGCTCATCTCGAGGGTGCCCGCCGCGATGGAGCCGACGCCGGGCGCACCGGGCGCGCCGACCGCGGCGTCGCCCGAGTTGGCGGTCGCACGGAAGCCCGACGCGCCGGCCTTCTCGAGGCCGGCCGAGTTCGCGAAGGTCGCGAGGGCGATCCGGCCGACGGCCAGCGACTCCCCGTTCGAGAACTGGCCCACGACGGTGCCGTCCTTCGCGATCGAGAAGCCCTGCAGCGTGCCGGCCCCACGGCCGTCCTGGTCGGTGATCGCGACCGTGTCGAGCTTCGCGAAGCCCGAGACGCCCGAGAGGTCGACCCGGATGCCGCCGACCGTGAGGGCCGGGTCGCCGTTGACGGCACCCCCCGCGGTGAAGGTGAGGTTCGTCGTCGCCCCACCCGGGCCGGTGACGCTCCAGCCCGTGCCGGTGCGCGCGAAGGCCAGCGAGAGGGTCGTCTTGGTGCCGGCCGCGTCGTAGACCTCGACGTCGCGGTTGAGCCTCGTGCCCACCGGGCTGTCGGACGGCAGGTTGCCGGTGACGGTCGCCGCCGTCGTCGCGGCGGCCGGGGCGGCCGTCCCCACGGGCAGGGTCACGTCGCCGAGGCCGCCGCCGACGTTCACGACGCCGCCGGTCGCCGTGTAGCCCTGGACGATCTTGCCGTCCGGGGTGACCAGGCGGCCGTCGGCGTCGAAGTCGAACGAGCCCGCACGCGTGTAGAGGGTGTCGCCGCCCGAGCGGGTGACGAAGAACCCGTCGCCGGCGATGCTGAGGTCGGTGGCCTTGCCGGTGGCCTGCGCGGACCCCTGGGCGAAGTTCGTCGAGATGCCGGCGACCTGCACGCCGAGGCCGATCTGCGCGGGGTTGGTGCCGCCGATGCCCGTCTGGGGGCCCCCGGCGCCCTGGGTCATCTGCGAGAGGGTGTCCTGGAACTGCGTGGTCGACGACTTGAAGCCGGCGGTGTTCACGTTGGCGATGTTGTTGCCGGTGACGTCGAGCATCGTCTGGTGCGAGCGCAGGCCGGAGATGCCGGAGTAGAGGGAGCGGAGCATGGTGCTGCCTTTCGGTCAGGCGGTGGAGGAGTGCTGAGCGGCGGGGCGGGAGCCGCGCCGGGTGCTGAGGGGGTGCCGCGGGGTCACGGGGCGGCGGTGCCGGTGCCGGCGCTGATGCCGGAGACGAGATCCAGGGCGACCTCCTTCCCGGCGATCGTCACGGTCGGCACGGACCGGGCGAACGAGACCGCGGTGGCCGTGCCGGTGACGGGGGCGCCGTCGGGGCCGGCGTAGCTGACCTGCTGCCCGACGAGCGCGGACGCGGCGATGCGCATCTGCAGGGAGAAGTTCTCCGTCCCGGTGGTCGTCTGGGCCGTGACCTGCTCCATCATCGCCAGCTGGGTCGTCTGCGAGATCATCGCGTTCGTGTCCATGGGCGTGGAGGGGTCCTGGTTGCGCAGCTGCGTGACCAGCAGCTGCATGAAGACCTCGCTGTCCATGGTCTGCTTCGGCGCACGGGCGCTCGAGGTGGCGAGCGTGGCCGCCGGGGTGGCGGCGTCGACGCTGCCGGTGATCCCGTCGAGGGGCATCGGGGGTTCCTTTCAGGCCAGGACGTCGAGCGACGTCGTCGGGGCGGTCCGGCTCACGCCGGCGAGGGGGTCGGGCACGGGGACGGGCGTGAGGCGCGCCCCCGGGCGGGGCGGGCCTCCTGCCGTCTCTCGGGGCGCGCCCTGCGGCGCCTCGCGCGGCTGGTCGTGCGCCGAGAGGTCGAGGCTCGTCGCCACGCCCGCGCCGGAGGCGGCACCGAGGTCGCGACGCAGGTCGGGCAGGACCGCGCGCACCGCCTCGCGCCCCGCCTCGCTGGGGGCGAAGAGCTCGACGTGCACGCCGTGGGCGCCCACGGAGGCGCGCACCGTCACCGGCCCGAGCTGCTCGGGGGCGACCGTCACGGTGACGACGTGCTCACCGGGACCGGCGTGCGCGAGCGTGAAGAGCGGCTTCGCGAGCTGCTGCGCCATCGGCGCCGCGGGCGGCGGGGCGGGCGACGACGGTGCCGCCACGGCCGGGGCAGCGGTCGGGGCAGCGCTCACCGGGGGCGCCGAGGTCGGGACGAGCGCGACGTCCGGCCCGGGCGACCCGGAGGGCCGGGACGGCGTCTCGGCCACGACCGGCGCGCTGCGGGCCTCGACCGTCGCTCCCGCGCCCGCGGCACCGGGGGTGGGCACCGTCTCGCCGCTGGTCGCGGCGCCCGGGAGCGGCGGGGTGCCGACCGTCGTGGCGACGGGAGCCGCCGGGCGGGCCGACGGCCCGCCCGGGACCGGGACGGCGGCGGACGACGCGGAGGCCTCGACCGGCTCGGACGGCGGGACGGCCGGGGCGGCCGGGGCGGCCGGGGCGGCCGGGGCGGCCACGGCTCCGGCACCGGCCTGGGCGGCCGGGGCTCCGGTGCTGGCCGGAGCGACGACGGTGACGGGGGCGGCCGGGGCCGCCGTGGCGGTGGCGGCGGGGGCCGCGGCGGTGCCGGTGCCGCCGCTGCCGGTGGGGCCGACGGCTGCCGGTGCCGGGGTGCTCGCGGAGGTCGGGGTGCTGCCGGACGACGGGGTGCTACTGGACGACGGGGTGCTGCCGGACGCCGGTGCGGAGTGCTCGGCACGGGCCGCGTGCGCGGGCCCGGACACGGACCCGGCGGGCTCGTCGCGGATCGGTGCCGCCGCCCCGGGGACGGCCAGCGCCCCGGGCGACGTCGGTCGGGACGCTCCCGCGGGGACGAGGGCCCCTGGGGCGCCCGCGGTGGCGGTGGCGGTGGCGGTGACGGTGGCGGTGGCGGTACGCACGGCGTCGGTGGCCGCAGGCGCGGACGACGAGTCGATGCTCGTGCCCTCGGAGAGCGGGGCAGGGGTCGCGGTCGGGGCCGCGAGGACCGACGGGCTCGTGCTCGCCGAGGGGTCAGCCGCGAGGTCCCCGCGCGGGGACGGTCGCGCCTCGGACCCGCGGTCGCCGGCCGCGGCACCGACGGCCAGGACGGTGTCCGTCGTGCCCACCACGTCCGTCGCGCCCGTGGCGTCGGCGACGCGCGCGGCGCCCACGGCACCCGCCGGGACCACGCCCGTCGTGCCCGTGGCGTCAGCGACGCGCACCGCACCCACGGCATCCGCCGACAGCACGGGCTCCGGGGGCGTGCCTCCTGCCCCCGGGGCGTCCGCGCCCCTCGGTGCGGGCGTCGGGGCAGCGACCGCGGTCAGGGCCGCGACCAGCGGGAGCTGCGGGGCGAGGGGCGCCGTGCCCTGGTCCGCACCGTCCGCCCGGGCGTCGCCGAGCGGCGACGTGCCCTCGTCGGTGGGCGTCGCGCCCCCTCCGGGGAGCGGGGCGAGAGGGCCGGCTGACCGTCCCGCGGCCGCGAGGGCGGCCCCGAACGGGTCCGCCGACGCGGCGCCGGTCGGGCTCGCGGCGGCACCCTGTGCGCCCCCGCCCACGGCGGAGGCCCCGCCGGGCCCGGAGCCCGTCGTGCGCGGCATCGTCGAGACCATCACAGGGCACCCCCTCCGGCGAGCAGGCGCTGCAGCGCCGCGGTGGCGAGATCGGTCCCGGCGGGGGCGGCCGCGGCGGCGACGCTCCGCTCGGGCGGCAGGAGGCGGCGGATGGTCGTCACGTCGGAGTCCTTCAGGTAGTTGTCGACGATCTGGACGTCCTTGCCCGGTCGCGGTGCGTGCAGGAGCTTGCCGTCGCCGAGCCAGATGGCGATGTGGCCGGTGCCCCGGCTGACCACGAGGTCGCCGGGGCGCGCCTCCGCGAGCGAGGCCACCTCCGTCCCGAGGCGGGCCTGGTCGGGGACGACCCTCGGCACCTCGATGCCGAGGTCGGCGAAGACGCGCTGGACGAGGCCCGAGCAGTCCATGCCCGAGGAGTCCTCGCCCCCGAAGACGTAGGGCACGCCCAGGTAGCGCTTCGCGGCGGCCACGACGTCCTCGCCGGTCGCGTCGCCCGCGGTCGGCAGGGTGGCACCGGGGACCCCGGTCGCGCCCGGCGCGGCGGCCGCGGCCGGCACGCCGCTCGACGGCGACGACGCGGCGGGCGCGGTGGCCGACGGGCCCGCCGCCGACAGGGCCTGCGCGAAGGCACCGGCGCGCGCCGACGACGCAGCCGACGACGCGGCGGGCGTGGTCCCCTGCTGCAGCTGCTGCAGGGTGGTCCGGATGTCCTGGATGCGCGCCAGCACCTCGCCGACGGGGCTCATCGGTCGCCCTCCGTGCCGGGTCGACGGGTCGTGGCGATCTCGTCGAGCGCGACCTGCTCGGCCCGGAGCTCGTCGGCGGCCGCCTCGGCCGCGTGCCGCACCTCGAGCTTCTCGAGCCCGAGCGCGGCGCGGCGGGCCGTCGCGTAGGTCGCCTGCGCGGCCTCGTGGTCGGAGCGGCGCTGCTCGGCCACGGCGTCGAGCTCGACGAGCATGCCCCGGGTGGAGGCGCGCGAGGCGGCGACGGCGCTGAGCGTCGCCGCGTCGGTGACCGTGGCGGGGGCGTCGGCGAGGGTGCGCCGGGCGCGCAGCCGCGCGTCGGCGGCCTCGCGCATCCTGTCGCCCGCGGCCGCGAGGGCCGCACCGGCCTGGTCCTGCTGCGCGTGGCGCAACCGGAGCAGGGCGGCCAGCCGGAACCCGCGCGCCATCAGCGGGCCCCGCCCAGCAGGGCCGAGAGCCGGGCGAGGGACGCCCACGACGCCTCGGCCGGCGCCTGCTCGTCCATGCCCTGGCGCAGGAACGCGTCGATGGCGCCCTGGTGGTCGACGGCCGCGTCGACCAGGGGGTTCGCCCCGCGCTGGTACGCGCCGACGTCGAGGAGGTCCTGGGCGGCACGGCGCGCCGCCATGACGCGGCGCAGCTGGGAGGCCGCGTCGCGCTGCTCGCGGGTCGTGACCTTCGACGCCACGCGCGACACCGAGCCGAGGGCGTCGACGGACGGGAAGTGCCCCGTGACCGCGAGCGCGCGGTCGAGGACCACGTGCCCGTCGAGGATGCTCCGCGCGGCGTCGGCGACGGGCTCGTTGTGGTCGTCGCCGTCGACGAGGACGGTGTAGAGGCCCGTGACGGAGCCGACGCGGTCGGTGCCCGCCCGCTCGAGCAGCCCGGCGAGCACCGAGAACGTCGACGGCGGGTACCCTCGGGTGGCCGGCGGCTCGCCGACCGAGAGGCCGATCTCGCGCTGGGCCATCGCGACGCGCGTGAGCGAGTCCATCATGAGCACCACGTCGGCGCCCCCGTCGCGGAAGGACTCGGCGATGCGGGTCGCGGTGAACGCGGCCCGCAGGCGCACGAGGGCCGGTTCGTCGCTCGTCGCGACGACCACGACGGACCGGGCCAGCCCCTCCTGCCCCAGGTCGTCCTCGAGGAACTCGCGCACCTCGCGCCCGCGCTCCCCCACGAGCGCGACGACCGACACCTGGGCGTCGGTGCCGCGCGCGATCATCGACAGCAACGAGGACTTGCCCACCCCGGAGCCCGCGAACAGGCCGAGGCGCTGGCCCCGACCCACCGTGGTCAGGGTGTCGAGCACCCGGACGCCGAGCTGCAGGGGCGCGTCGATGCGCGCGCGGGCCATCGCGGAGGGGACGTCGTGGTCGAGGTCGACGAGGCCGTCGTGCCGCAGGGGCCCCTTGCCGTCGATCGGGCGGCCCAGGCCGTCGAGCACGCGGCCGAAGAGCCCGGCGCCGGTGGGGACGCGCAGCGGGCTGCCGGAGGCGCGCACGGGCGCCCCCGCCGCGAGCGGGGCCGGGCGCGCCAGCGGCATGCAGCGGACGCCCTCGGGCGTCGTCGCGACGACCTCGGCGGGGGTGCCCTCGACGCCCAGGGACACCACCTCGCCGACGGAGGCGTCGAGGCCGGCGACGGTCACGCCGAGGCCGACGGCGCTGGTGACGCGGCCGACGCGCTGGGGGCGGGCGGCGGCGCGCGCCGCGGCGCGCCGGCGCTCGAGCTGCACGGTGGGCATCAGGCGTCGCCCTCGAGGAGCGCGGCGCGCATGCGGGCGGCCGCCGTCGTCAGGCGGGCGTCGACGTGGCCCACGGGCAGGTCGGCCTCGGCGTCGCCCCGCGCGAGCGACGGGTCGGCGACGAGTGCGGGCCAGGAGTCGTCGGTCGCCCCCGCCAGGACCGCCACGTCGTCGGGGTGCAACCGCACGGAGACGACGAGCGCCGGGTCGACGACGTCGAGCGCGCGCCGGAGGGCGGCCTCGGCCCCGGCGACGGGATCGGTGCGCAGGGCGTGCCCCAGGACGGCCTCGGCGAGGTCGACGGCGAGCACCGCGAGGGTGCCCTCGGCCTCGGCGGCGACGGGCGCGACGCGGGCGTCCAGGGCGCGCGTCGCCGCGGTGAGGGCGGCGACGCGGGCGGCGACCTGCGCCTCGAGCCGCACGAGGCGGTCGACGTGCAGGGCCTCGAGCTCGTCGCGGCGCGCCTCGAGCTCGCGCTCGGCCAGTCGCAGCCCGGCGGCGTACCCGGCCGCGTGCCCTCGCGCCTCGGCACGCTCACGGAGCAGGTCCGTGGAGGCGGGGAGGTCGGCGCCGGGGCGCGACGCGGCAGCGGCGCCCGCGGCGCGGCCCGTGTCGAGCGCCGGGTAGGCGAGGGGGGCGAACGCTGCGCGGGTGCTCGCCGACGACCCCTGAGGGGGCAGCGAGCGCGTGGTTCTGGGCACGGTGGACCGTTCGTCGTGGGGACGGCCGATCCGTGGCCGAGGAGGATGAGCGATCCGTGCTCGTGGAGGACTCTCGGCAGCGCGCCCCGTCCCGTCAGGCGTCGCCCCGAAGTGGGGACGCGACCCGGTCACTCGACGAGGGCGTCCTCGTCGGCACGGTGCACGGTGATGGCGCCCATCGCCTCGAGCTCGCGGATGGCGCGCACCACCTCGGCCCGTGCCTCCTCGACCATGCTCCGCCGGACGGGGCCCATCGACGCCAGCTCGTCGTCGAGCAGCTCGCGGTTGCGCTCGGACACGTTGCCGCGGATCACCTCGGTGACGGCGGCCGGGGCGCCCTTCATGGCCGTCGCCAGCACGGCGTTGTCGATGCCGCGCAGCACCTGCTGGATGTCCCGGGTCTCGAGCTTGACGACGTCCTCGAAGGTGAGCATGCGCGAGCGCACCTCTTCTGCCAGCGTCGGGTCGCGCGCGTCGAGGCCCTCGAGCAGGAGGCGCTCGGTGGCCACGTCGCTGCGGTTGATGATCTCGACCAGCGGCTGCACGCCGCCCACGACCTCGACCTGGTCGCGCGGGGACACGACGGCGCCGGCACGGACCCGCAGCGTCGTCGCGACGATGCCGACGGCCTCGGGCGTGGCGGTGCCCATGGTCGCGATCGCCTGGGCGACGTCGGTGCGCACGCCGGTGTCGAGGCCGGCGAGGACGACGGAGGCCTGCTGGGGGCGCAGGTGGGCGAGCACGAGCGCGATGGTCTGCGGCAGTTCGCCCTCGAGCAGGGTGATGACCTGGCCTGCCTCGGCGTCGTCGAAGAAGTCGAAGGCCTTGCCCACCATGCCGGCGGCCAGCTTGTCCATGAGCTCCGCGGCCCGCTCTGCGCCGAAGGACGCCTCGAGCAGCCCTGCCGCGACGTCGTGCCCGCCCCGTCGGGACCCGCCGCCGAGGCTCAGCGCGTGGAACTCGTCGAGGGTGCGCTCGGCGACCGCCGCGTCGACTCGGCGGAGGCGGACGATCTCGGCCGTCACGAGCTCGGTCTCGGCCGGGCTGAGCCGCGACAGGACCTGCGCGGCACGCTGCTGGTCCATCTGCATGAGCACGACGGCGACCTTCTGCGCCCCCGTCAGGGCCTTGGTCGACACCGTCGACGGGGCGGACGCCCCCGTGGGCACCATGGTCACGGGGTCGGCCGCTCGTCGAGCAGCTCACGGAGCAGGTCCGCCGTGCGGTCGGGGTCCCGCGCCGCCAGGGCGTCGATCTCGGCGCGCTTGCGCTCGGCCGTGAGCAGCTCGGGCGAGGGCGCCGGGGTCGGCAGCAGCTCGGTCGGGGCGTCGGGCATGCCGGGCAGCCGCAGGGTCGACGACGACACGGCGTCGTCGAGCGACAGCGGCACGGTGGCGTCCCAGGTGCCGGCCGGGGCGGCGTCGAGCTCGCCGAGGTCGACGTCCTCCCGCGCCTGCCGCCGGCTGCGCCGGGCGAAGACGACGAGGCCGACCACCAGGACGAGGGCGAGGAGCGAGATGATCCCCGCGGTGCGGATCGTGGACCACATCGCCTCGCTCGCGGCGGCGGCGTCGGAGGCCTCGAGGGCGGCCTGCGCCGCCTCGGCGGCGCTCGTGTCGAAGTCGACGACCTGCACCTCGACGGCGTCGCCGCGGGCGGGGTCGATCCCGGCCGCCGTGCGCACGAGGTCGGTGATCGCCTGCACGTTCGCGCCTCCTGCCGCCCCGCTGTCGATGGCGACCGAGACGGTCTGCCGGGCGACCGTGCCGGCCGGGATCGACATCGTCTCGGTCGTCTTGTCGACGGCGTTGTTCTTCGTCGCGGACTCGTTGAGGTACCCGCCGTCGGCCGCGGTGCCCGTGCCGACGTTCGGCACGGCGATGTTGTCGGGGCCCAGCACCCCGGCGGCCGTCCCGGCACCGGCGGCGCCGTCGCCGTACTGCTCGCTCGTGCCGGCCTCGTTGAGGGCGATCGGCCCGGACTCGGGCTCGGCGAACGACTCGGTCACGCGGGTGCCGGAGGACTCCTGGAGGTCGGCGGCGACGGCGACCGACGAGTTGCCCGGGCCGACCACCTTGTCGAGCATCGCCTGCACGGACGACTGCACCTTCGACTCGTACTCGCCGGCACGGTCGGAGCCGCTGCCCGTGGCGCCGGTGCCGACCTCGGCCAGCACGGTGCCCGCGGCGTCGGTGACCGCGACGTCGGTCGGCGCCATGCCCTCGACCGAGGCGCTCGTGAGGTTGACGATGGCCTGCACCTGGTCGCCGCTGAGCTGGGCGCCGGCCTTCGTCTCGACGAAGACGGAGGCGGTGGGGTCGCGCTGCTCCTCGACGAAGACGGTCTGCTCGGGGATCGCCAGCTGCACGCTCGCGGTCTTCACGCCGGCCATCGCGGAGATGGTCCGGGCGAGCTCGCCCTCGATGGCGCGCTTGTAGGTGACGTCCTGCTGGAACTCCGACGAGGTGACCCCCATCGTGTCGAGCAGCGAGTAGCCGCCGCCGGAACCGGCCTCGGGGAGCCCCGCCGCGGCCGCCTTGAGGCGCTGGTCGTAGACCGACTCCTCGGGCACGAGGATCGTGCCCCCGCCCGCCGTGAGCTCGTAGGGCACCCCGTCGGTGCGCAGCTGCTCGACGATCGCGTTCGCGTCGGAGGGGTCGATGCCCGAGAACAGCGGCGTCATCGACGGCTTCGACAGCCACGCCGTGAGCGCGACCACGCCGAGCACGACGACGGCGAGCAGGATCACCGCGAGGGTGCGCTGCTGGACGGTGAACCCCTTGAGCGTCTCGACGAGCTTCGCCCAGCGCTCCTGCAGGACGGCGGGCATCAGGCCTGCATCCGCATGATCTCGTTGAACGCGTCGACGCCCTTGTTGCGGACGGCGGCGACGAGCTCCATGGTGACCTGCGCACGGGTGGCGGCGATGGTCGCGTCGTGGATGTCGGTGAGGTCGCCCGTGACGGCCTTGACCGCGAGGGTCTTCGCGGTGCCCTGGAGCTCGGTGAGGCCCTGCACGGCGCCGGCCATGGTCGCCCCGAAGGCGTCGGCCGGGCCCGCGACGCCGGAGGTGCCCGCCCGGTCGGCCCCGCCGACGCGACCGAGCGCGTCGACCGCGGACGCGGCTCCTGACGCCTGGGTGCCCTGCGTGGGCTGCACGGCCCCGACGGCCTGGAGGGAGGAGAGGGGCATCAGCTGCGTCCGATCTGGAGGGCGGCCTCGTAGGCCGTCTTGGCACGGTCGACCACGGCGGCGTTGGCCTGGTAGCCGCGCTGCGCCATGATCAGGTCGCTCATCTGGGCGCCGAGGTCGATGTCGGGCATGCGCACGTACCCCTCGGCGTCGGCGAGCGGGTGGTCGGGGTCGAAGACGACGCGGCCGGCCTCGCTGCCGTAGGCGGCACCGGCGACGTAGGCCCCGGTGACGCCCTCGCCCTCGCGCGCGATGACGTAGCGCGCCTGGAAGGCCGTGTCGTCCATGGCCGCGACCGTGTTGACGTTGGCGATGTTGTCGCTGACGGCGTCGAGCCACTTGCGGTGCACCGTGAGCCCCGTGCCGGCGATGCCGATCGCGTCGAAGGCGGTCACGAGTTCGTCCTGAACGCGGCGCGCACGCCGGTGAGCTCGCCGTTCATGGCCTGGGAGGCGAACTGGTAGCGCAGGACGGTGTCGACGTTGGACAGCGTCTCGGTGTCGAGGTTGACGTTGTTGCCGTCGAGGCGGGTCGGCTCGAGCGAGCGGGAGGTGCTCGCGGTGACGACGCCCTGGCCCTGCCGGACGCTCTGCGCGAGGGCGTCCTCGAACTGCACGCGCTTGGCCGTGTAGCCCGGGGTGTTCACGTTGGCGATGTTGTCGGCGATGCTGCGCTGGCGCAGGGCGAGGCCGTCGAGGGCGCTCTGCAGCGCTGCTTGCGTCACGGATCCGACGGGCATGGCGGTCTGCCTTCTGGTGCGGGGGCTGCTGCGGGCCGATCCGTGGCCAGGGGTCGAGCGATCCGTGCTCGGTGGTCACTGTCGGCCGTCGCGCCGTGCGCGTCAGCAGGAGGCCCGGCCCCACTCCTGGGGACAGGAGCGGCCCGCCCCACGGACCGGTAGGGTCGCCTCACCGATCGACGGGAGGACGCCGTGGCCACGACCCGGAAGAGGGGCCGGCGGATCGCCGCCGCCGTGCTCGGCAGCCTCGTGCGGGCACTGGCGGCGGGACTCGGAGCCGTCGGGCTCGCCCTGTCCGGTGGCTTCGGAGGACAGGCCCCGGGCCCGGACCTGCCGCGACCCCGCGACCGCTACCGCCCCTGAGCCCTCGCGCTCAGGCCGTCGGCGGCGCGGACGGCCCCGTGGGCCCCTGGTCGGGACCGGCCGCCGAGGGCCCCGTGGCCGCGTCGGCCTCGAGGTCGGCGAGGAGCAGGCCCGTCTGGAGCTCGCGGTGCCGCGTCGCGGCGAGGAGGTAGCGCCGAGCCGCGAGGGCGACGCCGCAGAGCAGCACCGCGAGCACGAGGCCCGTCGCGAAGGCGAGGAACACGCCCCCGAGGTAGAACGACGAGTACAGGTCGTAGGCACCGGACATGCCGTCACGCTAGCCGACCCGTCGGTGCGTCGCGATGGCCGCTGAGCGAGGCGGGCGGGCCGTGCGCTGGGAACGGCCTGGGGAGGAGGACCCGGCCCGTCGGTCGGGCCTACCGTCGCACGCGTGCCGGGGAGCCCGGCGAACGACCGGAGAGAGGAACGTCATGTCGATCGGAGACAAGGCGAAGGACGCCGTGCAGCAGGCCGCGGGCAAGGCCGAGGAGTTCGTCGGCAAGAAGACCGACGACGCGGAGCTCACGGCCCAGGGGCGCAAGGACCAGTCCATGGGCGAGGACCGCATGGAGACCGAGAAGGCCAAGGACGAGACGCAGCACTGATCTCGGACCGACGGAGGCCCGGCACCCCCTCGGGGTGCCGGGCCTCCGTCGTCCCCGCCCTCGGCGGTCTCAGCCGCCCAGGGCGCGGGCCGTGAGCTCCCGGGCGGCGAGGGCCTCCTCGAGACGGGCGAGCGCCTCCCGCACCGCGCGCCGGGCACCGGAGGGGGCCGGGTGCGCGTCGAGCCAGCCCCTCAGGGCGTCCGCCCCGGCGGCACCGAGCTCGGGCGGTGGGGCGAACGCCGCCGTGAGGTCCTGTGCGGCGCGGACGCCGCGGTGCGCCCACGCGTCGTCGAGCGCCGCGACGTAGGCCTCGGCGTGGCCGGCGAAGGCGTCCGCCCCGCCCGTCGAGCACCACCCCTCGCCGACGGCCGTGACGAGCTCGGGCGAGAGGGCGTCGTCGCGGAGCACGCGCAGCCAAGCCCGCTGCTTCGACCCGGCGTCGGCGGCCGACGCCCGCGCCCGTGCCGCCCACCGTCGGCCGACGTCGGTCGGATCGGCGAGCTCGGCGGCGTCGACCTCGCCGCCGGTGGCCTCGCCCGCGCGCACGAGCGCCGTCAGCAGCCGCCAGGCCGTCTCCCCGCCGACCTCGAACCCGTCGAGCCGCAGGCTCCCGGAGCGGAGGCCCCGGAGCACCGCCGCGTGCTCCGGCGCCCCGGCCACCTCGGTGAACGCGCGCACGAACTGCACCTGTCGGTCCGAGCCCGGCCCGGCCTCCCGGGCCAGGTCCCACAGGCGGGTCCCGACCTCGGCCACGAGCGCGGTGCCGGCCCGCCCGGGGACGAACCCGGCGAGCGCGTGCTGCACCTGTCCGAGCACCGTGCGCAGGGTCGAGGCGTCGACCTCGGCGGGGAGGCCGTCGAGGACGAGGCGCAGGTACCGCGGCGTCGCCAGCCGCGCCGCCGTCACCGCGCGCCACAGCGCAGCGTGCACGACGGCCCGGTCGAGGCCGTGGTCGGACCGGCGGAGGAACTCCCCCACCGCTCCGAGCGACGCGTCGTCGAGCTCGACGACCGCGTAGTCGAGGTCGCCCGCGTTCGCGAGCACGAGGGCAGGAGGCGCGGTGCGGGCCCGCGACGGACCGCCGGCCGGGTCGACGGGGCCGGGTCGGGCCTCCTGCACGGCCGTGGCGCCGTCGAGGGCGAGGGCGACGAGCTGCCTGGTGGGCGGGCCGTCGTGGTCGAGGTCGAGCAGGGCCACGTCGACGCGGCGGGGGCGCAGCAGGCCGTCGGCCGCGTCGGGGTGCTGCTCGAGGCGCACGGCGCCGTCGACCCAGGAGGCCCGGAGGCGGTTGACGCCGCTCGTGCGGAGCCAGACGCGCGCCCACTCGCCGAGGTCGCGGCCGGCGGCGCGCTCCAGCGAGGCGAGCAGGTCGCCCAGGGTGGCCGAGCCGAAGGCGTGCCGGCGCAGGTGGTCGGCGACGCCCGCGAAGAAGGCGTCCTCGCCGACGACGGCGGCGAGCTGCCGCAGGGCCGCGGCGCCCTTCCCGTAGGTGATGCCGTCGAAGGAGCCCGTCAGCGATCCGAGGTCGGGCACGTCGCCGACGACGGGGTGCGTCGTGGGCAGCAGGTCCTGGGCGTAGGCCCAGCCCTTGCGGGTGATCGCGAACTCGACCCAGGGGTCGTGCCCCGCGTCGGCGGCGAGAGCCAGCCGGGACGCGACGAGCGCCGCCACGAAGTCGGCGAAGGACTCGTTGAGCCAGAGGTCGTCCCACCAGCGCATGGTGACGAGGTCGCCGAACCACTGGTGCGCCATCTCGTGCAGCACCGTGAGCTCGCGCCGCTGGAGCTCCGCGTCGGTCGCCGCCTCGCGGTGCACCATGCGCTCCGAGAAGGTGACGAGGCCGGGGTTCTCCATGGCCCCCACGACGTGCTCGGGCACGAACACCTGGTCGTACGAGTCGAAGACGAAGGGGTGGTCGAAGAGCTGCTCGTACGCCTCGAGGCCACGGCGCGTGAGGTCGTGCAGGTCGTCCACGTCGGGGGCCACCGCGTCGGCGAGCGAGGCGCGCGCGTGCCAGGCGAGCGGCACGACGCGACCGTCGCGCAGGGTCGCCTCGGCGTGCCAGCTGTGCCACGGGCCCGCGGCGACCGCGAGCAGGTACGTCGCGATCGGGGGCGTGGGGGCGAACCGGTGGAGCAGGGCGGAGCCGTCACGCGCCTCCGGGGCGCCGAGGGGCAGCGCGTTCGAGAGCACCGTCCAGTCGGCGGGCGCCGTGACGGTCACCGCGAACTCGCCCTTGAGGTCGGGCTGGTCGAAGCAGGCGAAGACCTGCCGTGCGAACGCGGGAGCGGTGAACGTGTAGAAGTAGGTCTCGCCGTCGGCCGGGTCGACGAACCGGTGCAGGCCCTCGCCCGAGGAGGCGACGGGGAAGGACGCGTCGACCTCGAGGACGTTCTCGAGCAGGAGGTCCGAGACGTGCACGCGGCCGTCTCGCCAGGCGGCGGCGACGTCGAGCGGCGCGCCGTTGAGGGTCAGGGCGTGCACCGTGACCGCCTCCGCGTCGACGAACGTCGCCGAGCCCTCGGGGGCGTCGAAGGTGAGGCGGGTCGTGCTGCGGGCGGTGGCGGCACCCGGCGACGTGAGGTCCAGGTCGACGGCGTACCGCACGTTCGACACCGTCGCTGCCCGGAGCTGCGCCTCGGCGCGGGTGAGGTCCGTCGTCATGGTGGGTCCTTCCGTCGTGGTCGGCGCGTCGTGGTCAGCGCAGGTCGCCCAGCGCCGAGCCGTCGCCCATCTGCGCGTCGGTGATCACGCTCAGGGTGCCGTTGGTCTCGAGCACCACGGCCGCGACCGTGGAGAGGTCGCCGCTGCCGCTGCTGCGGACAGCCTGCCGCACCTCGGACTCGGCGAGCCGGGCGCCGCGCAGCGCGTCGTGCTGCAGCCGACCGTCCCGGAGCACGACGGTGGGGCCGGCGGTGATGACCGCCCGGACGCGGCGCAGGCGGGACGAGGCGAGGGCGACGACGAACTGGAGCCCCGCGAGGAGGACGAGCGCGGTCGCGCCCTCGACCCACGACACGTCGCTGCTGAGCAGGATGGTCGCCAGGGTGGAGCCGAGGGCGACGGTGACGATGAAGTCGAAGGCGTTGAGCTGGCTGAGGGTGCGCTTGCCGGTGGTGCGCACCACGAGCACGAGCGTCACGTAGGCGGCGGTGCCCACCAGGAGGACGCGCAGGACGTCGGACCAGCTGTCGAACCACATGTCGTACCTGCCTCGGGTCGTCGAGGGGTGCACGGTACGCGGTGGCGCGCTCGGCCGTCGCGGACCCGTCCGGGGCGTGGGCGAGTCGGGGTCAGCCGTTGACGTCGAGGTACACGGGGCGCTCGGGGGCCGCGGAGCGGACGACGGCGCGGACGGCGCCGAGCTGCCCGGTGACGTCGCGGAGCTCGGCGTCGAGGCGCTGGCGCGCGCCCTGCTGCCGGGCCAGGACCTCCTCGGCCCTCGGCCGGAGGTCGAGGGGCAGGGGGCCCAGGCCGGGGGGCGGAGCCCAGGCCGGGGAGGCACCGTCGACGGATCGCGCGGTGGCGGTCTCGAGGTCGTCGAGGACGCTCGCCCAGGTGGCGATCGCCTCGGCGTCGTCAGGCGACACCGAGCGCTCCGCCCGCGGCGACGGCGCCGGCCGTGACGTGACCGGCGGCGCCGGCGAAGGTCGAGGAGCCACTGGAGGGCAGGGCCGCGGCGGCCTCGTGCCAGGTCTGACGGAGGGGCTCGAGCAGGCCCACGACCTCGCGGGTGACGGCGACGTCGCGGTGCACGTTGGCGTTGACGAGGGCGGTGGAGGCGTAGGAGTAGAGCGCGAGGAGGCCCTCGCCGCCGTCCCACACGTCGATGCGCAGCGACGACGAGAGCTCGGCGACGATGGCCTGGGCGTGCAGCAGCTGCTCGCCGGCGGCGGCCCAGTCGGCGGCCTCCTGGGCGACGACGGCGCGCGAGAGGTCGAGCAGCAGGCGGTCGTACAGCATGGTGACCAGCTGCACGGGCGTGGCGGAGAGCACCGCGTCGGCGCCGTACTGGGCGCGGCGGGAGGCGGCGAGCGGCGAGGACTGCGAGGCCACGGCGGCCGCGGCGAAGGCGCGGGCGTCCATCACGACGTGCCCGAGCTCGCGGCGAGGGACGAGAGCTGGCCGGAGAGCCAGCTCGACTGCGACTGCAGGTTGCTCAACTGCACCTCCAGGGCGCTGTAGGTCTTCGTGAGCTGGGCGCGGCGGGCGGCGAGCCGGGAGTCCCAGTTCTCGATCTGCTTCGTCAGGTCGGTCGCGACGGACTGCTGCCCCTTCACCGTCTGCGTGAGCGTGCCGTCGTACTTGTCGGAGGCCCGCTCGGCCACGGTCGCGAGGCGGCCCGCCAGTTCGGCGAGGACCGCCTGGGTGCCCACGGGGTCCTTCTCGAGCGCCGCCGTGAACGTGGCCTGGTCGAACTCGAACGAGCCGGTCCGCGTGATCGAGATGCCGATCACGCTCGGGGAGGAACCGCTCGCGGTGGGCATCGCGAGGGCGCTGGTGAGCCTCTGCTGGACGTCGCGCACGGTGGAGTCACCGGTGAAGGCACCGGCCTTGACGGTCGCGGCGCCCGTCGAGCTCGTCGTGGTGGTGATCGCCGTCCGGCTGCTGATGTAGGCGAAGAGGTCCGTCACGCCCTTGACGAGGTCGGAGGCCACGGCGGAGGCCTTGGCCGTGTCTCGGGTCACCGTGACCGTGACGGGATCGGCCGACGCCGCCGCGACCATGACGTCGACGCCGGGCAGGAGGGAGGAGAACGTGTTCGTGCTGCTGGTCACGACCTGCTCGGCGCTCGTGCCCGCCCAGAGCGTGACGGAGGCGTCACGCGCGGTAGCGGTGACGGCGGCGCCGGGCGCGGCGAGCACGTCGGTCGCCGTCCCGGCCGCGACCTCGGCGGCGCTGCCCGCGTGCACCGTGAAAGCACCAGCGGCTCCCGTCGAGGCGGAGGTGAGCTGGAGCCGGAACTGGGGCGCGCCCACGGCGTCGGTACCGGACGCGATCTTGACGGCCCGGACACCGGCGGTGGAGGCGTTGATCGCGGTCACGACGTCGTCGAGCGAGCCCGACCTGGCCGTGACCTCGGTGGTGGTGCCCGTCGACGACGTGAAGGTCAGGGTGGGCGGATCGGTCGGCCAGCTCGTCGAGGGGGCCGTCACGCCCACCATGCCCCTCGCGGTCGCACCGACGACGATGTCGATGCTGCCGGCGCTCGTGGCACCCGTCGTGCTCACGGTCACGGCCGTCGAGGAGCTCGCTCCGGCGTAGACATCGAGCGACGTGGCCGCCGAGGCCTCGCGCGCCTTCGTCGCCAGGGCGGCGACGGAGGAGTTGAGCGTCTGGAGGGCCGAGACGTACGTCTGCTGAGCCGTGGCCTTCGACTTGAGGATCGTCTGGGGCGCGGCCTCGGCCTGGATGAGCGAATTGATGAGCGCCGTGGTGTCGAGCCCGCTGACGAGTCCGTCGATGCCGAGCGCCATGTCGTCTCCTGCTGGTCGTGGTCGTGGGGTGGTGGACGGGAGGCCGGAGCGGGACGTGACGTCCTGCTCCGGCCTCCCGGTCGGTGCACTGCTGGGCTCGAGAGGGCCTAGCGGAGCAGCGACAGCACGCCCTGCGTGCTCTGGTTCGCCTGCGCGAGCATCGCGGTGCCGGCCTGGCTCAGGATGTTCGAGCGGGTGTACTTGACCATCTCCTCCGCCATGTCGACGTCGCGGATGCGCGACTGCGCCGCCGTGAGGTTCTCCTTCGCGACGTTGGTCGCCGCGATGGAGTGCTCGAAGCGGTTCTGCACGGCACCGAGCTCGGAGCGCGTCGTCGAGACGGCCTTGATCTCGGTGTCGAGCGTGCCGATCGTGGTGAGGGCGTTGGCCGACGAGTCGAACGTGAGCCCCTTGACCGTCGCGCCGAGCGTGGCGATGTTCGAGGCCGACAGGTCGACGCCGATTTGGTCGTTCGCCGCGGTCGAGCCGGCGCCCACCTGGAAGGTGAGGTTCGCGCTGCCGTCGAGCAGGTTGATGCCGTTGAAGTTGGTCGAGTTGCCGATGCGGGTCAGCTCGTCGCCCAGGGCGTCGACCTCGGTCTTGATCGCGGTGCGGGCGTCGGCGTTGTTCGAGTCGTTGCCCGACTGGACGGCCAGGTCGCGGACGCGCTGCAGGATGGAGTGGACCTCCGTCAGCGCGCCTTCAGCGGTCTGGACGACCGAGATGCCGTCCTGCGCGTTGCGGGCGGCGACCGTGAGGCCACCGATCTGCGAGCGCAGGCCCTCCGAGATGGCGAGACCGGCCGCGTCGTCAGCGGCACGGTTGATGCGAAGACCGCTGGAGAGCTTCTCGAGGCTCTTCGAGAGGTCGTTCTGCGTGCTGTTGAGGTTGCGGTAAGTGTTGTTCGCCGCGAGGTTGGTGTTGATCTGCATGCCCATGGTGTTCTCCTCCGTGATGGGACTGGATTGCGCCAGCCCGTCCGTGGGCTGACACCGACCACTGTCGGTCGGTCGCCCGGGTCGGTTAGCCGACCCGGAAGTTTTTTCTCCGGCCTCAGACGGCCGTGCTGAGGCCGCGCGGGGCCTCCGGCTCGCGCAGGGCGCGGGCGACGCCGACGGCCGCGTTCGCGGCCACGCGCGAGAGGTACGCGCTGCGGCGCGCGACCGAGGCGGTCGAGACGGCCTCGACGGGGGTCTCGGGGTCGTCGGCGTAGTGGGTGGCGAGCGCGTCGCGGAGCAGGCGCACGGCCTCCGTGCGCTGCTGCGAGACGGCGGAGTGGGTGATCCCGAGCTCGGCCGCGAGGTCCTTGACCGTCCGGTCGCCGAAGTAGACGCCCTCGACGATGAGCCGCATGCGCTCGGGCAGCGCCTCGACGGCGGCCGCGAGGTAACGGCTGCGCTCGGTGACGAGCGCCTGCTCCTCGGGCAGGGGCAGGTCGGCCGCGAGGTGCTCGGCGACGGAGTCGTCGAGGGCGGCGACGGTCCTCGCGGCGTCGACGAGGGCGTCGGACGCGGTCTGCCGGTCGACGCCGAGGGCGCCCGCGATCTCGTCGACGCTGGGCGTGCGCCCCAGGGCGGCCGTGAGGGAGTCCTGCACGGCCAGGGTCTCCTTGATGCGCTTGCGCGTGCCGCGGCTGGCCCAGTCGCCCGCGCGCATGTCGTCCGCGAAGGCCCCCACGATGCGCGTGCGGGCGTAGGCGCCGAACGGCACGCCCTGGGTGGGGTCGAACGCCTCGGCGGCCTGGACGAGGGCCACGGCACCGACGCTCGCGAGGTCGTCGCGCGACAGGTGCGTGGCCCGGGCGGCGACCTCGGCGACGAGGTAGCCGACGAGGGGGAGGTTCGCCACGATCATGTCGTTGCGCGCTCGGCGGTCCATCTGGTCTCCCTGGGGATCGGGCACTGGTCACGGGGGTGGCCAGTCCCTGCCCGCGGGTGGTGCGGCGGGTGGTCCGGCGGTGGGCGTCGGCGTGGCGAGGGGCCGTGGCGACACCCTCAACTTATCGACGCCCGGGGGGCCCCAGAAGGGTCCGCCGCCCCCAGTGCGGGGGAACGGACGTGGCCCGTTCAGGGGGTCACGGAGCGGCCCTCCCCCCGAACTGGGAGCGCCGTGCGGGTTCCCCTCGCACCCCGGGGGCGCTACGCCCCCTCCCGGGTCGCTCGCCTAACGTCGGAGCACCGTCGGCCGATGGTGGTCCCTGAGGACGGAGCACCGACACGGCCCGACCCCCATCGAACGAGGAGGCACCATGAGCGCGAACGACCTGTCCGCGCTGCTCTGGCGTGAACGCGAGCTGCTCGAGCTGCTCACCTTCAAGCTCGAGGTCGAGCAGCTCCTCCTCACCGCCGGCCGCACGCGCTGGATCGACCACGCGACGCGCGAGGTCGAGCAGGTGCTCGGCCGCCTGCGCGGCACCGGTCTCGAGCGCGGCGTCGCCGTCTCCGAGCTCGCCCGCGAGTGGGGCACCGACGACGACGCACCCCTCCGCGACCTCGTCGCCGCCGCACCCGCCGGCCCCTGGGGCGAGATCTTCGCGGCCCACCTCGCCGCCATGACCGAGCTCACGGAGCGCATCGCGCGGCTGCGCGACGAGAACGAGCGGTTCCTCCGCGCCGCGGCCCGCGCCACGCAGGAGGCCCTGGCCGGGTCCGTCCCCGACGACGCGCCCCTCACCTACGACGCCACGGGGCAGCGCCCGGGCGCCGGGACGGCCGACGTCACCGGCGGCCGCATCTTCGACGGGAGCCTCTGACCGTGGGCAGCACCTTCGGCGGGTTGAACACCGCCTACTCCGGCCTCGTCGCCGCCCGGACCGGGCTCGACGTCGTCGGCCAGAACATCGCGAACGTGAACACCGACGGGTACACGCGACAGCGCGTCGTCACGACCTCGGTCGAGTCGCCCGCTCGCGTGGGGTCGGCGAGCGCCGGCACGGTGCCCGGACAGGGCGTCTCGGTCGACGCGATCGCCCGTCTCGGCGACGTCGCCCTCGACGGGCGCGTCCGCTCCGCGGCCGCCGCGGACGGCTACCAGCAGGTCCGCGCCACGACGCTGTCGACGCTCGAGGAGACGCTCGGCGAGCCCCGCACGACGGGCCTCGCCGCCGGCCTCACCTCGTTCTGGTCGGCCTGGGGCGACGTCGCCAACCACGCCGGCGAAGCAGCACCGGCCTCCGTGCTGATCGCCCGGGCCGGCGCGGTCGCCACGACCCTCGCGACGGGGTCCCGCGCGATCGACGCCCAGTGGAGCACCGTCCGCGACCAGGTCGACGGGCAGGTCGGGCAGCTCAACCAGGCCGCGGTCCAGGTCGCCGCCCTCAACGAGCGCATCCGGTCCGGCCTGCAGCAGGGCGTCAGCGTGTCCGAGCTGGTCGACCGACGGGCCCTGCTCACCGAGAAGATCGCCGGCCTCGCCGGTGGCACCGTGACGGAGCGCGCCGACGGGACCGTCGACGTCCTCGTCGGCGGCAACGCGCTCGTGCGCGGCGACGTCGCCCGCGCGGTGACCGCCGTCGGGGGCCGGGTGCTCGGCGACGCGGTCGGCCTCGAGTGGGCGGACCGCCCGGGCAGCTCCGTGGGGGCCGACAGCGGCTCGCTCGCCGGCTCGTTGTCCGTGCTCGCTCCTGCCGCCGACGGTCGCGGTGGGATCCTCGCCGAGACCAGCGCGGCCTACGACGCGCTCGCCGTGCAGATCGCGACGCAGGTGAACGCGGTGCACCGCACGGGCTCGACGAGCACCGGCACGACCGGGCTCGACTTCTTCACGCTCGAGGCCGGCGTGCCCGCGGCCAGGGGCCTGGGCGTGGCGCCCACCGGTCCCGCCGGCATCGCGGCCGCGGCGACGGGCTCGGGCGCCCTCGACGGCTCCGTCGCGGACGCCATCGGCCGGATCGGCACCTCCGCCGGGTCCCCCGACCGCGCCTGGTCGACGGTCGTGTCGACCATCGGTGCGGCGAGCGCCGCCGAGCGGGGCCAGGCCGAGCTCACCGGGCTCGCCACGACCACCGCGAAGAACAGGCAGCAGTCGGGCGCCGGCGTCGACCTCGACGAGGAGAACCTCGCCCTGCTGAGCCACCAGCGCGCCTACCAGGGCGCGGCACGGGTCATGTCGGCCATCGACGAGATGCTCGACACCCTGATCAACGGCATGGGACGGGTCGGGAGATGACCATGATGAACCGCGTGACCAGCTCGATGACCGCTGCCGCCGCGCAGCGCCACCTGCAGCTCGGTGCAGCCCGCCTCGCCGACGTGCAGGAGCGCGCCTCGACGCTCGACAAGCTGTCGAAGCCCTCCGACGACCCGACGGCGACGGGCGAGGCGCTGCGCGTGCGCAACCTCCAGGCCTCCACGGCGCAGTACCAGCGCAACGTCGACGACGGGTCGTCCTGGCTGGACACCGTCGACTCGGCCCTCAGCTCCGTGCACGGCATCCTCGCCAAGGTGCGCGACCTCACCGTGCAAGGAGCGAACGGGGCCCTGGGTCCCGACTCCCGCGACGCGATCGCGCGACAGATCGAGGGACTCCGCGCCGACCTCCTGCAGACGGCCAACACGACGTTCGCCGGGCGCAACGTCTTCGCGGGCACCTCGGACGCACCGTCGGCCTTCACCGCTGACGGCAGCTGGTCCGGCGTGCCCGGCGCCGCCGTGACCCGTCGGATCGGCCCCGACACGACCGTCCGCGTCGACGCCGACGGAGCCGCGACCTTCGGCACGGGCCCCGCCTCCGTCTTCACGCTGCTCGACGGCCTCGCCGGCGACGTCCGGTCCGGGACCGGCGTCCTCGAGCGCCTCGCCGCCGTGGACGCCCGCATGACCGACGTCCGCGCCGTCCAGGGCGACGTCGGCGCCCGCCACGCCCAGATCCTCCGCTCGAAGGAGACCCTCATCGACACCAGCACCAGCCTCGAGGCCCAGCGCGCCGGGCTCGAGGACCTCGACCTCGCCGCCGCCGTCCTCGACCTCAAGCTGCAGGAGAACGCCTACCAGTCCGCTCTCGCCGTCACCGCCAAGGTGCTGCAGCCGACGCTGATGGACTTCCTGCGATGAGCGCGCCGCTGGGCCGCCTGGTCTTCGTCACGCCCCCCTTCGGCCTGGAGCACCTCGTCGACGTCACCGTCGACGAGATCGGCCCCGGGCTCTTCGCGCTCCGCGGTGCCGACGACGTGAGGCTCTTCGTGCTCGACGCGAGCGTGCACCTGCCCGACTACGCCCCCGAGCTCACCGACGCCCAGGCCGCCGGCCTCGGGATCACCGACCCGGCCGACGCGCTGCTCCTCGTCGTCGTCACCCCCGGGGACGACGGCACGACCGTCAACCTCCTCGCGCCGATCGTCGCGCACGTCGCCACCGGGCACGCCGCCCAGCTGATCCTCGAGGGGCAGGACCACCCGCTGCGCGCCGAGCTGGCCGTGCACTGACCTCCGTGCACTGACCTCTGGTGCCGCCCTCCCCCGACCACGAGCACCGGTCGGGCACCCCGGCCCGTGCACGTCGCTCCCAGGCGCTCTTGATCGACTGGGCCGAGCACCAGCGACGAGGCACGGAGGCCCCATGACGCAGCACCCCCGGTCCCGGGACCGAGAGCACGCGACCGCCCCGACCCTCGGCAGCGGGGTCGGCCTCGCCGCCGCCCTCACGGCCGGGATCGTGCTCCTCGCCGGCTGCAGCGCGACCACCGACGGCCCCGGTGGGACCCCCGAGCCCGCCCCCGTCACCGCTCCCCCCACCTCGGGCACCACGGGACCCGGGCCGGCCCCCGCCCCTGCCACGACGGGACGGGTCACGGTCACGCCGGACGCCACCGACGTCGCCGTGGGCCTCGCCGCGCCGTGGTCCGTCGTCCGGCTCGACACCGGCTCCTCCCTCGTCTCCCTGCGCGACGAGGGCCGTGTGCTCGAGCTCCTCGACGACGGCGGCACCCGCGACATGGGCGTCGTCGACGACGTCGACGCCCGCGGCGAGGGCGGCCTGCTCGGCCTCGCCGTCCTCCAGGGCGACCCGTCGTACCTCTACGCCTACCTCACGACCGCCGGCGACAACCGCGTGGTGCGCCTGCCCCTCGAGGGCGGGCCCGGCTCGTACGCCCTCGGGGAGCGCCAGGACGTCCTCACCGGCATCCCGAAGGCCGCCAACCACGACGGCGGTCGCCTCGCCCTCGGCCCCGACGGGATGCTCTACGTCACCACGGGCGACGCGAGCGTCACCGCCAACGCGCAGGACCCGTCCTCCCTCGGGGGCAAGATCCTGCGCGTCACGCCCGAGGGCGAGGTGCCCGGCGACAACCCGACGTCCGGTTCGCCCGTCTGGTCGATGGGGCACCGCAACCCCCAGGGGCTCGCCTGGACGGCCGACGGCACGATGTGGGCCGCCGAGTTCGGCCAGGACACCTGGGACGAGCTCAACCGCATCGAGCCGGGGGCGAACTACGGCTGGCCCGAGGTCGAGGGCGGCGGGGAGGGCGCCGACCAGGACGGCTTCACCGCGCCCGTCCTGCAGTGGACCACCGACGCCGCCAGCCCGAGCGGGCTCACGGCGATCGGGCGCACGCTCTACCTGGCCGGGCTCGGCGGCGAGCGGCTCTTCGAGATCCAGGTGGGCGCCGACGGCGCGGCCACGGCGAGCGAGCTCCTCACGGGTCGGGACTCGCTCGGCCGCCTCCGCGACGTGCTGCCCGGGCCCGACGGCGAGCTCTGGCTCGTCACGAACAACACCGACGGCCGGGGCGAGCCCCGCTCCGGCGACGACCGCCTCGTCTCCGTCCCCGTCGCGCCGGTACCCTGACCCGGTGACGGCACGCCCCCTGCACCTGCGCGGGAGGTCCCTCGCCCTCGTCGCCCTCGGCGGCGCGCTCGGCACGGCCCTGCGCGAGGTGATCGCCCTGTCCGCCCCGGCACCGGCCGGCAGCGTGCCGTGGAGCGTCCTCGCCATCAACGTCACGGGCGCCGCCGTGCTCGGTCTCCTGCTCGAGGGCCTGGCACGAGGCGGACCGGACGAGGGGCGCCGCCGCGACCTCCGCCTCCTGCTCGGCACCGGCGTGCTCGGCGGCTTCACGACCTACAGCGCCCTCGCGGTCGACACGGCCCTCCTGGGCGACGGCCACCTGCCCGTCGCGCTCGGCTACGGAGCGGGCTCGGTCGTGGCCGGGCTCCTCGCCGCCGCCGTCGGCATCGCCGCGGCGCGTGCCCTGGACGACAGGCGTCGACGGCGGGAGGCCCCGTGACCGCCCCCTGGCTCCTCGTGCCGATCGCCCTGGCCGGTGGCGTCGGCGCCGCCCTGCGCCTGCTCGTCGACGGCACCGTCCGTGCCGCCCTGCCGGCCCGGTGGTCCACCCTCGCGACGCTCGTCGTCAACGTCACGGGGTCGTTCCTGCTCGGCCTGCTCACGGGCCTCGCCGCCTCGTCCGGCCTGGACCAGGCCTGGCTGCTGGTCCTCGGCGGCGGCCTGCTCGGCGGGTACACGACCTTCAGCACGGCGAGCGTCGAGGCCGTGCGCCTCCTGCTCGACCGGCGCCCCGCGCCCGGCCTGGGCGTCGCCGCCGTGGGGCTCGTCGCCACCGTGGCCGCCGCCCTGCTGGGCCTGCTGGCCGGGGGCGCCTGACCGGGGCCCGAGCCCCCGCCGGCGATCCGTGACGCGCCCTCGCGGCGGGTCGCGAGTCGGGGGCCTCGTTCGGGGCCGCGACGACTACCCTCGATCACGATGAGCGAGCACGACACCCGCAACGGAACGGCCCCGCGCGCAGGCCGCCCGCAGGGGACCCCGCAGCGCACCCCCGCGCCCGTGCCGACCGGTCCGTCGTTCGTGCCGGTGACCCTCCGCCCGGCGGTCGACGTCGAGGCCGCGGAGGCCCGGCTGGCCGCCCTCGGCCAGAGCCGCAGCACGACGGCCCTCGGCGAGCGCGCCGACCTGCTGCGCACGCTCGGCCGCCTCGACGAGGCCCTCGCGATCGCCGAGGAGGCCTTCCGCCTCGCCCACTTCACGGGCGACCGGGCCGACTCGACGGCCGCGCGCATCCGTCGCGCCCACGTGCTGCGCGAGCAGGGCAAGCTCGAGCGCGCCCTCAACGACCTGCACACCAGCCGGATCACCGCGAGCACCGAGGAGTGGCGCGAGCTCGAGGCCGCCGCCGCCGAGCTGCAGGGGTACACGCTGCACGACCTGGGCCGCACCGACGAGGCGCGCGTGGCGCTCGCCGACGCCCTCGAGGCGTACGTCGCCGCCGGCGTGCCCCGCCAGCAGACCGAGGGGCTGCGCTACGCCATCGAGGCCGTGCTGAGCCTGCCGGAGGCCCCGGTCGCCCCCGCGGTGACCTCGGCGCCCGGTCCCGACCGCCGCCCGAGCGACACGAACCCCGTGCCGCTCGACGCCCGCACCGCCGGCGGCCCTCCCGACGAGGCTCGCCCGGAGCCCGCCGCCCGCCCCGAGGTGGACGGGCCGTGGCGCACGCGCGAGATCCCGACGGCCGGCGAGCACGTCGACGAGCACGGTCCGACGTCGACCCCGGGGTCGCCCGCCGACGTCGAGGCCGGTCCCGCCGAGCGCGCCGCCGAGGCCGAGCGTCCCGCGCCGCGCGACAACGGGCTGTGGGGCAAGATCTCGAACCTCGCCGCGAACGCGGCCGCGCGCTCCGAGCAGAACCAGCGCGAGCGCGAGCACGGCGACGAGCCGCGCCCGGGCGTCACGGGCGTGACGGGCACGGTCGAGGGCCTGCCGCGCGACGACGAGCCCACGACCTGGCCGTTCCCCCGACGGTGACGGGCGCCCCGACGCCCGGGGTGCGCTGACGGTGGCCGACCTCGAGCGGGTCCGCGAGCAGGCCGAGGCGTTGCTCCGCGCGCACCTGGGCCCCGGCCGGTGGACCTTCGCCTTCGACCGTGCCCGCACCCGCGCGGGCCTCTGCGACTACGCCGCGCGGCGCATCAGCGTCTCGCGGCACCTCGCGGCGCGCTACGACGACGCCGAGGTGCACCAGGTGCTGCTGCACGAGGTGGCGCACGCCCTGGCCGGGCCCCGCGCCGGTCACGGCCCCCGCTGGCGCGCGGTCGCGGGCGAGCTCGGCTACACGGGCGGCCGGGTCCACGACGGCGAGGTCGCCACCGAGCTGGCCCCGTGGGTCGGCACCTGCCCCGTGGGCCACGACCACTACCGCTACCGACGGCCGTCGAGGCCCCTCGCCTGCGGCCGTTGCGCGCGCCGCTTCGACCCGCGGAACCTCATCACCTGGACGAAGCGCGACGTCTGAGCGAGCCGTAACCCCCTAGTCTGGTGCCATGACGGGTCAGTGGTTCCGGTCCGACACCGGCACGCGGTGGTTCTTCGACGCGGGCTCGACGGCCCTCGACTTCGCCCTCCTCGGCGGCTTCGGCGCCCTCGACGCCGCCTCGCCGTCAGGAGGCGCGTCCGGCCTGGGCCCGGAGTCCGGCTTCGCCACGCCCCCCGGCAGCACCCCGTGGGACGGCCTGCTCGTCCCCGCCGACCTCGACCACTGGCTCGGCGAGCGCTTCGCGGGCATCGCCCTGGGCTCGAGCGACCGCGAGCTCGTGGACGCGCGCTCGCTCCGGGACGTCCTGGCCCGCCTGGCCGTCGCCGCGGTCGACGGCCGCGCCGCCGACGGCGACGACGTCGACACGCTCAACCTGTTCGCCGCGCTGCCGGACGTGCCCCCGGCGCTGCCGGGCGGTCGTCGACGGGCCGGCGCCGCGCGCCTCCGGCTGGCCCAGGCGTTGGCGAGCGTCGCTCGCGACGGGGTCGCCCTCTTCACGTCCACGGGCTTCGAGGCCGGCGACGGATCGCGGCTGCGCCGCTGCCAGAACCCGGCCTGCGGCCTCGTGTTCGTGGACGACTCCCGAGCGGGCAGCCGTCGCTGGTGCTCGATGCAGCGCTGCGGCAACCGGGCCAAGGTGCGGGCCCACCGGGAGCGCGCCCGCACCTGACCCACGGCCGGTCGTCAGCTCTCGACGACCTGCACGTCCTTCCAGAACGCGACGTAGCCCGAGTAGTCCGAGCCGACGCGCTCGAACGACGACGGGATCGGCGTCGGGTAGCTCCAGGCGCGGTCCTGCAGCAGCTCGTCGCCGGCCTTGACGCTGAAGTACTGGGTGTCGCCCTTCCACGGGCAGTGGTACTGGGTGGGGCTCTCCTCGAGCAGCTCCGCCTTCACGCTCGACGGCGGGAAGTACCAGTTGCCCTCGATCGACACGAGGTCGTCCTTCGTCGCCTCGGCGACGACGGTCCCGTCCTGCAGCACTGCCTTCATGGTTCCTCCTCGATCAGGCGGGCGGGGGCCCGCGGGCGGATCGCTCCGCCTGGGTGGGAACGCTACGCGGCGACGCCCTGTTCCCGCACCACGTGCGCGACGTCGGGGGCGGTGCGGGCCGCGGCCACGGCCTCCTGCCGGCCGGTGCGCTGCAGCTCGCCCGCGGACGTGCTCGCGGTGAGCAGGTGCGACGACGCCCGGCGCAGGCCGACGGCCGCGGCGCAGACGAGGGCGGCCTCGGGCGAGGCGGAGTCGAGGCCCACGACGGCGAGCGCGTCGACGACGGCACCGGCCGCGAGCTGGTCCTCCACCGTCGGGCGGAACCCGTCGTCGTCCACCGAACCGGCGGCGATCACGGCCACGACCGCGCGGTCCCCGCGCTCGGCCTGACGGGCGAGCACGTGCCCCGCGGCGTCGGCCGCGCTCGTCGCGGTGGCCCAGAGCACGAGGGCGCCGGCGTCGGCCCGGGCGGCGACGCGGGCGAGCAGCTCGTCGCGCGCCACGGTGCCGTGCCCGTCGAGCACGTCCGTCACGACCACGACGTGCGCTCCCGGCGCGACGCGCGCCGCACCGGCCTCGCCCTGGTCGAACCTCACCTGGTACCGCTGCTGCTGCGTCTCGCTCACCCGGCCAGGGTAGGTCGGTCGGCGACGGCCGTGCCCGCAGGTTGCCGCGTGTGACGCGCACGAGCGCAGGAGGCCCGGCTCCCGCCCGCCCCGCAGCTCGCGGGAGCACAGTGGAGCCATGCACGTGCAGCTCAAGATCGTCCTCGACTGCCCCGTCGACGCGGCCGCCGACGCCCTCCGCGACCCCGCCGTCATGCGGGCGGTCACCACGCCGCTCGTGCGGTACCGCTCGGCGGAGCCCGGGGGCTTCCCGCACCGCTGGTCGACCGAGCCGCACCGGGTGACGGCGAGCGTGCTCGGGGCGTTCCCGCTCGGCACCACGCACGTCGACCTCGACTGGCACGAGCGCGACGGCGCGTGGATCCAGCGCGACACCGGCGAGGGCGTCAGCGGCCAGTTCGCCCAGCTCACCATCGACCACCGCATGGCGGTGTCGCCCACCTCCGACGGCCGCACGCTGCTGCGCGACCGGCTCCGGTTCCGGGCCGGGCCGGCGGGCGCCCTCGGCCCCGTGCTCTGGCCGGGTCTCTGGCTGGTCTGGCAGTGGCGCGGCCTGCGGATGCGCCAGCTGGCGCCGACCTGGCGGTCGCCCGAGGCGTCGGGGCGGCACGCGGACTAGCGTCGCCGGGGTGACCGACCCGACCCGCACCCCTGGCCCCGCCGTCCCCACCACCGACTCGGGGCTCGACCTCGCCGCCTGGCGTCGGACGATCCACGGGCTCTACCGCCAGGTGCGCGAGGCCGACGACGTCGTCGCCGCGCACGATCTCTGGCGCCGCACGCGCGACGAGCTGTTCCGCACGAACCCGGTGACGCCCCTGCTGCCGGAGGACCGCGCCGGCTTCACCGGCCTGCCCACGACCCCCTACGACCCGGCCTGGCGCTTCGAGGCGACGATCCTGCCCGCCGAGCCGCACCGCATGGTCGTCACGACCGGCACCGACGGGGACGTGCCCTTCGACCGGGTCGGCCGCGTCGAGCTGCCCGACGTCGGCTCGCTCGACGTCTGGCGCCTGAGGTCGTACGGCGGCGGCCTCTTCGTGCCCGTCGGCGACGCGCTCGCCGGGAAGCCCGGCGGCACGTACGGCGGCGGCCGCTACCTGATCGACAGCGTCAAGGGCGCCGACCTCGGCCCGGGGCGCGAGCCCGGCTCGATCGTGCTCGACCTCAACTTCGCCTACAACCCGAGCTGCGCCTACGACCCCGCGTGGGCCTGCCCGCTCGCGCAGCCCGGCAACCGGGTGCCCGTCGAGATCCCGGTCGGCGAGCGGTACCACGGGTCGCACTGAGGTCGGGGCGGGGCGCAGGAGGCGCGGGGCACGGGCGCAGGAGGCGCGGTGCCCGGCACGCGGGGGCGCACGGCCGTCGCGCGGGCCGGGGAGCGCGCCCGGCGGCCTCGTCCTCGTCGGCGCCCCTCGCGCATCCTGCCCGCGGACGATAGGGTGGGAGCACTCGTGAGTCGGCCAGCCCGGCTCCGTGCGTCGTAGCACGCCCCTCACCCGCCACCCCACGGCCACCGGCCGAGGCACAGGCGCGCGATGCTCACCCTGCGGCGAACCGATCGTGCACACCTGCACCGTCGCCCCACCTCGAGCCCGGCTACGACAGCCGCGCACCGGCACCGCCCGGCGCCGCCGTGCCCCACGGCCCGGCGTCCGCCCGCAGATCGGCCCGGCTCGACACGATGCCCGAAAGGCACGCATGTCCACCCTCACCACGGGCGTCGACGACGCCCCCACGACCACCTTCGCCGAGCTCGGCGTCCCCCAGCCGATCGTCCAGGCGCTCGCCGCCGACGGCAAGACCTCGGCGTTCCCGATCCAGGTCGACACGCTCCCCGACACGCTCGGGGGCCGCGACGTCCTCGGCCGCGGCAAGACCGGCTCGGGCAAGACCCTCGCCTTCTCGATCCCCATGGCCGCCCGCCTCGGCACCAAGCTCGCCGGCGGCAAGCGCCGCGCCGGTCGCCCCCTCGGCCTCGTGCTCGCCCCGACGCGCGAGCTCGCGACGCAGATCGACGCCGTCCTCGCCCCGCTCGCCGCGGCCTACGGCATGAAGACCACCACCATCTTCGGCGGCGTCTCGCAGCACCGCCAGGTCCAGGCCCTGCAGGCCGGCGTCGACATCGTCATCGCCTGCCCCGGTCGCCTCGAAGACCTCATGAAGCAGGGCTTCGTGAAGCTCGACGCCGTCGAGATCACGGTGCTCGACGAGGCCGACCACATGGCCGACCTGGGGTTCCTGCCCGTCGTCACGCGCATCCTGAAGACCACGCCCACCGACGGCCAGCGCCTGCTCTTCAGCGCGACCCTCGACAACGGCGTCGACAAGCTCGTGCGGCAGTTCCTGCACGACGAGGTGCTGCACTCGGTCGACGAGGCGAACTCGCCCGTCGCCGCCATGACGCACCACGTCTTCGAGACGGCCGACGTCGAGACGAAGAAGCAGCTCGTCCACACGCTCGCGCAGGGCAAGGGCCGCCGGATCCTCTTCATGCGCACCAAGCACCACGCGAAGAAGCTGGCCAAGCAGCTCACCGAGGCGGGCATCCCCGCCGTCGACCTGCACGGCAACCTGTCGCAGCCCCAGCGCGACCGCAATCTCGCCGCGTTCAGCGACGGCTCGGCCCGCGTGCTCGTCGCCACCGACGTCGCCGCCCGCGGCGTGCACGTCGACGACATCGAGCTCGTGATCCACGTCGACCCGCCGACCGAGCACAAGGCGTACCTGCACCGCTCGGGCCGCACCGCCCGCGCCGGCGCCGAGGGCGACGTGGTCACCCTCGTGATCCCCAGCCAGAAGCGCGACGTGCAGCAGCTCATGAAGAAGGCCGACATCCGTCCGACGACGACGGCCGTCACCCCCTCGTCGCCCGAGGTCACGGCGCTCGTCGGCGAGAAGGCCGCCTACGTGAAGCCCGTGCCGAAGCAGGAGCAGGCCCAGCAGCAGGGCGGCGGACGCTCGCAGGGCGCCAACGCCCAGCGCAAGCGCGCCGCGCGCCAGGACTCGACCGGTGCGCCCATCGCCCGCAAGGACCGCTCGGGACGCCCCGCGGCGGCCGGGCAGGGCCAGGCCGGCGGCGGTCGCGGTGCCGGGCAGGGCCAGGCCGGCGGCGGTCGCGGCGGACGCGGCAGCGCGCCCGCCCGTCGCGACGGCGCCCGTCGGGACGACGCGCCCCGCACCGGCTCCAAGACCTTCTACTCGACCGAGTCGGGCCGCGGCCCGTCGACCGACGAGTCGCCCCGCGGCGCCAGCGCCGGCGGCGAGCGTCGCACCGGTCGCCGCGCGTCCAGCGACGGCGGCAGCAGCCGCACGAACGCCCTGCGCGACGACCAGGCCGCGTTCGCGGCCGAGCAGTCGGGCGGCGCGCAGCGCTCCGGCGGGCCCGCCCGCTCCGGCGGCGCGCGCACCGGCGGACGCCGCGCCTCGAGCGACGGCCGCGCCGGGGGCGGCCTCGCGGTCGGCTCGCTCGTGCGCGGCGGCGGTGCCGGCCCCGGCGGCAAGGGGCGCGGCGGGCGCTGACCCGCGCCTCCTGCACCCGCCGCACCCCAGGAACCCGCCTGCACCCCAGCTCCCGAGCTGGGGTCCGGGCGGGTTCCTGGGGTGTCGTGCGTCGTGGCCGCGGCCACGGTCACGGCCGCGGTCACGGCCGCGGCCACGGGCTCGCGTGCCGACAACCGGCGAGGCCGGCACGGCGCAGCGTGGCGACCATCGGGGCGACGAGCAGTGCGTCCCGCCAGGTCCACCGGGCCACGCCCCGGACGGGCCTGAGCGCCCGCAGCCGGTCCTCCCTCCGCTTCTCGTCCACGACGACCTCCTCCGGCGCGCGGCCCGCGCGGGTGGCGCGGTCGAGGTACTTCACGGCTCCGTCGAACTCGCCCACGACCCCGCAGCACGGCCACCAGAAGTCCACCCGGGCCACGAAGCCGTCCGTGTCGCGGAACTCCTGCTGCAGCACCGGCGCGGGCAGCCCCTCGAGGTACATGCCGACCCGGCTGAGGGACTCACCGGGGGACCCCGAGGCAGGGTCCGCGAGCCCCAGGGCCAGCACGGCGAGACGGCGACCCGGCAGGCCCCGTCGCCCCTGCAGCTCACGCTCCGCTCCCTCCCGGTCGAAGAGGCCTCGACGGAGGGCGTGGTCGAGGGCCGTCACGGCACCACGGAGGTCGCGCCGGCGGCAGGCGTCGATCGTCGCCCTCAGGGGCCGGACCACGTGGAGGCCGTCCAGGCGCACGACCTCGTCGTCGGTGAGCGGCGCGGCGTGCCGGACCAGCGTCGGCGACGTCAGCGTGGACCGACGGTGCGGGTCGATCACGTGCACGCGCTGCGGCCAGGCTCCGAGCACGGGGACCCCGTGGAACGCCAGGGCGGACTCGGTGGCGACGACGACGTCGGGCCCGAGCCGCCCGACCACGGCGCGGGCGCGGAGCACGTGCTGCTCGCGCGCGTCGAGGGCCCCCCAGACCGTCGAGCGGACGAAGGTGCCCGGAGCCACCCGCACGAGGGTCCCCTCGCGCACGGCGCGACGCAGCGCGTGGTCGTCGCGCCCCTCGAGCAGGAGGTCGCGGCGGTGGAGGAGGGTGGCGTCGCCGTGGTCGTGCACGAGGCGACCGTGCCTCGTCGCGCCCTCCGCGCCTCCTGCCCCCTCGGCCGCCTGTGGCCTGCCGCGTGGCACGACGCGTGTGCAGGACCGGTCGCGCGGTCCGCTCCGAGGGCCCGACACCCCAGGGACCCGCCCGTACCCCAGGTCTCGAGCTGGGGTGCGGGCGGGTCCCTGGGGTGCGAGCGGACTCTGACGCGCGGCGGCCGGCGGCGGCGCGGCGGCCGGCAGCGAGCGGCGGCGGCGGCGCGGCGCGGCGGCTAGTGCAGGACGCCGACGGAGGCGAGCGCGGCCCGCAGCAGGGCCCCGCGGCCGCCGACCATCTCGGCGGCCACCTCGTCGGAGCCGGCCTGGTGGGGCGTCAGCCAGGTGAGCTCGAGCGCGTCCTGGCGGGGGTCGCAGGTGCCCGTGACGGGCACGACGTAGGCGAGCGACACGGCGTGCTGCCGGGGGTCGGTGTAGACCGAGGCGCCCGGGATCGGGAAGTACTCGGCCACCGAGAACGGCGTCGGCGACGGCGGCAGCTGCGGGAACGCCATGGGCCCGAGGTCCTTCTCGAGGTGCCGGAAGAGCGCGGTGCGCAGGCTCTCGCCGTACATGACCCGCCCCGAGACGAGCATGCGGCTGATCTCGCCCTCGTCGGAGGCGCGCAGCAGCACGCCGACCTCGGTCACGACGCCCATGCCGTCGGTGCGCACGGGCACGGCCTCGACGTAGAGGATCGGCAGCCGCTGGCGCACGTCCGAGAGCTCGGCGTCGGACAACCACCCCGGGTTGTGGTCGGGCGTCGGGTCGGGTGTCTGCACGGAGGCCATGGTCACTGTCTACCAACACCCGTCCTCCCCGGGGGTCGGGCACGCCCAGGGCGAACACGCGACCCCAGGAGGCCGTCCCTGCGCCCGTCCCGCTGGCTAGGCTCGGCACATGCTCGCGATCGACGCCTCCACGGCCCGCTGGTCCCACGACGAGGGCGACCGCGCCGGCCGCCCGCTGATCGTGCTGCTGCACGGCGTCGGCTCCCACGAGGGCGACCTCATCGGCCTCGCCCCGTACCTCCCCCAGGACTACGTGCTCGTCTCGCTGCGGGCGCCCCTCGCGCACGGCGACGGTTTCTCGTGGTACCCGCTCGAGACGCCCGGCGACCCCGACGTGGCCGGTGTCGACGAGGCCGCGCGGGCCGTGCTGCACTGGCTGGACGAGCACGGGGGCGACCACCCGAGCGTGAGCCTCCTCGGCTTCTCGCAGGGCGGGTCGCTGTCGCTGCAGCTGCTCCGCCACGCCCCCGACCGCTTCCGCTTCACGGCCGTGCTGGCGGGCTTCGTCGCGTCCGACGCCGACCGGGGCCACGACGAGGCCGTCGCCGCCGTGCGACCGGCCGTCTTCTACGGGCGCGGCGACGTCGACCAGGTGATCCCCGCCGCGGCCGTGCAGCGCACCGAGCAGTGGCTCGCCGCGCACGCCGACGCCGAGATCGCCGTCTACCCCGGCCTCGCGCACGGCATCTCGCAGGAGGAGCTCGACGACCTCAACGCCTTCATCGGCCGGGCCACGAGCACCTGGGCCGCCGACGACCCCGAGGCCGAGCCCGTCGAGATCAACGCCGACGACGACGCCGCGACGGTCGACGACCCCGACGACGCCTGGCTGCCGACGACGTCCGGCGCCAGCGAGCGCCCCGCGTGACCGACGCCCCCGGCGCGACGGGGGCCGGTGCCAGCCGCGCCGCCGGCCGCGCCGCCGCCGGTGGTGGCGGCGACGGTGGTGGCGGCGACCCCTTCGACGGCGATGCGTTCGACCTGCGGCGCTTCGTGCGGGCGCAGTCGGGCGGCGTGCACGAGCAGGCCGTGGCCGAGCTGCGGGCCGGCGAGAAGCGCTCGCACTGGATGTGGTTCACGTTCCCGCAGCTCGCCGGGCTCGGGCGCAGCAGCACCGCGCAGCACTACGCGCTGACCTCGCTCGACGAGGCGCGCGCCTACCTCGCGCACCCCGTGCTCGGGGAGCGGCTGCGCGAGGTCGCGGGCGTCGTGGCCGACTCCGGCGCGGCGAGCGCCGACGAGCTCCTGGGCAGCGTCGACGCGCTCAAGCTGCGGTCGTCGGCGACCCTGTTCGCGCGGGCCGCACCCGACGAGGCGGTGTTCGCCCGCGTGCTCGAGCGGTGGTTCGACGGCCGGGCCGATGCGGCGACGGACGAGCTGCTCGCCCGCTGACCCCCCGCCGCCGGCCGACCGCCCCGACGGGGTGCCGGCGGGCGGCTGCCCCGCCCGCCGACCTCGACGACGGTAGGCGCGACTCCTGCCCACGGCGCCCCCTTGACAGGAACCCTGCCCGTCAGAGCTGGCGCGACCAGGCGCCCACCGACGCCACGGGCTCGAAGCCGACGGCCTCGTTGACGGCGAGCATGGGCCGGTTCTCCTCGGCGTTGTACGTGTACGTGCTCGGGACGGTCGGGAACGCCGCCTGCAGGGCGTCGAGGTTCGCGACCTTGAGCAGCCAGCCGAGGCGGTGGCCGCGGTGCTCCTGCAGCACGAGCGTGTTCCACTGCATCGCGGGGCGGTCGCGGTCGGCGGGCACCGCGAGCTGCGAGTAGCCGACGAGCCGGCCGCTCGCGACGTGCTCGACCGCCGCGCTGAGCATGGTGCGCGGGCCGGCCTCCAGCAGGTCGTCGGCCGCCCGCACCCGCTCGGGGGTGTGCTCGTCGACGGGCTCGTCGAGCCCGCCGGACGGTGCGTCGGTGCTCATGCGCGTCGCGAGCACCGCGAGGTCGGCGAGCCAGCGCTCGGGGCTGCGACCCGACCACGTGTGGAGGCGGTACGCGTCGCCCGCCGCAGCCAGGGCCTCCTGCCGCACCGGTCCGAGCGCGGCCTCGTCGGCCGGGTGCGGGAGGCGGCTGCACCGTTCGACCTGCTGCAGCGCGTACCCCCGCTCCTGGAGGAACCGCACCCCGGCGGCGTCGGCCCGCACGGCCCCGGCACCGGTCGGCGGCACGAGGGCGGCGCCCGGGTCGGCCGGGGCGGGGCCGGTCGTGAGGTAGACGTGCGCCTGGTGCGCGCCGCGCTCGCGGGCGAGCGCCTCGAGACGGTCGAGGAGCGCGCCGCCGACCCCGCGCCTCCTGTGCTCGGGGTGCACGACGCCGTCGAGCCAGGCCGTGCCGGCGGCCTCGCCCCGCCGCGTCTCGAGGGTGCCCATGGCGACGAGCCGGTCGCCGTCGTGCACGGCGAGCATGACGCGGGGCCGGTGCTCGGGGTCGTGCCACTCCGCGAGCTGCTCGTCGGCGAGGTACTCCAGGTCGGTGGTGCCGTAGCCCTCCGCGTCGACGGCGTTCTGCAGGTCGATGCAGGCGCGGTAGAGCGCACCATCGGGTGCGTCGGCGGTCGCGGGGACCGTCACCTCGGTCACGACGGGACCGGAGGCGCGGGCCGGGTCGGCAGGACGGTCGGGGGTGGTGCTCATGGCGGTCTCCGGAGGGGCGGACGGACCCGGCCGCGTCTCGGCGCGCCCGGTGCCGCCCGGGACGGGGCAGCCGACCAGGCTAGTGGCGGCGCGACGGCCCGGGCAAGCCCGCTCCACGGCCCCGTCCGCCCAGGCCGGGACCACCCCGCCGTCGTACGCTCGCAGGATGACCAGCGCGCCCCCGTCCCCCGCCCGGACTCCCCTCGGCACCGTCGTCCTCGCGGGGTGCGGCGACCTCGGCACCGAGGCAGGGCTCCGGTTCGCGGCGCGGGGACACCGCGTCGTGGGACTGCGCCGCCGGCCCGAGGTGCTGCCGCCCGAGATCGAGGGCGTCGCCGCCGACATCTCCGTGGCCTGCCCGCCGCTGCCCGACGGCACGGGCGTCGTCGTCGTGGCGCTCGCGGCCGGCTCCCGCGAGCCCGACGCCTACCGCGCCGCCTACGTCGAGGGGCTGCGGCACGTGCTCGACGCGGTCGACGCCCTGCCGGGCGCGCAGCGGCCCCGGGTGCTGTTCGTCTCGTCGACGGCGGCGTGGGGCGAGGCCGACGCCGAGCGCGCCTCCGGCCGCCCGGTCGACGAGCAGGTGCCCGCCACGGGGGCGGGCTCCCCGACGGCACCGGCGCTGCTCGAGGCCGAGCGCCTGCTGCACGAGCGCACGACCGACGGCGTCGCGCTGCGCCTGTCGGGCATCTACGGCCCCGGCCGGGAGCGCCTGATCGACCAGGTCCGCTCAGGAGGCGCGCCCCGCGACCCCGCGCGCGTCACCAACCGGGTCCACCGCGACGACGCCGCCCGGGCCCTCCTGCACCTCGCCCTCGACGTCGCCGACCCGCCGCGCCTCGTGACGGGCACCGACGACGAGCCCGCGCCGCTGGCCGAGGTGCTGCGCTGGCTCGCCGCCGAGCTGGGCGTCGCCGACCCGACCGACGGCGTCGACGTCGGAGCCGGCGAGGGCAAGCGCCTGTCGAACGCCCTGCTGCGCTCGACGGGGTTCACGTTCGAGCACCCCACCTTCCGCGAGGGCTACCGGGCCGTCCTGGCCGGCGAGGGCGTCCGCCACCCCTGACCCGCGGCCCCAGGCCCGGCTCCGCCGGCCCGGTGCCCACCACCTCGACGGTGTCCACGACACGCGGCTCACGTCCGGGCGTCGCCACCGTTCGTGGACGCCCTCGAGCCGAGGCTGTCCACGGACGGCCCCTCCCGGGCCGACCGGACCACCGTTCGGGGACACCGTCGCCGGGTGGCGGGGCCGTGGGCCGGCCGGCGCGGCCGCGCTGCCGGCCCGGCGGGCGCGGCCGCGCCGTTGGCCCGGCGGTCTCAGCCCCGGTGGCGGGGGTCGGCGCCGAAGGCGGCACCGTAGGCGTCGACGAACCCGAGCTCGTCGTAGAAGCCCCAGCGGCGCCCGAGCTCGAGCGAGGCCTCGCCCTCGAGCCCCTGCTCGGTCAGCTCCGACCGGACCCGCCCGAGGCGCACCTGCTGCAGCCACGCGTCAGGAGCCGCGTCGAACGTCCGCCGGAACCCCTCCGCCAGGCTCGCGAGGGGCACGCCGAGCTCGGCCGCGGCGTCGCTCGGGCGCACGGGCTCCCCGCTGCGGGCGCGGAGCAGGTCGGCCGCCTCGTGGACGCGCGCCGTGGGGGCGGGCTCGGCCGGGCCTCCTGCCACGGGTGCGTGCGAGAAGGTCTCGAGGAGCGCGAGCGCGACGTCGCGCTTGGCGGCCTCGCGGGCCAGCACGGTCGCGGCCCGATCGACGATGACCGGCGCGGCGACCGCGAGTGTCCTGTTCCAGGCCGCGAGCGCGCCGGGCCCGGGGACGGCGGCGTGGTCGAACGCGATCTGCCCCCCGGGGTGCCCCTCGGCCTCGGCGGCGACGGCTTCGAGGAACGGTGCCTGCACGTGCACGAGGCTCTGCACGTGGTCGCGGAACCGGAACGAGGTGCGCTCGCCCACGGGGTGCAGCTTCGGCGTCCGGTGCACGAGCACCGATTCGGTCCCGCCCGCGACGTGGGAGCCCTCGCCCTCCGTGATCCACGTGACCACGTACTCGCCGGGGTGCTCGAACGACCCCGACACGGCACCCGAGAAGAGGTTGGCGCGGACCGACACCTCGTCGTCGCCCGACACCCGGTAGCGGTAGCGGAACGGCCGGTCCGTCGTGGTGATGCGGAAGTCCTCGCCGCGGTACGCCTCCTGGTAGAGCGCCCTGGCCTGGTCGACGTCGGTGCCGGCGATGGTCGCCGAGGCGCGCATGTGCGCGCGGTCGAGCGGGGAGGACGCGCCGCGCCCCCGGTCAGGCACGGACCCGCTCCGGTCCGAGCTGCGCGTCGAGCGCGACGAGGAGCGCGGCGCGGTAGGCCGACGGCAGGGTCGTGGAGTGGGCGCCCCGGGCCTGCACGGTCACGGTGACGGCAGCGCCCACGACCGTGGCCCACCAGGCCTCGACGTCGACGAACGCGATCGACCGGGGCGTGCCGCAGCCCAGCTCGATGCGGTCCTCGAAGAGGCTCAGGGCACCCTCGTAGTCGTCGCACACGCCGTCGCAGGCGAAGACGGCCGTCGTGGGCACGCCCTCGAACAGGTCGAAGAGGTCGGGGCAGGACGACTGGTCACCGGTCGCCGGGGCGCGCAGGGCGACGTCGGTGGGGAGCATCGGAGCGGTCGCCTCTCACGGTTCTGCTCGACCGGCGGTCGCGGTCGATCCTCCGAGCCTAGCGAGCCCGGACGGGAGCCGCCCGTGGCGGCCGACCCGGCGGTCCCGGCCCGGCGACCGCCCCGCTACCCTCGCCGCATGACCGCGCACGACGTCACCCTCACCGGCCGCACGATCCGGCTCGTCCCCGCTCGTCCCGAGGACGCCGCCGAGCTGTGGCCCCTCACCGACGACGCCCTGTGGGCGGGCATGACGGCGCCTCGGCCCGCCGACGTCGGCGCGCACGCCGAGCTCCTGGCCCGGCAGCTGGCCGCACCGGGCCTCCTGCCCTTCACGGTCCGCGACGCCGCGACGGGCGAGGCCCGCGGGGCGACGACCCTCTACGACCTCGTCCCGGCCCAGGGCCGCGTCGAGATCGGCTCGACCTGGTACGGCCGCGCCTGGTGGGGCGGGCGCACGAACCCCGAGGCGAAGCTGCTGCTGTTCACGCACGCGTTCGAGGCGCTCGGGCTGCACCGCGTCGCCCTCCGCTGCGACAGCCGCAACGAGCGCAGCGCCCGTGCGATCCGCCGCCTCGGCGCGACGCCCGAGGGCGTGCTCCGCGGGCACCGGGTCGCCGCCGACGGCAGCGTGGGCGACACCGCGTACTTCTCGGTGCTGCGCGACGAGTGGCCGGAGGTCCGGGCCGGGCTCGAGGCGCGCCTCGCCACGACCAGCGCCCCCTGACCGGTGCCCGACGGGGCGGCTCCCCGACAGGTCGCCGCGCTACGCTGCCGGGATGTTCCGCCGCACCACCCCGTCCGACGCCCACGCTCCGCGCCGCCGTCCGCTCGTGACCCTGCCGGAGCCCGTGCGCGCCTGGGACCGGCGGGTGAACGCCGCCGTCAACGGGAGGCCCGGCACCCACCGCACCGACCGCGCGTGGGCGTCGCTCTCGCGGACCGCCGACCACGGCACCCTCTGGCTCGCGACGGCGGCCGTGCTGCTCGTCGTCGGCGACCGCCGGGCGGGCGTGCGCGGTGCCCTGTCGCTGGGGGCGGCCAGCCTCGTGGCCAACGCCGTGGGCAAGAACCTCGTCGGCGGCCCGCGCCCCCTGCTCGACGACGTGCCCCTCGCCCGCCAGCTGCGGCACCAGCCCCGCAGCAAGTCCTGGCCGTCGGGGCACTCCGCGAGCGCCGTGGCCTTCGCGACCGGGGTCGCCCTCGAGTCGCCGCGCACGGGCCTCCTGCTCGCACCGCTCGCCTCGGCCGTCGCGTTCTCCCGGCTCAAGGTGGGGGTGCACTGGGCCTCCGACGTCATCGGCGGTGCCCTGCTCGGGGCCGGCATCGCGGTCGTGGGGCGCCTCGTGGCGCCGGTGCCCGCGCACCCGGCCGGGCCGGCCGTGCTGCACGGCGACCTCGTCGACCTGCCGCGCTCCCGCCGGGGCGAGGGCGTGCTCGTCGTCGGCAACCCCGGTGCGGGCAAGGGCAAGCTCCGCCGGCACCCGCTCGAGGAGCTGCGCGCGGCCCTGCCGAAGGCGCGGTTCCGGTCGCTCGCCGACGGCAGCACCGCCGAGCTCGTCGCGGACGAGATCGCCGCGGGCCGCCGCCCGACCGTCCTCGCCGCGTGCGGGGGCGACGGCACCATCGCCCCGGCCGCCGACGTGGCCCGCGAGCACGACCTGCCGCTGCTCGTCGTGCCCGGCGGCACGTTCGACCACTTCGCCCGGGCCCTCGGCTCCACCAGCGTCGACGTCGCCGTGCGCACGCTGCAGGAGGGTCGGGGCGCCCTCGTCGACACCGCCGTGGTCGAGGTCGACGGCCGGCCGCACGCGCTGGCCGACAACGCGGTCGCGATCGGCGTCTACGCCGACTACCTGGCGGAGCGGGACCGCCTCGAACCGCGCCTGGGCAAGCGGATCGCCGGCCTGGCCGCCGGGCTGCAGGTGCTCCGTCGCGGTCGGCCGGTCACCGTCTCGCGGGAGGGTGCCACCACCGACGTGTGGAGCGTCTTCGTCGGCGTCGGGCGCAACGACGACGACGTCGTCTCGCCGATGCGCCGCCGCCACCTCGACGACGGGACCCTCGAGGTGCGGGCCCTCACCCGCGGCACCCGCGTCGGCGCCCTGGCCTCGCTCGCCTTCGGGCCGCGCAGCACGGCGATCGTGCGGGGCCTCGGCCTGCTGCCCGACGAGTCGGCCTTCTCCGTGACGACGACCGACGACCTGCGGCTGCGCGTCGGGCCCCGCCGCGATCCCGCCCTCGCCCACGACGGCGACTCCGACACCGAGCTGCCCGCGACGGCGGCGACGGAGGGCTGGGACCTCCGGGTGCGGCTCCACGCCCGGTCGCTCAGGGTCTACCGGCCGCGGTAGGGGCGGAGGCGCGCGTGCCCACCTGGGCCGCGCGCGCCTCCTGACGGATCACCAGCGCGGGTGGACGACCTCGCGGAAGTACTGGTCGTAGATCCGGACGACCTCGCTGTCGAGGCCGTCGTCGAGGCGCACGGCGCCGGCCGCCGCGTTCGCACGGGCCTGCTCGACGTTGCGGGCACCGGGGATGACGGTGCTCACGCCCTCCTGCTCGGCGATCCAGGCCAGCGCGGCCTGCGGCACGGTGACGCCGTCGGGCACGGCCGCCGCGAACTCCTGTGCGGCGCGGACGCCCTGCTCGAAGTCGACGCCGCTGAAGGTCTCGCCCTGGTCGAAGGCCTCGCCGTGGCGGTTGAAGCTGCGGTGGTCGTCGGCGGCGAACGTCGTCTCGGTCGTGTACTTGCCCGAGAGCAGGCCGCTGGCCAACGGCACCCGCGCGATGATGCCCACGCCGGCGCGCTGCGCCGCGGGGAGGACCTCGTCGAGCGGCTTGAGGCGGAAGGCGTTGAGGATGATCTGCACGGTCGCGGTGCCCGGACGGGCGATCGCCGTGAGGGCCTGCTCGGCCGTCTCGACGCTCACGCCGTACGCCGCGATCGCCTGGCGCTCGACGAGCTCGTCGAGGGCGTCGTAGACCGCGTCGTCCTCGAAGACGGCCGTGGGCGGGCAGTGCAGCTGGACCAGGTCGAGGGTGTCGACGCCGAGGTTCGCGCGCGAGCGGTCCGTCCAGGCGACGAAGTTGTCGCGCACGTAGTTCGACGGGACCTGCTCGAGACGGCGCCCCATCTTCGTGCCCACCGTGAGCGGGGCCTCCTGGTTCGACCGCCGCCACCGGCCGATGACCTGCTCGCTGCGGCCGTCGCCGTAGACGTCGGCCGTGTCGAAGAACGTCACGCCCGACTCTGCCGACGCGTCGAGCACGGCGAGCGCGTCGGCCTCGCTGACGTCGCCCCAGTCGGCGCCGAGCTGCCATGTTCCGAGTCCGATGACCGAGACCTCGCGGCCGGTCCTTCCGAGGGTGCGTGTCTGCATGGGCCCGAGCGTAGGCGCGACCCCCGACGGCGGGCCGCCGACCTGCGCCTCCTGGCGCCTGCCCGGCTGCCCGGCTGCTCCCGCCGCGCCTCCTGCAGGCTCCCCGGGCCCTGCGGCTCCTGCCGGCTCCCCGGCTGCTCCCGTCGCGCCTCCTGCCGCCCTCCTGGGCCCTCCGGCCCCCTGCTGGCTCCCCGGCTGCTCCCGTCGCGCCTCCTGCCGCCCTCCCGGTGGGCTCCAGGCCCCCTCCCGTCGTAAAAGGCGACGGTTCTCCGCCGACACGCCGACGGCCGCGCCACCGCCGCGGCGCGTCGGCCCCGACTTGTCGCCTTTTACGACAGAAGGGGGCGGAAGGGGGGCGGAAGGGGACGGAAAGAGGCGGAAGGAGACACCAGGAGGCCGGCAGGAGGCCGGACGGACCGGGGGCAGGGACCGACGGGCCCGGTCAGCGGCGACGCGTGGCGGCACGCAGGATCGAGTAGGCGCCGGCGACCGCGACGAAGGCCACGGCGAGCAGCACGAGCCCGAGCAGGATCGCGCCCTGCGCCAACCGCACGACGCCGATGATCGCGAGCGCGGCGGCCAGGAGGCCCAGCGAGCGGGCGACGAGCGCGGCACCGGCGTCGAAGGGTCGCTGCGGGGGCATGCCGCCACCGTAGCCCGCCCGAGCACTGTCAGGGGTCCGGTGCAGGATGTCCCCGATGGACGACGTTCTCGAGCGCTTCTCCCCCGCGACCCGCGAGTGGTTCCGCGGGGCGTTCGCGGCGCCGACGCACGCCCAGGCGGGTGCCTGGCGGGCGATCAGCGAGGGTGCGCACGCGCTCGTCGTCGCGCCGACCGGGTCGGGCAAGACCCTGGCCTCGTTCCTCTGGTCGATCGACGCACTGGCGTCTGCACCGCCGCCCGACGAGAAGGCGCACCGCACGCGCGTGCTCTACGTCTCGCCGCTCAAGGCGCTCGGCGTCGACGTCGAGCGCAACCTCCGGTCGCCGCTCGTCGGCATCACGCAGACCGCGAAGAGGCTCGGCCTCGACGCGCCCGAGCTGACGGTCGGCGTGCGCTCGGGCGACACCCCGACCGGTGAGCGGCGCAAGCTGCTGTCGACCCCGCCCGACATCCTCATCACGACCCCCGAGTCGCTCTACCTGATGCTCACCTCGCAGGCCCGCGAGACCCTCAAGGGCGTGCGCACGGTCATCGTCGACGAGGTGCACGCGGTGGCGGCGACGAAGCGCGGCGCCCACCTGGCGCTCTCGCTCGAGCGGCTCGACGACCTGCTCGACGAGCCCGTGCAGCGCATCGGCCTGTCCGCGACGGTGCGCCCGCCCGAAGAGGTGGCGCGGTTCCTCTCGGCCTCCGCACCGGTGACGATCGTGGCCCCGCCGAGCGAGAAGCAGTTCGACCTGCGCGTCGTCGTGCCCGTCGACGACATGACCGAGCTCGGCACCGCCGCCCCGCTCGAGGGGTCGGCGGCCGGCAGCGCACCCCAGGGCTCGATCTGGCCGCACGTCGAGGAGGGGATCGTCGACCTCGTGCTCGAGCACCGGTCGACCATCGTCTTCGCGAACTCGCGGCGCCTCGCCGAGCGCCTCACGGCCCGGCTCAACGACATCTGGCTCGAGCGCACGGGCGGCGACGCCGCCGCCGAGGCGCAGCAGGGCGACGAGGCCGGTGAGGTCGAGCTCGCGACCGTCGGCGCGGTCGGCGCAGGAGGCACGACCTCCGCGGGCGAGGTCGGCGCGACCTCCGCGACGGGGCCGGGTCGCGCCTCCGGTGCTGCTCTTCGCGACCCGGTGACCGCGGGCGGAGCGCCGGCGCAGCTCATGGGCGGGTCGGGGCAGACCAGCGGTGCCGAGCCGCTGCTGGCCCGCGCCCACCACGGGTCGGTGTCGAAAGACCAGAGGGCCATGATCGAGGACGACCTGAAGAGCGGCCGCCTGCGCTGCGTCGTCGCGACCAGCTCGCTCGAGCTCGGCATCGACATGGGCGCCGTCGACCTCGTCGTCCAGGTCGAGTCGCCGCCGTCCGTCGCGAGCGGCCTGCAACGCGTGGGGCGCGCCGGGCACCAGGTCGGCGAGACCTCGCGCGGCGTGCTCTTCCCGAAGCACCGCGCCGACCTCATCCACTCGGCGGTCGCCGCCGAGCGCATGGTCACCGGGCTCATCGAAGAGCTGCGCGTGCCGACGAACCCCCTCGACGTGCTCGCCCAGCAGACGGTCGCCGCCGTCGCGCTCGACGAGCTCGACGCCGACGCCTGGTTCGACACCGTCCGTCGCAGCGCGCCGTTCTCGACGCTGCCGCGCTCGGCCTTCGACGCCACGCTCGACCTGCTGAGCGGCAAGTACCCCTCCGACGAGTTCGCCGAGCTGCGGCCCCGCATCGTGTGGGACCGCGTCCACGGCGGCCTCACCGGGCGGCCCGGGGCCCAGCGGCTCGCCGTCACGAGCGGCGGCACGATCCCCGACCGCGGCATGTTCGGCGTGTTCATGGTCGGCGAGAAGGCGGCGCGCGTCGGCGAGCTCGACGAGGAGATGGTCTACGAGTCGCGCGTCGGCGACGTCTTCGCGCTGGGCGCCACGAGCTGGCGCATCGAGGACATCACGCACGACCGCGTGCTCGTCTCGCCCGCCTACGGCCAGCCCGGCCGCGTCCCGTTCTGGAAGGGCGACGGACTCGGCCGCCCCGCCGAGCTCGGCCGCGCCATCGGCGGCTACGTGCGCGAGCTCGCGCACAGCAGCGAGTCCGACGCCACGGCCCGCGTCACGGCCGGCGGCCTCGACGAGCGGGCCGCGCGCAACCTCCTGACCTTCCTCGCCGAGCAGCGCGAGGCCACGGGGCACGTGCCCACCGACACCACGCTCGTCGTCGAGCGCTTCCGCGACGAGCTGGGCGACTGGCGGCTCGTCCTGCACAGCCCGTACGGCATGCAGGTGCACGCCCCGTGGGCGCTGGCCGTCTCGGCCCGCATCCGCGACCAGCTGGGCGTCGACGGCGGGGCGATGGCGGCCGACGACGGGATCGTCGTGCGCGTCCCCGACACCGACGCCGAGCCTCCTGGGGCCGACCTCTTCTCGTTCGAGGGCGACGACCTCGAGGCGATCATCACCGAGGAGGTCGGCGGATCGGCCCTGTTCGCGTCGCGGTTCCGCGAGTGCGCCGCACGGGCCCTCCTGCTGCCCCGGTACGACCCGGGGCGCCGCTCGCCGTTGTGGCAGCAGCGCCAGCGCGCGTCGCAGCTGCTCGACGTGGCCCGCAAGTACCCGTCGTTCCCGATCGTGCTCGAGGCGGTGCGCGAGGTCCTGCAAGACGTGTACGACCTGCCCGCCCTCATGGAGCTGACGGGAGCCCTCGAGCGCCGCGAGGTGCGCGTCGTCGAGACCGAGACGCAGGTGCCGTCTCCCTTCGCCCGGTCGCTGCTGTTCGGCTACGTCGCGGCGTTCATGTACGAGGGCGACTCGCCCCTCGCCGAGCGCCGCGCCGCCGCCCTCTCGCTCGACTCGACCCTCCTGCAAGAACTCCTCGGCCGGGCCGAGCTGCGCGAGCTGCTCGACGCCGACGTCATCGACCGCCACGAGCTCGAGCTGCAACGGCTCGTGCCCGAGCGCCGCGCCCGCGACGTCGAGGGCGTCGTCGACCTCCTGCGCCTGCTCGGCCCGCTCACCACCACCGAGATCGTCGAGCGCTCCTGGCTCGCCGACGGGGCCACCGCCTCCGGCGACGCCGCCGACGCCGCCCGCGCGACGCTCACCGACGCGCTCGCCGACCTCGCGCGCAGCAATCGCGTGCTGCGCTTCACGCACGCCGGGACCGAGCGCTGGGCCGGCGTCGAGGACGCCAGCCGGCTGCGCGACGCCCTAGGGGTCAACCTGCCGATCGGCGTGCCCACGGCGTTCGTCGAGCCCGTCGACGACCCCCTCGGCGACCTGGTCGGCCGCTACGCCCGCACCCACGGGCCGTTCACCCCCTCGGCGGTCGCCGAGCGGCTGGGCCTCGGCAGCGCCGTCGTGCTCGACGTGCTGCGCCGCCTGGGCGTGCAGCGGCGCGTCGTCGAGGGCGAGTTCCGGCCGCAGCAGCAGGGCAGCGAGTGGTGCGACGCCGAGGTGCTCCGCCGCCTGCGCAGCCGTTCGCTCGCCGCGCTTCGGCACGAGGTCGAGCCCGTGGCGCCCGACACCCTCGGGCGGTTCCTGCCCGCCTGGCAGCACGTCGCCACGGGCACCAAGGGCTCCGGCCTGCGCGGCCTCGACGGGGTGCTGCAGGTCGTCGACCAGCTCAGCGGCGTCTCGCTGCCGGCCTCCGCGTGGGAGTCGCTCGTGCTGCCCGCGCGCGTGCTCGACTACTCCCCCGCCATGCTCGACGAGCTCACCGCGACGGGCGACGTCATCTGGTCGGGCACCGGGACCCTGCCGGGCTCCGACGGCTGGGTGAGCCTGCACCTCGCCGACGGTGCCCAGGTCACGCTGCCCACCCCGGTCGGCACCGAGACCGACGAGCTGCAGCGCGAGGTGCTCGCCGCCCTGGCCGGCGGCGGCGCCTACTTCTTCCGCCAGCTCTCCGACGCGGTCGGCAGCACCGACGACGCCGGGCTCGTCACCGCCATCTGGGACCTCGTCTGGGCGGGGCAGATCACCAACGACACCTTCGCGCCGCTGCGGACGCAGGTCGGTGGCGGCCGTGCCGTGAAGCCGCGCACGCCCACCCGCTCCCGATCGTCGTACCGCAGCCGTGGCCGGGCGGCCCTGCCCCGGCAGAGCGGACCGCCCACGGTCGGTGGCCGCTGGTCGCTGCTGCCCCTCGCCGAGCCCGACGCGACCGTGCGGGCCGCGGCCACGAGCGAGCTCCTGCTCGAGCGGCACGGCGTCGTCACGCGCGGGGCCGTCGTCACCGAGGGGGTGCCCGGAGGCTTCTCCACCGTCTACAAGGTCCTCAGCGGCTTCGAGGAGACGGGCCGGGCCCGCCGGGGCTACTTCATCGAGGGGCTGGGTGCGGCGCAGTTCGCGACCGGGCCCACCGTCGACCGCCTCCGTTCGTTCGCCCGCGACGAGGGCGACCGCCGCGACGAGCAGGCCCTCGTCGCCGCCGGCCGCTCGCACGACGTCCCCGTCGTCACGCTCGCGGCCACCGACCCCGCCAACCCCTACGGCGCCGCCCTGCCCTGGCCCGACCAGGCCGGGTCCGAGGCGGGCGCCGCCGAGGCGGCTGCCCCGGCTGCACCGACAGGAGGCCCGACCGGCCCGAGCGCGGACGTCGCCCCCGCCGACGCCCCCGCCAAGGGCCGCGGCCACCGCCCCGGGCGCAAGGCGGGAGCCCTCGTCGTCCTCGTCGACGGGCGCCTCGTCGTCTACGTCGAGCGCGGCGGCAAGACCGTGCTGACCTTCGGCGGTCCCGACGAACGGGCGCTCTCGCTCGCGGCCGGGTCCCTCGCCGCGGTCGTCCGCCGCAGCCTCGGCAAGCTCGCGGTCGAACGCGTCGACGGCGAGTTCGTGCTCGGCACGCCGCTCGGCGACGCCCTCCGCGACGCCGGCTTCGCCCCGACGCCCAGCGGCGTGAGGCTCCGGGCGTGAGCGGCGCCAGGGGTGTGAGCGGCGTGAGCGGCGTGAGCGGCGTGAGCGGCGTGAGCGGCAGGTGCTGCGGTCGCCGCGTGAGCGGTGGCGACCGTCATGGCCGCGTGAGCGGCACCAGCGGTGGAAGCCGCGCCAGCGGTGCGAGCCGCACCAGCGGCGCCAGCGGCGCCAGCGGCGCCAGCGGCACCAGCCGCGCCAGCCGCGCCAGCGGCACCAGCCGCACCAGCGGCGCCAGCGGCGCCAGCGGCACCAGCCGCACCAGCGGCACCAGCGGCACCAGCCGCGCCAGCGGCGCCAGCGGCACCAGCCGCGCCAGCCGCGCCAGCCGCGCCAGCGGTGCGAGCCGCACCAGCGGCGCCAGCGGCACCAGCCGCGCCAGCGGGGCGAGGTCGACGCGACGGGCGGGGCGGGCCGGCGCGCGCCTCCTGAGCCCGAGCACGGAGGGCTGACCGGTGCCAGAAGGCGACACCGTCTACCGAGCGGCGAAGAACCTCGACGCCGTGCTGCGGGGCCAGGTGCTGACGCGCACCGACTTCCGCGTGCCCGCGTTCGCCACGGTCGACCTCACGGGCGTCGTGGTGGACGACGTGATCAGCCGGGGCAAGCACCTCCTGCACCACCTCGGCGACCTCACCCTGCACACGCACCTCAAGATGGAGGGGTCGTGGCACGTCTACAAGCACGGCACGAAGTGGCGGCGTCCGACGCACCAGGCGCGGGTCGTGCTCGAGACCGCCGAGTGGGTCACGGTCGGGTTCGACCTCGGGATCGTCGAGCTCGTGCCGCGCGACCCGGAGGACTCCGTCACCGCCTACCTCGGCCCCGACCTGCTCGGACCCGACTGGGACCCGGCCCTCGCCCTCGAGCGCCTTGCCGCCGACCCCGACCGTGAGATCGGCCTCGCGCTGCTCGACCAGCGGGTCATGGCGGGCGTCGGCAACGTGTACCGGGCCGAGCTGTGCTTCCTGCGCGGCGTGCTGCCCACACGGCCCGTCGGCGAGGTGCCCGACCTGCCGAAGATGGTCGACCTGGCGCACCGCCTCATCGTCGCCAACAAGGACCGCGTCGAACGCACCACGACCGGTCGGCTCCGGGGCACCACGGACTGGGTCTACGGCCGTGCCGGCAAGCCGTGCCTGCGCTGCGGCACGAAGGTCCTGCGCGGGCAGCTCGGCGAGAGCGAGCTGGAGCTGCGCGACACCTACTGGTGCCCCCACTGCCAGACCTGAACCGGCGGCCGCGGGCGGCCCGGGACCGGCACCGGCACCGGACCGGGGCGCCACCTCTTCGGCACTACGAAGTGAGCACGGCACCGCGAACTTCCACGGTGCCGAGCGCACTTCACGGTGCCGACGGTCGCTGCGCCACGGCCGCCACGGCCGCCGCCGCCACCACCGCCACCGCCACCGCCACCGCCACCGGCGCCGAACCACCCGCCTGCCCGCGAACCAGTCAGCTGACCGGTTCCCGAGCAGATGGCTGGTGCGCAGGAGGCGCGCCCGCCACCCGGCCGCACCGCACCGCACCGCGAAGGTCGCTCGGCACCGCAGACTTTCGCGGTGCCGAGCACACTTCGCGGTGCCGAGGGCGCCCGCGCGCCCGGCGACAGCACGACGCGCCCCCGCGGCGGCGCCGAACCACCCTCCTGCCCGCGAACCAGTCAACTGACCGGTTCCCGAGCAGATGGCTGGTGCGCAGGAGGCGCGCCCGCCACCCGGCACCCGGCCGCACCGCACCGCACCGCACCGCACCGCACCGCGAAGTTCGCTCGGCACCGCAGACTTTCGCGGTGCGGAGCGCACGTCGCGGTGCCGAGGGCGCCCGTGCACCCGGCGACAGCACGACGCGCCCCCGCGACGGCGCCCCGCGACGGCGCCCCCGCACCACGCGTCTGCGCGGGAACCGGTCCGCTGACCGGTCCCCGCACAGACGGCCGGTTCAGGAGGCGCTGACGGCCGGCGCGGCCGCGTCCTCTCCGCGACCGACGCGCGAGGCACGACGTCCGTAGGCGAAGTAGATGACCACGCCGACGGCGAGCCACACGGCGAAGCGCACCCAGGTGAGGGTCGTGAGGTTGAACATGAGCCACACGCAGAGCAGGGCCGAGACGATGGGCAGCACCGGCACGAACGGCACCCGGAAGGCGCGCTGCAGGTCGGGGCGGGTGCGGCGCAGCACGATGACGCCGATGCTCACGAGCACGAAGGCGCTGAGGGTGCCGATGTTGATCATCTCCTCGAGCACGCTGACCTCGGTGAACCCGGCGATGAGGGCGACGAGGACGCCGGCCAGCACCTGCACGCGCACGGGCGTGCGGCGCTTCTCGCTCGTCTTCGACAGGGCGCGGGGCAGGAGGCCGTCGCGGCTCATCGAGAAGACGATGCGGGCCAGGCCCAGCAGCAGGACCATGATCACGGTCGTGAGGCCGACGAGCGCGCCGACGGCGATCACCTGGGCGGCCCAGTCGATGCCGACGAGGCGGAAGGCGGTCGCGAGGGTGGGGTCGCCGGAGGCGGCCAGGTCGCGGTACGACACCATGCCGGTGAGCACGATCGCGACGAGCACGTAGAGCAGCGTGACGATGCCCAGGCCGAGGAAGATGCCGCGCGGCATGGTCCTCTGCGGGTCCTTGACCTCTTCGGCGCTGGTGGCGACGACGTCGAAGCCGATGAACGCGAAGAACACGAGCGACGCCCCGGCGAGCAGGCCGAAGACGCCGTACTGCGCGGGCTCGGCGCCCGAGAGGAACGAGAAGAGCGACTGCGACCACACGTCGCCCGCTCCGCCCGCGTCGCCGGTCGGCTGCGACGGCGGCACGAACGGCGTGTAGTTCGAGGCCTTGACGAAGAAGAAGCCGACGACGATGACGAACAGGACGATCGCGACCTTGATGACCGTGAACACCGAGCCGACGCGCGAGCTGAGCTGCGTGCCGAGCACGAGCAGCACCGTGAACGCGGTGACGATGAGGAACGGTGCCCAGCTGAGCGTCACCGGCCCGAGCGCGAGCGTGTCGGGGACGTCCAGCCCGAACCCGGCGAACACCTCGGTCAGGTAGATCCCCCAGTACTTCGCGAGCACGGCGGCACCGGTGAGGGTCTCGAGGATGAGGTCCCACCCGATGATCCAGGCGAGGAACTCGCCGAGCGTCGCGTAGGTGAAGGTGTAGGCGCTGCCGGCGACGGGGATCGTCGAGGCGAACTCGGCGTAGCACATGATGGCGAGGCCACAGGTGATCGCGGCGAGCACGAACGAGAGGATCACGCCCGGTCCGGCGAAGTTGGCGGCCGCGTTCGCGCCGACCGAGAAGATGCCGGCACCGACCGCGACGGCGATGCCCATGAGCGTGAGGTCGGCCGTGCCGAGCGAGCGCTTCAGCCCGGTCGACTCCTCGAGGGAGTCGGCGATCGACGACTCCACGGACTTGGTGCGCAGGAGGCTCCGGCTGGGCCTCGCCCCCGGTGTCGTCGTGCTGCGTGCGTCGGCCATGTGCGGTCTCCTGGTCCGGGGGCGCCGAGGGGGCGCACCGCCCCCGGCGCGGGGGCGACGCGTCAGTGTACCCAGCGGCCCGCGGCCCGGCCACGTCGGGGTCGGCGGCGGCCGCGGCTCCTCGGACCGCCCGCCGCCGCGCGTGCCTACGATGACCGGATGGGCGAGAGCGGGTGGACACCGGCACCTCCGGCGTCGGTCCCGCCCGCCGGCCGGCGCGGCGAGGACCCACTGGTGGACCGGGCGCGCGGCGCGGGCTCGGGCGGCTCCGACGCGGGCCCGTCCGGCGCCTCGACGGGACCGCGCCCGACCGGGGCCGGAGCGCCCGGGCCGCGCTCCGCCGGCCGTGACCGGGTGGGGCAGGAGGCGCCGGTCGACCCCGCCACGACGGTCGCCCGGGCAGCGGCCGACGACGTGCCGCTGCGGAGGGCGGGGCGTGCGGTGCGGACGCGCTGGGGGCGGGCCTCCGGCCGGACGCGCGTCGCGGCGGCGCTCCTCGCGACGGCCGTGGCGTCCGCGTTCGTGGTCACGGCGGGGACCGCCGCCCTCCCCGACTACGGCGGCGCCGGACCGGTCGCGGGCGGGGCCGTCGACGACCTGCGGCACGAGCCGGTCGCGGCCTCCTGGTCCCTCGACCCGGTCGCCGACCTCGGCCTCGACGCGCGCGAGACCTGCGTCGACCACGAGGTCGTGGGCACGGTCGGCGACGACGTGCTGCTCTCGGTCTCGCTCACCGGTCGGCAGGTGTTCGGCTCGCCGTCGTGCCCGAACGAGTCGCCCCGCCTGGTCCGCCTCGACCCGGCCACGGGCGCCGTGGCCTGGGTGCTCGACCCTGCCGCCGTGCTCGGCGTCGACCAGGGCAACGGGGCCGAGGGGCTCGTCACGGTGTGGTTCGACGACGCGGACCAGGTGCTGACCGGGGTCGCGGCGACGGGACCGACCGCGCGCGCCTCCGGCACCTCGGTGGTCGTCGAGGTGACCGGGGCGGCTGCCGCGGCGCACGCCCGGCTCGACCTGGGCACGGGCGAGGTCCACGACGTGCAGCGCTCGGGCGGGCAGGGGCGGTCGCGCGTCGTGTCGACGGTCGGGCCGCTCGCCCTCGTCGCCGACGCCGCCCCCGCCGGCACCACCGACAGCCGGGCCGACGCCGCCCCCGACGACACGGGGACCGTCCCCGACGACAGCTGGACCGGCACCGACGGCGGCACCGCCACCGACGCCGCCGGCACCGACGGCGCCGCCGCCGCCGCCCGCGACGCCCTCGCACCGGACGCGGTCACGCGCACCCGGTGGTCGCTGCTGCGGGTCGACGACCTGGGCGACCCGATCTGGACGGGCACGACCGAGGACGACGCCACGCCCCTGCTGCTCGCCGACCGCCTCGTGCTGCCGGGCGACGACGCGGCCCTGGTGGTCGACGCGGCGACGGGCGGGGCGTCGACGTGGCGGGGTGCCCTGCCGACCTCCGCGCTCCCCTTCACGGTGGACGGGCGCGCGTACGCGGCGTCCGCGCTCGGCGGGACGGCGGCGGGCGAGGCGGGCGGGCGGCTCACGGCGTACGCGCCGGACGGTCGCGTGCGGTGGACCAGGGACTACGTCGGCGAGCGGTTCCCCGTGCTGTCGGGCTCGTGCGTCCTGCTCACGGCGGGCGGTGCGGGCGTGCGCTGCGTCGACGTCGACACGGGCGAGCAGCGCTGGGAGCGTCCCGACGACGGCGCGCCGTTCCTCTCCGCCCGCCCCGCGCCGCCCGGCACGACGACGGGCGACGTGTGGGTGGAGGTCGCGCGGCGGGCGCCCGGGGCCGGCGGCGACGAGGCACGGACGGCGTGGACCCGGACGGTCCTCGCGCTCGACGAGGCGACCGGGGCCGAGCGCTTCCGCGCCGCCGTGCCGCGGGAGTCCCGGTTGCGGGCGGCGTCGCGGACGGTCGGCTACGCCTTCAGCGCCCGGTCGCAGACGGGCCGCGAGACGTCGGTGACGGCCTTCGACCTCGCCGACGGCCACGCCCTCTGGGAGCTGACCCGCGACGACGGCGACCTGCAGTTCTGGGGCGGCTCCCTGGTGCGCGTCGACCCCGACGGCACGGCGCACCGGCTGGTGGACCCGGTGCGCGTCGCTGGCTGAGGCGGCCCTCGTCAGCGGCGCGCGCCGCCCCTACGATGACCGCATGGGGTGGACGCCGACGAGGCCCGTGAGCACGGCGACGCCGCCGCTCCGCGCGGCGGCTCCGCCTCCCGCGGGCGCGCACCGTGGTGGCGACGCGGCAGGGGGTGCCGCGTCCCCCGGCGACGCGGCAGGAGGCCCGGCGCCCCTCGACGACGGCGCAGGAGGCCCGCCCCGGCTCCCGACGCCCGTCGCCTGGGCCGCGCACCGGCTCCGCGCCGCGGCCGCCTCGCGCTGGCGCCGCGCCTCGGGCCCGGGCCGCCTCGGCGCCGCGTCGGTCTCCCTCGCGGTGGGGACCGCGGTCGTCGTCGCCGCGGGGCTGCTCACGGCACCCGCGTACCCCGACGCCGCGACGGCCGGGCTGGACCCCCTCGCCCTGGCCCGCGGCGACGACTGGACGGCGGCGGGCCCGGTCGACGACCTGCGGACCGCGCCCGACGGCGTCGCCTGGACGACCGACCTCGGCCGCCGGCTCACCCCGCTCGCCGGTCCCGGGTGCTCGAACTGGCAGGCGGCCGGGAGGGTCGGCGACGACGTCCTCGTGGCCGCCGCGGTCGGCCCCTTCGGCGCCGCCTGCGAGGGCGCGGCCGGTGGCGGGCTCGCGCGCGTCGACCCGGTCACCGGCGACGTCGCGTGGGCCCTGGGCTCCGACGAGCTCGGCGAGGGGCCGATGTCGTGGTGGACCGTCGTGCCGGTCGAGGGCCCCGCGGACGGCCCGCCCCTCGCGCTCGTCACGGGGGCCGGTCCTCAGCCGGACGCCCCCACCTCGATCGTCGACCTCGCCGAGGGCGTCGTCGTGCGCACCCTCGCCGGCGAGGCGACGGACGGCTCCCGGGTCACCTCCGTCGAGCAGGTGACCGCCGATCTGCTGCTCGTCTCCGAGCGGCCCCGGGAGCGGTTCCGGGACGGCACGTGGACCTCGGAGGAGGGCGACACGACCCGGTACGGCGTGCACCGCGTGGCGGACGTGCTCGCCTCCGGGTCGCTGGGCGAGCCCGCCTGGACGGTCGAGCTGCCCGACTTCACGAGCGTGACCCTGCTGGGGCGCAGGATCGTGGCGGCGGTCGACGACGCGGTCCTCGTCGTCGACGTGCCCGAGGACGGGGCCGCCGAGTCGGTGCTGCGCGTGCCGCTCGAGGGCGCGTTCCTGCAGTCGGTCACGACCATGGGCCGCACGACGGTGGTGAGCACGACCGACGGCAGCAGCCGCGCCGCCGTCCTGGGGGTGGACGAGGAGGGCGACGTCGCGTGGCGCCGGCCGGTCGCGGTCGACCCCACCACGGGCGGACCGCAGTCGACCCTCGCGGCCTCCGGCTGCCTCCTGCTCGGCGAGGGCGCCCGCCTGCGCTGCCTCGACGTCGACGGGGGCGAGGACCGCTGGAGCAGTCCCCTGCCCGGTGACGAGCCCGTCGGCGGGCTGACCCGCCCGACGGGCTCGCCGGACGCCTTCGTGCGCCTCGGCGCGCTCGAGCTCTCCGCCGACGGCGGGACGACGGGGACCCTGCCCACCGTCGCGGTCCGCGCGGACGGCTCGGAGCGGTGGCGCGCCGACCTCCCCGCCGACGCCGTCGTCGTGGCCGCGTCGGGCACGACCGGCTACGCGATCGGGGGCTGGGGCTGGGCCGGCGGCTCCGTCACGGCCTTCGACCTGGCGGACGGCCACCACCTCTGGCAGCGCGCCGCCGACGGGCGGTTCGACTTCTGGGGGCCCACCCTCGTGGAGGTCGACGCCCTGGGGGTGGCCCGCGGCCTCGCGCCGCCGCGCGTCGTCGGCTGACGGCGACCGCCGCCGGTCGGGCCGTGCTTCGGGGCGGGGCGGCTCAGCGCACGAGCTGCGGGAACACGAACACCGCGAAGAGGAAGAAGGCGGCCATCACGGCCAGCACGATCCACGACGACCGGCCGACGACCTGCTCCCCCGCGGCCTCGCGACGCTTGAGCACGCGGCGGCGGTAGGCGAGCTGCACGACGATCAACAGGACGACGGCCGACACGAGGACGGAGACGATCAGGGAGTCCATGGCCCGGCCCACGCTACCGTGCCCGCCGGGCCGGGGCGGGCCTCCTGCACGGCTCGGGCCAGGAGGCCCGCTCGGGTCAGGAGGCCCGCCCGGCTCAGTCGCGCGCGCCCGCCACCATGACGAAGGCCGTCGCGTACGTGCGCGAGTTGCCGTCGTCGAGGGCGTCGTCGGGCAGCGCGGCCAGGGCCTCCCGGGCCGCCGCGGCCTGCTCGCGCCCCGCCAGCGCGGAGTACATCAGCACGAAGTCGCCGAGCGCGCCCTCGTAGCCGTCGGGGGCGGCGGACGCGACGAGCGCGTCGACGTGGTCGGGGCCTCCTGCCGCCTCGGAGGTGAGGTAGCCGATCGACGACGGGCTCAGCGGGATGAGCTGGATGCCCGTGATCGCGCTGGGCTCGGCCGAGAACCAGGTGGCGTGGTCGCGCTTGCTGCCCCAGTTCAGCGACACGAGGTCGTGGTCGAAGCCCTCGAGGACCGGCGACGACAGGTCCGGCGCGACGAAGTAGGCCAGGGCCGCGGCGGCCTCGGCGCTCGTCATCCACGTCGCCTCGGCGGCGAGCGCGTCGTCGCCCGAGGCGGCGGCCCAGAGCGACAGCCCGGCGTAGGCGGTCACGGCCTCGCTCGACGACTCCTGGTTGTTGCCGTCGACGAAGGGCGAGGTGCCCGACGCCCAGCTGTGCGACCAGTAGGGGTCGAAGGCGCGCTGGTCGGGGAAGGTCCCGCTGCCCGCGTCGGAGGCGATGTCGGCGGCCAGCAGGTCCAGGACCGGCGCCCAGCGCTCGGCGAGCCGCTCGTCGTCGGCGGCCACCACGCCTGCGGCGTAGAGGAAGTACCCGTAGTGGAAGTGGTGGTCGTTGAACTCGTCCGCACCGAACGACGCGGCCTTGCCGACGACGCCGTGCATCGCCTCGTCGTGGACGAAGCACTCCTGGTCGCGGGTCGCGCAGCCCTCGGGGTCGGTCCACCGGTCGAGGGCGTCCACGAGCGCGGTGCGCAGGGTGTCGGCGGAGGCGTCGTCGCCGAGCTGCTCGGCCAGCTCGAGCAGCATCGCCGCGCGGTAGAGCGACTTGCCGCCGAAGTAGGTGTCGGCGGCGAAGGTCGGCAGGGCGGCGACGTCGGCCACGAGGTGCTCGCGCAGCTCGTCGCGCTCGGCGTCGTCGAGGCCCTCGAGGTCGAGCCCGGCCTCGGCCCTGACCGTGGGGGCCGCGGCACCGAGCGACGTGGCGACGCCCAGGCGTCCCTCGCCGTAGACCGTCGCGTAGTCGAGCCCGGCGGCGCCGTCGGGGGCCTCCTGGTGCGGCGCGGCCACGACGAGGGTCGCCTCGCCCGAGGCGCTCGCGTAGCGCAGGGTCGTGCGCTGCGCGTCGCCCTCGTCGGAGCGCTCGACGGTGACGCCCGTGAGCGGCGAGGCGGCGGCGTCGAGCAGCTCGTCGAGCCGGTCGGCGTCGTCCGCGGCGGCCGCGGGCAGGGCGGCGAGGACGACCGAGCCGCCCTCGTCGAGCTCGACGGAGCCGCGGTCGAGCCGACCACCGGTGACGGCGACGGCCCAGAGCGCGTCGCCCACCTCGACGGTGCCGCGCCCGGCCTCCTCGTCGACGTCGTCGAGCGGCGTCGTGAGGGCGACCTCCTGCTGCTCGGCCGCGACGTACGAGACGAGCGGCGAGCCCTCGGCGATCGTGGTGCGCCCGAGCGCGCGGTCGCCCGCCCGGTGCTCGACGGTGACGGCGACGGCGTCGTAGTCGCTGACCACCGTGCCGTCGGCGCCGAGGTCGAGGCCCACCTGGGGCAGTGCCGTCGAGACGATCGCGTCCGCCGAGGCCACCGGCTCGGGCAGGCCGGCGGCGAACCCGGTGCCGGTGACCTGGAACGAGATCGGGTACGGGAACACCGGCATCGGGGCGTCCCCGAAGGCCAGGCCCGAGAACCAGCGGTTGGTGGGCGGCACGAGGCCGTCCGCGAGGCGCATCTCGGGCGGCGCGGCGACCGACTCGGTCGGCAGCGCCGCCACGAGGGGGTCGACCTGCTCGGCGGGGAACACGGTGCCCGTGCCCTGGCCGCCGACGGGACGGCTGGTGGCGGCGTCGTCGGGGTCGACCGAGGCCGTGGTGCAGCCGGTCACGACGAGCAGGCCGGCGACGACGAGCCCGGTGAGCGCGGCCGGCCGGAGGCGCGGACGGGCGCGCGGGCGGGTGGGAGCGGAGGCACGGGGGACGATGGGTCAGAGTCCGATCTGGCGCAGGAACTGGCGCCCTTCGTCGACGGCCCCGGCGAGGATGCCGTCCCCGCGGAGGTGCAGGGTCGCCTCGATGGGCGTGCCGGGGGCGGCGAGCCCGTTCCAGGTGCCCTCCACCAGCTCCGGGCTGACGACGCGGATGCTCGTCTGCGCCTGGCCCTCCACGGTCGTCACGGCGACCGTGTCGACCGTGCCGCGCACGGACTCCTGGTCGGGCAGCAGGAGGTCGACCTCGGCCCCCTCCTCGATGCGCTCGTAGTCGCGCGGGCTGAGCAGGAAGTCCGCCTGGACCGACAGGCTGCCGTCCTGCGCGACGGTCGCGAGCTGCGAGCCGCCGGGCACGAAGGTGCCCTCCTCGGCCGTCACCTCGGAGACGGTGCCGTCGACCGTCGACGTGAAGGTCACGGTGCCGTCGGAGGCGACCGAGTACGAGGCGGTGTCGACCGTGACCAGGCCGCGCCCGGCCTCCTGCACCAGCGACGGGCTCTGCACCCGGAACAGCGGGTCGCCGGCCGTGACGACGTCGCCGACCACGACGAACTGCTCGACGACGGTGCCGCTGTAGTCGGTGCCGACCGCGTAGTCCTGCGCCTGCACCGTGGCGCTCGTGCTGGTCGCCTGCGCCTGGCGCTGGGTGGACAGGAGGGTGGCCACGGCGACGACCGCGAGGACGACGACCAGGCCGAGGGTCAGCTTGAAACGGTTGGTCCAGGTCATCGGCGGGGTCCTTCGACGTCGGTGGTGCGGGGCAGCGGGCGGGCGACGACCGTGCGGGTCGGCACCGCCTCGCGAGCGGGGGTCGGGGCGATCGGCCCGACGAGGGCGCGGCGGCGGCGGGGCCGCGCGGCACGCCGGAGGGCGTGGTGCTCGCGGAGGGCGACGACCACGAAGACGGTGAGCACGCCCGTGTTGACGAGGTTCCACCCCGTGGCGAGCGTCGGCACGCCGTTGTCGAGGTCGCGCGCGATGGCCACCACGCTGGTGAGGCTCAGGAACACCCAGAAGAGCACCTGCGGCACGATGACGTTGAACGGCGACGACGTCTTGCCGGCGCCCGTGACGCTCCAGGCCACGTCCTTGCCGCAGAGCACGTTCCACAGCGCCTTGACGTAGATCGGGAACGACACCGTGGCGAGCATGAGCACCTCCCAGCGGAACGAGCCCAGCGTGTAGAACGCGAGCACGATCTGCAGGACGTAGAAGCCCGCGTAGAAGAGCGCCCACTGCCCCACCGAGATGTGCAGGTTCATGGGCCGGAGGTCGAAGTAGATCTCCATGGCCGGCACGAGGATCAGCAGCAGCGGCACGATGCCCGTGAGGTAGTGCGTCGCCGTGACCAGGTACTGCAGGCGCTGGTCCATGGTGAGGCGGCGCCGGGGGCTGAGCGGGTTGTGGCGGAACAGGATCTCGAAGCCGCCCGTCGCCCAGCGGAGCTGCTGCTTGCTGTACGCCTCGATGGTCTCGGGGGCGTCGCCGACGGCGAGGGCGTCCGCGATGTACACGGTCCGCCAGCCGGCCTCGTGCAGGTGGATGCTCGTCCAGACGTCCTCGGACTTCGAGTCGGTCTCCATCCCGCCGATGTCCTCGATGGCCGTGCGACGGAACACCACGTTCGTGCCGACGCAGAACGCGGCGTTGAAGCGGTTGCGGCCCGGCTGGATGAACGTGTAGAAGACCGCCTGCATGTAGCCCGCGCCGCGGCTGACCAGCGAGTGCAGGTTGCCGTAGGTCTGGGGGGTCTGCACGAAGGCCGTGAGGTCGTCGACGAAGAACGGCACGGTCTCGTGCAGGAACTCGCGGTCGGGCACGAAGTCGGCGTCGAAGATGGCGAACAGCTCGCCGCTGGTCAGCGTGAGCGCGTGGTTGACGTTGCCGGCCTTCGCGCCGCCGCCGCTGAGGCGGCGCACGTAGCGGGCCCCGAGCTCGGCGGCGAGCCCGCGCACGGCGTCGCTGCGCCCGTCGTCGAGGACCCACGTCTCGTGCCGCCCGCGCAGGGCGACGGCCGCGGTGACGGTGCGGCGGATCGTCTCGAGCGGCTCGCCGTAGACGGTGACGAAGACGTCGGGCACGACCGCGCGGCCGTCGAGGGTCATCGGCCACAGGTGCGGCTGGTCCTCGACGCCGAGGCGGGCGATCTCGTCCTCGTCGTAGAGCGCGTCCTGCGTGCTGTAGAACGCGAAGTCACGGGGGTTGAACCCGCCCGAGAGGATCGTCCACATCGACATGAGGGCCTGCACCACGAGCACGGCCTCGGCCGTGACGACGAGCAGGTAGGGCAGCAGGTCGCCGCGGTTGCGCGGGTCCAGCAGGAAGCTCGCGTAGAACAGGATGCCCAGGGTCGCGATGACGACGAGCAGCACCATGACGGGCGAGTGGGTCCGGCGACGGCCGGAGGCGGCGCTCGGCGAGGCGCTGGACGTGGAGCGGTCCAGGTCGCGCGCGGCGAGTCGGGGGGCGGCGCGGGTGGCCGGGCGGACGACGGGGTCGTCGTGGCGCGGCGGACGCAGGGTCAGGGACATGGGTCGTCGTCTCTCCGGTGCTTCGGGATCGCCAGGGAGCAGCCCGGCACAGGGGGGACGACTCGGGTAAGCGCTCCTGTGCCGGGCAGGCGTCGGCCACGGTGACGACACCGGGGCGTCTCGAGGTCCGGGGAACGAGACGACCGGGCGGGCGGGGCTTCGGGACCCCTCGAGCCACGTCGGCCTTTCGGGGGACCGGTCAGCGACTCGGGTCCGACACTACTGGCCGTGACAGAACGGGTCGTGCCCCCCGGACGGGGGGAGACCGACCGGCCCACGTCGACGCGCCTCCTGCCACGACGGGGCTCTCACCCTGTAGGCGCGGGCAGGACCGCCCGTCGACCACCCCTTCTCGGGGGACGCCCCGGGGTACGTCGTCGGCGGCCTTCAGGGGCGATTCAGAGCAGTTCGCGCACCCACCCGGCCAGGAACTCGGCTCCGGCCTCGTCGTGGACGATCGACGGGTCGGACGCCGTGAGGACGGGATAGGGCGTGGCCGGCACGCCGTCCGCGGGACGCACGTCCACGTGCGCCACCTCGTGGCCCAGCTCGTGCAGGCGGTCGGCCATCGCGTAGTCGCTGCGCGAGTCGCCGACCGTGCGCCAGCGGGTCGGCAGGGCGCCGTCGGCGGCGAGCAGCTCGAGGGCCCGGTCCGCGCCGAGGTCCTTGCCCAGGCGCACCGACTCGATGTCGGTCGAGATGATCGTCGGGTCGATCCGCCACTGCACGGCGCCGTCGGCGTCGGGGCGGACGTCGTCGAGGCGGCGCACGCCCCACCCGCGCCGGGTGAGCGCCGCGGCCGCCTTCTCGTCGAACGACGCCTGGCGGGCCAGGTAGGTCGCCGAGGGCACGCTCGTCAGCTGCTCGATCGAGACCATGGCGCGCTTCGTGCGGTCGAAGAACACGAGGTCGGCGAACTCGTCGCGCACGAGCTCGTCCATCTCGCGGGCGAAGTCGTCGGGCATCGCGAGCGACTCGTCGACCTCGATCGGCCCCGTGCCGTCCGGGCCGTGCTCAGGGCCGATCGAGAACCAGACGGCGCCCTTCTCGCACACGCCGTGCACGCGGGCGCCCTCGGGCAGCCCGGCCGCGAGCAGCGGCGCCACGACCTCGGTGCGGATGAACGCGTCGGACCGGCCCGTGTTGAAGACGAGCGGCACCCCCGCCGCGGCGAGCGCCACGAGGTCGGCCGTGATCTGCGGCAGCGCGATCGTGCGGGAGACGGGGCTGGCGATGGGCCCGTCGACGTCGAGCAGCAGGCCGAGGGGCGGGGGCGTGGCGTTCACGGGACCATCCTCCCCCACACGGCGACGGCCGGAGGCGCGTGCTGCGCCTCCGGCCGTCGTCGCGTCCGCCCGTGGGGTCAGGGCGCGGTCGAGATGCCCTGCTCGAAGCCGACCACGAAGGCGCTGCCGACGATGACGAAGAACGCGATCGTCGTGACCACGAGGATCCCCACGAGCACCCAGAGCGGGGCCGAGCCCCGGCCCACGCGACGACGCAGCACCACGGTGCGGCCGATCACGTAGACGAGCGTCACGGGGATGAACGCGTAGGCCCAGTGGAACGGGGCGACGACCCCGCGCTGGCGGAGCGCCTTGTGGTCGAACCAGGCGAACAGCACCGTGAGGCCCCACAGCAGGAACCCGAGGAGCGAGCTCAGCACGTCGCGCAGGCCCAGCGACGAGGTCGCCGTCGGGTCCTCCAGCGACGCCGAGACGACCGCGCTGTAGTCGACCGTGAGCATGTCGACGAGGCTGATCAGCGGGAACAGGACGATGAGCCAGATCCACGGCGTCGAGACGCTCGTGCCCTCGGGCAGCGGCTGCTGCTGGGGGCGGTCCCAGGGCTGCGCGTACTGCTGCGCCTGCTGCTGGTACGGACCGGGCTGCTGGCCCTGCTGCTGGCCGGCCGCCTGGAACTGGCCGTAGGCGGGCAGGCCGCCGCCCTGCTGCGTCGAGGGGTGCGGCACGACCGGGGCGTGCTCGGGGGCCGACCCGGGCTGCGCCGCGTCGGCGGGCTGCTGCCCCTGCTGTTCGCCGTGGCGCGGCTGCTCCTGCGGGGCGGGCTGCTGGCCCTGCGGCTCGAGGTCGTGCGTCCAGCCGGTGCCGTCCCACCAACGGCGGGTCGGTCCTCCTGCCGGATCGGGGTACCACCCGGGCGGCGGACCGCCCTGGTGGCGGGACTGGTCGTCGTGCTGCGCGTCGGTCACGTGCGCTCCGTTCCGTCTGCTCCGTCGAGATGGGGGTCGCGCCAGCGTACCGGGGTGCGAAGATGGGGACAGACCGACAGGAGCCTCCCGTGCCGACACTGCCCGATCCCGTGATCGCAGCCCTCGACGCCTTCGCCGGTCCCGGTGCGCGCGAGCTCACCGACCCGTCGGAGCTGCTCGAGCAGCTCGCGCGGCTCACGATGGACGCCGACTGGGTCGACATGGGGGCCGCCCACCCCGTGACGAACGACGCCGAGGGCGTCCGGCGCCTGCTCCAGAAGCTGGGCGCCGAGGGCCGCTGCTCGGTCCTCTCCCGCAACGGGCTCGAGGACGACCGCGACCTGGGCGGCGCGCTCGACGGCGCGCTGCAGGGGCGCGACGGCGCCCTGCTGGCCTGCCGCCCCGGCCCGCTGGCGTTCCTCGTCACCGCCTCCGGCGAGCGCTGGCTGCTCAGCCGGCACGAGCCGCCGGCCCTCACCGAGCCCCTGCCGGTCGTCGGGGCCTGAGGCCCCTGCCCCCTGCCCCCTGCCCCCTGAACGACCCGTCGACGAGGAGGTCGCCGTGCCCGAGCCGTCACCGATGTCCGGGTCGCGCAGGACGACCCTCGTCGCGGGCGTCCTCGTCGCGGCCGGTGGCGCCCTGTCGCTGGCCGACGCCCTCTCCCCCCTCAGGGTCCTCCCCGCCGCGGCGCCGGTGCTCGTGCTGCTGGGCGTCGTGGTGCTCGCGGTCGGCCTCGGCCGCGAGCCGGGCCTCGCCCGCGCGTCGGTGGGCGCGTCGACGGCCCTCGTCGCGGCGGCCTCGCCGCGCGTCGTCGCCGACGCGCTCCTGTGGTCCGGCGGCGCGCGTCTCGCCGACGACGTGACCGCCGTGGGCGTCGCCCTGGTCGCGATCCCCCTCGTCGCCCTGGCGGCCGGGGTCGTCGCCGCCGCGATCGTCGTGCGCAGGAGGCTCCTGGGCACCTGGGCGAGGCGCGCCCTGGTCGCGGCCGTGTCCTGCGGGGTCCTCGTCGCCGGCCTGACCAGGGTCCCCGTGCTGGAGCTCCAGCTGGCCCTCCTCGACGCGCGCGCCCCCGCCCTCGTGCCCGCGACGATTGTGCTTTTCGGCCTCGCCCTGCTGCTCCAGGGCCGAGGGCGCGACGTGCGCCGCGCGATCGACCGGTGGCGCGACAGCACGTCCGTGACGGGGCCCGTGTCGGGGAGCCGTCCTCGTGACCGCGGCACGGCCTCCTGAGGCGTCCCCCGCCTCCGCGTGCGCTGGCAACCCGTGACCGTGCGCACGGACCGGGGCTAGCGTCCAGGGTCCACCCCGAGAACGACGAGGACACCACCATGGCTGCCGACCAGTACACGTTCCAAGACCCCACGAAGATGTTCGCCGACATCACGCCCGAGGCGCAGTACCTCGAGGGACCCGGCACCGACGAGGAGCTCACCTCGTCCGCCGACCGCGGCGAGGACACCTACCGCGGCAGCGGCCGCCTCGAGGGGCGCAAGGCCCTGATCACCGGCGGCGACTCGGGCATCGGCGCGGCCGTCGCCATCGCCTACTCGCGCGAGGGCGCCGACGTCGCCATCAGCTACCTGCCCGAGGAGGAGGAGGACGCCAAGAAGGTCGTCGCCCTCATCGAGGCCGCCGGTCGCACCGCCGTCGCGCTGCCGGGCGACATCAAGGACGAGGCGTTCTGCAAGCAGCTCGTCCAGGACGCCGTGGACGGGCTCGGTGGCCTGGACGTCCTCGTCAACAACGCCGGCAAGCAGCAGCACGTCGAGGACCTCCTCGAGCTCGACGACGAGAACTTCGACGACACGTACAAGACCAACGTCTACGCGATGTTCTGGATCACGCGCGCCGCCCTGCCGCACCTGGTCCCCGGTTCGACGATCATCAACACGACGTCGATCCAGGCGTACCAGCCCGCCCCGATGCTCGTCGACTACGCGTCGACGAAGGCCGCGATCAACACCTTCACCAAGGGCCTGGCCATGCAGCTCGCCCCCAAGGGCATCCGCGTCAACGCGGTCGCGCCCGGCCCGATCTGGACCCCGCTGCAGCCCGCCGGCGGACAGCCGTCGGACGCCCTGCCCGACGTCGGCAGCCAGACCGGCCTGGGCCGCTGGGGCCAGCCCTCCGAGCTCGCCCCCGCCTACGTGTTCCTGGCCTCGGCCGAGTCCAGCTTCGTCGTCGGCGACACGCTGCACGTCAACGGCGGCATGCCCACGCCGTGACCCGCGCCCGCTGAGCGCAGGAGGGCCGTCCGCGACGCACGTCGCCGGCGGCCCTCCGTGCGTCCGGGTGCGCCCGTCAGCACCGGACCCGCCGCAGCCCCCGAGGTCGGCTACCGCTCGAAGCGGTCCGCCGTGCTGAGCTGCCACACCGCGACGCCGTGCAGCCCGCGCTCCTCGGCGAGGTCGGCGCGCAGCGTGAGCGAGCGCGAGTCTGACCACCAGAGGGTCGTCCCGTCGGCCGGGGACGCCGTGTACTCGCCCTGCTCGTCGTCCCACGAGCCGGTCGAGGCCGCGGCCCGCCGGGCCTGGGCGACCGTGAGCGAGCTGCCCGCCTCGCTCGAGCCGATCCACTGGTAGCCGTACTGGGCGACGCCGAGGTCGACGACCTCCGCGGGCAGCACCTCGAGCAGGGCGTCGAGCACCTCCTCGACCCAGGGCAGGCCGCCCACCGGGCCGGCGGTGCTGGAGCCGGCCCCGTGCTCGTCGTAGGCCATGAGCACGAAGCGGTCCACGACCTCCTGCAGGCCGCGCAGGTCGTAGCCGAGCCCCTCGAAGCCCTCCACCGTCGTCGAGGGCTGCAGCGCCATCGACAGCTCGGCGTCGTCCGGCAGCGCCCCGCGCAGCTCGACCGCGAACTGCGTGAGCAGCGGCGCGGCCTCGCCGGGCAGCGACTCGAGGTCGAGCTGCACGCCGTCCCAGCCGTCGGCCTCCACCTGGTCGGCGAGCGCGGCGACCACGGCGGTGCGCGCACCTTCGTCGCCGAGCGTGCTCATCGCGAGGTCGCCGCTGAAGTCGCCGGTGCCCGGGTCGGCGTTGAGCACGAGCAGCTCGGCCCGCGCCCCGGACTCCTGGGCCTCGGCGAGGAGCGCCTTCGCGTCGTCGCTCGCGGTGCCGACGGTGGCCCCGCCGGGCAGGATGCTCACCCCGCTCACCGAGAGGACGTCGATCGCGTCGCGGCTCGCCCCGAAGGCGGTCGTCGTGGCCGTCGACGGCACGGCGTAGGCCTGGACGGCCAGCGGCTCCGGCACCTGCCCCACGCGCGGTGCCGTGACGCTGCCCTGCCCCGAGCAGGCGGCCAGCGCCAGCACCGCGACGGTCGAGACGGCGACGGCGACGGAAGCTCTGCGCATGCTGACGATCCTCCCCCACCGCGGCCTACCATCGCCCGCATGAGCGACGACCAGCAGGAGACGTACGAGCAGTTCCACGACGTGGTGAACATGAGCCCGAAGGAGCTCGAGGACTGGCTCGGCACCGACGAGTCGCAGGGGGTCGGCCAGAAGGACGACGGCGGCGAGTCGACGGGCCACGAGAGCGGACGGCGCATCGTCGAGATCCTGCGCACGAAGAAGGCGGACCTCACCGACGACGACCTCGCGCACATGGCGAAGGTGCACGGCTACGTCGCGCGGCACTCCGCACAGCGTCCCGACGGCGACGTCGAGGACACCCGCTGGCGGTACAGCCTCATGAACTGGGGCCACGACCCGCTGAAGGACTGACCGGCGGCCCCGTCGGCGGTCGCGGGCAGACTGGGCGCATGAGCGACACGACCAGCACCCGCCCCACCGCCCTCGTCACCGGCAGCACGCGCGGCATCGGCCTCGCGATCGCCCGCGAGCTCGCCCGCACGCACCACGTGGTGGTGCACGGCCGCTCTCAGGAGGCCGCGACCGCGCTGGCCGCAGGGCTCCCGTCCGCCACGGCCTGGGCGGTCGACCTCGCGGCCGACGAGCTCGAGGTCCCGGCGCTCGACCGGCTCGACGTGCTCGTGCACGCGGCGGGCGTCATCGGCGGGGCCGAGGTGGAGCGGACGAGCCGCGAGGACTGGCGGCGCGTGCTCGACGTCAACGTCGTCGCCGTGGCGGAGGTCACGCGCCTCCTGCTGCCGGCCCTGAGGGCCGCGCGCGGCACGGTCGTGACCGTCAACAGCGGGTCGGGGCTCGTCGCCGGGCCGGGAGGCAGCACCTACGCCGCCAGCAAGTTCGCGCTGCGGGCCCTCACCGACTCCCTGCGCGAGGAGGAGCGGCCGCACGGCGTCCGCGTCAGCTCCGTGCACCCGGGCCGCGTCGACACCGACATGCAGCACGAGCTCGTCGAGAAGGAGGGCGGCAGCTACCGCCCGGAGCTCTACCTCGAGCCGGACTCGGTGGCGGCCGCCGTGCGCCTCGTCGTCGACCTGCCGCACGGGGCGACGGTCGAGCAGCTCTCGATCCGGCCCACGCGACGCGCCTGAGGGTCCCCGCCCCTCCGCGACGCCCCGCGGGCCGGAGGGCGCTCAGTTGTAGTCGTGCCCCGCGACGCCGAGCGAGCGGTACACGTAGGCGTCGCCGACGCTCGACTCCTGGTCGAGCTCCCACGAGATGTCGCCGTCGTCGCCACCGCCGGGTCGGTTGACGCTCTTCTGGGGCAGCCCGTCGATGTAGGGCAGCTCTTCGGTCTTGGTGCCGTCGGGGCCCACGAAGGACGCCGTGTAGGTCTTCTGATCGCTCATGGTCAGACCGTACCGCGCCGCGTCTCCTGAGGCGTGCACGGTGTCCCCCGTGCGCGCCGGGCGCGCGCGGACCCGCACCCGCACGCGCGGACCCAGGCGGGCCCCTGCACCGCCGGTCTACCCTGCAGGGCATGACGAACGCCAGACCGCTCCCCTCCTCGCACGACGGCGACCAGGCCGGACGGCCCGCGACGCTGCTGATCCTCGGCGCCAGCGGCGACCTCGCCGCCCGGCTGCTCATGCCGGGCCTCGGCGGCCTGCTCACCCACGAGCCCGGCCGCCGCGTGCAGCTCGTGGGCGCCGGCACGGAGGAGTACACGGCCGAGGAGTGGACGGACCGCGTGCGCACCTCGCTCGAGTCGGTCGACGCCTCCGGTCCCGCGATCGACGACCTGCTCGCGCGGACCAGCTACCACACGGCCGACGTCACGGACGCCGACGACCTCCGCACGCTCGTCGAGGCGTGCGACGACGCACCGGCCGTCTACTTCGCGCTCCCGCCCGCGATCACCGCGAAGGCCTGCACCGAGCTCGAACGGGTCGACCTGCCCGAGGGCACCGTCCTCGCGCTCGAGAAGCCGTTCGGCACCGACGCGGCGAGCGCCGCCGAGCTCAACCGGCAGGTCCTGAAGCTGGTGCCCGAGCATCAGGTGCACCGCATCGACCACTTCCTCGGCCGGGCGACCGTGCTCAACCTGCTGGGCCTGCGCTTCGCGAACCGCCTCATCGAGCCGATGCTCACCAACAAGGACGTCGCGAGCATCGAGATCACCTACGACGAGGCCCTCGGCCTCGAGGACCGCGCGCGCTACTACGACGGCGCCGGGGCGATGGTCGACATGATCCAGAGCCACCTGCTGCAGGTCATGGCCGTGCTCACCATGGACGCCCCCGCGAGCATCAGCCCCGGCGACCTCCGCGACCAGAAGGGCCTCCTGCTGCGCGCCACCCGCGTCTGGCAGGGCGACCCCGTCGCCGCGAGCCGTCGTGCGCGCTACACGGCGGGCACCATCGACGGGCGCGACCTGAAGGGCTACGCCGACGAGGACGGCGTCGACCCCTCGCGCGGGACCGAGACCCTCGCCGAGGTCGTCGTCGAGATCGGCACCCTGCGCTGGGCGGGCGTGCCGATCACGCTCCGCTCCGGCAAGGCCCTCGCCACGCGCCGCCGCGAGGTGCTCGTCACCTTCAAGCCGGTCGCGCACACGCCCCCCGAGTTCACGGGCGCCGGGCAGCCCGACCGCCTGCGCATCTGCCTCTCCCCCGACGAGATGTCGCTCGAGCTCAACGTCAACGGCCCCGGCGACCCCATGGAGCTCGACCGCGCCTCGCTGCGCACCGAGTTCAGCGCCGGCACCCTCACCGCCTACGGCGAGGTCCTCTCGGGCGTGCTCGACGGGGACCCGACGCTCTCCGTCCGCGGCGACACCGCCGAGCAGTGCTGGCGCATCGTCGAGCCCGTCGTGGCCGCCTGGCGCGACGGCAGCGTGCCGCTCGACGAGTACCCGGCAGGCTCGTCGGGCCCGGAGGGCTGGGCCCACCGCTGACCGGCGGTGCACGCGGGGCGGACGGGGGCGCGCCTCCTGCCGCCCCGCCGTGCGGGCGACGCCCGTAGCGGCCCGGAGCCCCTCGCGTCAAGGGGTCGCCCCCGACTCCTGCCCGGGACCACGCCGCCCCTAGGGTCGTCAGGTCGAGAGGGGCATCTGCGGTGGGAACGCTGTTCTACGGGGCCGACCGGTACGCCATCGACCTCGACGACCGCGCGCTCGCCCACCTGCAGCTCGCCGTCGTGACGAAGCTGCGCCGGCACGAGGGCTTCGCCTTCTCGTGGCGCGACGAGCAGACCGGCGGACAGGGCCGGCACGCCGTCTGGCTGCACGAGTCGATCCCGCTGCACTTCTCGTACGCCGGCAGCCGCATGCCCACGGTCAACCGAGCCTGGGTCGAGGCGCTCCTCGCGAGCGCGGCCACCACGCCGGGCATGCGCCTCGTCGACGAACCCGTCGACGGCCCCTGAGCCGCCCGGGCAGGAGGCGCCAGGCCGTAGCCGCGCCGGCTCCCGACGTCGTACCCTGGGCGGCGTGGCGTGGTTCCCGGAGGAGGCGGACGGCGCACGCGGTGCGCCGTCCTCCCCGGGGCTACCCCGGGGCACGCAGCACGACCTCGGCACCGCGCCCCGAGAGGCCGAGCGCGCTCCGCGCGCCTCCCCTCACGGACGGATCCACGAGTCCTCCGGGGACCACCGCCACGCCTCGCTCGACGAGCTCGCCACCGCTCTCGCCGACGCGTTCCTCGCCGCCGGGGCCTGGACGCCGGCCGCGCTGACCCGCGCCGGGGCGGCGACGATCGGCGACGAACGAGCCCTCGTCGGGCTCGCGGTCGGGGCCGCCCTGCGCGCGCTGCCCCGACCTCCTGCGGACGCGCCCCGCCTGCTCGCGGCCGTCCTGCGCGGCGACGGACGGCTCGCGGACGCGCACGCCGCCCGCGACCCCGGCAGGAGGCCCGTGCGCGTGCTCGTCCGCACGGCCACGCCCGTCCGGGCCGCAGCCGGGCCCCCGGCGCCCCTGCACGTCGACACGCTGCCCGAGCTCGCGCGGGCCCTCGGCGTCGACGTCGGCCACCTGCTCTGGCTCGCCGACGCCCGGGGCTGGAACGCCGCGGCCCCCGCCGACAGCCCCCTGCACCACTACCGCTCCACGTGGCTGCCGCGGCCCGGGCGCACGCCCCGGCTGCTCGAGGCGCCCCTGCACCTGCTGCGGACCGCGCAGCGCAGCGTCCTCGACGACCTGCTCGGCGCGCAGCCGGTCCACGACGCCGCCCACGGCTTCGTGCCGGGCCGCAGCGCCCTCACCGCCGCCCGGCAGCACGTCGGCCGCGAGGTCGTCGTGACGCTCGACCTCGTGTCGTGCTTCGCCTCCGTCACCGCTCCCCGCGTGCACGGGACCTTCCGTCGCGCCGGGCTCGCCGAGCCGCTCGCGCACGTGCTCACCGGGCTCTGCACGACGACGGTGCCCCGGTCCGTGCTCCGCGCCATGCCGCCCGGCGGCGACCCCGACGAACGGGCCGCGCTGCGCCGCGCCCTGACCCTGCCGCACCTGCCTCAGGGCGCCCCGACGTCGCCCGCGCTGGCGAACCTGACCCTGCGGCGGCTCGACGCCCGGCTCGCGGGCTGGGCCGAGTCCTGCGGCGCCTCCTACACGCGGTACGCCGACGACCTCGCCTTCAGCGGCGACCGCGACCTCGCCCGCCGCGTCGACGCCTTCGTCCGCGGAGCCGCGCGCATCGTGGCCGACGAGGGGCACGCGCTGAACCCGCGCAAGACCCGTGTGCGCCGCCGCGGCGTGCGGCAGACGGTGACCGGCGTCGTCGTCAACGACCGGCCCGGCACGGGGCGCCGCGAGCACGACGCCCTCAAGGCCCTCCTGCACAACTGCGTGCGGCACGGGCCCGACGGGCAGGACCGCACGGGCGCGACCGACTTCCGCGCCCACCTCCGCGGCCGCGTCGCCTGGGTCGAGCAGGTCCACCCCGAGCGCGGCGCCCGACTGCGAGCCCTCTACGGACGCATCGACTGGGGGACGCCACCGGCAGGAGGCACCGGGTAGCGTCGGGCCATGGACGTCACCTCGCGCACGCACCGCGTCGGCACCCGGCTCGCCCACGGGGCCGCGATCGCCCTCGTCGCCGCCTCGGGCCTCCTGCTCGCCGGGTGCGGCGACCCCGACGGGGGCGCGACGCCCACGCCCGGGAGCACGGCGACCCCGACGCTGCCGCCCGAGACGCCGGGCGCACCCCTGCCACCGGGGACCCCCGTGCCGGGCGAGCCCGGGCAACCCGACGAGCCCGGAGCGGGCGAGCCCGAGCCGACCGTCACCAGCACGGAGCGGCTGGACCCGGACGACCAACAGACGATCCCGCCGCAGCGCTGACGCCGGCGGGCGGGCGGGCGACGGCGCCGCACCACCTTTCTGCTCGGGAACCAGTCAGATGAGTGGTTCCCGAGCAGGAAGGCGGTTCCGAAGGAGCTGACGACCCGAGGCGGCGCGGTGATCGCGGACCCAGCACGACGACGCCCCCGGCGACCGCTGCCGGGGCAGCGCGTCGACGGGGGCGTCGGGGTCGCGCGGGATCAGTACCAGTTGACCGCCTGCGAGTGGCCCCACGCGGCGCAGGGGGTGCCGTAGGCGCGGTCGATGTACTGCAGGCCCCAGGTGACCTGGGTGGTGGCGTTGGTGGCCCAGTCGGGAGCGACCGTGGCCATCTTGCTGCCGGGGAGCGACTGCGGGATCCCCGCGGCGCCGCTGCTCGCGTTGAGGGCCTGGTAGTTCCAGCCCGACTCCTTCTGCCACAGGTTGACGAGGCAGCTCATCTGGTCCTCGCCCCAGCCGTACTGCTCGGACGCGATGCGACGGGCGGAGGCCTGCGCGCCCGCGGGCGTGTTGGAACCGGCCTGGGCGGCGGCGGCCTCGGCGGCCTTCTTCTCCGCGGCGGCCTTCTCGGCCGCGGCCTTCTCGGCGGCAGCCTTCTCGGCAGCGGCCTTCTCGGCGGCGGCCTTGTCGGCGGCGGCCTTCGCCGCGGCGGCGGCGGCCTGGCGGTCGGCCTCGCCCGCGGCGGCCTGCACCGACTGCGACGCCGTCACCGTCTCGGCGAGGAGCTGGTCGAGCGTGTCGCCGTCGAGCTGCTCGTAGTCGGCGAGCGAGGCGACGCTCGTCTTGAGCGCGCTCGCGTCGACCTTGCCCTCGGTCGACGAGATGACCTGCTGCGCGATGGAGATCGTCGAGCGGGCCTGCGCCTCGCGCAGCTGCTCGGCGACCCGGTCGCTCTGCTCCTGCTGTGCCGCGGCGACGTCGGAGGCCGCGGTCGCGGTGCTGCCGCCCGTGGTCGTCGAGACCGCGAAGCCGCTGCCGACGAGGAGCGCCGCGGCGGCGACCGCGCCGACGGTCAGGGTGCGCCGACGACCGGAGGCCCGGCGTGCGGCCGTCAGCGAGCGTCGCGTCACCGGCGACGCGGCGGGTGCGGCCTGCACGGTCGGGGCGGTGCCGTCGGTGGCGACCTGCTCCGGTGCGACGGGGACCGCGTCGGTCCCGTCGGTCGCGGGCGTGCCGGTGCTCGGGTCGAAGGTGTCGGGCTGCATGGCGTCCTGGGATCTCGGCCGACCCGCACCTCTCGGTGCGCACCCCTGCCTCGGCAGCTCCCACGCGGACGGTGGCGGGCGACGCGACGCCCGAGCTCCTGCTCGGTGCGGCGACCGGCGGGGGCCGGCGTGCGTCGGGGACTGGTCGGTGTCGGTCGTGCCGGAGCGGTCGCGCCCCTGCACGTCCGCCCGGGGCCCCGCGCGCGAGGCCGGATCCGGGCGAAGCCACGAGTATGCGGGCACTTCCTGGACGAGTCCTCACAATCGCGTGCCACGCCGGGGCCGCCCGCGCATCATCCTGCGGAGGGTGATCGCCCTCGGCGACCTCCGTCGTGCGGCGGACCCGGGCGCGCCTCCTGCCCCCTGCCCCCGCCGCACGCCCGCTGCCTCCCGCCTCCCGCGCCAACCCCCACCTCCTGCGGAAAAGGCGACGGCCCGCGCGCGACGCGCCGGGCGGCGGGCCCGGTGCGCTGCGCGCGAGCATCGGATCGTCGCCCTTTCGCGACAACGGCGACGAGGGCGACGAGGGCGACGCGGGCAGGTCACGGCGGCCACGGGGCCTGGCCGGCAGGAGGCCCGCCCGCCCGCTCTCGGGAACCTCCAGGCCCGGCGGGTAGACCCGTGGGCATGAGCATCACGAAGACACTCCTGCGCGTCACCGTCGGCGGCCTGTTCGTCGGGCACGGCCTCCAGAAGCTGACCGGCAGTTTCGACGGGCCCGGGCTCGAGGGCACCGAGCAGATGATGGGGGCGCTCGACCTCCACCCCGCCCGCCGGCAGGCCCAGGCCGCCGCCTGGACCGAGACCGCCGGCGGCGCCGCCCTCGTGCTCGGTGCGGCCACGCCCGTCGCCGCGGCGGGCCTCGTCGGGACCATGGTCACGGCCGTCCGCAAGGTCCACGGCGCGAAGGGCGTGTGGAACACCTCGGGCGGCTTCGAGTACAACGCCGTCCTCGTCGCGGCCCTGGCCGCCTTCGCCGAGTCGCCCGGGCGCGCGTCGCTCGACGCCGCCCTCGGCCACCGCCGCTGGGGGCTCGGCGGCGCCGCCTTCGCGCTCGTCGCAGGAGGCGCGGCCTCCTACGCGATCACCGCGCTCAGCCGTCGCGCGGCTCCCCTCGCGGGCCGCGACGCCGCCGCCGGCGAGTAGCACCCGCCCCGCCCGGCCGCCCCACCCGGCACCGCGGCACGAGGGCGACACCGCAGCACGTTCCTCCGTGCCGCAGTGTCCGCACCGTGCCGCGGTGCCTTTCTCGCACCACGGCGCGGACATCGGCACCGCGCAGCGAGGAGCGCACCGCGGTGCCGGCTCGGTGCAGGCGCACCCGCGCGGCCGCGCGAGAGGGAAGCAGCCGGGCGAGCCGGCCGCGGCCTCAGCCGACGCGAGCGGGCCCGCCGCGGCCTCAGCCGACGCGGGCGAGCAGCCCCCGCACCCGTTCGAGCACGAGCGTGGTGGACGCGGCGTCGTACGCGTCGGTGCTGGCGTCCGTGAAGAGGTGCCCGTCGCCCGGGTAGAGGAACAGCTCGCCGTCGTCCGCCCCGAGCACGAGCTCGCGCGCGGCGGCGAGGTCCTCGGCGAACCAGGGGTCGTCCTCCGCTCCGTGCACCTGCAGCGCGACGCCCGTCGGCCAGGTGTCGCCGAACTCGGTGACCGGCACGCACCCCTCGAGCAGGACGGCCCCGCGCGCGCCGACGCGACGCTGCGCCAGGGCCTGGGCGGGCAGGGCGCCGAGCGAGAGGCCGACGTAGACGCTGTCGGCGGGTGCCCGCGTCCCGGCGGCGACCCCGCGCTCGAGCAGCACGTCGGTGCCGGTGCGCCGGGCGTGCTCGACGCCCTCGTCGATCGTGTCGAAGGTGGCGCCGTGGAAGAGGTCGGGCAGGTGCACGACGTGGCCGTCGGCCTCGAGGTCGGCCGCGAGCCCGCGCACGCCGGCGGTGAGCCCGCGGGCGTGGTGGAACAGGACGATGTCGGTCATCCCCGGAGGCTACGACGCCCCGAGCACGCCCGCCCAGGCCAGGGCCGACGCCGCGATGGCGAGCAGCACGACGGCGGCGGCCGGCGTCCGCGGGGCACGGGGGCAGGAGGCGCGGGTCGCGCCCTCGGGACCGGCCGGGTCCGCCACGGCACCGGGCGGGACCGGGGCGCGCCCGATGGGGCCGGGCGCGCTGCGGGCGCGACCGGGGGCGGCGGGCGCGGGGCGCCCCTCCTGCCCCTCGCGGAGGGCCCGCGCCGCGGCCCGCCACTCGGCCACGAAGGCCGCGATCGCGCAGCCGAGCACGACGAGGGTCACGACCCGCACCGTGCCGGACGGCGGCGAGCCGGCCACGCCCGCACCGACCTGGTGCAGCGCGACGACGCCCCACGGCACGATGCCGATGCCGGACGCGACGGTCAGGGGCAGGAGGCCCGACCCGGCCCGTGCCTCCTGCCCGGCACCGCCCGCGCCCGGGCTGCCCGGCACGAGGCTGCCCCGCACGAGCCGGTCCTGAACGACGCGGTCCTGCACGAGGGCCGCGAGCTGGACGACGGTCGTCGCCGCGTAGACGAGCACGAGGGTGCCGACGTCGCGCACGCCGTCGAGCACGGCGACGAGGAACACGACGACCGCCCACGGCACCGAGGCCGCGAGCCGCTCGACCGTGTCGGCACGTCCGGCCACCCGGGGGCGCACGGTCGCCGCCAGGGCCGCCGCCGTGAGCGCCACCGCGACCACGACCGCCCAGCCGACGTGCAGGGAGGCGACGGCCCGCCGGGGTCCGTCGCCCGTGACGTCGAGGGTGGCGGGCAGGACGAGATCGCGGTCGAGCACGACCACGAGCACGCCCAGCAGCACGGCCTGGGCGGCGAGGGCCCCGGCGAGGACGGTCCGGAGGCGCGGTCCGGCGGGGCCGAGGAGGGTCATGGGCACCACGCTGGCACGATCTCCAGATCGAAGGGCCGGACTATAGCGCTCCTGTTGTAAAATGGTGTCTTCGCCCACCGCAGGAACAGGAATTCATGAACTACTCCGTAGGCCAGACCCTCGTCTACCCGCACCACGGCGCCGTCAGCATCACGGCGGTCACCGAACGTACCGTGAAGGGTGAGAAGAAGCAGTACCTGACCATGAAGGTCCACACCAGCGACCTCGAGATCATGCTCCCGGTCGACAACCTCGAGCTGGTCGGGGTGCGCGACGTCATCGACGACGAAGGCGTCCAGGCCGTGTACGCGGTCCTCCGCGAGGACATGGTCGAGGAGCCCGGCAACTGGTCGCGCCGCTTCAAGGCCAACCAGGAGAAGATGGCCTCCGGCAGCGTCTTCCGCGTCAGCGAGGTCGTCCGCGACCTGTGGCGCCGCGACCAGCAGTCGGGCGTGTCGGCCGGCGAGAAGCGCATGCTGCAGAAGGCCACGCAGGTGCTCGTCTCCGAGCTGGCCCTCGCCCGCGACACGACGCCCGAGAAGGCGACCGAGGAGCTCGAGGGCGTCCTCGCGGCCGTCCCCGTCGCCTGACCCGCGCCTCCTGACGTCGACGCCCGGTGCCCTCGTGGGGCCGGGCGTCGCGTGCGTCCGGGCGGCCCCTGCCCCCCGGACGGACGACGCGCAGCCGCCCCCTGCCTAGGCTGGGGGTCCGACCACCTGGAGGAACCCGTGAGCGCAGCAGGGCACATGCCGGAGGTCGGCGACGTCGTCGACGGCCGCTACGAGATCGAGTCGCTCCTGGGGCGCGGCGGGATGGCCACCGTCTACCGGGCCGTCGACCAGCAGCTCGGCCGCACCGTCGCCATGAAGTTCTTCGGCGCCGCGGAGGCGCCCGGCGCGGCCGCCCAGCGCGCCACGAGCGAGGTGCGCCTTCTCGCCTCGCTGAACCACCCGTCGCTCGTGACGCTGTTCGACGCCCGCGTGGACGAGGCCGACCGCACGTACCTCGTGATGGAGCTCGTCGAGGGCCCCACGCTGCAGCAGCTGCTCGACGAGGGGCCCGTCGCGCCCGCCGCCGTCGCGACGATGGTCGCCGACCTCGCCGAGGGCCTGCACGTCGCGCACGAGCGCGGCGTCGTGCACCGCGACGTCAAGCCCGCCAACGTGCTGCTGGCCCCGCTCCCCGGGCCGCAGGCCCGCTACCGCGCGAAGCTCGCCGACTTCGGCATCGCCTACCTCGTCGACTCGACGCGCGTGACCGCCACCGGCACCCTGATGGGCACGGCCGCGTTCGTGAGCCCCGAGCAGGCGCAGGGCCACCCGGTCGGGCCGCCGTCCGACGTCTACTCGCTGGGCCTCGTCGCGCTCGAGGCCCTGACGGGCGAGCGCGCCTTCGGGGGCACCATGGTCGAGCAGCTCACGGCGCGCCTCCTGCGCAGCCCCGAGGTGCCCGGCGGGCTCGGCTCGGGCTGGAAGGCCCTGCTCACGGCCATGACGGCGACCGACCCGGCGACCCGGCCCGATGCGCTCGAGGTGGCCCGTCGGGCCCGCGAGGTCGGCGACGTGCCCGAGGACGGCGGTGCCACGGCGCTCCTCGACGCGCCCGCCGGGGGCGACACCGCGACGCGCGTGCTGCCCGCGGGCGCCGCCATCGCCGGGGGCGCCGCCGCGGCCGGCCTCGCCGCCGGGGGCGCCGGCGCCGCTGCCGCCGCCGAGCCCGCGACGACCGCCTACCCGACGGGTGCCGCCCCGACGCCCTTCGACGACACCCCCACCGAGCGCTACGGCGCGACCGCGGGCGCGCCCTTCGCGGCGGCCGGTCCGACCGGTGCGGGCGCCGGCGCCGACCTGGCCGACGACCGCGACGCGGCGGGAGGCGCAGGAGGCACGAGCGGCTCGGGCCGCGGCCGTCGCGCGGGCCTCGTGGTCGCCCTGGTCCTCGTCGCCCTGCTGCTCGTCGCGGGCGTCGTCTGGGCCGTGGTCGCCACGAGCGGCGACGACGCTCCCGCGCCCGCCGCGACCACGCCCGTGGAGTCGACCGAGCCGGCCCCCGAGGTGACGTCCGACGCGCCGGTCGAGGAGGAGCCCGCGCCGGAGCAGACGCAGGAGCCCGCGCCGACCCAGCCCGCGCCTCCCGTCGTGACGCCGACCGCGCCGACGCCCGAGCCCGAGCCCGAGCCCGAGGAGACCGACGAGGACGAGCAGGACGAGGACGAGTCACCCGTCGTGCCGACCGTGCCGGAGGTGCCGACGACGGGGAACGGGAACGGCGGCGGCAACGGCCAGGGCCCGGGCACCGGGAACGGCAACGGCAACGGCAACGGCGGCAGCAACGGCCAGGGCCCGGGCACCGGCAACGGGAACGGCGGTGGGAACGGTAACGCCCGCGGGGGCGACACCACCAGCGGCACCACCGGTCCCAGCAGCACCGGCGCCACCGTGCCGCTGCCCGGCACCGACTGACGCCCCACCGCACGGACCACGCACCCGCAGCGCAGCACCACCGGACCGCACGAACCACGCACCGGCAGCCGCAGCCGCGCCTAGGCGCTGTTCAACCGCCGACCGGGGGTTCGCCCACAGCGCCGCGCCCCGAGCGCCGAGCCCCGAGCCCCGAGCCGCGACGCACGGGAGGCGCGGAGCCCACCGGCCCCGCGCCTCCTGCGCTCCTGCGCTCCTGCGTCAGCCCCGGATCACGGCAGCGGCCCGTAGAGCGCCGGCGCCGTGCGGTGCCCGGTGGCCTGCTCGAAGGCGTAGCCGATGCCGACGAGGTCGCCCTCGGACCAGTCCCGGCCGAGGAACTCGAGGTTCACGCCCGCGCCCTGCTCCACCCCGGCGCCGTCGAGCGCCTGGTCGGCCTGCCCCATGGGCACCGAGATCGACGGCATGCCCGTGTTGGGGCCGAGCCGCAGGTTCGTGCTCACGGTGCCGTAGGGCGAGCCCGACGGGTAGAGCAGCGCGTCGAGGCGGCCGGCGGGGGTGCTCCCGTCGAGCATCGCGGTGACGAGGCGCTGCCCGGCGGCGAGCTGGATGGTGTGGCTGCCGGTGGGGCCGGCCCAGGCCTGGTACTGCTCCTCGGTGACGGCGGCGCGCGTCAGGTACGTGTCGCGGCGGGACGGGACGTGCTGCCCGGACGCCACGATGTCGCCCAGCGACCGCGCCGCGACGTCGGGGGCGAGGTGCGCCTGCACGTACTGCGCGAGGTCGTGCCGGAACTCGGCCGTGCTGCCGCTGCCCTCGGACAGCACCCGGTCGAAGCCGGCAGGAGGCGCGACCTCGACGACCTCGGCCCCCGCGGCCCGCAGGTCGGCGACGGCCTCGGCGAAGAGGCGCTGGTTCGTCGCGCCCGTGCCCACCATCGACGCGACGTAGCCGAAGCGCCGACCGGCCAGGGCCTCGGGGTCGAGCGAGGACGCGTACGACTCGGGGACGGTGCGCCCGGGCTGCTGCGTCGTGGCGTCGGCAGGGTCGGCGGCGACGACGGCGTCGAGGGCGACCGCGGCGTCGGCGACCGTGCGGGCCATGGGACCGCCCGTGTCCTGGCTGAGGGCGAGCGGCACGATCCCCTCGCGGCTGGCGAGGCCCACGGTGGGCCGGATGCCGACGAGCTGGTTGTACGACGACGGCACCCGGATCGACCCACCCGTGTCGGTGCCGAAGCCGATGCCCGCGAGGTTGGCCGCGATCGCGGCGCCCGTGCCGCCCGAGGAGCCGCCCGCCGTGCGGCTGGTGGCGTACGGGCTGGCGACGAAGGTCGACGAGCCCACGGGCTGGTGCGACGAGAACTGCGACACGAAGCCGAAGGCGAACTCGTCGAGGCTCGCCTTGGCGAGCACGACGGCCCCCTCGGCCCGGAGGCCCGCCACCATCGTCGCGTCGGTGTCGGTCTGGTTGGCGTCCCAGCACGAGCAGCCCGCGGTGGTGGGCATGTCGACGGTGTCGTAGTTGTCCTTGACGGCGAGGGGCACGCCGAGCAGCGGGCTCGTCATGCCGCGCTCGGCGCGGGTCGCGTCGGCGGCCGCGGCGGCCTCGAGCGCGACGGCGCTCGTCGTGACGATCGACGCGAGCGGACGGCCGCCCTCCGCCGGGTCGACGGTCGTGCGGTCGTAGGCGGCGATGCGGTCGAGGTACTCCTGCGTGATCGCCACCGACGTCGTCACGCCGGCGTTCATGGCCGCCTGCATGTCGATCGCGGTGGCCTCGACGAGCTGGAAGGGACCGTCGTCGTAGACCTGTCGCTGCGACACGGCGGCGAGGTCCGCGACCGTGATCGCGCCGTCGGCGTCGACGTCCGCCACCGCGACCGCCTCGTAGCGCGGCGTGCCCGCGACGGCACCGAGGGCCGTGGCGACGAGCTCGAGGTCGTCCGGCGTCACCTGTCGGTCGCCCGTGAGGTCGAGCTCGGTGTACCAGGGCGCGAGGTAGGCGCCCGCGGCAGGGGCCGGTGCCGCCCCGGGGGCGGGCTCCGCCTGCGCGGGGACGGCGACGAGCCCGCCCAGCAGGGCGGTGCAGCCGAGGGTGGCGGCGGCCACGGCGGTGCGGCGGCGAGGGGTCACGGTGGAGGTCCTCCGGGTCGGGGCGAGGGCGGGACGGACGACGGCGGGACGGACGACGGCGGGGCGCGTCGCGGGGCTCACTCGCCCGCTCCGTCCTCGTGGGCGCGGGCGAGCCGACGGTGGCGCAGGGCGCCGGCGGCCAGCGCGAGGGCGCCGAGCAGCGCCGCGGCACCGGCGATGCCGACGACCGGGCCGAGCTCGGAGCCGGTCCAGGCGAGGTCGCCCGTCGGGGTGCTGCCGGAGGCGGCGGGGGCGATCGACGCCGAGGGCGACGGGCCGGGGGACGCGGTCGCGCCTCCTGCCGGGTCGGTGGGTGACGGGGCCGGCGCGGGCGACGTCGGCGAGGGCGACGGGACGACAGGAGGCGCGACCACGGCCAGGTCCGCGGCCGGCAGCCCGGCGGCGGGCACGGCGAGGACGACGCCGTCGGCACCGACGAGGGTCGCCCCCGTGAGGGCGACGGTGCCGTCGCCGGGTGCGAGCGCGAGCAGCTGCACGGTGATCACGACGTCGCCCTCCAGCCCGGGGGACGCGCCGAGGCGGGTGTGCGCGACGGTGATCGTCGCGTCGTCCTGCCGGGCGGTGTCGAAGCCTCCTGCGGGGCCCGCGGCGCTGCCCTCGACGAGGGCCAGCACGGCCGGGTCGACGTCGAGGGCGAGCTCGACGGCGTAGGCGTCGGTGACGTCGGGCAGGGTCACCGTGACGTCGACGGGGTCGCCGGGGGCCACCTCGGCGGGCGCGACGACGAGCGTCGGCGACCCGGGGAGGTCGGGCGCGGCCGACGCCGGCGGGGCGCCGACGGCGACGCCGACGGCACCCAGGCCGAGGGCCAGGACGGCCGCCGCGAGCAGCCGGTGGGCTGCCCGGGCGGGGACGGGACGGGGGGAGGCGTGCGGCATCGGCGGAGGCGCCCTTCGGTCGAGGTGCACCCGGGTGAGGGGTGCCGGACTCTGGTGATCGGACGGTATCCAGGGGGTGTTTCCGTGAGCGGCGCGGTGCGGTTTCGGGCGCGTTACGTTCCGCGTCCCGGGACGGGCGTCGGGCGTCCCGGCGCTCCCCGCCGCAGGAGCACCCGTTGCGCATCGCGGCGCGCCGACGTACCGTTCTCTCGCACCACCTGAGCCGGGCCCTCACCACGCCCGCTCCCGCCGGCACGACGCGGACCCACCACCCGCTCGACGCACCCCCGGCTCCTCCCTCCGCGCACGTCCGTGCGCACCCTTCTCTGCTGATCAGGAGCACCCCATGTCCGCCGTGTCCCCGCGCACCGCCCGCCTCGCCGCCCTCATCGGCGTCCCCGTCGCCCTCGTCGCCTCCGGTGCCGTCGTGTCGACCGCGTCGTACTCCGCGTTCTCGTCGACGACCGAGAACCCCACGAGCAACTGGGCCACCGGCTCCGTCGCGCTCACGGACGACGACGGCGGCGCCGGCGGCAGCGGAGGCACCGCGCTGTTCTCGGCGACGAACCTCAAGCCGGGCTCGACCGACGCGAAGTGCATCACCGTCACCTCGACCGGCACGCTGCCCTCGACCGTCAAGCTCTACGGCACCGGCGCCTCCTCGACGAAGGACCTCGCGGCGAACACGACCCTCACGGTCGAGCAGGGCACCGGCGGCAGCTTCGGCTCGTGCACGGGCTTCACGCCTGCGACGACCGGCGGCACGCTCTACAACGCGTCGCTCGCGGGCTTCGCCACGGCGCACTCGAACTACGCCAACGCCACCGGCGGGTGGGTGACCGCGGGCGGCACCGCCGCCGAGTCGCGCACCTACCGCATCAGCTACACGGTCTCGCCGACCCTCGCGAACACCTCGCAGGGCGCCTCCGCCTCGCTCGGGTTCACGTGGGAGGCGCAGAACAACTAGTCGACGCCCCGACGCCCGTCGTGTCCGCGCACACCGTCGCGGCGGCGCCGTCGCGGCACCGTGCCGCGACGGTGCGCCCCGCCGCCCCCTCCCCCGCCCCGCTCGCGCCGGACCCCGTGGCCGACTGGGCGAGGCTGGTCGTCGCGACCGCCTCGCGCAGCGTCCTCGTGGTCCTGCTCGGGCTCGCCTTCTGGGCCACCGCCCCGACGCTCGTCGGCTGGCACTCCACGACGACCGTCACGGGGTCGATGGAGCCGCGCGTGCGCGTCGGCGACGTCGTCGTGTCGAAGCCCGTGCCGACGAGCGACCTGCGCGTCGGCCAGGTGCTGCTCGCCGACGACCCCGACCACGACGGTCGCCTGCGGTTCCACCGGTTCACCGAGACGGGCGAGGCGGGCTCCCTGGTCACCAAGGGCGACGCGAACCCCGAGGCCGACAGCTCGCCCGTGCACCCCGACGCCGTGCACGGCGTGGGCATGCTGCGCGTGCCGTGGATCGGGCTGCCCGTCACCTGGGCCCGCGAGGGCGACGTGGCCCGCCTGGGCCTCCTGGCGGCCTCGATCGCGGTGCTGCTCGCCCTGAGCACGATCGACGGCGCGCTGCGGCGGCGCGTCGAGGGCACCGGGCCCGACGGAGGACGCGCAGGAGTCCCGGGCACGTCGGGCGAGGACCTCGCCCTCGGCGTCGCGACGGCGACCTCCGGCGTCGGCACGGCCTCGATCGCGGGCAGCACGCCGCGGCGCGTCCTGCGACGGCAGCACCGGCGCACGCGTCGGCGACGCAGCGTCGCCGGCGGCCTGTCGGTCGTCGTCGCGGCCACCGGCATCGGCGCACTGCTGCCCGCCGAGGCGGTCGCGGCGCCGTTCCGGGCGGTGACGTCGTCGCCGACCTCGACGCTGGCGACGCGGACCGTCACCGCACCCTCCGCCGTGCGCTGCACCAACACGTCCTTGACCACGGCCTCGGTCGCCTGGACCTACGTGGGCGAGGCCGTGCTCCGGTTCGAGGTCGTCACGCCGGGCGGGCTCGTCGTCGCGACCGCGGCACCGACCGTCCGGACCGCACCGATCACCGGTGGCCTGCTGTCGCTGGGCCCGACGACGCTCACCGTGCGCGCCGTCCCGGTCGACGCGCCCTCGTGGACGGGCACGGCCGACACGAGCACCACCGTGCGCGCCCTCACGGGGCTCGTCGTGCAGTGCTGAACGCCGTCGGAGGGCCTGGCCCGGCCATCAGCGTCCGGTCCCCCTCCGGGCAGGCCTCCTGGTCGTGCCCGAGTGCCCGTGGGACGGTCCTCCTCGCGAGCTACGGCGGCGACTCCGCCCTGACCGCCCTGCACTTCTCCCCAGACCCCACGGGCAGCGCCCACGGCTGCGTGCGCGTCCCGGCCGCGGTGACCGAGCCGCTCGCCGAGCTCCCCCTCGGCACCGCGATCACCGTCACCTGACGTCGATCGCTGGCCCGCGGACCAGACGACGGGACCCGCCCGGGCCGGCCCCGCGCCTCCTGCGTCAGTCGCGGTGCAGGCGGATCGTGCTCTGCCGACCGGCGGCCGCGTCGGGCGCGACGGTCCCCGTGCGCGCGAAGTCGGCCCAGATCTGGCGCACGCGGCGGCCGCGGCGCTCGACGTCGTCCCAGGAGGCCCGCCCCAGGAGCGCCGTGTCCCCCCACGCCCGGCGGGTGCCCAGCAGCAGCGGCAGCTCGGTGATGTGCGCGGCGCCGAAGCCGCTGCCCTCGGGCGCCCAGGTGGACTCGTACCGGACCGCTCGTCCCCCGGCCTCCCGGTGCCGCCGCGCGAAGGCGCGCGCGTCGGCCGCGTACAGGAGGCGCGTCGTGGTCCCGACGAGGAGGCGCCGCAGCGGACGCCCCACCACCGGCGTGGACAGCACCCGCCGCAGGGCGGGGACGCCCTCGGCGAAGAGGGCCGTCTCGTCGCTCGTCGAACCGATGAGGAGGTCGACGTGCGGCGCGGCCTCCCGCCAGGCGTCGTCGACGTCGCCCTCGGCGGGCAGGGGCGCGCGGCCGTACTGGGCGCCGAACGCCATGCCGCCGCGCAGGCCGAAGCGCCGGGCGGCACGCTCGGCCACGGGCTGCAGCGCGAGGACCTCCTCGACGGTGGCGTCGCGCGAAGGCGTCCCGACGGCGGCGACCATGGCGCGGTTCATGCGCGCCCGCCGACGGGTGATGCCCAGCGGCGCGCTCTGCACGATCGCCCGACGGAACAGGCCGCGGGCGCCCTCGGCGATCATGAGGTGCGCGACCGCGTCGCCGCCCGCCGACTGGCCGAACAGGGTGACCGTGTCCGGGTCGCCGCCGAACGCCGCCACGTTCTCGTGCACCCAGCGCACGGCGGCGAGCTGGTCGAGCAGCCCCAGGTTCGCGGGCACCGCCCCGCCGTCGCGGTCGCCGTCGCCGTCGCCGCCGCCGAAGTAGCCGAACATGCCCAGGCGGTAGGTGACCGTCACGACGACGACCCGCTGCTCGGTGACGAGCGCCACCGGGTCGTACACGTCGAGGTCGCCGGCCCCGGTCACGTACGAGCCGCCGTGGATCCACACCATGACCGGGAGCCGCTCGCCGGGCCGCACGTCGGCGGGCACCGTGAGCGACAGCGCCTGGCAGCGCTCGTCGTCGACCATGCCGGCCTCGGCTCCCTCGAGGAGCGTCGCCAGCAACGGCGACGGCAGCTGCGGTGAGGCCGGGGCCCGCGTGAAGGCCTCGACCGGTCCGGTGGCACGCGGCAGCGGGCGCGGCGGCTCGAAGCGGCCCGCCTCCGCGTACGGCACGCCCAGCACGCGGACCACGTCGCCGTCGACCCGGCCGACGATACGCCCGGCGGGGGCGTCGAAGGTGCGGGTGTCCGCGGGCGCCGACGCGGAGGCGGTCGCCCCGGGCCCAGCGGGTGCGGGTGCGGGCGCGGCGGAGGTGCGGGTCGGCTCGGTCACCCGGCCACGGTACCGATGCGACGGGCGCCCTCGCCCGGGCGGGCCTCCTGACGCCCGTCGGTAGGATCACGGCACGCCGACCGGGCGACCCGACTGGAGGACCACCGTGCCGAAGACCATCGTCATCACGGGCGCGAGCGACGGCATCGGGGCCAGCGCCGCCCGCACGCTGCACGAGCTCGGCCACGAGGTCGTCGTCGTCGGCCGCTCGCCCGAGAAGACCCGGCGGGTCGCCGACGCCCTGGGCGTGGCCTCGCACGTGGCCGACTTCTCGCGCCTCGACGACGTGCGCGAGCTCGCCGAGGCGCTGCGGCGCGAGCACCCCCGCATCGACGTGCTCGCGAACAACGCGGGCGGCGTCTTCGGCGAGCAGCGTCGCACCGTCGACGGGCACGAGACGACCTTCCAGGTGAACCACCTCGCCGGGTTCCTGCTCACCGACCTGCTGCTCGACGTCCTGGTCGCGAGCCGGGCGACGGTCGTGCAGACCTCGAGCATCGCGGCACGGCTCTTCGGCGACGTCGACCTCGACGACCTCGACAACGACCGTCGCTGGAGCGCGAACAAGGCCTACGGCGACAGCAAGCTCGAGAACCAGCTCTTCACCCGCGAGCTGCAGCTGCGGCACGGGGGCGACGGCATCACGGCCGCGTCGTTCCACCCCGGCATCATCTCGAGCGGCTTCGCGACGGGCGCCCGCAGCGGCCCCCTCGGCCTGCTCTACCGCAACCCCGTCGCGGCGCGGGCGTTGGGCACCCCTGCGACCGGTGCGCGACAACTGGTGCGCATGGCGACCGAGCCGTCAGGAGGCTGGTGGCAGCCCGGCGAGCACCACGAGCGACAGCGCGTGGCCACCTGGTCCCTGCACCCGAGGTCGCGCGACGGCGCCCTCGCCAGCGCGTTGTGGGAGCGCAGTGCGGAGCTCGTCGGGCGGCCGCTGCGCTGAGGGTCGCGGGACCGTACCGGCTCTGCCCCGGCGGCGCTCCCAGCCGACTCCCGGCATCCGCTCCAAACCGATCGGCGTCCGGTGGCGAACCCCTTCTACCTCACCAGGGAACGCACACCACAGCAAAGGACCTGATCAT